>JAGWTH010000024.1 GCA_028868995.1 Burkholderiales bacterium | reverse complement strand
GCTTCCTCTCCACGCTCGGTCGCCCTCACGCAGTTGCGTTTCACTTGCCTCGCTGTGGCCAGCTCGGCCGGGGACTTGCACCCCGAAGATCGCGCCCATGCTGGGCGCACATGAAGAAGGCCGCCCGCGGGCGGCCCTCTTCATTCACGGGCAGGCGGCTTACGCGTTCATGATGGCGACCGAGCGCGTGTTCAGGTAGGCCTCCAGCGACTCCGGGCCGCCTTCGGAGCCGTAGCCCGATTCCTTGATGCCGCCGAAGGGCATCTCGGCGCTGGGCATGGCCGGCATGTTGATCCACAGCATGCCGACTTCCACGCGGCGAGTCAGCAGGTCGGCGTTCTTCAGCGACTTCGTGAAGGCGTAGCCGGCCAGGCCGTAGGACAGGCGGTTGGCCTCGGCGATCGCCTCTTCCAGTTTCTGGAAACTGCGGATGCCGGCGACCGGGCCGAAGGGCTCGTCGTTGAAGACCTTGGCTTCCAGCGGCACGTCCACCAGCACGGTGGGCTCCCAGAAATTGCCGGCGTCGCCGATGCGCTTGCCGCCCGCCAGCACGGTGGCACCCTTCTTCACCGCGTCCTCGTGGATCTCGGCCATGGCGGCGACGCGGCGCGGGTTGGCCAGCGGGCCCATCTGCGTACCCTCGGCCAGACCGTCGCCGACCTTGAGGCCTTGCGCGTACTTCGCCAGCCCCTGGGCGAACTCGTCCTTCACGCTTTCGTGCACCAGGAAGCGCGTGGGCGAGATGCAGACCTGGCCCGCGTTGCGGAACTTGGCGGCGCCGGCGGTCTTGACGGCCAGCGCGACGTCGGCGTCCTCGCACACGATCACCGGCGCGTGGCCGCCCAGCTCCATGGTCACGCGCTTCATGTGCTGGCCGGCCAGCGCGGCCAGCTGCTTGCCCACCGGCGTGGAGCCGGTGAAGGTGACCTTGCGGATCACCGGATGCGGGATCAGGTAGCCGGAGACCTCGGCCGGGTTGCCGTACACCAGGCCCAGCACGCCGGGCGGGATGCCGGCGTCGGCGAAGGCCTTGATGAAGGCGGCGGGGCCCGCGGGCGTCTCCTCGGCGGCCTTGACCAGCATGGAGCAGCCGGCGGCCAGCGCGGGGCCGACCTTGCGCACCACCTGGTTGATCGGGAAGTTCCAGGGCGTGAAGGCGGCCACCGGGCCCACGGGGTCCTTCACCACCATCTGCCGCAGTTCCGGCTTGCCGCGCGAGGGCACCAGCCGGCCGTACACGCGCAGGCCCTCGTCGGCGAACCAGTCGATCAGGTCGGCCGCGGCCAGCGTCTCGCCCTTGGCTTCCGCCAGCGGCTTGCCCTGCTCCTGGGTGATCAGCGGGGCGATCTCGCCCGCGCGCTCGCGGATCAGCGTGGCGGCCTTGCGCATGATCTTCGCGCGCTCGGCGGGCGCCATGTCGCGCCAGGTCTCGAAGCCCTTCTGCGCGGCGGCCAGCGCGAGGTCCAGGTCGGCCTTGCTCGCCTGGGCGACGCGGCCGATCTCCTGGCCGGTGGCGGGGTTGAAGACGGGGAAGGTGCGGCCGTCGGCGGCGTCCTGCCACTGGCCGTTGATGAAGAGCTGCGTGTTCGGGTAGGTCATGGCGGTCCCTTGTTCGGAGTGCACTCGGGATTATGCGATGCCCCGCCGGGCCACCCGGGCCCGGGGACGGCGCGGGCCGTCCCCTGCCGCAGGCTTCACTGGACGTTCAAGGGCATGGCCGCGGCCGCGACGGTGGGCGTCGCCTCCGTGGCACCGGGGTGCTGGGCCAGGTAGAAGGAGCCGCTGTCCTCGCCGTCGAAGGCCTGGACCTGGTTGCGCGAGGCCAGGTACTGCTGCTCCACCGCCTGGCGCGTCGTGTGGCTGTGGAAATACTTCAGCGGCTGGTAGGCGATGGACCACGGGTTGCGGCCGGAGGCCTGGAAGGCCTTCAGTTCCGCCATCACCTCGGCGCGGGTCTTGCTGGGGACGAAATGGTCGTTGACGACGGTCGGGTCGTCCGCCAGGGCATTGCCGGCGAAGGCGGCGAGCAGGAGGGACGAGAGCACGAGTCGGGTGTTCATGACGGATTCCTTTCGATGTCGGAGGACGAAGCCTTTTCTTCCCGGCCTGCCGCGTTCGCGCGCCGGCCGTGCATGCACTCTAGGCAGCGCCGTTTAGCGCCGGCTTAGCGTTCTCTTAGCTGGAAGTGAGCCGGCCGAGGCAGCGCTGGTGCCGGCGTGGGGAGGCGCTCGAGCGCCTCAGCCTTCGTAGTTCTCGACGGTGCCGGTATCGCGCGGCTGCGCCGCAGCCGGGTCCTCGCCGAACTCGCGGCGGGCGCGCCGCTGGCGCAGCAGGTCCCAGCACTGGTCGAGTTCGTCTTCCACGCGCTTGAGGCGCGCCGCGTGCTCCGGCTCCAGGGCGGCGCCGCGGCGCAGCGCGTGCTCCTCGTCGATGAGGGCGCTGATATGGTCCAGGATGCTCTTGTCGTCCATCGCGGCTGCTCCTGCGGGCGGAGGGCCCATTGTAGGAGCGCGGGCCGCGCTCAGGCCCGGCGGCCGAACTCCACGACGCGGTTGGGCGGCAGGCGGAAATAGTCGGAGGCACGGCTGGAGTTGCGGTGCAGCCAGGTGAAGATCGCCTGCCGCGGCCGGGTCATGCCCGGCAGCCGGCCCGTGGACACCGTCTCGCGCGAGACGAAGTAGGAGGTGGTCATCGCCTCGATCGGGATGCCGCGCTGGTAGGACAGGAGCTTCATGAACTCGGGCACGTCCGGCACCTCCATGAAGCCGTGGCGCACCGTCACCTGCCAGAAGCCGCCGGCCAGCTCGGTGGCGCTGACGCGGTGCGCCGGGTCCACCCGCGGCGAATCGGTCGCCTGCACCTTCAGGATGATGACGCGCTGGTGCAGCACCTGGTTGTGCTTGAGGTTGTGCAGCAGCGCATGGGGCACGACCTCGGGCTCCGCGGTGAGGAACACGGCGGTGCCGCGCACCCGGTGCGGCGGGTCCTGCAGCAGCGCCTCGATGAAGGGCGCGAGCTCCACCCGGTCCTCGTCGGCCATCTCGCGCATCTGTTGGCGGCCGCGGGCCCAGGTGGTGAACAGCCCCAGGACCAGGCCGGCCACCGCCAGCGGCAGCCAGCCGCCGTCGGCGATCTTGAGGCTGTTGGCGACCAGGAACAGCAGGTCGATGCCCAGGAACACCGCGCCTCCGGCCAGCACGGCCCAGCGGTTCCAGTGCCACAGGTGGCGCGCCACCAGCGTCGCCAGGAAGGTCGTGGTGACCATGGTCACCGACACCGCGATGCCGTAGGCCGAGGACAGCGCGCTGGAGCTGCGGAAGCCGATGACCAGCGCCACCACGCCCAGCACCAGCAGCCAGTTCACCACCGGCATGTAGATCTGGCCGATGGCCTCGCCGGAGGTCTGCACGATGCGCAGGCGCGGCAGGTAGCCCAGGCGGATCGCCTGCGCGGTGAGCGAGAAGGCGCCGGAGATCACCGCCTGCGAGGCGATCACCGTCGCCGCCGCCGCCAGCACCACCATGGGCACCACGCCCCAGGCGGGCAGCAGGCGGTAGAAGGGGTTGTCGATCGCCGACGGGTCCTTGAGCACCAGGGCGCCCTGGCCGAAGTAGTTCAGCACCAGCGCGGGCAGCGCCACGAAGAACCAGGCCTGGCGGATCGCGCGCGCGCCGAAGTGCCCCATGTCCGCATAGAGCGCCTCGCCGCCGGTGACGGCGAGGAACACCGAGCCCAGCACCACCACCGACTTGGCCGGATGCGCCGCCAGGAAGCTGGCGGCCCACCAGGGGTTGAGCGCCTGCAGCACCTGCGGCTGGTCGGCGATGTGCTGCACGCCCAGCACGGCCAGCGTGGCGAACCACAGCAGCATGACCGGACCGAACACCTGCCCCACGGCGCCCGTGCCCAGGCGCTGCACCATGAACAGGGCGACCAGGATCACCAGCGTCAGCGGAATCACGTAGGGCTCGAACACCGGCGTGGCGACGTTCAGGCCCTCCACCGCGGACAGCACCGAGATCGCCGGGGTGATGATGCTGTCGCCGTAGAACATGGCCGCGCCCGTGAGGCCCATCGCGGCCACCACGCCCAGCATCCAGGCGGGCGAGGTGCCGTCCGCGGCCGCGTGGCGCGCCAGCGCCTGCAGCGCCAGGATGCCGCCCTCGCCGTCGTGGTCGGCCCGCAGCACGAACACCACGTACTTGATCGTCACCACCAGCGTCAGCGCCCAGAAGATCAGCGACATCAGGCCGAGCACCGCATCGGGCGTGAGCGCGATGCCGTGCTCCGGGTTCAGGCACTCGCGCAGGGCGTACAGCGGCGAGGTGCCGATGTCGCCGTAGACCACGCCCAGGGCGGCCAGGGCCAGGGCCGGCTTCAGGGAGGAGGGAGCGGCGCCCGCGGCGGTAGGGGAGGTCATCGGATCGCTGGGTGAGTGAACCTGGCATTGTCGGGCACCAGCCTGACGGGTGGGACCGGGCGAGCCGTCCGGGGCATCCTGGACCCGCCATTTTTACGGCTTCTATACGACGCCGGCCCGCTTCGCTGCCGCGTTTTTACGTCTTCCCGGCCAGACTCCCACCCTCTCGATCGCAAGGAGTGATGGACATGGATCTGGTGTTCCTGTTGCTGGGCGCCGCCCTGTGGGGCCTGATGGTCCTGCTGGTGCGGGGCCTCGAGCGCCTCGCGCCGGCACCGGGGCGGCGGCCGTGATCGACCCCGTCGCGCTCTACGGCCTGGCGGGATTCTGCGCCCTTCTGCTGCTGGCGTATCTCGTCTACGCGCTCATTCGCGCGGAGGAATTCTGAAATGACACCGTCTGCCTGGGGCCTGCTGGCCCTGGTCCTGGGCCTCGTCCTGCTGCTGGCCTGGCCGGTCGGCCGCTGGATGGCGGCCCTGCTGGAAGGCCGCCTGCCGGCCTGGATGCGGCGCATCGAGGCGCCTTTGTACAGCCTCGCCGGCACCGATCCCGAGCGCTCCATGCCCTGGACGCGCTACGCGTTCGCGCTGCTCGCCTTCAACGCGGTGGGCGCACTGTTCGTCTACGGCCTGCAGCGGCTGCAGCAGTGGCTGCCGCTCAACCCCGCGAAGATGGCCGCGGTGTCGCCGGACTCGTCCTTCAACACCGCCCTGAGCTTCGCCACCAACACCAACTGGCAGGGCTACGGCGGCGAGTCGACCCTGGGCTACCTGGTGCAGATGATCGCGCTGGCGGCCCAGAACTTCTTCTCCGCCGCCACCGGCATCGCCGTGGCCTTCGCCCTGATCCGCGGATTCGCGCAGCGCTCGGCCGCCGGCGTCGGCAACTTCTGGGCCGACCTGGTGCGCAGCACCTTGTGGCTGCTGCTGCCCCTGTGCATCGTCGTCGCCCTGTTCCAGGTGTCGCAGGGTTCGATCCAGAACGTCTCGCCCTACCAGGAGCTGACGACGCTGGAGGCCCGGCCCCAGACCCTCGCCATGGGACCCGTCGCCTCGCAGGAGGCGATCAAGATGGTCGGCACCAACGGCGGCGGCTTCTTCAACGCCAACTCGGCGCATCCCTACGAGAACCCGAACGCCTGGACCAACCTGGTGCAGATGCTGGCCATCCTCATCATCCCGGCCGGCCTGTGCTTCACCTTCGGCCGCGGCGTCGGCGACCTCCGCCAAGGCTGGGCGGTGCTGGCGGCCATGACCGTGCTGCTCGTGGCGATGGTCGTGGTGGTCATTCCCGCGGAGCAGGCCGGCAACCCGCACCTGGCCGCGCTCGGCGTCGACACGAGCCTGACGGCGGACCAGCCGGGCGGCAACATGGAGGGCAAGGAGGCGCGCTTCGGCATCGAATCCTCCGGCCTGTTCGCGGCGATCACCACCGCCGCCTCCTGCGGCGCCGTCAACGGCATGCACGACTCCTACACGCCGCTGGGCGGCATGGTGCCGCTGGTGCTGATGCAGCTGGGCGAGGTGGTGTTCGGCGGCGTCGGCTCGGGCCTGTACGGCATGCTGATCTTCGCGATCCTGGCGGTGTTCATCGCCGGACTGATGATCGGCCGCACGCCGGAATACCTGGGCAAGAAGATCGAAGCCTACGAGATGAAGCTCACCTCGGTGGCGATCCTGGTCACGCCCATCGTGGCGTTGGCCGGCACGGCGATCGCGGTGATCGCCGACGCGGGCAAGGCGGGCGTGGCCAACCCGGGCGCGCACGGCTTCAGCGAGATCCTGTACGCCTTCACCTCGGCGGCCAACAACAACGGCAGCGCCTTCGCCGGCCTGTCCGCCAACACGCCCTTCTACAACACGATGCTGGGCATCGCGGTGTGGCTGGGGCGCTTCGGCGTGATCGTGCCGGTGCTCGCCATCGCCGGCGCGCTGGCGGCCAAGAAGCGCCTGCCCGTGACGGCCGGGACCATGCCCACGCACGGCCCCCTGTTCGTCGCCCTGCTGGTGGGCACGGTGCTGCTGGTCGGCCTGCTGAACTTCGTCCCCGCCCTGGCCCTGGGCCCCGCGGTGGAGCACCTGATGTTGTGGGGCGGCAGGTAAGCCGGGAGAAGGTTCCATGAGCAAGCATCCCAAGCCGGAATTGCGCCTCCTCGACCCGGCGCTGGTGAAGCCGGCGCTGGCGGCGGCCTTCACCAAGCTGAACCCGCGCGTGCAGTTCCACAACCCCGTGATGTTCGTCGTGTACATCGGCAGCATCGTCACCACGTTGCTGTGGCTGCACGCGATCCGGGGCGGCGGCGAGGCACACCCCGGCTTCATCTTCGCCATCGCCCTGTGGCTGTGGTTCACCGTGCTGTTCGCCAATTTCGCCGAGGCCCTCGCCGAGGGCCGCAGCAAGGCGCAGGCCGCCTCGCTGCGCGGCATGCGCAGGCAGGTCTGGGCCAAGCGCTACGAGGTCCCCGGTGGCGATGGCCGCTACCACGGGGCCGCGTGGCTGCCGCGCAAGGGCGAGGAGCTGCGCAAGGGCGACGTCGTGCTGGTGGAGCCGGGCGACTTCGTCCCGCTGGACGGCGAGGTGATCGAGGGCGTGGCCTCAGTCGACGAGAGCGCGATCACGGGCGAATCCGCGCCCGTGGTGCGGGAGGCCGGCGGCGACTTCTCCTCGGTCACGGGCGGCACCCGGGTGCTGTCCGACTGGCTGGTGGTGCGCATCACCGTCAACCCGGGCGAGTCCTTCCTGGACCGCATGATCGGCATGGTCGAAAGCGCCAAGCGGCAGAAGACGCCCAACGAGGTCGCGCTGCACATCCTGCTGATCGCGCTGACCATCGTATTCCTGGTGGTCACGGCCACGCTGCTGCCCTACTCCGTCTACAGCGTGGACGTCTCGGGCGCGGGCAAGGTGGTCACGCTCACCGCGCTGATCTCGCTGCTGGTCTGCCTGATCCCCACCACCATCGGCGGACTGCTTTCGGCCGTGGGCGTGGCCGGCATGAGCCGCATGATGCAGGCCAACGTGATCGCCACCTCGGGCCGCGCGGTCGAGGCCGCCGGTGACGTCGACGTGCTGCTGCTGGACAAGACCGGCACCATCACGCACGGCAACCGCCAGGCCTCGGCCTTCTACCCGGCCCCGGGCGTGGCGCCGGAGCAGCTGGCGCGCGTGGCCCTGCTCGCCTCGCTGGCCGACGAGACGCCCGAGGGCCGCTCGATCGTGGACCTGGCGCGGCGCCTGCGCGTCGATGACAGCCCGGTCGCGGGCGCGCGCTTCATCCCCTTCAGCGCGCAGGACCGCATGAGCGGCGCCGACGTGCCGCGGGCCTCCGGCGGCGAACTGGCGCTGCGCAAGGGCGCGGCCGACGCCATCCGCAAGTACGTGCAGGTCCTCGGAGGCGCCATGCCGGCGGAGGTGTCGCGCGCGTCCGACGAGGTCGCGCGGCGCGGCAGCACGCCGCTGGTGGTGTGCGAGGCCGGCAAGGTGCTGGGCGTGATCGAGCTGAAGGACATCGTGAAGACCGGCATTCGCGAACGCTTCGCCGAGCTGCGGCGCATGGGCATCCGCACGATCATGATCACCGGCGACAACAAGCTCACGGCCGCCGCGATCGCCGCCGAGGCCGGCGTCGACGACTTCCTCGCCGAGGCCACGCCCGAGGCCAAGCTGAGGATGATCCGCCAGTACCAGGCCGAGGGCCGGCTGGTGGCCATGACGGGCGACGGCACCAACGACGCGCCGGCGCTGGCGCAGGCGGACGTGGCCGTGGCGATGAACAGCGGCACCCAGGCGGCCAAGGAGGCCGGCAACATGGTCGACCTCGACTCCGACCCGACCAAGCTGCTGGAGGTGGTGGAGACCGGCAAGGCGCTGCTGATGACGCGCGGCTCGCTCACCACCTTCTCCATCGCCAACGACGTGGCCAAGTACTTCGCCATCCTGCCGGCGATCTTCGCGACCACCTACCCGCAGCTGGCGGCGCTGAACGTGATGCGCCTGGCCACGCCCGCGTCGGCCATCCTGTCGGCGGTGATCTTCAACGCGCTGGTCATCGTGTTCCTGATCCCGCTGGCCCTGAAGGGCGTGCGCTTCCGCGCTGTCGGCGCCGCCGCCCTGCTGCGCCGCAACCTGGCCATCTACGGCCTGGGCGGCATCGTCGTGCCCTTCGTGGGCATCAAGATGATCGACATGATCCTGGCCGCGTTCGGGCTGGCCTGAAGGAACCCACCATGGAAACGCAGAAGGAATCCATCCTGCGCCCGACGCTGGTCCTGTTCGGCCTGCTCACGATCGTCGTCGGCCTCGTGTACCCGGGCGTCGTCACCGGGATCGCCCGGGCGGCGTTCCCGTGGCAGGCCGACGGCGGCCTCGTCCTGAAGGACGGCAGGCCGGTCGGCTCGGCCCTCATCGGCCAGGCGTTCAGCGACCCGAAGCATTTCTGGGGTCGGCCCTCCGCCACCTCGCCGATGCCTTACAACGCAGCCAATTCCGGCGGCTCCAACCTCGGTCCGCTGAACCCGGCCCTGGCCGACGCGGTGAAGGGCCGCGTCGCGGCGCTGCGGGCCGCCGACCCGGGCAACACCGCGCCCGTGCCGGTGGACCTGGTCACCGCCTCGGGCAGCGGCCTGGATCCGGACATCAGCATCGCCGCCGCGCGCTACCAGGTGGCGCGCATCGCGCGCGTCCGCGGGCTGCCGCCCGACCAGGTGGAGGCGCTGGTGGACCGCTCCATCGAACGCCCCTGGCTGCCGCTGATCGGCGAGCCGGTGGTCAACGTGCTGCGGCTGAACCTGGCGCTGGACGCGCTGCGCTGAGCCCGAGCTGCTAGGCTCCACGCATGGCGCTCGCCCCCGACCAGCGGCCGGACCCCGACGAACTGCTCGCGCAGCTGCGCGAGGAGGAGGAGCGGGCGCGGCGCGGGCGCCTGCGCATCTACTTCGGTGCCAGCGCGGGCGTGGGGAAGACCTACGCGATGCTGGGCGCCGCCCGGCGCGAGCGCCAGGCCGGGCGCGACGTCGTGATCGGCCTGGTCGAGACCCATGGCCGCAGCGAAACGGCGCAGCTCACCGAGGGGCTGCCGCGGCTGCCGCTGAAGGAGGTCCCCTACCGCGACCGGATCCTGCGCGAATTCGACCTCGACGCCGCCCTGGCGCGCAAGCCGGACGTGCTGCTGGTGGACGAACTGGCGCACTCCAACGTGCCCGGCTCGCGCCACCCGAAGCGCTGGCAGGACGTGCAGGAGCTGCTGGACGCGGGCATCGACGTGTGGTCCGCGCTCAACGTGCAGCACCTGGAGAGCCTGAACGACACGGTCGGCGCCATCACCGGCGTCCGGGTGCACGAGACAGTGCCGGACACCGTCCTGGACAGCGCCGACGAGGTGGTGCTGGTCGACATCACGCCCGACGAACTGATCGCGCGGCTGAAGGGCGGCAAGGTCTACCTGCCGCAGCAGGCCGAGCGCGCGGCACAGAACTTCTTCCGCAAGGGCAACCTGATCGCGCTGCGCGAGATCGCCCTGCGCCGCACCGCCGAACACGTCGAGGACGACGTGCGCGACTACCGCGAGCAGGAGGCGATCGCCCCGGTGTGGAACACGGGCGGCGCCATCCTCGCGTGCGTCGGCCCGCGCGAGGGCGACGAGCAGACGGTGCGCGCCGCGGCCCGCCTGGCGGGCCAGACCAGCGTGCGCTGGTTCGCCGCCTACGTGGAGACCCCCGCCCTGCGGCGCCTTCCCGCGACCGAGCGCGACCGCATCCTGGCCGTGCTGAAGCTGGCCGAGGAACTGGGCGCCGAGACGTCGGTCCTGGCGGGCGGCGACGCCGCGAGCGAGCTGGTCGCGCACGCGCAGCAGCTCAATTGCGCGACGCTCGTGGTGGGCCGCCCGCGCGAGGCGCGACTGCCCTTCGGCCTCACCCGCCCCTCCATGACCCGGCGCCTGGCGACGCTGGCCCCCGGCCTGGACCTGGTGGAAGTCGGCCAGCGCGAGGCCGTGCGGCGCCTGGCCCGCGTGGTGCAGGCGCCCGCCGAGGACGACGGGGACGAAGGCTGGACCACGCGCTGGCCGCCCTACGCCTGGGCCGCCGCCGCCAGCGTGGCGATCACCCTGGCCGCCACGCCGCTGCGGCAGGTGCTGGACCTGGCCAACATCGTGATGCTGTTCCTGCTGGCCACGGTGGGCGTGGCCATGCGCTTCGGCCGCGGGCCGGCCGCCCTGGCGGCCGTCCTGAACGTCGCCGCCTTCGACTTCTTCTTCGTCCCGCCGCGCATGTCGTTCGCGGTCAGCGACGTGCAATACCTGGTGACCTTCTCGGTGATGCTGGCGGTGGGCCTGCTCACGGGCCAGCTCACCGCGGGCCTGCGATTCCAGGCGCGCATCTCCGCCAGCCGCGAGCGGCGCGCGCAGTCGCTGTTCGAGCTCACGCGCGACCTGTCGGGCGCGCTGCTGGTGGAACAGGTGGTGGAGCTGGGCGAGGCGGCCGTACGCGGCCATTTCGGCGGCGAGGCCGTGGTGGTCGCCACCGATGCCCGCGACGAACTGGTTCTGCCCGCTCACCCGCCGGCCGGCTTCGACCGCAGCGTGGCCGACTGGGCCTTCCGCAACGCCCAGCCCGCGGGCCTGGCGACCTCGACGCTGTCCGCGCAGCCCTGGCACTACGTGCCGCTGCAGGCGCCGATGCGGGTGCGCGGCGTGCTGGCGCTCCACCCCGCCCAGCCGCGCTGGCTGGTGATTCCCGAGCAGCGCCGCCACCTGGAGACGCTGGCCCGCCAGGTCGCCATCGCCCTGGAACGCGTGCATTACGTGGAGATCGCGCAGAAGGCGCTGGTGGAGATGGAGTCCGAGCGGCTGCGCAACGCGCTGCTGGCGGCGATCTCGCACGACGTGCGCACGCCGCTCACGGCGCTGATCGGGCTGGCCGAGTCGCTGCGCCAGGCGCAGCTGGCGCCGGCGCAGGCCGAGACCGCGGCCAGCATCGCGCTGCAGGCGCGCGCCCTGGCGCACCTGGTGAACAACCTGCTGGACATGGCGCGGCTGCAAAGCGGCAGCGTCAACCTGCGCCTGGACTGGCAATCGCTGGAGGAGGTGGTGGGCTCCGCGCTGCGCGGCGCCGCGTCGCAGCTGGCGGGCCGCGCGGTGCAGGTGCGACTGCCGCCCGACCTCCCCCTGGTGGAATTCGACGCGGTGCTGATCGAGCGCGTGCTGGTGAACCTGCTGGAGAACGCGGCCAAGTACGGCGCGCCGCCGATCGAGGTGAGCGCGCGCGCCGAGCCGCTGGCGCTGGTGGTCACGGTCCGCGACCACGGCCCCGGCCTGCCCGCCGCCGTGCGCGGGCGCGAGGAGGTGCTGTTCGAGAAGTTCACCCGCGGCGAGGCGGAGTCCTCGACGCCGGGCGTGGGCCTGGGCCTGGCGATCTGCAAGGCCGTGGTCGACGCGCACCGCGGCAGCATCCAGGCGGCGGATGCGCCGGGCGGCGGCGCAGAATTCAGCTTCCGCCTGCCACGCCGGCCGCCACCGGCCGCGCCCGACTGACCCCATGGCCGATCCCGTCGCGCTCATCATCGAGGACGAACCGCAGATCCGGCGCTTCGTGCGCGCCGCGCTGGAGGCCGAAGGCTGGCAGGTCCACGAGGCCGGCACGCAGCAGCGCGGGCTGATCGAGGCGGGAACGCGCAAGCCCGACCTGCTGGTGCTGGACCTGGGCCTGCCCGACGGCGACGGCACCGACCTGATCCGCGACGTGCGCCAGTGGTCCTCGGTGCCGATCATCGTGCTGTCGGCCCGCGCCGACGAGGGCGACAAGGTCGCGGCGCTCGACGCCGGCGCCGACGACTACCTCACCAAGCCCTTCGGCGTCGGCGAGCTGCTGGCGCGGGTGCGGGCCAACCTGCGCCGGCCGCGCGCCGTGCCGGCCGAAGGCGCGGACACGGTGCTGCGCTTCGGCGACGTGGAGGTGGACCCGCGGGCGCGCGTCGTGCGGCGCGCAGGCGGCGAGGTGCACCTCACGCCGATCGAGTACCGGCTGCTGTCGGTGCTGCTGGCCAACCCCGGCCGGGTGCTCACGCACCGCCAGCTGCTGCGCGAGGTGTGGGGCCCCTCGCACGCCGAGCAGAGCCACTACCTGCGCATCTACATGGGCCACCTGCGGCAGAAGCTGGAGGCCGACCCGGCGCAGCCGCGCCACCTGCTCACCGAGACGGGCGTGGGCTATCGGCTGGTGCTTGCGCCGGCCTGAAGCTCCACGCTCACTGCACCACGCCGCGGCTCTTCAGCGCCGCGATCTGCGCCTCGCTCAGGCCCACCTCGCGCAGCACGGCGTCGGTGTCCTGGCCCAGCCCGGGTGCGTTGCGGTGCTGCCCGCCCGGGGTGCGCGAGAGCTTGGGGACGATGCCCGGCACCGTGAGCGCGTCCCCGCCGTCCAGGTGGATCTGCTGCAGCATGCCGCGCGCCGCATAGTGCGGGTCGGCGGCGATGTCGGCCACGGTGTAGATGCGCCCGGCCGGCACGGCCGCGGCATCGAGCACCTCGAGCACCTCCTTGACGCTGCGCTGCTTCGTCCAGGCGCCGATCGCGGCGTCGATCTCGTCGACCCGCTGCACGCGGCCCGCGTTGTCGGCGAGCCCCGGGTCCTGGCCCAGGTCCTCGCGCCCGATCGCCGCCATCAGCCGCTTGTAGATGCTGTCGCCGTTGCCCGCGATCAGCGCGTAGCCGCCGTCGGCGCAGGGGTAGGCGTTGCTCGGCGCGATGCCCGGCAGGGCGCTGCCGCCCGGTCCGCGCACGGCGCCGAAGGCGCTGTACTCGGGCAGCAGGCTTTCCATGCAGTTGAAGACCGCCTCGTACAGCGCCACGTCGACGACCTGGCCGCGGCCGGAGCGCTGGCGCTCGTGCAGGGCCATCAGCACGCCGATCACGCCATGCAGCGCCGCCAGCGTGTCGCCGATGCTCACCCCCACGCGCACCGGCACCCGGCCGGGCTCGGCGGTCAGGTGGCGCAGGCCGCCCATGGCCTCGCCCACCACGCCGAAGCCCGGGCGGTCGCGGTAGGGGCCGGTCTGGCCGTAGCCGCTCACGCGCAGCACCACCAGGCGCGGGTTCGCCTCCAGCAGCTTCTGCGGATCCAGCCCCCAGCCCTCCAGCGCGCCGGGGCGGAAGTTCTCGATCAGCACGTCGGCCTCGGCGGCGAGCCGGCGCACGATGTCCTGGGCCTCGGGGTTGCGCAGGTCCAGCGCCAGGGATCGCTTGTTGCGCGACTGCACCTGCCACCACACGGAGGTGCCGTTCTTCAGCAGGCGCCAGTTGCGCAGCGGGTCGCCGGCGCCGGGCGGCTCGATCTTGACGACGTCGGCGCCGAAGTCGGCGAGGGTCTTGGCGGCGAAGGGACCGGCGATCAGCTGGCCCATCTCCACCACTTTCAGGCCCGCCAGGGGGCCGGAGGGGGTCGTGCTTTCCATGGGAGGAGTCTCTGCGTGACGGACGGCGGCGTCCACGGGGGCTTGCCCGCCCCGATCCGTGCCAACATGGAGGCCGCGCCATGAACGATACCGCACAGCCCGCCGTGCTCCTGGTCGAGGACGACGAAGCGATCGCCCTCCTGCTGCGCTTCCTGCTGGAGCGCCTGGGCTGCCGCGTGCTCGCCGCCGGCGACGGCGCGCAGGCCCTGGCCGCGATCGAGTCCGGCGAGGTCGCCCGCCTGGTGCTGCTGGACATGGTCCTGCCGGTGCACGACGGGCTCACGCTGCTGGCGCGCCTGCGCAGCCTGCCCCGGTGGAACGGCGTGCCGGTGATCATGCTCACCGGCAAGAGCGAGCAGGGCCTGATGGACCGGGCCCTGGCCGCCGGCGCCGATGATTTCGTGCAGAAGCCCTTCGACCCCGCCGAACTCGTCGCGCGGCTGAAGCCGCTGCTGGCGCCGGCCTGAGGCCCTCAGGGCAGTTGGTCGATCGCCTCGGCGATCGCGTCGAGGTCCTCCCGCGTGCACCCCGCGCGGTCCATCAGCGACTCGACCTGCGCCTCGATGGCGCGGCAGGCCGCGCCCAGGTAGGGCCGGCCGAAAGTGCCGGCGGCCCCCGCCAGGCGGTGCAGCACGCGATGAAGCTCGCGCAGGCGCTGCCCGTCGCCCGGCGCCTCGCGGCAAGCCTGCAGGCACTTGTGCAGTTCCGCCATGCGGCCCGGCAGGGCTTCGGTGAACTGCGAACGGAACTGCTCCAGCGCCTGCTGCAGTTCGGCGTCGGAAGGGAAACCCGGAAGCTTGTCGCTCATGCGCGGGATGCTGAGGCGAGCCGGCGGAGGGCGCCTAGTCGTCCCCCATATGCAGCCAGTCTTCCTCCGACATCGTCTGCATGAAGGCCATGACGGCCTCGAGCACGCCCTGGCGCTCGGCCCATTCGATCTGCTCGCGGAACACGAGCCTCTTGGTGAGCGCCGGCGTGACGCCCCAGGCGGCGCCGGTGGGCGGCACCGGCGCCTGCTGGCTGCCACGCAGCGTCTTGCGCTCGGGCAGCAGCCGGGTGAACTCGTCCCAGCGCCCGGGCCGCGGGCACACGCGGTTGTTGCGCCGGGCCACGAGCATGGCGCTTTCGAGCGTGAACAGCGGCTTCTCCTCGCGCGGCGACCCCGCGGTCTGCCGCAGCGCCGCGCCGGCGGGCTGGGTGGCCGCCCATGCGGCCTCGTCCGCGCCCATGCCGGGCGGGCGGGTCATGGGCGCGGTATCGGCGAAGCGCCGTTCGTGCTGCTGCTTGACTTCGTTCCACAGCGCCCAGGCGGATTCGCCGTCGCTGTGGATGGCCTCGGGCGCCGGGATGGGATCGCCCGCTTGCCAGGGGCGATCGAGATCGCCGCCTTGGCGGGCCGGAGGTTTCTTGGGGGAAGGGAAAGCCATGGGGTACAGCGTTTGCTTTACTTTACTCCCGGCAGGGGTCGGCGCAACCGGTCGCGTCAGCCAGTTCCAAGCGATTCGCAGGGCTGCGCGCTGTCGCGCCCCTACACTGCGCCGATGCCTTCCGCGCCCTCCCGCACGCCCCAGTCGCTCACCGGCCTGCTGCCCTTCCTGCGTCCCTACCGGTGGCGCATCGCCCTGGCCCTGGTGTTCCTGCTCCTCGCCGCGGCGGCCACGCTGGTGTTCCCGGTGGCCCTGCGCACGATGATCGACCGCGGCCTGGCCGCCGGCCCGGGCGACCGAGTGCTGGCGCTGCGCGGGCACTTCCTGCTGCTCTTCGGCGTCGCCGTGGCGCTGGGCCTCTTCTCCGCCAGCCGTTACTACCTCGTGAGCTGGCTGGGCGAGCGGGTGACGGCCGATCTGCGCAACGCGGTGTACGCCCACGTGCTCGAGCAGAGCCCGGCGTTCTTCGAGAGCACGCAGACCGGGGAGGTGCTGTCACGCCTGACCACCGACACCACGCTGGTGCAGACCGTGGTCGGGTCCTCCCTGTCGCTGGGCCTGCGCAACCTGGTGATGGGCCTTGGGGCGCTCGCCATGCTGGTGGTCACACATCCTTACGTGATGACACAAGTGTTGCTGGTGGTGATCCTCGTCGTGCTGCCCGCCATGGCCTTCGGCCGGCGCGTGCGGCGCCTGTCGCGCGCCAGCCAGGACCGGGTGGCGGACTCCAGCGCGATCGCCGCCGAGGTCCTCAATGCCATCCCCGTGGTGCAAAGCTACGCCGCGGAAGCGTGGGAGGCCGGGCGCTTCCGCGGCGCCACCGAGGGCGCCTTCCGCACCGGCGTGCGCCGCACCCGCGCCCGCGCCGCCCTGGTGGCCTTCGTGATCATCGCCAACGCGGGCCTCATGCTCTGGGGCCTGTACGAAGGCACGCAGGCCGTGCTGCGGGGCACCCTCTCCGCCGGCCAGCTGGGACAGGCCGCGCTGTACGTGGCCATCTTCGCCGGCGCGGTGGCGGTGCTGGGCGAGGTCTACGGCGACGTGCTGCGGGCCGCCGGCGCCACCGAGCGGCTGATGGAGCTGCTGGCCGCGCGCTCGCCGGTGAGCTCGCCGTCGATCCCGGTCGAGCTGCCTGCCCCGGGCGCGGGCAGCAGCGTGCGGATCGAAGGCGTGCTCTTCCACTACCCTTCGCGACCCGGCATCGCCTCCCTGGCCGGCTTCGACCTGGCCGTGGCGCCCGGGGAGACCGTGGCCCTGGTGGGCCCCAGCGGGGCGGGGAAGACGACCGTGTTCCAGCTGCTGCTGCGCTTCTACGACCCGCAGGAAGGCCGCATCGCCATCGACGGCGTGCCGGTGCAGGCGCTGCGCCTGCAGGACCTGCGCGCGCGCATCGGCCTGGTGCCGCAGGAGCCGGTGATCTTCTCCGCCTCGGCGCTGGAGAACATCCGCTACGGCCGGCCCGGGGCGAGCGAGGAGGAGGTGCGCGCGGCCGCGCGCGGCGCCTTCGCCGACGACTTCATCCGCGCCCTGCCCGAAGGCTACGACACCTTCCTGGGCGAGCGCGGCGTGCGCCTGTCGGGGGGCCAGCGCCAGCGCATCGCCATCGCACGGGCCATGCTGAAGAACCCGCCGCTGCTGCTGCTGGACGAGGCCACCAGCGCGCTCGACGCGGAGAGCGAACGGATGGTGCAGGCGGCGCTGGAGACGGCGATGCGCGGGCGCACGACGCTGGTCATCGCGCACCGCCTGGCGACCATCCAGCAGGCCGACCGCATCGTGGTCCTGGACCACGGCCGGATCGTGGAGACGGGCCGGCACGAGGAGCTGATGGCCGCGGGCGGCGTGTACGCGCGGCTGGCGGCGCTGCAGTTCATGACCTGAGCGCGCTTCGTCATCCCCGCGCCCCTTCTTCGTCATCCCCGCGCTTCTACTTCGTCATTCCCGCGCAGGCGGGAATCCAAGGCGTTGAATCAAGCGGCGCATTGCGCCGCTTGCCGCTGCGAGCAGCAGGGCGGCTGGCAAGCCGCGTGCGGGCGGGCCGGACCGCGCTGGCATGGCGTCCGGCGCGCAAGCGCGCCGGCAGACCTGCGCTGACCGGGCGGGCGGCCCCCGCTCGACAACTCGCCTGGAGTTTGCCTGCACGCAGGCAAACTCCAGACTCGGACAGTCTCCCGAGTCAGACGGTACGCGCGACTCGATACGGTCGCTGCGCTCCCTCTCGTAGCCGCGCTGGGCCGCCCGCCCGGCCAGCGCAGGCGCCATGCCTTTATGCGCGATCCGGCCCGCCCGCACGCGGCTTGCCAGC
Organism: Burkholderiales bacterium; assembly: GCA_028868995.1. GTDB lineage: Bacteria > Pseudomonadota > Gammaproteobacteria > Burkholderiales > Burkholderiaceae_C > Ramlibacter. The sequence goes on along the minus strand of JAGWTH010000024.1, from coordinate 40,469 downwards.
TTCAGAGCGGTGGCGCATCGGGTCAAGGCAGAGCGTGCCCTGCGTCACGCCGCTCGAAGCGGGAGCGCGCGCAGCGCGTCGAAAGCCCTCGATTCCCGCCTCCTCGGCGAAGACGGGAGCCTACTGCAGCGGCCCCTTGAGTCCCTTGGGGATGGGCAGCGGCAGCACGCCGATGCCCTCCTCCAGCAGCGCCTCGGTCTCTTCCTTCGTCGCCTGGCCGCGGATGCCGCGTTCCTCGGATTCGCCGTAGTGGATCTTGCGGGCCTCCTCGGCGAAGCGTTCGCCGACGTCCTCGGTGTGGGCCATCACCTGCTGCACCAGCTGCATCCAGGCGGCCTGCAGTTGCGCGTTGGGCGCCGACATGACTTCCTGCTTCGGCGCGGCGGGCTGGGACGGCTCGGCGGCGCCGAGGTTCAGGCGCGGCGCGCTGGGCAGCTTGGCGACCTGGGTGTCGCCGCACATCGGGCACTCGACCAGCCCGCGCGCGAGCTGGTCCTGGAAGTCGTCTTCGGAGGCGAACCAGCCCTCGAAGCCGTGGGCGTGGCGGCACTGGAGGTTGAGGACCTTCATGCCGCCCCAGATGGCGTCTGCCAGTCCAGTTTCCAAGTCCCGGCGAGCACGTTCTGGATCCAGAGCGCCGCCGCCAGGGTCTTGGAGTCCGTGATGCGGCCGGTGCGGCACCAGTTGAGGAACTCCGCCGGGGTGGCCGTGAACACCTCCAGGAACTCGCCGTGGTCCAGTTGCGCGCCGCGGTGTTCCAGGCCGCGGGCGAACCAGACCTGGATCGCCTCGTCGGAGTAGGCGACCGTCGGGTACAGGGTGAACGCGTAGGCCCATTCGCGGGCCACGTAGCCGGTCTCCTCCAGCAGCTCGCGCCGGCCGCAGGCCAGGGCGCCTTCGCCCTCGTCCATCTTGCCGGCCGGCAGCTCGATCATCACCTGCCGCATCGGGTGGCGGTACTGGCGCTCCAGCACGATGCGGCCGTCGTCCAGCAGGGGAACGACCGCCACGGCCCCCGGATGCAGCACGTACTCGCGGCTGGCCGAGCCGCCATCGGGCAGGCGCACCGTGTCGCGCACGACGTGCAGGAAATGGCCCCGCAGCAGTTCCTCGCGGGCCGTGGTCTGCTCGGTCAGGTGGCGGTCGTCGGCCATGGCCTCAGTGCTGCCGCGGCTTATACAGGTAGCGCCACACGAAGCCGGGGAAGGCGAAGGTGAGGAACAGCGCGCCGGTGACGGCGTAGAACTCCCAGCCCTGCGGCGAGATCTGGCCGGCGCGCTGTTCCAGGAACAGGCCCACGCCGCCCACCACGAAGTACAGCACCACCAGCTCGCCCAGGCGCATGGCGAGGTTCTTGCCCCGCGCGAGCGCCACCACGCCGAACAGGCGTTCGGTGAGGAAAGGCAGGTTGGCGGCGCAGAAGGCCAGCACCAGGACCAGCCAGATCGAACCTGTTTGCGTCACGTCTCGTCTTCGCCTTCAGGTACCGAGCATCTTCAGGATGGCCTGCGAGCACAGCGTCATCAGGCCGCCGGGCAGGATGCCCAGCAGCAGCACCAGCGCGCCGTTGAGGCTCAGCACCACGCGCACGTCGGCCGGGGCCGAGACGGTGGTGGCGGTCAGCGGCGAATCGAAGTACATCACCTTGACCACGCGGATGTAGTAGAAGGCCGCGACCAGCGACATCATGACCGCGAACACCGCCAGCCCGATGGACAGCGCGCTGCCGGAGATCAGCAGGGCCTGCAGCACCGCCAGCTTGGCGTAGAAGCCCACCAGCGGCGGCACGCCGGCCAGCGAGAACAGGCAGATCGACATGATCGCCGCGTACAGCGGGCTGCGCTGGTTCAAGCCGGCGAGGTCGGAGATCTCCTCGCTCTCGAAGCCCTCGCGCGCCAGCAGCAGGATCACGCCGAAGCTCGCCAGCGTGGTCAGCACGTAGGTCACGATGTAGAACATCGCGGAGCTGTAGGCGGTGCGCATGTGCTCGGGCGTCGCGACGCCGTCGACCACGCCCGACACCAGGCCCAGCAGCACGAAGCCCATCTGGCCGATGGTCGAATAGGCCAGCATGCGCTTGAGGTTGGTCTGCGCGATGGCGGCCAGGTTGCCGATGAACAGCGAGGCCACGGCCAGCACCACCAGCATCTGCTGCCAGTCGATCGCCAGCGGCAGCAGGCCTTCCACCAGCAGCCGGATGGCGATGGCGAAGGCGGCCAGCTCGGGGGCGGAGCCGATCATCAGCGTGACCGCGGTCGGGGCGCCCTGGTAGACGTCCGGGATCCACATGTGGAAGGGCGCTGCGCCCAGCTTGAAGGCCAGGCCGGCGACGATGAACACCAGGCCGAACACGAGCACCTGGTGCTTCACCTGGCCGGAGCCGACGATCTTGAACACGGTGCCGACATCCAGCGAGCCGGTGGCGCCGTAGATCATGGACAGGCCGTACAGGAGGAAGCCCGAGGCCATGGCGCCCAGGATGAAGTACTTCATGGCGGCCTCGGTGGCCACGGTGTGGTCGCGGCGCAGCGCCACCAGCGCGTAGCTGGAAAGCGTGAGCAGTTCCAGGCCCAGGTACAGCACCAGGAAGTTGTTGCCGCCGATCATCACGAAGATGCCCAGCAGCGCGAACAGCGCCAGGGTGAACAGCTCGCCGCCGCGCAGCATGTCGCGGTCGCCCGCGTAGGGCCGGCCGTAGACCAGGCACACCATCATGGCGATGCTGGAGAAGCACTTCAGCCAGTTGCCCATGGCGTCGCTCACCACCATGCGGCCGAAGCCGTAGGCGGTGTCGCCCGTGGCGGCCAGGTCGCCGGTGTACCAGGCGATCGCCGCGAGCGTGAGCATCGAAAGCGCGTAGGTCAGGTTGCGCAGGCGGCTCCTGACGCCCAGGTCCACCAGGGCGATGACGCAGGCCATCGCCAGGAGCGCGATCTCCGGGGCGACGACGGCGAGACTCGTGTTGTCCATCATGGTTCTCTGTTCCCTGGCGGCGTCACAGCTTGGAGGCGGCGACCTGCTGCAGGAAGTTCGCCACCGAGGCGTTCATCACGTCGGTGAAAGGCTTGGGGTGGATGCCCATGTACAGCACCGCGATCGCCAGCAGCGCCAGCATCAGGAACTCGCGGGCGTTGATGTCGGTGAGCGCCTTGACGTGCTCGTTGGCCACCGCGCCCAGGTAGACCCGCTTGACCATCCACAGGGTGTAGGCGGCGCCGAAGATCAGCGCGGAGGCCGCGCCCAGGCCCAGCCAGAAGTTGGACTTGACCGCCGCCAGGATGACCATCCATTCGCCCACGAAGCCGGCGGTGCCCGGCAGGCCGCAGTTGGCCATGGCGAACAGGATGCCGAAGGCCGCGAAGCTCGGCATGGTGTTGACCACGCCGCCGTAGTCGGCGATCTGGCGCGAGTGCACGCGGTCGTACAGCACGCCGATGCACAGGAACATGGCGCCCGAGACGAAGCCGTGGGCGATCATCTGCACGATGCCGCCAGCCACGCCCAGGTCGTTGAAGAGGAAGAAGCCCAGGGTCACGAAGCCCATGTGGGCGACCGACGAATAGGCCACCAGCTTCTTCATGTCCTGCTGCACCATCGCCACCAGGCCGACGTAGATCACCGCGATCAGCGACAGCGCGATGATCAGCCAGGCCCACTCGCGCGCGGCGTCGGGGGCGATCGGCATCGAGAAGCGCAGGAAGCCGTAGGCGCCCAGCTTCAGCATGATCGCCGCCAGCACCGCGGAGCCGCCGGTGGGCGCCTCCACGTGCACGTCCGGCAGCCAGGTGTGCACCGGCCACATCGGCACCTTCACCGCAAAGGCGGCGAAGAAGGCGAAGAACAGCAGCGTCTGCGCCAGCGCCGGCAGCGGCAGCTTGTGCCAGGTCAGGATGTCGAAGCTGCCGCCCGACTTGTTGTACAGGTAGATCAGCGCCACCAGCATCAGCAGCGAGCCGAGCAGCGTGTACAGGAAGAACTTGAAGGCCGCGTAGATCCGGTTCGGGCCGCCCCAGATGCCGATGATCAGGTACATCGGGATCAGCGTGGCCTCGAAGAACACGTAGAACAGGATGCCGTCGAGCGCGCAGAACACGCCGATCATGAGCCCCGACAGGATCAGGAAGGCGCCCATGTACTGGTTCACGCGCTCGGTGATCACCTGCCAGGCGGAGATCACCACGATCAGCGTGATGAAGGCTGTCAGCAGCACGAACCACAGCGAGATGCCGTCGACGCCGAGGTGGTAGTTGACGTTGAAGCGCGCGATCCAGGGCACGTTCTCCACGAACTGCATGGAGGCCGTGGAGGTGTCGAACCGCCCGTACAGGGGCAGCGTGACCAGGAAGCCGGCCAGCGCGCCGACCAGGGCGATCCAGCGCACCGTGCGGGCCTGGTCGTCGCGGCCCAGCGCCAGCAGCAGCGCCCCGAAAGCGATCGGCAGCCAGATCGCGAGAGAGAGGAGTCCCATCTTCATTGTTCTTGTTCCCCTACTTCTTCAGCCAGTCGGAGATCATCGGCCAGCTGACGAAGTACGACATCAGCACCACGACGCCCACCAGCATCGCGAACGCGTAGTGGTAGATGTAGCCGGACTGCACCCAGCGCACCACGCCGGCGAACCAGCCGACCACGCGCGCGCTGCCGTTGACGAACACGCCCTCGATCACGCCCTGGTCGCCGCCCTTCCACAGGCCGCGGCCGACGGCGCGCGCCGCCGGGGCGATCAGGTTCTCGTTGATCCAGTCCATGTAGTACTTGTTCTCCAGCAGCGTGTAGACCGGCTGGAACATCCGCTGGATGCGCGCCGGCAGCGCCGTGTTCTTCATGTACAGGTACCAGGCGAGCGCCACGCCGGCCAGGGCCAGCCAGAACGGCAGCGCGGTGAAGCCGTGCAGCGCCATGGCCAGGGGCCCGTGGAATTCCTTGCCCATCTCCTCCAGCGCCGGGTGGCGCTCGGCGTTCACGAAGATCGCGTCCTTGAGGAAGTCGCCGTACAGCATCGGCTGGATGGTCAGGTAGCCGATCACCACCGAGGGGATGGCCAGCAGGATCAGCGGCACGGTCACGACCCAGGGGGACTCGTGCGGCTTCGCATGCTCGTCGTGGTGGTGGTGCGGGTCGGGCTCCTCGTCGGCCTCGTGCTCGTGGGCCGGGGCCTGGTCGTAGCGCTCCTTGCCGTGGAAGACCAGGAAGTACAGCCGGAAGGAGTAGAGGGCCGTGACGAACACGCTCGCGACCACCGCGAAGTAGGCGAAACCGGAACCCGGCAGGTGCGACAGGTGCACCGCCTCGATGATCGAATCCTTGGAGTAGAAGCCGGCGAACAGCGGCGTGCCGATCAGGGCCAGCGACCCCAGCAGCGAGGTGATCCAGGTGACGGGCATGTACTTGCGCACGCCGCCCATCCAGCGGATGTCCTGGTTGTGGTGCATGCCCATGATCACCGAGCCGGCCGCCAGGAACAGCAGCGCCTTGAAGAAGGCGTGCGTCATCAGGTGGAACACCGCCACGCCGTAGGCGGAGGCGCCCAGGGCCACGGTCATGTACCCCAGCTGCGACAGCGTGGAGTACGCCACCACCCGCTTGATGTCGTTCTGGATGATCCCCAGGAAGCCCATGAACAGGGCCGTGATGGCGCCGATCACCAGGATGAAGGACAGCGCGGTGTCCGACAGCTCGTACAGCGGCGACATGCGCGCGACCATGAAGATGCCGGCCGTCACCATGGTGGCGGCGTGGATCAGCGCGGAGATCGGGGTCGGGCCTTCCATCGAGTCGGGCAGCCACACGTGCAGCGGGAACTGCGCGCTCTTGCCCATGGCGCCGACGAACAGGCAGATGCAGATCACGGTGATCAGGCGCCAGTCGGTGCCCAGGCCGAAGGGCAGGCCGCTGAGCTCGCCGGCCTTGGCGAAGGTCTCGCCGTAATTTAGCGTGCCGGCGTAGGCGGCGATCAGTCCGATGCCCAGGATGAAGCCGAAGTCGCCGACGCGGTTGACCAGGAAGGCCTTCAGGTTGGCGAAGATGGCGGTCGGCCGGGTGAACCAGAAGCCGATCAGCAGGTAGGACACCAGGCCCACCGCCTCCCAGCCGAAGAACAGCTGGAGGAAGTTGTTGCTCATCACCAGCATCAGCATGGAGAAGGTGAAGAGCGAGATGTAGGCGAAGAAGCGGTCGTAGCCCTCGTCCTCCTCCATGTAGCCGACGGTGTAGATGTGCACCATCAGCGACACGAAGGTCACCACGCACATCATCATCGCGGTGAGGCCGTCGACGAGGAAGCCGACCTCCATCTTCAGGCTGCCCACCACCATCCACTCGTAGATCGTCTGGTTGAAGCGGGCGCCGTCGACGGCGACGCTCTTGAGCGTCAGGGCCGAGAGCACGAAGGCGATGAACACGCCCAGGATGGTCACCGTGTGCGACAGGCGCCGCCCGATCAGGTTGCCGCCGAGCGAGGTGCCGAAGATGCCCGCGATCGCCGCGCCGGCGAGCGGCGCGAGCGGGACGGCGAGCAGCGTAGCTGCGTTGAGGGTTGTAGCCATCGTTTCTTCCGCTTGCGGGTCAGCCCCGCAGCGCGTTCAGTTCTTCGACGTTGATGTTCTGCTTGTTGCGGAACAGGAGCACGAGGATCGCCAGGCCGATCGCCGACTCCGCCGCGGCGACCGTCAGGATGAAGAACACGAACACCTGGCCGTGCATGTCGCCCAGGTAGTAGGAGAACGCCACGAAGTTCATGTTGACCGCCAGCAGCATCAGCTCGATGGCCATGAGCAGCACGATCAGGTTGCGGCGGTTCAGGAAGATGCCGACCACCGACAGCGCGAACAGGATCGCGCCCAGGGTCAGGAAGTGTCCGAGCGTCAGCGTCATGCCTGGTTCTCCTCGGCGGCGGGGGCCTGCGCCGGGCGGGCCGGCGGCAGCTTCACGATCTGCAGGCGGTCGCGCGCCTTGACGCGCACCTGCAGCGACGGGTCGATGTGCTTGCTGTCCTTGCGCTGGCGCAGCGTCAGCGCGATGGCCGCGACGATCGCCACCACCAGGATCACCGCGGCGATCTCCAGCGGGAACACGAAGTCGGAGTAGAGCAGCTTGCCCAGTTCCTTGGTGTTGGAGAACTGGACGCCTGCCTGCGCGGCGGCGGCCACGGCCGGCAGCGCGCGCGGTTCCTCCGCCGGGCGGAAGCCGCCCATCAGCACCGCGGCCATCTCCAGCGCGATCAGCGCGCCGATGGTGGCGGCCAGCGGGAAGTGCTTCCAGAAGCCGACCTTCAGCGCGTCGACGTCGATGTCCAGCATCATCACGACGAACAGGAACAGCACCATCACCGCGCCGACGTAGACCAGCACCAGGGAAATGGCGAGGAACTCCGCCTTCAGCAGCAGCCAGATGCCGGCGGCCTGGAAGAAGGTGAGCACCAGGAACAGCGCCGCATACACCGGGTTGCGCGCCGTGATCACGCGGAAGGCCGCGAACAGCAGCACCAGCGAGAAGAGGTAGAAGAGACCGGTCCGGACGTCCATGGAGTTTCTTTCTTGTTCCCGGGCTCAGCGGTACCTGGCGTCGGCCGCCTTGTTGGCCGCGATCTCGGCCTCGTAGCGATCGCCCACGGCCAGCAGCATGTCCTTGGTGAAGTACAGGTCGCCGCGCTTCTCGCCGTGGTATTCGAGGATGTGGGTCTCGACGATCGAGTCGACCGGGCAGCTTTCCTCGCAGAAGCCGCAGAAGATGCACTTGGTCAGGTCGATGTCGTAACGGGTGGTGCGGCGCGTGTTGTCGGCGCGCTGCTCGCTCTCGATGGTGATCGCCAGCGCCGGGCAGACGGCCTCGCACAGCTTGCAGGCGATGCAGCGCTCCTCGCCGTTGTCGTAGCGGCGCAGCGCGTGCAGGCCGCGGAAGCGCGGGCTGAGCGGCGTCTTCTCCTCCGGGAACTGCACGGTGATCTTGCGGGCGAAGAAGTACTTGCCCGTGACGCGCAGGCCCTTGAACAGCTCCACGAGCATGAAGCTGCGGAGGAAGTCGCCCAGGGAGAAGGCGGACTTGGTCGGTGCCAGGGAAGCGGTGGCCATGGCTGCTCGCTTACTTGAAGATGTTGTACGGGGTCTGCATCCACGCGCCGACGACGACCAGCCACACCAGGGTCACCGGAATGAAGATCTTCCAGCCCAGGCGCATGATCTGGTCGTAGCGGTAACGCGGGAACGTCGAGCGGATCCACAGGAACATCGTGACCATCACGAAGGTCTTGGCTCCCAGCCAGATCCAGCCCGGGATCAGGTTCAGCAGCGGCGCGTCGATCGGCGGCAGCCAGCCGCCCAGGAACATGACGACCGCGAGGATCGACACGAGCCACATGTTCGCGTACTCCGCCAGGAAAAACATGGCGAAGGACATGCCCGAGTACTCGATCATGTGGCCGGCCACGATCTCCGATTCGCCTTCCACCACGTCGAACGGGTGGCGATTGGTCTCGGCCAGGCCGGAGATGAAGTAGACGAAGAAGATCGGCAGCAGCGGCAGCCAGTTCCAGGACAGGAAGTTCAGGTTGCGGTCGGCGAACCAGCCCTTGCCCTGCTGCAGCACGATGTCGGTCAGGTTCAGGCTGCCCGAGACCATCAGCACGACCACCAGGCAGAAGCCCATCGCGATCTCGTAGCTCACCATCTGCGCCGAGGCGCGCAGCGCGCCCAGGAACGCGTACTTCGAGTTCGACGCCCAGCCGGCGATGATGATGCCGTACACCTCCAGCGAGGTGATCGCCATCAGGAACAGCAGGCCGGCGTTGATGTTGGACAGCGCCACCTCGGGCCCGAAGGGGATCACCACCCAGGCGGCCAGCGCCGGCATGATGGCCATGATCGGGCCCAGGTAGAACAGGCCCTTGTTCGCCGCGGTCGGGAGGATGATCTCCTTGGTCAGCAGCTTCAGGGCGTCCGCGATGGGGGTCAGCAGGCCGAAGGGGCCGATGCGGTTGGGCCCCGGGCGCAGCTGGGTGAAGCCGATGCCCTTGCGTTCCCAGAGCGTCAGGTAGGCCACCGCGCCGAACAGCGGCAGCACCAGCACCACGATCTTGATCAGGTTCCAGACGATGGGCCAGCCGGCCTGCGTCCACCAGGAGGCGGCGACCAGGCCGTTGCCGAAACCGTAGAGGGCGTCGATCATGCCGTCACCTCCTGGGCCGCGCGGGCGTCGGCGGTCATCTGCAGCGAGGCCGCGCGGCGCACGATGCCATCGAGCTGGTAGATCGCGGCGCTGGCCGGGCGAGCACTCGCGTCGCCCGGTGCCGGCGCCTTGCCGCACCGGTTGGACAGCAGGTCGCCCTGCACCATGGCCTGCGGCGCGTCGGCGGAACCGCGCGCGGCGGCCAGCACCTCGCCGGCGGACTCGTAATCGAAGCCCGGCAGGCCCAGCATGTTGCCCAGCACGCGCAGCACCTTCCAGCCCGGGCGGGTCTCGCCCAGCGGCTTGACCACGGCGTGGAAGGACTGCACGCGGCCTTCGGCGTTGACGAAGGTGCCCGGGGTCTCGGTCCAGGGCGCGATGGGCAGCAGCACATCGCTGATGTCCAGGTTGGCCTGGAACGGGCTCAGGGTCACGACCATGCCGCCGCCCTGCCCCAGCTTGCGCGCGGCAGCGCCGGCGGCGGAATCGAACTCGGGTTCGGTGTTCAGCAGGAACAGCGCCTTCAGGCCGCCCGCGAGCATCTGGCCCGCGTTCAGGCCGCCCTCTCCCGGCATCGCCTCGACCAGCTGGGCGCCGACGGTGTTGGCCGCCTCGGTCAGGTAGCCCACGGTGGCGCCGGCCTGGGCGCCGATCCAGTTCGCCAGGGCCAGCAGCGAGCTGGCGTTCGGGTGATGGGCCGCGGCGTTGCCCAGGAGGATCGCCTTGCGCTCGCCGGCCAGCAGCGAGGCGGCGATCGCCTTCGCCGCCGGCGTGGCGTTGCCGGGCAGCGGGGCCTGGCCGCCCTTCTCGGCGGCGATGGCGGCAGCCACGTCGGCCAGCGCCTGCACCCATTGGCCGGCCGGCACGATCGCCTTGGCGGCGATGTTCATCGCCCAGTCGTTGTCGCGGTCGTGGACGACGCTCACCTGCGCGCCGGCGCGCACCGCCGCGCGCACGCGCAGCGCGAACAGCGGGTGGTCCTTGCGCAGGTTGGAGCCGACCACCAGCGCGCGCTGCAGCGTGGACAGCGAGGCGATGGAGGTGCCCAGCCAGCGCACGCCTTCGGCGGGCGCGAATTCGGCGTGGCGCAGGCGGTGGTCGATGTTCTCGCTGCCCAGCGCGCGCACCAGCTTCTGTGCCAGGAACAGCTCCTCCACGGTGCTGTGCGGGCTGACCAGGGCGCCGATGGCCTGCGCCCCGTGCTGCGACTGGACGTCACCGACGCCGCGCGCGACGTACTCCAGCGCGGTCTGCCAGTCCACCGGCTTCCACTCGCCGCCCTGCTTCAGCATGGGCGTGGTGAGGCGCTCGGAGGAATTCAGGGCCTCGTAGGAGAAGCGGTCGCGGTCGGCCAGCCAGCACTCATTGACGTCGTTGTTCTCGAACGGGAGAACGCGCATCACCTTGTTGTTCTTGACCTGGACCACCAGGTTGGCGCCGGTGGAGTCGTGCGGGCTCACCGAGCGGCGGCGCGACAGCTCCCAGGGCCGGGCGCTGTAGCGGAACGGCTTGCTGGTGAGCGCGCCGACCGGGCACAGGTCGATCATGTTGCCGGAGACCTCGGAGTCGACCGTGTCGCCCAGCACCGTGGTGATCTCGCTGTGCTCGCCGCGGTTGACCATGCCCAGCTCCATGACGCCGGCGATCTCCTGGCCGAAGCGCACGCAGCGGGTGCAGTGGATGCAGCGGCTCATCTCCTCCATGGAGATCAGCGGTCCCACGTCCTTGTGGAACACCACGCGCTTTTCCTCCTGGTAGCGCGAGGCGCCGGGGCCGTAGCCCACGGCCAGGTCCTGCAGCTGGCATTCGCCGCCCTGGTCGCAGATCGGGCAGTCCAGCGGATGGTTGATCAGCAGGAACTCCATCACCGACTGCTGCGCCTTGAGCGCCTTGTCGCTCTTGGTGCGCACGATCATGCCGTTGGTCACGGGCGTGGCGCAGGCCGGCATGGGCTTGGGCGCCTTCTCCACGTCCACCAGGCACATGCGGCAGTTGGCCGCGATGGAGAGCTTCTTGTGGTAGCAGAAGTGGGGGATGTAAGTGCCGGCCTTCTCGGCCGCATGCATCACCATGCTGCCTTCGGCAACCTCCACCTTCTGGCCGTCGAGGGTGATCTCAATCATTGGGTCACGCGCTCCGCGCTTTGAATCTTGGCCTCGAACTCGTGCCGGAAGTGCTTGAGCATCGCGCGCACCGGCATGGCGGCGGCGTCGCCCAGCGCGCAGATCGTGCGGCCCATGATGTTGTCGGCCACGGAGTTCAGCAGGTCGAGGTCGCCCGGGCGGCCGGTTCCGTCGTGGATGCGCTCGATCACGCGCCACATCCAGCCCGTGCCCTCGCGGCAGGGCGTGCACTGGCCGCAGGACTCGTGCATGTAGAAGTAGGACAGGCGCAGCAGGCTCTCCACCATGTCGCGCGTCTCGTCCATCACGATGACGGCGCCCGAGCCCAGCATGGAGCCGGCCTTGGCGATGGAGTCGTAGTCCATCGTGCAGTCCATCATGGTGGCCGCCGGCAGCACGGGGGCGGAGGAGCCGCCCGGGATCACCGCCTTGAGCTGGCGGCCGCCCTTCACGCCGCCGGCGAGCTCCAGCAGCTTGGCGAACGGCGTGCCCAGCGGGACCTCGTAGTTGCCCGGCAGCTCGACGTCGCCGGAGACCGAGAAGATCTTGGTGCCGCCGTTGTTCGGCTTGCCGCACTCGAGGTAGGCCTGGCCGCCGTTGCGGATGATCCAGGGCACCGCCGCGAAGGTCTCGGTGTTGTTGATGGTGGTGGGCTTGCCGTACAGGCCGAAGCTCGCCGGGAACGGCGGCTTGAAGCGCGGCTGGCCCTTCTTGCCCTCCAGCGACTCCAGCAGCGCCGTCTCCTCGCCGCAGATGTAGGCGCCGAAGCCGTGGTGGGCGTGCAGCTGGAACGAGAAGTTCGAGCCGAGGATGTTGTTGCCCAGGTAGCCGGCGGCGCGCGCCTCTTCCAGTGCCTCCTCGAAGCGCTCGTAGACCTGGAAGATCTCGCCGTGGATGTAGTTGTACCCCACGGTGATGCCCATCGCGTAGGCCGCGATGATCATCCCCTCGATCACGATGTGGGGGTTGTACATCAGGATGTCGCGGTCCTTGCAGGTCCCGGGCTCACCCTCGTCGGAATTGCAGACCAGGTACTTCTGGCCGGGGAACTGGCGGGGCATGAAGCTCCACTTCAGGCCCGTGGGGAAGCCGGCGCCGCCGCGGCCGCGCAGCGCGCTTTCCTTGACGGTGGCGATCACCTGGTCCTGGGTCAGGCACTCGGAGAGGATCTTGCGCAGCGCCCGGTAGCCGTCGCGCGCCTCGTAGTCCTTCAGGCGCCAGTTGGTGCCATCCAGGCCCGCGTAGATCTGCGGGGCGATGTGGCGGTCGTGGAAGCAGGTCTGGACGCCCGTGGCCTGGAACTGCGCGAGCACTTGGGACGCGTTCATCCTTGCGCCCCCTTCAGGCCGTCGATCAGCTGGTCGAGCTTGTCGTTGCTCATGAAGCTGCACATCGTGCGGTCGTTGACCAGCATCACCGGCGAGTCGGCGCAGGCGCCCAGGCACTCGCTCTGCTGCAGGGTGAACAGGCCGTCGGGCGTGGTCTCGCCCATGGCGATGCCCAGCTTGCGCTCCAGGTGCTGCAAGGCCTTCTGGCCGTCGCGCAGCTGGCAAGGCAGGTTGGTGCAGACGTTCAGCTTGAACTTGCCGACCTTGCGCTGGTTGTACATGTTGTAGAACGTCGTGACCTCGCGCACGGCGATCTCGGGCATGCCCAGGTAGTCGGCGATGGCGTGCTCGCTCTCCTGGCTGATGAAGCCCTGCTCCTGCTGCACGATGGCCAGGCAGGCCATCACGGCCGACTGCTTCTGGTCGGCCGGGTACTTCGCCACTTCGCGGTCGAAGCGGGTGCGGGTGCTGTCGCTGATCATCGATCGATCTCCCCGAACACGATGTCCATGGTCCCGATGATCGCCACCGCATCGGCGATCATGTGGCCGCGGGACATCTCGTCCATCGCGGCCAGGTGCGGGAAGCCCGGCGGGCGGATCTTCAGGCGGTAGGGCTTGTTGGCGCCGTCGCTGACGATGTAGATGCCGAACTCGCCCTTGGGGTGCTCCACCGCGGCGTAGGCCTCGCCCTCGGGCACGCGCATGCCTTCCGAGAAGAGCTTGAAGTGGTGGATCAGCTCCTCCATGTTGGCCTTCATGCTCTCGCGGTCCGGCGGCGCCACCTTGTGGTTGTCGGTGATGACGGGGCCGGGATTCGCGCGCAGCCAGGCCACGCACTGCTGGATGATCCGGTTGGACTCGCGCATCTCCTGCACGCGCACCAGGTAGCGGTCGTAGCAGTCGCCGGTCTTGCCCACCGGGATGTCGAAGTCCATGCGGTCGTAGACGTCGTAGGGCTGCTTCTTGCGCAGGTCCCAGGCGATGCCGGAGCCGCGCAGCATGGGGCCGGTGAAGCCCATGTTCAGCGCGCGCTCGGGCGTCACCACGCCGATGCCCACGGTGCGCTGCTTCCAGATCCGGTTGTCCGTCAGCAGCGTCTCGTACTCGTCGACGTAGCCGGGGAAGCGCTTCGTGAACGAATCGATGAAATCCAGCAGGGAGCCCTGCCGGTCCTCGTTCATGCGCTCGATCTCGCGCTGGTTGCGGATCTTGCTCGCCTTGTACTGCGGCATCGATTCCGGCAGGTCGCGGTAGACGCCGCCCGGGCGGAAGTAGGCCGCGTGCATGCGCGCGCCGGAGACCGCCTCGTACATGTCGAAGATGTCCTCCCGCTCGCGGAAGCAGTAGATCAGCATGTTCATCGCGCCGCAGTCCAGACCGTGCGCGCCGAGCCACAGCAGGTGGTTCAGCAGCCGCGTGAGCTCGGCGAACATGACGCGGATGTACTGCGCACGGATCGGCACCTCGATGCCCAGGAGCCGCTCCACCGCCAGGCAGTAGGCGTGCTCGTTGCACATCATCGAGACGTAGTCCAGGCGGTCCATGTAGGGCAGCGCCTGGAGGTAGGTGCGCGTCTCGGCGAGCTTCTCGGTCGCGCGGTGCAGCAGGCCGATGTGCGGGTCGGCGCGCTGGATCACCTCGCCGTCCAGTTCCAGCACCAGGCGCAGCACGCCGTGCGCGGCCGGGTGCTGCGGGCCGAAGTTCAACGTGTAGTTCTTGATCTCTGCCATGGCTTACTGCAGGCCCCCGTAGTTCTCCTCGCGGATGATCCGCGGGGTGATCTCGCGCGGCTCGATCGACACCGGCTGGTAGACCACGCGCTTCTTCTCGGCGTCGAAGATCATCTCCACCTCGCCGGAGACCGGGAAGTCCTTGCGGAAGGGGTGGCCGATGAAGCCGTAGTCGGTGAGGATGCGGCGCAGGTCGGCGTGGCCCAGGAACACGATGCCGTACAGGTCGAAGGCCTCGCGCTCGAACCAGTTGGCGGCGTTCCAGACCTCGTTGACCGAGTCCACCTCCGGCAGGTCGTCGTCCGGGCAGAACACGCGCAGGCGCACGCGCTGGTTGAGGCTCACCGACAGCAGGTGGGACACCACGGCGTAGCGCGGGCCGTCCCAGTCGCCCATGCCGTAGTCGGCGTAGTCGACGCCGCACAGGTCGATCAGCTGCTCGAAGCGGCAGCCGGGCGCGTCGCGCAGGATGCGGGCGGCGGCGAGGTAGTCCGGCGCCGCGACGACGACCGTCACCTCGCCGTGCTTCAGGGCGATGCTCTTCACCTTGTCGCCCAGCGCCGCGGCGACGGCGTCGCGCACGGCTTCGGGAGCGGGGGCGACCGCCGAGGGGTTCTGGTCCATGCTCAGGCCCTCGCGATCGTCTGGGTGCGGCGGATCTTCTGCTGCAGCTGGATGATCCCGTACAGCAGCGCCTCGGCGGTGGGCGGGCAGCCGGGGACGTACACGTCCACCGGCACGATGCGGTCGCAGCCGCGCACCACCGAATAGCTGTAGTGGTAATAGCCGCCGCCGTTGGCGCACGAGCCCATCGACAGCACCCAGCGCGGCTCGGCCATCTGGTCGTACACCTTGCGCAGGGCCGGGGCCATCTTGTTGCACAGCGTGCCGGCCACGATCATCAGGTCGGACTGGCGCGGGCTCGGGCGGAACAGCATGCCGAAGCGGTCGATGTCGTAGCGGGCGGCGCCCGCGTGCATCATCTCCACGGCGCAGCAGGCGAGCCCGAAGGTCATGGGCCACAGCGAGCCGGTCTTGGCCCAGTTGATGACCGTGTCCACGGTCGTGGTCACGACACCTTTTTCAAGAATCCCTTGGTTTGCCATCTCGGAACTTTCTTGGAGCTGTCGGGACGCGCGGATCACTCCCAGTCCAGCGCGCCCTTCTTCCATTCGTAGACGAAGCCGACGACCAGGATGGCCAGGAAGACCATCATGGACCAGAAGCCCACCGGGCCGATCTCCTTGAGCGCCACCGCCCAGGGGAAGAGGAAGGCGATCTCCAGGTCGAACAGGATGAACAGGATCGCGACCAGGTAGTAGCGCACGTCGAACTTCATGCGCGCGTCCTCGAAGGCCTCGAAGCCGCATTCGTAGGGGGAGTTCTTGGCGGCGTCGGGCTTCTGCACGCCGATGCCCTTGGCGATACCCCAGCCGAGCAGCTGGGGCGCCACGCCGACGCCGACGCCGACGAGGATGAACAGGAGGACAGGGAGGTACTGGTCGAGGTTCATCTGGGCTGCGTTCGGCTTGTTTGCCCACCGGCGCCACGCCCGGCGAGCTTCTTGTTTGGTGCCGACGGCGAGACTCGAACTCGCACAGCTTTCGCCACTACCCCCTCAAGATAGCGTGTCTACCAATTTCACCACGTCGGCAATCGGGAACGCGCCCGGACAGGCTGCGAGGGAGGCGCTGCGGTGAGTCGCAGCGCATGCCCATCCGGACAACCACGGAGTGTACTCCGAAACAAGGCCCTCACCGCAGTGCAGCAAGGTCCCCGTCAGGAGATCCGGATCACTTCGTGGGGATCTGCGCGGCGCCGGAAGCCGGCGTGGCCGCGGCGGGTGCGGCCGGCGCGCTGGGGGCGCCTTGCGGTGCCGGCACGGCCGACGGGATCTGGCTGGCGGTGGTCGCGCTCGCGGGAGCGGACGCGGGGGCCGCGGGCGCGGCGCCTTCCAGCACGCTGCTGCCGCCGGTGGGCTTCACGCTGTGGCTGAAGTAGGCCAGGGCCAGCGTGCAGGCGAAGAACAGCGCCGCCAGGACGGCCGTGGTGCGGGACAGGAAGTTCGCGCTGCCGGTGGCGCCGAACAGGCTGCCGGAGGCGCCGCTGCCGAAGGCCGCGCCCATGTCCGCGCCCTTGCCGTGCTGCAGAAGGATGAGGACGATCATGCCGAGGGCCGCCAGGATCTGGACGGCGAGCACGATGGTCAACAGAACGTTCATTCAATCACTCCAGTTTTCTTGTGGGCCGCGGCGCCTTCACCGGCTGCCGGCGGCGATGATCTGCAGGAAATCGGGGGCCTTCAGCGACGCGCCGCCGATCAGGCCGCCGTCGATGTCGGGCTGGGCCAGCAGGCTGGCCGCATTGGCGGCGTTCATGCTGCCGCCGTGGAGGATGCGCACGCGGTCGGCCTGGGCCGTGGCGGCAGCGAGCTGCTTGCGCAGCAGCGCGTGCACCTGCTGGGCCTGCTCCGGCGTCGCGGTGCGGCCCGTGCCGATCGCCCAGACCGGCTCGTACGCGACCACGATCTCGCTGATGCAATGGCCGTTGACGTGGATGACGGCGGCCAGCTGGCGCTTGACCACTTCCTCGGTCTGGCCGGCCTCGCGCTCGGCCAGCGTCTCGCCCACGCAGGCGATGGGCGTGATGCCGTGGGCCAGCGCCGCCCGGGCCTTCTCGGCCACCAGGGCGTCGGTCTCGCCGTGGTACTGGCGCCGCTCCGAATGGCCGACGATCGCGTAGCGCACGCCGAACTCGCGCAGCATGGGTGCCGACACCTCGCCGGTGTAGGCGCCGCTCGCGTGCTGCGAGACGTCCTGCGCGCCCAGTTCCAGCTTCGAGCCGGACTTGAGCATCTGCACCTGCGCCAGGTAGGGCGCCGGGACGCAGACCGCGACCTCGCAGGCCGCATCCTGCATCCCCGCCACCACCGCGCGCACCAGCGCGTCGTTGGCCTGAAGGGCGCCGTTCATCTTCCAGTTGCCGGCGATCAGCTTTCTCTTCTGCGTCATGCTTGCCAGGTCAGGACGATCTTGCCGACGTGCTGGTTGGATTCCATCAGGGCGTGCGCCTGCGCCGCGTCCGCCGCCGGGAAGGTCCGGAAGATCACGGGCGCGATCTTCTTCGCCTCGATCAGCGGCCAGACGTTCTTCCTCAGCGCCGCCGCGATGGCCGCCTTGAAGGCGACCGGTCGCGGGCGCAGCGTCGAGCCGGTGATCGTGATGCGACGGCGCAGCACGAGCCCCGAGTTGAACTCGCTCCTGGTGCCCCCCTGCACCGCGATGATCACGATGCGGCCGTCCTCGTTGACGCACTTGACCTCGCGGTCGACGTAGCTGCCGGCGACCATGTCGAGGATCACGTCCACGCCGCGGCCGTCGGTGAGCTTCTTCGCCTCTTCCGCGAAATCCTGGGTCTTGTAGTTGATGGCTGCGTCGGCGCCGAGCCGCACACAGGCCTGGCACTTGTCGTCGGAGCCGGCGGTGGCGAGCACCTTCCCCGCGCCCATGGCCCGGGCCATCTGGATCGCGGTCACGCCGATGCCGCTGGTGCCGCCCTGCACCAGGAAGGACTCCCCGGGCTGCAGGCGGCCGCGGTCGAAGACGTTGCTCCAGACGGTGAAGAAGGTCTCGGGCAGCGAGGCGGCCTCCACGTCGGTGAGGCCCCGGGGCACGGGCAGGCACTGGCCGACCGGCGCCACGCACAGCTCGGCGTAGCCGCCGCCGGCCACCAGCGCGCAGACCCGGTCACCCACCTGGAAGCCGGCGGCGGCCATCGCGGCGGCGTCGCCGCCCACGATGGTGCCCGCCACTTCCAGGCCGGGGATGTCCGATGCGCCGGGCGGCACCGGGTAGTTGCCGGTGCGCTGGAGCACGTCCGGGCGGTTGACGCCGCTGGCGGTGACGCGGATCAGCACCTCGCCCGCACCCGCGACGGGATCGGGGCGCTGGCCTGCGCGCAGGACTTCCGGCGCGCCGTATTGCGTGATCTCGATGGCTTTCATGGCTTGGGGCGTTCAGCTTCGGGAATGGAGCGGGATGTCCACGCCGGGCGCCGGGCGCCCGACCTGGAGCCTTCCTTACTGCTGCGGCTCGTTGCTGCCGCCGTTGTCCTGCTGCAGCGAGGGGGCCGGCTCGCGGGACTCGCGCGGCTCGCGCGGCTCGCGCGGCGGGCGATCGCCACGGTCGCCCCGATCGCCGCGATATTCACCGCGCGGGGGACGGTCACCGCGGGGTTCGCGCGGCTCGCGCTCGGGCATGCCCTCCGGACGCTCGGTCAGCGCCTTCATGGACAGCTTCACGCGGCCCTTGTCGTCGGTCTCGAGCACCTTCACGCGCACGATCTGGCCTTCCGACAGGTAGTCGGTGACCTTCTCGACGCGCTCGTGCGCGATCTGGCTGATGTGCAGCAGGCCGTCCTTGCCGGGCAGCAGGTTGACCAGGGCGCCGAAGTCCAGGATCTTGGTGACCGGGCCCTCGTAGACCTTGCCCACCTCCACTTCGGCGGTGATCTGCTCGATGCGCTTCTTGGCCTCCTCCGCCTTGGCGGCGTCGGTCGAGGCGATGGTGATGGTGCCGTCCTCGGCGATGTCGATCGTCGTGCCGGTCTCCTCGGTCAGCGCGCGGATGGTGGCGCCGCCCTTGCCGATCACGTCGCGGATCTTCTCCGGATGGATCTTCATCGTGTACAGGCGCGGGGCGAAGTCGCTGACCTCGGTCTTGGCCTCGCCCAGGGCTTCCTGCATCTTGCCCAGGATGTGCATGCGCGCTTCCTTGGCCTGCGCCAGGGCGACCTGCATGATCTCCTTGGTGATGCCCTGGATCTTGATGTCCATCTGCAGGGCGGTCACGCCGTTGACGGTGCCGGCCACCTTGAAGTCCATGTCGCCCAGGTGGTCCTCGTCGCCCAGGATGTCGGTCAGCACCGCGAAGCGGTTGCCTTCCTTGATCAGGCCCATCGCGATGCCGGCCACGTGGGCCTTCATCGGAACGCCGGCGTCCATCAGCGACAGGCAGCCGCCGCAGACGGAGGCCATGGAGGAGGAGCCGTTGGACTCGGTGATCTCGGAGACCACGCGCATCACGTAGGGGAACTCCTCCTTGGAGGGCAGCAGCGGGATCAGCGCGCGCTTGGCCAGGCGGCCGTGGCCCACCTCGCGGCGCTTGGTGGAGCCCATGCGGCCCACTTCACCGGTGGCGAAGGGAGGCATGTTGTAGTGGAACAGGAAGCGGTCCTGGTACTCGCCGGCCAGCGCGTCGATGCGCTGCGCGTCCTGCTCGGTGCCCAGCGTGGAGACCACCAGGGCCTGGGTCTCGCCGCGGGTGAACAGCGCCGAGCCGTGGGTGCGCGGCAGCACGCCGGTGCGGATCTCGATCGGGCGCACGGTGCGGGTGTCGCGGCCGTCGATGCGCGGCTCGCCGCTGAGGATCTGGCCGCGCACGATGCGGGCCTCGATCTCGAACAGCAGGTTGTCGACCTTGATCGGGTCGAACTCGACGCCCTCGCCCTTCAGGCCGGCGTGCACAGCGGCCGTGGCCTCGCGCAGGGCCTGGGTGCGGGCCTGCTTGCTGCGGATCTGGTAGGCGGCGCGGAACTTGTCCTCGGCCAGGGCGGTGACCTTGGCGATGAAGCCTTCGTCCTTGGCCGGCGGCTGCCAGTCCCACACCGGCTTGCCGGCCTCGCGCACCAGCTCGTGGATGGCGTTGATGGCGACCTTGCCCTGCTCGTGGCCGAACACCACCGCGCCCAGCATCACCTCCTCGGACAGCTGGGACGCCTCGGATTCCACCATCAGCACGGCCGCCTCGGTGCCGGCGACCACCAGGTCCAGGTCGGACATCTTGCGGGCCGTCGGGCCGGGGTTGAGCACGTATTCGCCGTTGACGTAGCCCACGCGAGCGGCGCCGATCGGGCCGTTGAACGGGATGCCGGAGATGGACAGGGCCGCGGACACGGCGATCATCGCGGCGATGTCGGCGTCGACTTCCGGGTTCAGCGACACGGTGTGGATCACCACGTGCACTTCGTTGTAGAAGCCCTCCGGGAACAGCGGGCGGATCGGGCGGTCGATCAGGCGGGAGGTCAGCGTCTCCAGCTCGGAGGGCTTGGCCTCACGCTTGAAGAAGCTGCCCGGGATCTTGCCCGCGGCGTAGGTCTTCTCGATGTAGTCGACGGTCAGGGGGAAGAAGTCCTGGCCCGGCTTGGCGGTCTTGGAGCCCACCACGGTGGCCAGCACCACGGTGTCCTCGATGTTGACCAGCACGGCGCCGGAGGCCTGGCGGGCGATCTCGCCCGTCTCCATCGTGACGGTGTGGTTGCCCCACTGGAACGACTTGGTGACCTTGTTGAAGATGCTCATGGCGTGTCCTCTTTTCTCTCTTCTCGGGTGGACGGGGCGCCCTTCGCGGACACGATGCCATTCCTGCGGGGCTCGGGAGGCCCAAGCCCCCCAGGAATGACACAGCGCGTATCCGTTCTGCGCGCTCCGAAGCAAAAAACGCCTGAGCCAGTCCGGGAACCGTCTCAGGCGTTCATGGGCGCGGGGCTCTGCTTACTTGCGCAGGCCCAGCTTGCTGATCAGGGCCGTGTAGCGCTCGGCGTCCTTGTCCTTCAGGTACGCGAGCAGGCTCTTGCGGCGGTTCACCAGGCGCAGCAGGCCGCGGCGGCCGTGGTGGTCCTTGGCGTGGGTCTTGAAGTGCGGCGTGAGCTCGTTGATGCGGGCGGTCAGCAGCGCGACCTGCACTTCGGGGCTGCCGGTGTCGGCGGCGCCACGGGCGTGGGCGGCCACGATCTCGGCCTTGTTGATGGCGGTCATGGGATGTCCTTGGAACTTGTTGACTTGCGTGGGGCTGCCGGAACTGCGGCCCCACGTGCGCTCTGCGGAATGCAGAACCGGGGGATTATAGCCGACGGGCGGGGAAGCCGCCCGTCCTCCCCGCGCAGGCGGGGGGAGGACGTCACCTCGCCAGCCAGGTCGCCAGCCGGTCCACCCCCTGGCGCAGCCGGGCGACGTCCTTGCTGGCGAAGCACCAGCGCAGCCAGCCCTGGGCCTCCGGCGCGAAGGCGTTGCCCGGCGCCAAGCCGATCCCGGCCTCGGCCACCAGCCGCTTGGCCAGCGCCAGCGAGTCGTCGAAGCCGTCGAGCCGGAAGAAGGCGTACATGCCTCCCTTGGCCGGGGTGAGCTCCACCCGGGGAAGGGCCTGCAGCAGCGGCACCAGGGTGTCGCGGCAGGTCTTCAGGTGGGCCACCACCCGGGGCGTGACCTCGTCGGTGCGGCGCATCGCCTCCACCGCCGCGCGCTGGGTGAACACGCTGGCGCAGGAGGTGTTGAACTCGATCAGCTTGCCCATGGCATGGGTCATGGCCGGCGGCATCACCAGCCAGCCCAGGCGCCAGCCGGTCATGAGGAAGCTCTTGGAGAAGCTGTGGGCCACGATCAGCCGGTCATCCGCCTCGGCCACGTCCAGGAAGCTCGGCGCGCAGCCGTTGGGCGTGGGTTCGTAGTACAGACGTTCGTACACCTCGTCGGCCAGGATCCAGGTGCCCGTCCTGCGGCAGTGCTCCAGGATCGCCCGCTGCTCCTCGCGCGTGAGGGTCCAGCCCGTGGGGTTGTTCGGCGCGTTGACGATCAGCAGGCGCGTGGCCGGGGTGATGGCGTCCAGCAGCCGCTGCAGGTCCAGGGTCCAGGCGCCGTCCTTCGGGCTCAGCGAGACCCGCTGGAGGTTCGCCCCCATGATCAGCGCCTGCGCCGTCAGGTTGGGCCACACGGGGGTGACCGCCACCACCTCGTCGCCCGCGTCCACCACCGCCTGGCAGGCCAGCATCAGGGCGTTGACGCCGCCGGAGGTGACGGCGATGCGCTCCGGGCCGATCCTGCCGTGCAGCCGCGAGGCGTAGGCCGCGATGGCCTCGCGCAGCTCGGGCAGGCCCAGGTTGTGGGCATAGAAGGTCTCGCCGGCGCGCAGCGAGGCGATCGCCGCCTCGCGGATGAACTCCGGCGTGGGCTCGTCGCTCTCGCCGAACCAGAAGGCCAGCACGTCGCCGCGCCCCATGCCGGCGTTGGCGACTTCACGGATCTTGGATTCCTCGAGGTCGAGGACGGTCTGTCTCATGACCCGGAGTATCTCAGGAGGGCCGAACCATCTGGCAGCTGGTGGGCATTTCCACCTGTTTCGGGGCGAACTGCCGGATCACGCGGAAGCCGTAGCCCGAGCCCTCCACGTCGAAGGGCACGCCCGGCGTGCCCTGGCGGTCCATGACGCCCACCACCAGCGGCTGCTGGAACTGGTGATCCGCGGCGCGCATGCGGCCTTCCCAGCCGGCAAAGCGCACGTCCGCCTTCTCCAGGGCCCGCGCCAGCGGCACGGCGTCGGTCGTGCCGGCCTGGCCGATCGCCTGCGCCAGCGCCTCGATCATCAGCTGCATGCGCATGTGCACGTAGTCGTCCGCCGGCTTCGGATAGCGCCGGCGGAAGGCCCGGTAGAAGGCCTCGCTGGGCTTCGCGGGCACGTTGGGCATCCATTCGGCCACCGCGAGCACCTTGCCGATGCCGGCGTCGCCCATGGCCGCGGGCGCGCCCAGCGCATTGCCGTAGAAGGTGTAGAAGCGGCCCTCGAAGCCCGCCTCGCGCGCCGCCTTCACCAGCAGGGTGAGGTCGTTGCTGAAGTTGCCGGTGATCACGGCGTCGGCCCCGCTCGCCTTGATCTTGGCCGCGTAGGGCGCGAAGTCCTTGATCCGCAGCAGCGGGTGCAGCTCGTCGCCGACGACCTTCACGTCCGGCCGCTGCAGCGCCAGCTGCCGCTTCGCCTCGCGCTCGACCGCCTGGCCGAAGCTGTAGTCGGGATTGATCAGGTAGGCCGACTTCACGCTCGCGTCGTCCTTGAGCACCGACATCAGCGCGGCCATGCGCATGTCCGCATGGGCGTCGAAGCGGAAGTGCCAGAAGCTGCACTTCTCGTTGGTCAGAGCGGGGTCGACGGCGGCGTAGTTGAGGAACACGACTCGCCGGTCCGGCTGGCGCTCGTTGTGCTTCTCGATGGCCTCGATCAGCGCCGCCGCCACCGCGGAGGAATTGCCCTGCAGCACGATGCGAGCGCCGCCGTCGATGGCCGAGCGCAGCGCCGACAGCGCCTCCTCGGTCTGGCCCTTGCTGTCGTAGCGGTCCAGCTCCAGCGGCCGCAGGCCGTCGCGGGTGCGCACGCCGCCGCGCTGGTTCACGCGCTCCACGGCCCACACCAGGTTGCGGTAGACGGCCTCGCCGCCGTTGGCGTTGCCGCCCGAGAAGCCCTCGATGAGGGCCAGCTTGATGGGCGCCCCGGCAGCCTGGGCGGATGCGAGCGCGGGGGCAAATGCCGTCGCGGCCAGCGATTTCAAGATCGCGCGACGCGAAATCTTCATGCGGATGGATCCCTTGAAATGCGCCGCCCGGCGCGCAGATGGGCAACAGGCGGCGATCGTTGCGAAAGCCGCGCAGTGTAGGGGAAGCAGCCATGGGTCTTTGCCCGCACCCCGCCCGAATCCACCAGATTGCAGCCACAGGAGCCGACATGTTCTTCGCACCCGCCCTCCGCGCCCGCGCCTATGCGCCCGCCCGCTCGTTCGACCGCGCCTTCGAGCGCTTCCTGAACGACTCCTTCACCGGCGCCGCCGGCGTGAAGGTCGACCAGAACGACGACGCCTGGACGCTGAGCCTGGACGTGCCCGGCGTTTCGCGCGAGCAGCTGTCGATCGACGTGGACGGCAGCGTCGTGCGCGTGCAGACGGTGCAGGACGCGCCGCGCCAGTACCGCGCCGCCTACGAGCTGCCGGCCGAGATCAATGCCGAGGCCACCAGCGCGAAGCTGGAAAACGGCGTGCTGACGCTCACGCTGGTGAAGAAGAAGCCGGTGGTGACGGCCCGCCAGATCGAGGTCAGGTAAGCCCGTTCAGGCCGGCTTGCGCGCCACCATGCCGATCAGCGCCGAATGGCCGTTGTGCCCGGTGCCCTCGGCGAGGTCCGCCTCGTACTCGCGCAGCTCCAGGACCTCCAGGCCGGCGAAAGCCTCGCGCAGCAGCTGCGGCGTGTACATGTGCGATGCGACGGGCGGGCCGCCCGTGCGGTAATCCAGCTGCCTGGGCGTGTAGCCCTGCAGCAGCAGGATGCCGCCCGGCTTGAGGCAGCGCACCATGCCTTCGAAGATGCGCGCGCGCAGCTGCGGGTCGGCGAACTGGATGAAGATCGCCGCCACGCCGTCGTACAGGCTCTGCGGCCAGTGCAGCTGCGCGATGTCGGCCACCGCGAAGTTCACCTTGGCGCCCGTGATGCGCGCGAATTCCCGCGCCTTGTGCACGGCGACCTCGGAGATGTCGAACGCGTCGACCGTGAGGCCGCGGTCGGCCAGCCAGACGCTGTTGCGGCCCTCGCCGTCGGCCACGCACAGCACCCGCTGCCCCGCCTGCCAGACGCTGGAGTGGTCGCGCAGCCAGCCGTTCGGCTCGGTGCCGAACAGGTAGCCCGGTTGCGAGAAGCGGCGGTTCCAGGTGCCCGCCGGGTCATCGAAGCCTTGCGTGGTGGTGCCGGGGAGGTTCATGCCTTGATCTTAGGCATGCGACCCTTGCGCCGCGCTTGCGGGGAAACCCTTTCGGGCGCAGCCCTCAATCAGCCTTCGGTCAGGCTCGCCAGCGGCCAGCGCGGCCTGACGTCGAAGGCGTAGTCCGCGCTCGCCGCCTGCACGCCGGCCTGCAGGCGCATGGCCGCGGCCAGGGCAATCATGGCGCCGTTGTCGGTGCACAGGTCCAGCTCCGGATAGTGGACGCGCACGCCGCGCCGGGCGCAGGCCGCATCGAGCTGGGCCCGCAGCAGGCGGTTGGCGCCGACACCGCCGGCCACCACGATGCGCCGCAGGCCGCTGGCATCGAGCGCGGCCAGCGACTTCTTCACCAGGACCTCGACGATGGCCGCCTCGGTCGAGGCCGCCAGGTCAGCCTTGCGCCGGTCGAGCTCGTCGCCGAGCTTGCGCACCTGCGTCAGCACGGCCGTCTTCAGGCCGGCAAAGGAGAAGTCGAGGTCGCCGCTGTGCAGCAGCGGTCGCGGCAGCTTGAACGCCGCCGGGTCGCCCTGCTGGGCCAGCCGCGACAGCGCCGGCCCGCCCGGATAGCCCAGGCCCAGCAGCTTGGCCGACTTGTCGAAGGCCTCCCCCGCTGCGTCGTCGATGGTCTCGCCCAGCAGCGCATAGCGCCCCACCCCCTCCACCTGCATCAGCTGCGTGTGCCCGCCGGACACCAGCAGCGCGATGAAGGGGAACTCCGGCGGATCGCGGCTCAGGAAGGGCGACAGCAGGTGGCCCTCGAGGTGGTGCACGCCCAGCACCGGGCGGTCGAGCGCCGCGCCCAGCGCGCAGGCGACGCCGGCGCCCACCAGCAGCGCGCCGGCCAGTCCCGGGCCGCGCGTGTAGGCGACCACGTCCACCTCGGACAGCGCGCAGCCCGCCTGCCCCAGCACCTGCCGGGCCAGCGGCAGCACGCGGCGGATGTGGTCCCGGCTCGCCAGCTCGGGCACCACGCCGCCGTAGGCCTGGTGCATGTCGACCTGGCTGTGCAGCGCGTGCGCGCGCAGCGCCGGGACCCGCGTCCCGGCGGTCTCGACCAGCGCCACGCCGGTCTCGTCGCAGGACGACTCGATGCCCAGAACGATCATGGTGCGAGTGTACCGGCGCCCTCTTTTCCCCCGCCGCGGCACGCTTGTTGCTCCGACCCCGCGGTGAAGTCCGGATCCACCTTCCTGCTGGCCGCCCGCCAATGCGAGATCGCCGAGCTCGAGGAGCTCGCCCGCACCGGCGAGCTGGTCGGCGCCATCGGCCGCTTCGTCCACGCGCTGCAGCGCGAGCGCGGCCTGTCCAACGTCTTTCTCGGTTCGCAGGGCCAGCGCCTCGGACCGGAGCGCCTGCGCCAGCTGGCCGATTCCGACGAGGCGCAACGCGCGGTGCGCGCGCTGCTGGAGCACCTGGACACCGACGGCGGCCGGCCGCGCAACGGCGCGCGCCTGTTCAGCCGCGTCGCCGTGGCGCTGCACGCCCTGGAGGGACTGCCCGCGCTGCGCCAGCGCGTCGCCGCGCAGGCGGTGTCGGCCCGGGACGCGACCGCGGGTTACAGCCGGCTGGTCGCGGCCCTGCTCGCGGTGGTGTTCGAGGCGGCCGACAGCGCCACCGACCCCGAGGTGTCGCGCGCCCTGGTGGCGATGTTCCACTTCCTGCAGGGCAAGGAATTCGCCGGCCAGGAGCGCGCGCTGGGCGGCAGCTTGTTCGCCGCCGGTTCCATCGACGTGGCCGGCCAGCAGCAGTGGCGCCACCTGATCGAAGCGCAGGAAGCTTGCCTGCGGGTGTTCCACGACTTCGCCGGTGCCGAGCTGCAGCGCGCCGACGAGGCCGGCCGCGACCCGGTCGTGACCGCGGAGGTGGAGCGGCTGCGACGCATCGGCTGCGCCTCCCGGCCCGGCCCCCTGGACAGCGACCTGAGTCCCCTCTGGTACGAATGGGCCACCCGCCGCATCGACGCGATGCGCACGGTGGAAGACCAGCTGGCCCTGCACCTGCGCCAGCTGTGCGAGCACCGCATCGCCCAGGCCCTCGGTGAGCTGCAGGACCAGCGGGCCCTGCTGGGGTCGCTGGCGCGGGAGGCAGCCCAGCCCGACGCCGCGCCCCTGGGGCCGCAGCTGGAGCGCTCGGTGCTGGCGCTGGTGCAGGAGCAGTCCCTGCGCCTGCAGGCCATGAGCGACGAGCTCGACGCGGTGCGCGCCTCGCTGCACGAACGCAAGCTGGTCGAGCGCGCCAAGGGCCTGCTGATGGCGCACCGGCAGATGAGCGAGGACGAGGCCTACAAGGCGCTGCGCCAGATGGCGATGCAGCAGAAGCGGCGGCTGGCCGACGTCGCCGAAGCGGTGCTTTCGCTCGCCGACGTGCTGCCGGGCGGCCCGCGCTGAGGGCATGCGCACTGTTGCAGTGCACAAAGCCGGTGCACACGACCGCCGAACCCCCCTGAAAACGCTGGCACGACTCCTGCAAGGCTGATCGCGAACGGGCGCCAACGGCGGCGCGCGATCCACCCGACACCAGGACAACGGCGTCCATCCCTGCAGGCCCTGAGCCTGCAGCGCGATGGACGCCGTTTTCCTTTTGGCTTTTCGCAACCAGGAGCTTCACGATGCAAGACAACACCTCCCCGGTCACCCGCCGATCCGTCCTGCGGGGCGCGGCCGCCCTCGGCGGCGCCGGCCTCGCGGGCGCCTTCCCGGGCATCGTCATGGCCCAGGGCACGGCGCTGGAGACCAAGGCGGCCAAGCTGGGGTTCATCGCGCTGACCGACGCCGCGCCGCTGTTCGTGGCCGACGAGAAGGGCTTCTTCAGGAAGCACGGCATGACCGAGGTGGAAGTGCTCAAGCAGTCCTCCTGGGGCACCACGCGCGACAACCTCGTGCTCGGCTCGAAGAACAACGGCATCGACGGCGGCCACATCCTCACGCCCATGCCCTACCTGATCACCACCGGCGCGGTCACGCCCAACAACGTGCCGGTGCCCATGAACATCCTGGCCCGCCTGAACCTGGGCGGCCAGGGCATCTCGGTGTCCGACGAATACAAGGACCTGAAGGTCGGCGTGGACACCAGGGCCTTTCGCAAGGCGCTGCTGGACAAGCGGGTGCGCACCGGCAAGCCGGTCAACGCCGCCATGACCTTCCCCGGCGGCACCCACGACCTGTGGATCCGCTACTGGATGGCCGCCGGCGGCGTGGACCCCAACCGGGACATCAACACCATCGTGGTGCCGCCGGCGCAGATGGTGGCCAACATGAAGGTGGGCAGCATGGACACGTTCTGCGTGTGCGAGCCCTGGAACCTGCAGCTGATCCATCAGAAGATCGGCTACACGGCGCTCACCACCAGCGAGCTGTGGATGAACCACCCGGAGAAGGCCTTCGCCCTGCGTGCCGACTATGTGCAGGCCCATCCGAACGCGACCAAGGCGCTGCTGAAGGCGGTGATGGAGGCGCAGATGTGGTGCGAGGACCCGAAGAACCGGGCCGAGGTCGCCGAGATCTGCTCGCGCCGCCGCTGGATCAGCGCCCCGGTGGCGGACATCGTCGACCGCATCCAGGGCAACTTCGACTACGGCACCGGGCGCGTCGTGCAGAACAGCCCCTACCAGATGCGCTACTGGAAGGACCACGCCAGCTACCCCTTCCGCAGCCACGACCTGTGGTTCCTCACCGAGAACATCCGCTGGGGCTACCTGCCGCCCGGCCTGGACACCCAGTCCCTGATCGCCAAGGTGAACCGCGAGGACCTCTGGCGCGCCGCCGCCAAGGAACTGGGCGTCGCCGCCGCGGACATCCCGGCCTCCACCTCGCGCGGCATCGAGAAGTTCTTCGATGGCAAGGTGTTCGACCCGGCCAACCCGAAGAAGTACCTCGACTCGCTCGCGATCAAGGCCCTGAAGTCCGCCGCCTGAGGAGGCCCGCCGCATGACCCTCCCCTTCGAAACCATCCCCGTGGCCCGGCCGGCGACACCCGGCGCCCTGCGGGCCGGGGCGCAGGCCGCCGCCCGCGGGTTCCTCACCCACGTGCTGCCGCCGCTGGTGGTCATCGGCCTGCTGGTGCTGGTCTGGCAGGCGCTGGGCTCGCGCCCGGGCGCCGCCCTGCCCTCGCCCAGCAAGGTGGTGCAGGACACCTGGGAGCTGATCGTCCATCCCTGGTACGACCACGGCGGCAACGACGTGGGCATCGCCTGGCAGTTGCTCGCCAGCCTCCAGCGCGTGGCCTGGGGCTATTCGCTGGCGGTGGTGGCGGGCGTCGGCCTCGGGGTGCTGGTGGGTCAATCCACCTGGGCGCTGCGCGGGCTGGACCCGCTGTTCCAGGTGCTGCGCACCGTGCCGCCGCTGGCCTGGCTGCCGATCTCGCTGGCCGGCTTCCGCGACGGCCACCCGTCGGCGATCTTCGTCATCTTCATCACCTCGATCTGGCCGATAATCATCAACACCTCGATCGGCATCCGCAACATCCCAGAGGACTACCGCAACGTCGCGAAGGTGATCCGCCTCAGCGGCCTCGAGTACTTCGGCAGGATCATGCTGCCGGCCGCCGCGCCCTTCATCTTCTCGGGGCTGCGCATCGGCGTGGGCCTGTCCTGGCTGGCGATCATCGCCGCCGAGATGCTGATCGGCGGCGTGGGCATCGGCTTCTTCATCTGGGACGCGTGGAACTCCTCGCGGCTGAGCGACATCATCCTGGCGCTCGTGTACGTCGGCCTGGTGGGCTTCGCCCTGGACCGCATCGTCGCCTTCATCGGCCGCAAGGTCACCCGAAACACGTCCGCCGGCTGATGGCCCACCCCCGAAGCGCCTGCGGCGCCTCCCCCTCAAGGGGGCGCCACCAGCGGCCCGGCAAGGCCGGTTCCGCGGTGGCCCCCGAACGGAGAACTTCGTGAGCAATGCCTATCTTTCCTTGTCCCGCGTCGACATGACCTTCCCCGGCCCCAACGGCGGCAACCCGGTGCTGAGGGGCATCGACCTCGACGTGCGGCGCGGCGAGTTCATCTCGCTGATCGGCCACTCCGGCTGCGGCAAGTCCACGATGCTGAACATCGTGGCGGGCCTGCTCGAGGCCAGCTCGGGCGGCGTGATCGTCGACGGCCGCGAGGTGAACGCCCCCGGGCCGGACCGCGCGGTGGTGTTCCAGAACCACTCGCTGCTGCCGTGGCTCACCGTCTACCAGAACGTGGAGCTCGCGGTCGACAAGATCTTCCGCGCCACCCGCTCCGCCGCCGAGCGCCGGGAGTGGATCCTGCACAACCTGGCCATGGTCAACATGTCGCACGCGCTGGACCGCCTGCCCTCGCAGATCTCCGGCGGCATGAAGCAGCGCGTGGGCATCGCCCGGGCGCTGGCCATGGAGCCCAAGGTGCTGCTGCTCGACGAGCCCTTTGGCGCGCTGGACGCGCTGACCCGTGCCCACCTGCAGGACGAAGTCCTTCGCATCCAGTCCGAGCTGGGCAACACCGTGATGATGATCACCCACGACGTGGACGAGGCGGTGCTGATGTCCGACCGCGTGGTGATGATGACCAACGGGCCGGCCGCCACCATCGGCCAGGTGATGGACGTGCCCCTGGCGCGGCCGCGCAACCGCATCGCGCTGGCCGAGGACAAGGCCTACAACCACTGCCGCCAGGAGATCCTCACCTTCCTGTACGAGAAGCAGCGCAAGGTGGAGCCGATCGCCCCGCGCAGGGCTGGCGGCTTCGGCCGACGGGAACAGGTCGCGGCCTGAAGGCCCCGGAGACAGGCATGAAGAAGACGAAGCTGGTGATGGTCGGCAACGGCATGGCCGGTGTCCGCACGCTGGAGGAGCTGCTGAAGATCGCGCCGGATCTCCACGAGATCGCGGTCTTCGGCGCCGAGCCGCATCCCAACTACAACCGCATCCTGCTGTCGCCGGTGCTGGCCGGCGAGCAGACGCTGGACGAGATCGTCCTCAACTCCTGGGACTGGTACCGGGACAACGGCATCCGCCTGCACGCGGGCCGGAAGGTGGTGGAGGTCGACCGCGTGAAGCGGGTGGTCCGCGCCGACGACGGCACCGAGGAGGCCTACGACCGCCTGCTGCTGGCCACGGGCTCCAACCCCTTCCTGCTGCCGGTGCCGGGCCGCGAGCTGCCCGGCGTGATCGCCTACCGCGACATCGCCGACACGAACGCGATGATCGAGGCCGCGCAGAAGTACCGCAAGGCGGTCGTCATCGGCGGCGGCCTGCTCGGGCTGGAGGCGGCCAACGGCCTCATGAAGCGCGGCATGGACGTCACCGTGGTGCACGTCATGCCCTGGCTGATGGAACGCCAGCTCGACGACGTGGCGGGCAAGCTGCTGCAGGAGTCGCTGGAGGAGCGCGGCCTGAAGTTCCTGATCGGCGCCCAGACCCAGGAGCTGGTGGCCGGCCCCGACGGCCGCGTCACGTCCGTGAAATTCAAGGACGGCAGCGAGGTCGAGGCCGACCTGGTGGTGATGGCCGTGGGCATCCGCCCCAACACCCAGCTGGCCGAGAGCGCGCGCCTGCACTGCAACCGCGGCATCGTGGTGACCGACACGATGCAGACCGTCACCGACGCCCGCATCTACGCGGTCGGCGAATGCGCGGCCCACCGGGGCATCGCCTACGGCCTGGTGGCGCCGCTGTTCGAGCAGGCCAAGGTCGCGGCCAACCACCTGGCCCAGTTCGGCATCGGCCGCTACACGGGCTCGCTCACTTCCACCAAGCTCAAGGTCACCGGCATCGACCTGTTTTCCGCCGGCGAATTCATGGGCGGCGACGGGACCGAGGAAATCGTCATGAGCGATCCCTTCGGCGGCGTCTACAAGAAGCTGGTGATCAAGGAAGACAAGCTGGTGGGGGCCTGCCTGTACGGCGACACGGTCGACGGCAGCTGGTACTTCAAGCTGCTGCGCGAGGGACGCGCCATCGGCGATATCCGCGACCGGCTGATGTTCGGCGAATCCAACCTGGGCGACGCCGGCCACCAGGGCCAGAACCGGGCGGCCGCCATGGCCGACGCCGATGAGGTCTGCGGCTGCAACGGCGTGAGCAAGGGCGCCATCTGCAAGGCGATCAAGGAGAAGGGCCTGTTCACGCTGGACGAGGTTCGCAAGCACACCAAGGCCAGCGGCTCCTGCGGCTCCTGCACGGGCCTGGTCGAGCAGATCCTCATGTTCACCGCCGGCGGCGACTACTCCGCGGCGCCGAAGAAGAAGGCGGTGTGCGGCTGCACCGACCACAGCCACCAGGAGGTACGCGACGCGATCCGCGCCAACCGGCTGCTCACCCTCCCCGACACCATGAAGTTCCTGGAGTGGCGCACCCCGAACGGCTGCTCGACCTGCCGGCCGGCGCTCAACTACTACCTGATCTCCACCTGGCCCAAGGAAGCCAGGGACGATCCGCAGTCGCGCTACATCAACGAGCGCAGCCACGCCAACATCCAGAAGGACGGCACCTATTCGGTGATCCCGCGCATGTGGGGCGGCGAGACCACGGCGTCCGAGCTGCGCCGCATCGCCGACGTGGTCGACAAGTACCGGATCCCGACGGTCAAGGTCACCGGCGGCCAGCGCATCGACCTGCTGGGCGTGAAGAAGGAGGACCTGCAGAACGTCTGGAAGGACATCGGCATGCCGTCCGGCCATGCCTACGCCAAGGCCCTGCGCACGGTGAAGACCTGCGTGGGCAGCGAATGGTGCCGCTTCGGCACCCAGGACAGCACGCAGATGGGCAAGGACCTGGAACGCGCCCTGTGGCGCATGTACGCGCCGCACAAGGTCAAGCTGGCCGTCTCGGGCTGCCCGCGCAACTGCGCCGAGAGCGGCATCAAGGACGTCGGCGTGATCGGCGTGGACTCCGGCTGGGAGATCTACGTGGCCGGCAACGGCGGCATCAAGACCGAGGCCGGCCAGTTCCTCTGCAAGGTGAAGAGCAAGGAGGAGGTGCTGGAATACAGCGGCGCCTTCCTGCAGCTGTATCGCGAGGAAGGCTGGTACCTGGAACGCACGGTGCACTACGTGAACCGGGTCGGCCTGGACTACGTGAAGAAGAAGATCCTGGACGACCACGAAGGCCGCCAGGCGCTGTGGGAGCGGCTGCAGTTCGCCCTGGACGGCGAGCCCGACCCCTGGTTCGAGCACGACAAGGCGCAGGTCGACACGCGCCAGTTCGAGAAGCTGAACAAGGAAGGGCAACCGGCATGAAGGCGAACGACTGGCAGGTGATCTGCCGGGTGGAAGACATCCCGGTGCTGGGTTCACGGCGGGTGGCGCGCCCGCGCGGCATGGACGTGGCGGTGTTCCGCAACGGCGAGGACCAGGTGTTCGCGCTGCTGGACCGCTGCCCGCACAAGGGCGGCCCGCTGTCGCAGGGCATCGTGTTCGGCACCAGCGTGGCCTGCCCGCTGCACAACTGGACGATCGGGCTGGATGACGGCTGCGCCAAGGCGCCGGACGAAGGCTGCACCCAGCGCTTCTCCTGCCGCGTCGAGGGCGGCGAGGTGCTGCTGGACCCGGTGGAACTGGCCACGCTGGCGATCGATGCCGCGCCGCCGAAGGCGGGGCCCTGCCGGTGACGGAGACGAAGTCCACCTGCCCTTATTGCGGGGTGGGTTGCGGCGTCCTGATCGCCTCCGAAGGCGATCGCATCACCGGCGTGCGCGGCGACCCGGACCATCCGGCCAACTTCGGGCGGCTGTGCAGCAAGGGCTCGACGCTGCACCTCACTGCCTCGCAGGCCGTGACGCGGCAGGCCAGGCTGCTGCACCCCATGCTGCGCGAGCGGCGCGGCGAGCCGCCGTTGCGGGTGGGCTGGGACGCCGCCCTGGATCTCGCCGCCGACCGCTTCGCCGGCGTGGTCCGCGCCCACGGCCCCGACGCCGTGGGCTTCTACATCTCGGGCCAGCTGCTCACCGAGGACTACTACGTCTTCAACAAGCTGGCCAAGGGCCTCATCGGCAGCAACAACGTCGACACCAATTCGCGCCTGTGCATGAGCAGCGCGGTGGCGGGCTACAAGCGCACCCTGGGCGCCGATGCGCCTCCGTCCTGCTACGAGGACGTGGACCACGCGGACTGCCTGTTCATCGTGGGCAGCAACACCGCCTTCGCCCACCCGGTGCTGTTCCGCCGCATCGAGGAGGCCCGGGCGCGCCGGCCGCCGATGAAGGTCATCGTGTGCGACCCGCGCCGCACCGACACCGCCGGGATCGCCGACCTGTTCCTGCCGATCCAGCCCGGCACCGACGTGATGCTGTTCCACGGCCTGCTGCACCTCATGTTGTGGGAAGGCTGGACCCGACCCGACTACATCGCGGCGCACACGAGCGGCTTCGAGGAGCTGAAGGCCCTGGTGCGCGACTGCACGCCCGAGCGGGTGGCGCAGACCTGCGGCATCCCGGCCGAGGACCTGCTGACCGCCGCCCGCTGGTTCGCCACCTCCGGGGCGACCTTGAGCCTGTATTGCCAGGGGCTGAACCAGTCCGCCGCCGGCACCGACAAGAACGCTGCGCTGATCAACCTGCACCTGGCCACCGGGCACATCGG
This sequence comes from Burkholderiales bacterium, assembly GCA_028868995.1. GTDB lineage: Bacteria > Pseudomonadota > Gammaproteobacteria > Burkholderiales > Burkholderiaceae_C > Ramlibacter. Next base: position 6,020 of record JAGWTH010000024.1, on the reverse strand, counting down.
CCGCCCGGGCGCCGGGCCGTTCTCGCTCACGGGCCAGCCCAACGCGATGGGCGGGCGCGAGGTGGGAGGCCTGGCCAACCTGCTGCCGGCGCACCGCGACCTGGCCGACCCCGCGCACCGGGCGGAGGTGGCGGCGCTGTGGGGTGTGCCTTCGGTGCCCGAGAAGCCCGGCAAGACCGCGGTGGAGATGTTCCAGGCCGCCGCCGACGGCGAGATCCGGGCCCTCTGGATCGCGTGCACGAACCCGGCGCAGTCGATGCCGGACCAGGCCACCGTGAAGCGGGCGCTGCAGCGAGCGGAATTCATCGTCGTGCAGGAAGCCTTCGCCACCACCGAGACCTGCGCCTGGGCCGACCTGCTGCTGCCGGCCACCACCTGGGGCGAGAAGGACGGCACGGTCACCAACAGCGAACGGCGCATCAGCCGCGTGCGCCCCGCGATCGCGGCGCCGGGCAGCGCAAGGCACGACTGGGAGATCGCGGTGGATTTCGCGCGGCGGCTGGAGGGGCGGCTGCCCCGCCCCGTGCCCTCCCCCAACCTCTTCCCCTACGCGACCCCCGAATCCATCTGGTGCGAGCACCGTGAATCGACCCGCGGCCGCGACCTGGACATCACCGGCCTGTCCTATGCGCTGGTGGAGCACGCGCCGCAGCAGTGGCCCTTCCCGGAGGGCGCGGCGCGGGGCCGCGCGCGCCTGTACGAGGACGGCGTCTTTCCCACCCCCGACGGCAAGGCGCGCTTCGCCGCGGTCGCCTGGCGGCCGGTGGCCGAACCGCGCGATGCGCGCTACCCCTTCTCGCTCACCACCGGCCGGCTGCGCGACCAGTGGCACGGCATGAGCCGCACCGGCACCCTGGGCCGCCTGTTCGGCCACGTGCCCGAGCCGGTGGTGCAGCTGCACCCGCAGGACCTGGTTCGGCGCCGACTGAAGGAAGGCGACCTGGTGCACGTGACCTCCCGCCGCGGCTCCATCGTGCTGCCGGTGCAGGCCGCCAGCGAGCTGGGCCTCCGCCAGGCCTTCATCGCCATGCACTGGGGACCGGAGTTCCTGGGCGGCGTCTCCAGCACGGGCGAGCGCCTCGCGGGCGTGAACGCGCTCACCACCTCGGCGTCCTGCCCGGTGGCCAGACAGCCGGAACTGAAGCACGCGGCCGTGAAGATCCTGCCGGCCGAACTGCCCTGGACGCTGCTGGCCGCGGGCTGGCTGCCGGCCGACGAGGCCCTGCGCGTGCGCGAGCAGCTGAGGCCCCTGATGGCACAGTTTCCCTTCGCCTCCTGCGTACCGTTCTCCGGGCATGCGCCGCTGGAACAGGCCGCGGCCGCCGATCGCCACGGCGTGCTGTTTCGGGCGGCGGCCTGCGAGGCGCCGCCCGAGGCGGTGCTGCATCGGATCGAGTCGCTGCTGGGCCTGGACGGCGCCGACACGCTGCGCTACGCCGATCCCCGCCGGGGCCAGCGCCGCCGCGTGCGGGTGCGCCGCGCGGGCGGGGACCTGCTGCTGGACGCCCTGCTGCTCGCGGGCGACACGAGCGCCGAGGCCTGGCTGAAGTCGCTGCTGCAGCAGCAGCTGCCGGCGCAGGCCTATGGCCGGCTGCTGCTGGCGCCGGGCCCCCAGGCGCCGCTCGGGGTGCCGCGCCAGGGCCGGCAGGTGTGCAGCTGCTTCGGCGTGGAAGAAGCGGCGATCGAGGGGCATCTCGCGGGCTGCGCCGGCTCGCCCGAGGAGCGGCTGGCATCGCTGCAGGGGCGGCTGCGCTGCGGGACGAATTGCGGGTCGTGCGTGCCGGAGCTGAAGCGGATGGTGCGCTCGGTGGCGCCGTGGGCGCGGGCGGCTTAGCGGCGCCATTCACCATATAGCCAAACGTCATCATTCCTCTGGAACAATCCCCCCGTGGGCATCAGCCAGTACCTCAAGGAAATCGGCCGCGGCAAGCAGGGCGCGCGAGCGCTGTCGCGCGAGCAAGCGGCGGACCTGTTCGGCCAGCTCCTGGACGGCCAGGTGAGCGACCTGGAGGTCGGCGCCTTCTGCATCGCGATGCGGGTGAAGGGCGAGACGCCCGAGGAGATGTGCGGCTTCCTCGATGCGACCGATGCCCGCCTGCGCAAGGTGAAGTCGGCCAGCGGCAAGCCGGTGGTCGTCCTGCCCAGCTACAACGGCGCGCGCCGCCTGCCCGTGCTGACCCCGCTGCTGGCCGGCCTGGTGGCCCGGCGCGGCCTGCCGGTGCTGATCCACGGCACCGCCACCGAATCCAGCCGCGTGTTCGTGCGCGACGTGCTGCAGGCCCTGGACGTGCAGGCGAGCGAAACGCCCCCGGTGCTGGCCGACGGCCAGGTCGCCTTCGTGCCCACCGAGGTGCTGTGCCCGGGCCTCAAGCGCCTGCTCGACGCCCGCCGGGTGATCGGCCTGCGCAACAGCGCGCACAGCCTGGTCAAGCTGATGAATCCCTGCGAAGGCCCCGCCGTGATCGTGAGCAGCTACACCCATCCGGAATACGCGGTCTCCATGGCCGCCGTGTTCGAGCGCATGCACGCCACGGCCCTGCTGCTGCGCGGCACCGAGGGTGAGGTGGTGGCCGACGCGCGCCGCCTGCCGCAGATGGACGGCTTCGTGCGCGGCGAACGCCTGACGCTGCAGGAGGGTCGCAAGGGCAGCCTCGCGCAGCTGCCGGATCTGCCCGCAGCGGTGGACCCGGACACCACGGCCGCCTACATCCGGGACGTCCTGTCGGGCCGCAAGCCCACGCCCGATTCACTCGCACTGCAGGTGGAACACATCTTGCACCTCTCGACCGCATGAACACCGGCAAAGTCACCCTGGTCGGCGCGGGCCCCGGCGACCCGGAGCTGCTGACCCTCAAGGCGCTCAAGGCCATCCGGGCCGCCACCGTGCTGCTGGTGGACGACCTCGTCAGCCCGGAGGTCGTGGCGCACGCCGCGCCGGGCGCGCGCATCATCCACGTCGGCAAGCGCGGCGGCTGCAAGAGCACGCCGCAGGCCTTCATCGAGCGGCTGATGCTGATGGCCGCGCGCGAGGGCGAGCAGGTGGTGCGGCTGAAGGGCGGCGACCCCTTCATCTTCGGCCGCGGCGGCGAGGAGGTGGAGCACCTGCGCGCTGCCGGCGTGACCGTGGAGATCGTCAACGGCATCACCTCGGGCCTGGCCGCGGCGACTTCGCTGGGCGTGCCGCTCACGCACCGCGAGCACGCGCAGGGCGTGCTGTTCGTCACCGGCCACGCCCGCACGGAGGCCGACGCCCCGGACTGGAAGACGCTGGCCTCGACGGCCCGCCAGGCCCGCCTCACGCTGGTGATCTACATGGGCGTGAGCAGCGCCGCGCGCATCGAGCAGGACCTGCTCGCGGGCCTGCCGGCCGACACGCCGGTGGCCATCGTCCAGCGCGCCTCGCTGCCGGACCAGCGGCAGGCGGTGACGACGCTGGGCCAGCTGACGGCGACCATCGAGCGGGAGTCGCTGGCGAGCCCGTCGGTCATCGTGGTGGGCGACGTCGTGCGCGGCGTGGCCGCGGCAGCCGGCGCGGTGCCGCAAGTCCGCGCCGCCTGAGGCCCCCTCCGTCGTTCCGACGGCCCCCTCGTCCTTCCTGCGCAGGCGGGCATGACGAGGCACGGGCGTGCGGATAATGCGCGACCATGCCCGGCGCGCCCTCCCCCGACACCTTCTTCGACGCCATCGTGATCGGCGCCGGCGCCGCCGGCCTGTTCTGCGCCGGCGTGGCCGGGCAGCTCGGGGTGAAGGTGCTGCTCGTGGACCACGCGCCCAAGGTCGCGGAGAAGATCCGCATCTCCGGCGGCGGCCGCTGCAACTTCACCAACCGCGAGCTCGACCCGCGCCAGCCGCACAAGCACTTCCTGGGCGAGAATCCGAACTTCTGCCGCTCGGCGCTGGCGCGCTACACGCCGGAGGACTTCATCGCCCTGGTGCGCCGGCACGGCATCCCCTTCCACGAGAAGCACAAGGGCCAGCTGTTCGGCGACCGGTCGGCGGAGGATTTCATCCGCATGCTGCTGGCCGAATGCGCGGCCGGCGGCGTCACCCACTGGCAGCCCTGCTCCGTCTCCGCCATCACGCGCGGCAGCGACGGCTACGCGGTGCAGACCAGCCGCGGCACCGTGCACGCCCCGGCCGTGGTGATCGCCACCGGCGGCCTGTCCATCCCCCAGATCGGCGCCACCGACTTCGGCCACCGCATCGCCCGGCAGTTCGGGCTGCGGGTGGTGGAACCTCGTCCGGCCCTGGTGCCGCTCACCTTCGACGGCGCGGCCTGGGCGCCCTTCGCCCAGCTGGCCGGCCTGGCCCTGCCGGTGCGCATCGAGACCGGGCAGAAGAAGGAGCGCGTGGCCTTCGACGAGGACCTGCTGTTCACCCACCGGGGCCTGAGCGGCCCGGCCGTCCTGCAGATCTCCAGCTACTGGCGCGTGGCCGCGCCTATCCGCATCGATCTGGCCCCAGGCGAGGACCTGGCCGCCGGCCTGCTGGCGGCCAAGGCGAGATCGCGCAAGCTCATCGCCAACGAGCTGGCCCAGTGGGTGCCGGCGCGGCTGGCCGACGCCTGGGTGCAGCAGGACCCCGCCTGGCAGCGCCCGGTCAACGAGGCGGGCGACAAGGCCCTGCAGCAGCTCGCCCAGCGCTTGGCGGCCTGGGAGCTGGTGCCCACCGGCACCGAGGGCTACCGCAAGGCGGAGGTGACGGCCGGCGGGGTGGACACCCGGGCGCTGTCCTCCCAGACCCTGGAATCCACCCAGCCGGGGCTTTATTTCATCGGCGAGGTGGTGGACGTGACCGGCTGGCTGGGCGGTTACAACTTCCAGTGGGCCTGGGCCAGCGGCCATGCCTGCGCCCGGGCCCTGGCCGCGGCACGGATGGGCTAGAAAAGCCCCCGGTTGCCGGCTTTTGCCGCGCGGCTATAATCTCGGGCTTTGCTGGCAAACCCCCACCGGCCTGATCGAACAAGTCCGAGGAGTCATCCTCCGGATGAGGTGGGGACCCCCGGCGGATGTCCTCGATCTTCATCCGCCACACTGAATATTCAGGAAGTCATGACGACCATTCGTGTCAAGGAAAACGAGCCGTTTGACGTGGCGCTGCGCCGCTTCAAGCGCACCATCGAGAAGCTGGGCCTGCTGACCGAGCTGCGCGCCCGCGAGTTCTACGAGAAGCCCACCGCCGAGCGCAAGCGCAAGAAGGCCGCCGCCGTGAAGCGCCACTTCAAGCGCGTGCGCTCCATGCAGCTGCCGAAGAAGCTCTACTGAGCCCCGGCTGCAAGCCTCTCAGGAAGCCCGCCCGGGGACGCCCGCGCGGGCTTTTTTCATCCCCCCCCAGGAATCCGACCATGCCCACGCTCAAGGAACGCATCACCGAAGACATGAAGGCCGCCATGCGCGCCAAGGACAGCGAGCGCCTGGGCGCCATCCGCATGCTCACCGCCGCCATCAAGCAGAAGGAGGTGGACGAGCGCATCGAGCTGGACGACCCGGGCGTGGTCGGCATCGTCGACAAGCTGCTCAAGCAGCGCAAGGACAGCATCGAGGCCTTCCAGAAGGCCGGCCGCCAGGACCTGGCCGACAAGGAACAGGCCGAGGTGGTGGTGCTGCAGGCCTACCTGCCGGCGCGCCTGTCGGCCGAGGAAATCGCCGCGGAGGTGAAGGCGATCGTGGCCGAACTGGGCGCCAAGGGCCCCGGCGACATGGGCAAGGTGATGGGCGCGGTCAAGCAGCGCCTGGCCGGCAAGGCGGACATGGGGCTCGTGTCGGCCGCGGTGAAGGCGGCGCTGGCGGGCTGACCCTGCCTTTCGACGCCGCCGCGTCTGTCCGCCCTTCCCGCGCCATTCCCGTCATTCCCGCGAAGGCGGGAATCCAAAGCGTTGAAGCTGCGCGCGGCGCGCGCAGCCGGGGAAGCCTTGGATCCCCGCCTGCGCGCACTGGTGTCCGGAATGAATCCGGGCCAGCGTGCTAAGTAGTTGGCGCGCAACAGGAAAGCGGCTGCTGCCCGGGGTGGGATTCGAAATC
>JAGWTH010000059.1 GCA_028868995.1 Burkholderiales bacterium | reverse complement strand
CGGCCGGAGCCGGCGAGACCTGGGGTGCCAGCGGCGCCTGCGGCTGCCGCAGCGCCGGCGGGTCGAACAGCATCGTGAAGTCGCGCTGCACGCGGCCCGAAGCCCAGGAGGCATCGACGATCACGTCCACGAAGGGGTCGTTGACGGGCCGGTCGCTGCTCAGTTGCAGGTAGTAGCTGCCGTCGGTGCGGCGCATCAGGTTGATGTTCACCCCCGACAGCACCGAGTTGAAGTCCATGCCCCGGTTGCGGAAGGTGGCGGGCGGCGCGATGCTGGCCCGCAGGGAGGAGACTTCGTCGGGGCTGATCTCGGGAACATCGACCTCGGCGCGCAGGGGCTCGCCCAGCGCCGAACGAACGGTCACGCGGCCGAGCGCCAGCGCGAGCGCGTCGGGCGATGCGAGACCGAAGGTGACTGCCGCGGCGAGCGCCAGTGCGGAAAGCCTCAGCTTCGGCACGCTCATCGCTACCGGCGTCCCCTCCCCTTGGTCCGGAGGCAGTCTTTTACTCTTCATGCGGCCCATTGTCATCGAGGCTGAAATCGAAAAAGGACCATAACAGCAAGGTCTTAGACTGACAAGCTGAGACACCGCTTAACGTCCGTGGAACGCTTTTGCACAAGCCGACACGACCGGGGATGTTGCCGTGTCACAACGCGCCGTAACCTGCGGATACAGGTGGGGAGGGGCATCGTGGGCCGGCCGCGATGCCCGCGGCGATCACGCCTGCAGCAGGATGCGCAGCATGCGGCGCAGCGGTTCGGCCGCGCCCCACAGCAGCTGGTCGCCGATGGTGAAGGCGCCGACGTACTCGGGTCCCATGGCCAGCTTGCGGATGCGGCCCACCGGGATGTCCAGCGTGCCAGTCACGGCCACGGGGGTGAGGCCCTGCATCGTCGCCTCGCGCGTGTTCGGCACCACCTTGGCCCAGGGGTTGTCGGCGGCGATCATGGCCTCGATGTCGGCCACCGGCACGTCCTTCTTCAGCTTGAAGGTCAGCGCCTGCGAATGGCAGCGCATGGCGCCGATGCGCACGCAGAAGCCGTCCACCGGGACCGCCGGCGTGCCGAAGCCGGCGCCCTGGCCCAGGATCTTGTTCGTCTCGGCGCCGCCCTTCCATTCCTCGCGCGAGACGCCGTTGCCGAGGTCCTTGTCGATCCAGGGGATCAGCGAGCCGCCCAGGGGCACGCCGAAGTTGGCGGTCTCCTCGCCGGACAGGGACTGCTGGCGGGCGAGCACCTTGCGGTCGATCTCCAGGATGGCGGACTTCGGGTCGTCCAGCAGGGCGCGCACTTCGGCGTTGAGCGTGCCGAACTGCGTGAGCAGCTCGCGCATGTGCTGGGCCCCGCCGCCGGAGGCGGCCTGGTAGGTCATGCTGGTCATCCACTCGACCAGGCCGGCCTTGTACAGCGCGCCCACGCCCATCAGCATGCAGCTGACGGTGCAGTTGCCGCCGATCCAGCTGCGGCCGCCCTTGGCGAGCGCGTTCTTGATCACCGGCAGGTTGACCGGGTCCAGGACGATGACCGCGTCGTCCTTCATGCGCAGCGTCGAGGCCGCGTCGATCCAGTGGCCGTTCCAGCCGGCCGCGCGCAGCTTGGGGAAGACCTCGGTGGTGTAGTCACCGCCCTGGGCCGTGATGACGATGTCGCACTTCTTCAGCGCCTCGATGTCGAACGCGTCCTTCAGCGTGGTCTCGTTCTTCGCCATCGCGGGTGCCGGGCCGCCGGCGTTGGACGTCGAGAAGAACACCGGCTCGATCAGGCCGAAGTCGCCTTCGGCCTTCATGCGGTCCATCAGGACCGAGCCGACCATGCCGCGCCAGCCGACCAGGCCGACCAGCGGTTGTTGTCCGTTCGAGAGAGTCATCGCGCGCGCCTTTCAGTTCGAAGTTGAATCTGGTTTCCCCCCGGCTCGTCTCGGCCGGGGGAAGGGCGCGACGAACCGGAGCTTGCTAGCTCTTGGTAATCGTCTTCTTGGTGATGGCCGCAACGACGGCGTCGCCCATTTCGCGGGTGCCGACCTTGCGGGTGCCTTCGGACCAGATGTCCGCCGTGCGCAGCCCCTGGGACAGCACGTCCTTCACCGCGGACTCGATCCGGTCGGCGGCTTGCGGCTGGTTGAGGGAGAAGCGGAGCATCATGGCGGCAGACAGGATTGTAGCCAAAGGATTGGCGACCCCCTTGCCGGCGATGTCCGGGGCGCTGCCGTGGGAAGGCTCGTACAGGCCCTGGTTGCTGGCGTTCAGGCTGGCCGAGGGCAGCATGCCGATCGAGCCGGTCAGCATGGCCGCCTCGTCCGACAGGATGTCGCCGAACATGTTGCCGGTGACCACCACGTCGAAGGACTTGGGCGACTTCACCAGCTGCATGGCGGCGTTGTCGACGTACATGTGGTCCAGCTTCACGTCCGGGTACTGCCGGCCCACCTCGGTGACCACGTCCTTCCAGAACTGGAAGGTCTCAAGCACGTTGGCCTTGTCGACCGAGGTCACCTTCCGGCCCCGCTTGCGCGCGGCCTGGAAGGCGACGTGGGCGATGCGCTCGATCTCCGGGCGCGTGTAGCGCATGGTGTCGAAGGCTTCCTCGGCCCCGGGGAAGTTGCCGTCCGGGGCGGTGCGGCGGCCGCGCGGCTGGCCGAAGTAGATGTCGCCGGTGAGCTCGCGGATGATCAGGATGTCCAGGCCCGCGACCAGCTCCGGCTTGAGGCTGGAGGCGTGGGTCAGCTGCTCGTAGCAGATGGCCGGGCGGAAGTTGGCGAACAGGCCCAGGTTCTTGCGCAGGCCCAGGATGGCCTGCTCGGGGCGGAACTGGCGCTCCAGCTGGTCGTACTTCCAGTCGCCCACGGCGCCGAACAGCACGGCGTCCGCTGCCCTGGCCAGCTTGAGCGTCGCCTCGGGCAGCGGATGGCCGTGGCGGTCGTAGGCGACGCCGCCCACGTCGGCGAACTCCAGCTCGAACTTGAGGTCCAGGACCTTCAGGACCTTGACGGCCTCGTCGACGATTTCGGTGCCGATGCCGTCACCGGGCAGGACTGCGATTTTCATGGGGGTCGTTCGTTCAGCGTTGGGCGGTGAGCGTGTGCGCCAGCCAGGGCTTGGTGGCGAGGCGCTGCGCTTCGTATTGGCGGATCTTGTCGGACTGGCGCAGGGTCAGGCCGATGTCGTCGAAGCCGTTCATGAGGCAGTAGCGGCGGAAGGGCTGCACCTCGAAGGGGATCTCCTCGCCCTGCGGCCTGACCACCACCTGGCGCTCGAGGTCGACGGTCAGCTCGTAGCCGGGGAAGGCGTAGACCTCGTCGAACAGCTTCGCCACCGTGGCCTCCGGCAGCACGATGGGCAGCAGGCCGTTCTTGAAGGTGTTGTTGAAGAAGATGTCGGCGAAGCTGGGCGCGATCAGCGCGCGGAAGCCGTACTGCTGCAGGGCCCAGGGCGCGTGCTCGCGCGAGGAGCCGCAGCCGAAGTTGCGGCGCGCCAGCAGGATCGAGGCGCCGCGGTAGCGCGGCTGGTTCAGCACGAAGTCCGGGTTGGGTTTGCGCGAGGCGGGGTCCTGGCCGGGCTCGCCGTGGTCCAGGTAGCGCCACTCGTCGAACAGGTTGGGCCCGAAGCCGGTCTTGCGGATCGACTTCAGGAACTGCTTGGGGATGATCGCGTCGGTGTCGACGTTCTCGCGATCCATCGGGGCCACGAGGCCCTTGTGCACGGTGAACTTGTCCATGTGGTGGGTCCTCAGGCGAACTGCCGCACGTCGACGAAATGCCCGTGCACCGCGGCCGCGGCGGCCATGGCGGGACTCACGAGGTGGGTGCGGCCGCCGGCGCCCTGGCGGCCCTCGAAGTTGCGGTTGCTGGTGGAGGCGCAGCGCTCGCCCGGCTCCAGCCGGTCGGCGTTCATGGCCAGGCACATGGAACAGCCCGGCTCGCGCCACTCGAAGCCGGCCGCCTTGAAGATCCGGTCCAGGCCCTCGCGCTCGGCCTGTTCCTTCACCACGCCGGAGCCGGGAACGACGAGCGCCGCCTTGACGTTGGGGGCGACCTTGCGGCCCAGCTTCTTCACCAGGGCGGCGGCCTCGCGCATGTCCTCGATGCGGCTGTTGGTGCAGGAGCCGATGAACACCTTGTCGACGTGGATGTCGTTCATGGGCTTGCCCGGCTGCAGGCCCATGTAGGTCAGCGCGCGCTCCATCGCGTTGCGCTTGTTGGCGTCCTTCTCGCGGTCCGGGTCCGGCACGCGGCCGTCGATGGTGGTCACCATCTCGGGCGAGGTGCCCCAGGTGACCTGCGGCACGATCTGCGCGGCGTCCAGTTCGACCACCGCGTCGAACTTCGCGTCCGCGTCGGAGTAGAGCGTGCGCCAGTAGGCCACGGCCTGGTCCCACTCGACGCCAGTGGGCGCGAGCGGCCGGCCCTTGACGTATTCGAGGGTCTTCTCGTCGGGGGCGACCATGCCGGCGCGGGCGCCGGCCTCGATGGCCATGTTGCACACCGTCATGCGGCCTTCCATGCTGAGGCCGCGGATCGCCGAGCCGGCGAACTCGATGGTGTAGCCGGTGCCGCCGGCGGTGCCGATCCGTCCGATGATGGCCAGCACGACGTCCTTGGCGGTGACGCCGGGGGCCAGCCGGCCCTCGACCTTCACGAGCATGTTCTTCGCCTTCTTGGCCAGCAGGGTCTGGGTGGCCAGCACGTGCTCCACCTCCGAGGTGCCGATGCCGTGGGCCAGCGCGCCGAAGGCGCCGTGGGTGGAGGTGTGCGAGTCGCCGCAGACCACCGTCATGCCCGGCAGCGTGGCGCCCGACTCGGGGCCGATCACGTGCACGATGCCCTGGCGCCTGGACAGGAAGGGGAAATAGGCGGCGGCGCCGAACTCGCCGATGTTCTTGTCCAGCGTCGTGACCTGCTCCTTGGAGATCGGGTCCTCGATGCCGTCGTAGCCGCGTTCCCAGCCGGTCGTGGGCGTGTTGTGGTCGGCGGTGGCGACGACCGAGCTGATGCGCCACACCTTGCGCCCGGCCTCGCGCAGGCCCTCGAAGGCCTGCGGGCTGGTGACCTCGTGCACCAGGTGCCGGTCGATGTAGAGGATGGCGGTGCCGTCCTCCTCCGTGTGGACGACGTGCTCGTCCCAGATCTTGTCGTACAGCGTGCGTCCCATGGGGCTTTCCTTCGGGGTGGAATTCTATGCGGCGAGCGCCAGCGGGCCGGCCGCGCGGTCGCGCAGGTGGTCGACCAGCAGCCGCGCGGTCAGCGGCAGGGTGGAGAAATCGCGGGCCACCAGCCGGATGTCGCGGGTGGCCCAGGCATCGGTGAGCGCAACGCACTCGAGGTCGCCCACGCCGTGCATCAGCGCGAAGGCGCGGCGCGGCATCACCCCCACGCCCAGGCCGTTGTGGATCATGCGGCACATGGCGTCGAGGCCGGTGACGTGGATGCGCAGGCGGATCGCGCGGCCGGCGGCCGCGGCGGCCTCGCGCATCGCCTGGTGGATCGAGCTGTTGGCGTGCAGGCCCACGTGGTCGAACTCCAGCGTGTCCACGAAGGCGACGGCCTCGCGCCCGGCCAGCGGGTGGCCGCGCGGCACGATCAGCACCAGCTCGTCCTGCCGGTAGGGCAGGGACTGCAGCTCCTGGCCCATGGCGCCGGCGGCGACGTTGCAGATGCCCAGGTCCGCCGCGCCTTCCTGCACCGCCCGCAGCACCTCGGTGGACAGGTGCTCCTGCAGGTCGATCTTGACCTGCGGATGCGCCTGGCTGAAGCTGCCGAGGTCCTCGGGCAGGAACTGCACGATGGCCGAGATGTTGGCGTGGATGCGCACGTGGCCGCGCACGCCATCGGCGTATTCGGACAGTTCGGCCTGCATCTTCTCCAGGCTGAACAGCATGGCGCGCGCATGGTGCAGCAGGCTTTCGCCGGCCGGGGTGAGCTTCACGCCGCGCGTGTGCCGGTACAGCAGGGGCGTGTCCAGCGTCGCCTCCAGGTCCGCCAGCCGCTTGCTGACCGCGGAGGCGGCGATGAACTCGCGCTCGGCGGCGCGGCCGATCGAGCCCAGCTCGCAGACAGCGACGAACAGCTGCAGCGAGGTGAGGTCGATCCGGCGGGCGAAGGAGCGTTCGGAGGGGCGCATCGGGAGCTCGACATCGCGTGGCGCGATGCCGAGCCGCAATTTTCTCTGATGCGGAGCGGCCCCGTCATCGCAATCCGCGATGACGGGCTTGCCGTGGGGGCTTCAGTCGCGCAGCGACAGCCAGCGGTTCGTGCGCAAGGCCAGCAGGGTGGCCAGTGCGCCGGACAGCAGGTACAGGCTGACGGCCACCAGGCCGAAGCGGGACGACAGGTACAGCGCCACCAGCGGCGCGAAGGCCGCGCCGATCAGCCAGGCCAGGTCGGTGGTCAGGGCCGAGCCGGTGTAGCGGAAGGCCGGCAGGAAGTTGGAGGCCACGGCGCCGGCCGACTGGCCGTAGGACAGGCCCAGCAGCACGAAGCCCACCAGGATGAACAGGTCCTGCATCGCGTCGTTGCCGCCCAGCATGGAGGGCGCGCTGAGGCTGAACAGGGCGATCGCCGTGGCCAGCGCCCCCAGGGTGCTGCGCCGGCCGATGCGGTCGGCGATCCAGCCCGAGATGGGCATGGCGACCGCCGCCAGCACGGCGCCGGCCAGCTCGACCCGCAGGAACTGCCCGATCTCCTGCTCCGAATACAGGTTCACCCAGGACAGCGGGAACACCGTCACCAGGTGGAACAGGGCATAGGAGGCCAGCGCGGCGAAGGCGCCGATCACCACGTTGAGGCCCTGCGTGGCGAACAGCTCGCGCACGTCGCAGGGTTCCAGCTCGTGGGCCTGCAGCTCGCGCTCGTATTCGTGCGTCACCACCAGGCGCAGGCGGGCGAACAGGGCGACCACGTTGATGGCGAAGGCGGCGAAGAAGGGGAAGCGCCAGCCCCAGTCCAGGAAGTCGGCGCTGGACAGGTTGCCCCACAGGTAGGAGAACAGGCCGCCGGCCACCAGGAAGCCCAGCGGCGCGCCCAGCTGGCCCAGCATGGCGTAGCGCCCGCGCCGGCCTTCCGGCGCATTGAGCGCCAGCAGCGAGGGCAGGCCGTCCCAGGAGCCGCCCAGCGCCAGGCCCTGGCCCACCCGGCACACGGTCAGCAGGACGATGGCCGCCAGGCCGGCGGTGGCGTAACCGGGCAGCAGGGCCATGCAGACCGTGGAGGTGCCCAGCACGACCAGGGACAGGGTCAGCTTGAAGCCCCGGCCGAACTGGCGCTGCAGCGCCATGCCCAGCAGGGTGCCCAGCGGACGCACCACGAAGGCCAGCGCCAGCAGCGCGAAGGCCAGCAGGGTGCCCTGCAGCCGGCTCGCGAAGGGGAAGAACACCGCCGGGAACACCAGCACCGAGGCGATGCCGTAGACGAAGAAGTCGAAGTACTCCGAGGCCCGGCCGATCACCACGCCGACGGCGATGTCGCCCGGGGCGATCCGGGCTTCGTCGGCGGAGTTGTCGGGGGTGGCGCCGTGGGCGCCGGTCAGGGGAGGGGGGAAGGGATGCAGGGAGGCGCTGGCGGCGGAAGTCATCGGATCGGACTGCGGGTGGAGGACCGGGTGGGACAAAATGTCCAATGTTTGACCTGCATCAATCAGGATACATTCGCGCCCGAAACGCAATCCGCGTTTTCCCGAGCGTTTTTCCGTCCTCCTGATGACCCGCCCCCCCTTCCGCCACCCGCTCGCGCGCCTGGGCGCCCTCGCGGCCCTGGCCCTGCCGCTGGCCGGCTGCAATGCGATCGTGATGAAGCCCCATGGCGACATCGCCGCCCAGCAGGCCCAGCTGATCGTCACCTCCACCCTGCTGATGCTGCTGATCATCGTCCCGGTGATGGCGCTGACGGTGTTCTTCGCGTTCCGCTACCGCCAGTCGAACACCAAGGCGACCTATGCGCCCGACTGGGACCATTCGACGAAGCTGGAGCTGGTGATCTGGGGCGCGCCCCTGCTGATCATCATCGCCCTGGGCGCGATCACCTGGATCACCACCCACAAGCTGGACCCGTACCGGCCGCTGGACCGGATCGCGGCCGGCCGTCCGGTGCCCGCCGGCACCCGGCCGCTGGTGGTGGACGTGGTGGCGATGGACTGGAAGTGGCTGTTCGTCTACCCGGAGCAGGGCGTCGCCGCGGTCAATGAACTGGCGCTGCCGGTGGACCGGCCGGTGGAGTTCCGCATCACCTCGACGAGCGTGATGAACGCGTTCTACGTGCCGGCGATGGCGGGCATGGTGTACGCGATGCCGGGCATGCAGACGGAGCTGCACGCCGTCATGAACCAGACGGGCACCTACGACGGCCTGTCGGCCAACTACAGCGGCTCGGGCTTCTCGGACATGCGCTTCAAGGTCCTGAGCCTGAGCGACGGCGATTTCGCCGGCTGGGTGGCGGCCGCGCGCCAGGGCGGCGCGGTGCTCTCGCGCGCCAGCTACCTGGAGCTGGACAAGCCCAGCCACAAGGAGCCGGTGCGCCGCTACGCCAAGGTGGAGGACGGCCTGTACGACGCGGTGCTGAACCGCTGCGTGGAGGCCGGCAAGATGTGCGCCAGCGAGATGATGTCCATCGACGCCGCCGGCGGCCAGGGCAAGGGCAGCGTCGCCGGCGTGCGCCATCTGACGCGCGCCGGCGTCACCCGCACCGTGGTGGCCGCGCTGTGCACCCCCGACAACCCGCAAGGCCTGCCGCGTGCCGCGGCGCCCGTGACCGCGCAATGACGACGTTCGCGCGCGGCCGGCCCGCGGGCCGGACCGCCGCGTGCCCGACGACGAGAGCAAGATGAACTTGAGCGAACTGATCCTCGGCCGCCTCAGCTGGGAGGCGATCCCCTACCACGAGCCGATCCTCGTGGCCACCTTCATCGGCGTCGCCCTGGGCGGCCTGGTGGTGCTGGCCGCGCTCACCAGGCTGCGCCTGTGGGGCCCCCTGTGGCGCGACTGGATCTGCAGCATCGACCACAAGAAGATCGGCATCATGTACATGGTGCTGGGCATCGTGATGCTGCTGCGCGGCTTCGCCGACGCGATCATGATGCGCCTGCAGCAGGCCGTGGCCTTCGGCGGCAACCCCGGCTTCCTGCCCCCGCACCACTACGACCAGATCTTCACCGCGCACGGAGTGATCATGATCTTCTTCGTGGCCATGCCGCTGGTCACGGGCTTCATGAACTACGTCGTGCCGCTGCAGATCGGCGCGCGCGACGTGGCCTTCCCCTTCCTGAACAACTTCAGCTTCTGGATGACCGCGGGCGGCGCCGGCCTGGTGATGATCTCGCTGTTCGTGGGCGAGTTCGCGCGCACCGGCTGGCTGGCCTACCCGCCGCTGTCGGGGCTGCTGGCGAGTCCCGACGTCGGGGTGGACTACTACCTCTGGTCCCTGCAGGTGGCCGGCGTCGGCACGACGCTGTCGGGCATCAACCTGATCGCGACCATCCTCAAGATGCGCGCGCCGGGCATGAAGCTGATGAAGATGCCGGTGTTCACCTGGACGGCGCTGTGCACCAACGTGCTGATCGTGGCCACCTTCCCGATCCTGGCCGCCACCCTGGCGCTGCTGACGGCCGACCGCTACCTGGGCACCAACTTCTTCACGAACGACCTCGGGGGCAACCCGATGCTGTACGTGAACCTGATCTGGATCTGGGGCCACCCCGAGGTGTACATCCTGATCCTGCCGGTGTTCGGCATCTTCTCCGAGGTGGTGTCCACCTTCAGCGGCAAGCGCCTGTTCGGCTACGCCTCCATGGTGTACGCGACCTGCGTGATCGCCGTGCTGTCCTACATGGTGTGGCTGCACCACTTCTTCACCATGGGCTCGGGCGCCAGCGTGAACTCGTTCTTCGGGATCACGACCATGATCATCTCGATCCCGACGGGCGCGAAGATGTTCAACTGGCTGTTCACCATGTACCGCGGCCGCATCCGCTTCGAGGTGCCGATGCTGTGGACCGTGGGCTTCATGCTCACCTTCGTGATCGGCGGCATGACCGGCGTGATGCTGGCGGTGCCGGCGGCCGACTTCGTGCTGCACAACAGCCTGTTCCTGATCGCGCACTTCCACAACGTGATCATCGGCGGCGTGGTGTTCGGCGTCTTCGCCGGCATCAACTACTGGTTCCCCAAGGCCTTCGGCTACAAGCTCGACCCGTTCTGGGGCAAGGTCTCCTTCTGGTTCTGGCTGGTGGGCTTCTGGGTCGCCTTCTCGCCGCTGTACGTGCTGGGCCTGATGGGCGTGACCCGCCGCATGAACCACTTCGACGACCCGTCGCTGCAGATCTGGTTCCAGATCGCCGCCGTGGGCGGGGTGCTGATCGCCCTGGGCATCGCCGCCTTCCTGGTGCAGCTGGCGGCGAGCTACCTGCGGCGCGAACAGCTGCGCGACGTGACGGGCGACCCCTGGAACGCGCGCACCCTGGAGTGGTCCACCGCCTCGCCGCCGCCGGACTACAACTTCGCGTTCACCCCCGTGGTGCACGACACCGACGCCTGGCACGACATGAAGCAGCGCGGCGCCCGCCGCCCGACCGCCGGCTTCAAGCCGATCCACATGCCGAAGAACACGGCCGCCGGCTTCGTGATCGCCATGCTGGCCACGGCGATGGGCTTCGCGCTGGTGTGGCACATGTGGCTGCCGGCCGCCGCCGCCTTCGCCTCGATGGTGATCTCCGCCATCGTCCACACCTTCAACTACGACCGCGATTTCCACATCCCGGCCGAAGCGGTGACGCGCAGCGAGGACGCGCGCACCCGCGCCCTGGCCGCCGCCTGAGGACCCCGAGACCACCATGTCCGCCACCCCGCTGACCGCGACCGGCTCCGCCCCGGTCTTCTACGACAACGGCGAGCACCACCCCGAACAGAGCACCATGCTCGGGTTCTGGATGTACCTGATGAGCGACTGCCTCGTCTTCGCCGTCCTGTTCGCCACCTACGCCGTGCTGGGCCGCAGCTATGCCGCCGGCCCCTCCGGCGCCGACCTGTTCGAGCTGCCCCTGGTGGCCGTCAACACCGGCCTGCTGCTGCTGTCGTCCATCACCTATGGCTTCGCGATGATCGCGATGCAGCACGGCAAGGAAAAGCACCTGCTTTCCTGGCTGGCCGTCACCGGCCTGTTCGGCCTGGGCTTCCTGTCCATCGAGCTGTTCGAGTTCACCCACCTGATCCACGAGGGCGCCGGCCCGCAGCGCAGCGCCTTCCTCTCCAGCTTCTTCACGCTGGTGGGCACGCACGGCCTGCACGTGACCTTCGGCTGCATCTGGCTGGTGACGCTGATGCTGCAGGTCGCCCGCTTCGGCCTGACGCGCGAGAACAAGCGCCGCCTGGTGTGCCTGTCGATGTTCTGGCACTTCCTGGACGTCGTCTGGATCGGCGTCTTCACCTTCGTCTACCTCATGGGAGTCCTCTGATGAGCGCCACCCACGCCGAACACCACGACGGCCACGACGACATCGGCTACCACGCCACGCTCAAGGGCTACGCCATCGGCTTCGTCCTGTCCGTGATCCTCACCGCCATCCCGTTCTGGCTGGTGATGGCCAAGGTGCTGCCGCCCGGCGCCACCCGGTTCATCATCCTCGGCTTCGCGGCCGTGCAGGTGCTGGTGCACATGTTCTACTTCCTGCACCTCGACGCCAAGGTCGAGGGCGGCTGGACGCTGCTGGCGACCCTGTTCACGCTGATCGTGGTGGTCATCATGCTGGCCGGCTCGATCTGGGTCATGTACCACATGAACGCGAACATGATGCCGGTCGACCCGCAGATGATGCGCAACATGCCCTGACCATGGACGCGTCCGAACGCAGCCCGCGTTCGCTGGGCGCGCTGGTGGCGATGCTCGCTGCCTGCGCGCTGGCGTGCGCGGGCTTCGTCGCCCTGGGCGTCTGGCAGGTGCACCGCCTGGCCTGGAAGGAGGCACTGATCGCCCGCGTGGACCGCAACGTCCACGCCGCCCCGATCCCCGCGCCCGGGCCCGACGCCTGGGGCGCCCTCACCGCCGACGACGAATACCGCCGGGTGCAGGCCCGGGGCCGGTTCGACTACGGGCGCGAGGTGCTGGTGGCCGCCACCACCGAGCTCGGGGCCGGCTACTGGGTGCTCACCCCCCTGGAGACCGCGCCCGGCCGCTGGCTGCTGGTGAATCGGGGCTTCGTGCCGCCGGAGCTGCGCGGCCGGGTCCCGCACGGCGCGCCCGAGCAGTCGGTCACCGGCCTGCTGCGGCCCGGCGAACCGGGTGGACGCCTGTTCCAGCACAACGACCCGTCCGCGGGCCGCTGGTACTCGCGCGACGTCGCCGCCATCGCGGCGGCGCAGGGGCTCGCCGGGACGGTGGCCCCTTATTTCGTCGACGCCCAGCCGCAGCCCGGGGCCGCCCCGGAATGGCCGCGGGCCGGCCTGACCGTCCTGCGCTTCCGCAACGACCACCTGGTCTACGCGCTCACCTGGTTCGCGCTCGCCGCCATAATGGCCGCCGCCATTGGATACCTGGTGCTGGATGCCCGGCGCCGGTCGCCGCCGGCGTGAGACGAGCGCCTTGCTGAACCACCCACCCGAATCCCCCTCGGCGCTGGCCGAGGCCGGCCAGGCCCCGGAGCGCCTGGCCCATCGCCGCAACCTGCTGCAGCTGGTCGACCTGCGCTGGCTGGCCGTGGCCGGGCAGCTGCTCACCATGATGGCGGCGCAGTACCTGCTGGACGTGCGGCTGCCGCTGCGCGAGATGCTGACGCTGCTGGTCGCGCTCGCCCTGTTCAACGCGGCGAGCTGGCTGCGCTCGCTCCTGAGCGTGCCGGTGACCAACGCGGAGCTGTTCGCGGGCCTGCTGGTGGACGTGGCGGTGCTGACAGGCCAGCTCTACTTCGCCGGCGGCGTCACCAATCCCTTCATCTTCATCTACCTGCTGCAGGTCGCCGTGGCCTCGGTGCTGCTGCGCCCCCGCTACGTCTGGGCCCTGGTGTCGGCGACCACCCTGGCCTTCGTGGCGCTGACCCAGTGGTACCGCCCGCTGGACCTGCCGGGACTGCGCCAGGTGGCGCTGTCCTCCGACTACGTGGGCGGCCTGCTGGTGTGCTTCGCGCTCGATGCCACGCTGTTCGCGATCTTCATCGTCCGCATCACGCGCAACCTGCGCCGGCGCGACGAGGCGCTCGCCCGGCTGCGCCAGCGCGCCGCCGAGGAGGAGCACATCGTGCGCATGGGCCTGCTGGCCTCGGGGGCGGCGCACGAGCTGGGCACGCCGCTGGCGACCCTGTCGGTGATCCTGGGCGACTGGTCGCGCATGGCGCCGTTCGCCGGCGAGCCCGAGCTGCGCGAGGAGATCGAGGAGATGCAGCGGCAGATCGCCCGCTGCAAGGCCATCGTCGCGGGCATCCTCACGTCCGCCGGCGAGACCCGCGGCGAGGCGCCGGTGGAGACGACGCTGTACGCTTTCCTGGACGAGCTGGCCGGCGAATGGAGGCGCACCCGCGGGGCGGTGCTGGACTACCGGCGCGACGGGCCGGACCTGCCGATCATCTCGGACACGGCGCTCGCGCAGATGATCGGCAACATCCTGGACAACGCCCTGGAGGCGGCGCCCGGGCGGGTGCCGCGGCTGCGCGCTTCCTGGGATGAGGACACGCTGGTCGTGGGCGTGACCGACAACGGCCCGGGGTTCGCCCCGGAGATGCTGGAGCGCCTGGGCACGCCCTACCAGTCCAGCAAGGGCACGCCGGGGCGCGGCCTGGGCCTGTTCCTGGCCGTCAATGTCGCGCGGACCCTGGGGGGACATATCGCGGCGCACAATGTCGAAGGCGGCGCCGAGGTGACCATCACGCTGCCGCTGGCCGCCCTGATGCCGCAAGAGGACGCGAAAGACAATGGACGCTGAACGCGAGCTGCTGGTCGTCGAGGACGACGACGCCTTCGCGCGCACGCTGGTGCGCTCGTTCGAGCGGCGCGGCTGGCGGGTGCTGCGCGCCGCCGGCCGGGAGGCGGCGCGGGAGCTGCTGCGCCAGCACTCGCCGGGCTACGCGGTGGTGGACCTCAAGCTAGCGAACGGCGACTCGGGCCTGGCCTGCGTGCAGGCGCTGCACGAGCACGACCCGCAGATGGTGATCGTGGTGCTGACCGGCTACGCCAGCATCGCCACGGCGGTGGAGGCGATCAAGCTCGGCGCGCGCCACTACCTGGCCAAGCCCGCCAACACCGACGACATCGAGGCCGCCTTCGCGCGTGCCGAGGGCGACACCGAGGTGGAGCTGACCGAGCGGCAGACGAACATCAAGACGCTGGAGTGGGAACGCATCCACGAGACGCTGGCCGAGACCGGCTTCAACATCTCCGAGACGGCCCGCCGGCTGGGCATGCACCGGCGCACGCTGGCGCGCAAGCTGGAAAAGCAGCGGGTCAAGTAGTACGCTCGCGGGCATGCCTGCCTGCCGCCTCGCCGCCTGCCTCGCCGCCGCGCTCGCGGCTGCGGCGGCGACGCCGGCGCTTGCGCAGGAGCGCCGCAACGTGTTCGACGACCCCTTCCTGCAGGTGAGCTCCGCGCTCCCGGGCTGTCCCGTGCCGCGGCCGCCGGGCTACACGCCCGAGGAGGTGCGCCAGGAGGAGCACGTGCGGGCCCAGCACGGCACCAGCTGCTACAACTCGGGCCGCTGCCGCCTGCCCAACTCCTACCTGTACGACAAGGAGATCATCCCGCGGGTGCGGCAGTTCCTCCAGCGCGACGGCCGCTTCGGCGACACGTCGGTGTGGGTCCTGGGCCAGCGCCGCATCGTGACGCTCATGGGCTGCGTGAAGACGCCGGAGCAGGCCGCGCAGATGGAGCAGGCCGCGCAGCAGGTGGACGACGTGATGGGCGTGGTGAACGAGCTGATGGTCGGGACCGGCGGCCGGCCGAAGTACGAGGTCGAGAACCCCTGAACGCCTTGGATCCCCGCCTGCGCGCACTGGTGTCCGGAATGAATCCGGGCCAGCGTGCTAAGTAGTTGGCGCGCAACAGGAAAGCGGCTGCTGCCCGGGGTGGGATTCGAAATCGCTGTATGCGAGATCGCGTGCAAGCCACGGCT
>JAGWTH010000058.1 GCA_028868995.1 Burkholderiales bacterium | reverse complement strand
GACTACTGGAAGGTCGTCGACCAGTGCTACCTGTGCGACCTGTGCTACATGACCAAGTGCCCCTACGTGCCGCCGCACGAGTGGAACCTGGACTTCCCGCACACGATGCTGCGTGCCAAGGCGATCAAGTTCAGGAAAGGCGAGGTCGACTTCGGCTCGAAGTTCCTGTCCTCCACCGACGTGCACGGCCAGTTCGCGGGCATCCCGATCGTCGTGCAGGTGGCCAACGCGGTGAACAAGACCAGGCCGGCGCGCGCCCTGATGGAGAACACGCTGCACGTGGACCGCAACGCCTGGCTGCCCTCGCTGGCCACGCGCAAGTTCCGCAGCGCCGCGCCCGATTCGGCGCCGCTGCCGGTGAAGGACGGCGAGCGCACGCCCGGCAAGGTGGCGATCTTCTCCACCTGCTACGTCAACTACAACGAGCCCGGCATCGGCATGGACCTGCTCAAGGTCCTCGCGCACAACGACGTCCCCTACGTGCTGGTGGAAAAGGAGAAGTGCTGCGGCATGCCCAAGCTGGAGCTGGGCGACCTGGACTCGGTGGACGCCAGCAAGCAGGCCAACATCCCGGTGCTGGCGAAGTACGCCCGCGAGGGCTACGCGATCCTGTCGGCGGTGCCGAGCTGCACGCTGATGTTCAAGCAGGAGATCCCCCTCATGTACCCCGGCGACGCCGAGGTGCAGGCCGTCAAGGAGGCCATGTGGGATCCCTTCGAGTACCTGGCGGCGCGCCGGCGCGACGGCCTGCTGAAGACGGAATTCCCCAAGCCGCTCGGCAATGTCAGCTACCAGGTCCCCTGCCACACGCGGGTGCAGAACATCGGCAAGAAGACCGAGGAGCTGCTCAAGATGGTGCCCGGCACCTTCGTGCAGACCAACGAGCGCTGCTCCGGCCACGCCGGCACCTTCGGGGTGAAGAAGGACTACCACGAGATGGCGATGAAGATCGGCAAGCCGCTCTTCAGGAAGATGGCGGAGCACCCGCAGGGCGGCGCGCCCGACTACATCAGCTCCGACTGCCCGCTGGGCGGCCACCATATCGCCCAGGGCTTCGAGCGCAACGGGCTCGGCGCGCCGAAGCTGGAGCACCCGATCTCCCTGCTGCGCATGGCTTACGGACTGGAATGAACATGCAGACGACCGGCAAGATCACGGCCGACAGCCTGATGACGCTGGAGGCCTATGCGAAGTGGCGCAAGCTGCACAAGGACGAGGTCATCGCCCACCGCAGGCTGCGCACCGTGCACCTGGGCGAGCACATCACCGTGCAGTTCGAGAGCGAGCTGACGATGCGCTACCAGATCCAGGAGATGCTGCGCATCGAGAAGATCTTCGAGGAGGAGGGCATCCAGTCGGAGATCGACGCCTACGCCCCGCTGGTGCCGGACGGCGGCAACTGGAAGGCGACCATGCTGATCGAATATCCCGACGTCAACGAGCGCAAGCGCGAGCTGGCCCGGCTGATCGGCGTGGAGGACCGCATGTTCGTCGAGGTGGAGGGCCATGCCCGCGTCTACGCCGTCGCCGACGAGGACCTGGACCGCGAGAACGAGGAGAAGACCTCCTCGGTGCACTTCCTGCGCTTCGAACTCACGCCGGCCATGCGCGCGGCGGTGAAGGCCGGCGCCGCGGTGAAGCTGGGCTGCGACCACACGAACTACCCGGCGCACCTGGCGATCGACCCGGAGACGCTGGCGTCGCTGGCGAGCGACCTGAGCTAGGCGTCAGGCGGGGGAGAACAGGTCCACCCGGTCCGTGATGATCCCGTCCGTGCCCAGGTCGACCAGCCGCTGCGCGGCCCATTCGTCGTTGACCGTGTAGCTCAGGCAGCGCATCCCGCCGCCGTGCACCTGGGCCACGGTCGCGCGGTCCCACAGGGCATGGTTGCAGACGATCGCCACGCACTGCAGCTGCCGGGCGATGTCCCACCAGCCGTCCCACAGCGTGTCCAGCAGCAAGCCGCGCGGCAGCTGCGGCTGGGCCTGCATGGCCGCCTGCAGGGCTTCGGGGCGGAAGGATGAGAGCAGGGGCGGCACCGCTCGCCCCTGCCAGATGCGCGCCGCGTGGTCGGCGACCACCTGTCCGGTCCGTGCCTCGACGCCCGGGGTCGGCTTGATCTCGACGTTCAGGAAGAAGCCGTTGGCCAGGCACCAGCGCGCGACGTTCTCGAAGGTCGGCAGGGGTTCGCCCGCATAGCGGCGCGAATGCCAGCTGCCGGCATCGAGCCGCGCGAGCTGGTCCCAGGGCTGGTCGCCGCCGGTGCCCACGCCGTTGGTCGTGCGTTCCAGCGCGGCGTCGTGCATCAGGAAGGGCACGCCGTCGGCGGAGAGCTTCACGTCGCACTCGAACATCCGCCAGCCGTGCTCCGCCCCCAGGCGGAAGGCCGCGAGCGTGTTCTCGGGCGCCAGCTTGCCGGCGCCGCGGTGGGCGATCCAGCGCGGGTAGGGCCAGGAGTTCATTCCGGGATCCTGCGCCCGGTCGTCGCGTCGAAACGGTGGAGCCGGTCTTCCCGCGGCCTCACGTGGATCACCTGGCCGGGCCCGGGCGCCGGCTGGTTCTCCTCGATGCGCACGATGACCTGCTCGGCGCCCAGTCGCCCGTAGACCAGGCGCTCGGCGCCCAGCATCTCCACGGTCTCGGTGCGCACCTCCCAGCCGGTGTCGGCCACGTCCAGGTGCTCGGGGCGGATGCCGGTGACCGTGCCGGCGCGCCCGCCCGGCGCCTCCTTCAGCAGGTTCATCGGCGGCGAGCCGATGAAGCTCGCGACGAAGGTGGACGCCGGCCGGTGGTAGACCTCCTCGGGCGTGCCGAACTGCTCCATGCGGCCGGCGTTCATGACGATCATGCGCTGGGCGAGCGTCATGGCCTCGACCTGGTCGTGGGTCACGAACAGCGAGGTGATGCCCAGCTCGCGGTGCAGCTTCTGGATCTCCAGCCGGGTCTGCGCGCGCAGCTTGGCGTCCAGGTTGGACAGCGGCTCGTCGAACAGGAAGACCTGGGGCTGGCGCACGATGGCGCGGCCCATGGCCACGCGCTGGCGCTGGCCGCCCGAGAGCTGGCGCGGCTTGCGATCCAGCAGGTGCCCCAGCTCCAGGATGGCGGCGGCCTTGTCGACCCGGGCCTTGATCTCCGCCGCGGGCAGCTTGCGGATCTTCAGGCCGTAGGCCATGTTCTCGAAGACGCTCATGTGCGGGTAGAGCGCGTAGTTCTGGAAGACCATGGCGATGTCGCGCTCGGCCGGCTCCAGCTGGTTCACCACCCGGTCGCCGATGCGGATCTCGCCGCCGGTGATCTCCTCCAGGCCCGCGACCATGCGCAGCAGCGTGGACTTGCCGCAGCCGGACGGGCCGACGATGACCACGAACTCGCGGTCGGCGATCTCGGCGGAAAGGCCGTGGATGACCTGGACCTCGTGCCGGCCCTTGCCGTAGGTCTTGCGCACCTCGCGCAGCGAAATGGATGCCATCTATTTTTCCGTGTCGACCAGGCCCTTGACGAACCACTTCTGCATCAGCAGCACCACCGCCACCGGGGGCAGCATCGCGAGCATGGCGGTGGCCATGATCAGGTGCCACTCGGCCGCGGCGTCGCCGCCCGGGATCATGCGCTTGATGCCGATCACCGTCGTGTACATGCTCTCCTGCGTCGTCACGAGCAGGGGCCAGAGGTACTGGTTCCAGCCATAGATGAACATGATCACGAACAGGGCCGCGATGTTGGTGCGCGACAGCGGCAGCACCACGTCCCAGAAGAAGCGCAGCGGACCGGCGCCGTCGATGCGCGCGGCCTCGGCGTACTCGTCGGGGATGGTCAGGAAGAACTGGCGGAACAGGAACGTCGCCGTCGCCGAGGCGATCAGCGGCAGCGTCAGGCCCGCGTAGGTGTCGATCAGGTGGAGCTGCGCGGCCACCTGGTAGGTGGGCAGGATCCGCACTTCCACCGGCAGCATCAGCGTGATGAAGATCATCCAGAAGAAGGCCTGCCGCAGCGGGAAGCGGAAATAGACGATGGCGAACGCGGAGATGATCGAGATCGCGATCTTCCCGATCGAGATCACCAGCGCCATGATCAGGCTGTTGACCATCATCGTGCCCACCGGCGCCGACGAGCCCATCGCGCTGCCGTGCGCGATCACCGCCGCATAGTTCTCCAGCAGGTGGCTCCCCGGCCACAGCTGCATCGGCACGTCCCGGATCTGGTCGAAGGACAGCGTCGACGCGACGAAGGCCACGTACACGGGGAACATCACGACGGCGATGCCGGCGATCAGCACCGCGTGGCGCACGAAGGTGAGGACGGGGCGGCGCTCGATCATGTCTTCAGTACTGCACCTTGCGCTCGACCCAGCGGAACTGCACCACGGTGAGCGCGATCACGATCGCCATCAGCACGACCGACTGGGCGGCCGAGCCGCCGAGGTCGAGGCCCTGCACGCCGTCCTGGTAGATCTTGAACACGAGGATCTGCGTGGACTGGGCCGGGCCGCCCTGGGTGGTCGCATCGACGATCGCGAACGTGTCGAAGAAGGCGTAGACGATGTTGACCACGAGCAGGAAGAATGCGGTGGGCGACAGCAGCGGGAACACGATCGTCCAGAAGCGCCGCAGCGGGCCGGCGCCGTCGATCGCGGCGGCCTCGAGGAGCGAGCCGGGAATCGACTGCAGCCCCGCGAGGAAGAACAGGAAGTTGTAGCTGATCTGCTTCCAGACGGCGGCGACGCAGATGAGCAGCAGCGCCTGGTCGCCGTTCACGTAGTAGTTCCAGTCGACGCCGAAACGGCGCAGCGCATACGTGAGGATGCCGATGGACGGCGAGAGCATGAACAGCCACAGCACGCCGGCCACCGCGGGCGCCACGGCGTAGGGCCAGATCAGCAGGGTCTTGTACGCATTCGCGCCGCGCAGCACGCGGTCGGCGAAGGTGGCCAGCAGCAGCGACAGGGCGAGCCCCGAGATCGCCACGATGGCCGAGAAGAGGGCGGTGACCTTGAACGACGCCAGGTAGTTCGGGTCGTGGAAGAGGGTGGTGAAGTTGTCGAACCAGACGAACTGCACCTTCGATGCGAACGCATCCTGCAGGAGCACCGAGTAGCGCAAGGTCTCGGCGGCCGGCCAGATGAAGAAGACCAGGGTGACCGCGATCTGCGGCGCGACCAGCGCGTAGGGCAGCCAGGACGAGCGGAAGCGAACGCGTTTTTCCATCGCGTGGGTATTGTCGGGCAAACGGGCGCACCGCCCGGGGGCGGTGCGCCGAGCGGGCTTACTGGTTCGCCTTCTGGAACTTCTCGAGCAGTTCGTTGCCGCGCTGCACGGCCTCGTCCAGCGCCGCCTTCGCGGTCTTCTTGCCGCTCCACACTGACTCGAGCTCCTCGTCGATGACGTTGCGGATCTGCACGAAGTTGCCGAGGCGCAGGCCCTTCGAGTTGGCCGTCGGCGTCTTGTTCGTCAGCTCCAGCATCGCCGTGTCGAAGCCCGGGCGCTCCTTGTACAGGCCTTCCTTCTTGGCCAGGTCCCATGCCGACAGCGTGATCGGCACGTAGCCCGTGGACTTGTGGAAGTCGTACTGGACCTCGGGCGAGGACAGGAAGGTGAAGAACTTGGCGATGCCCTTGTAGACGTTGGGGTCCTTCTGCGTCATCACCCACAGCGTGGCGCCGCCGATGATGGTGTTCTGCGGCGCGCCCTTCACGCTCGGGTAATAGGGCAGCGGCGCGACGCCGAACTCGAACTTGGCGTTGGCCTTGATGTTCGCGTAGGAGCCGCTCGAGGTCGTCTCCATCGCGCATTCCCCGGCCTGGAACTTCCCGGTGGGCTCGTCCTTGCGGCCGGCGTAGATGAACTCGCCCTTCTTCGCCATGTCGGCCAGGTTCTGGATGTGCATCACCTGGACCGGGCCGTTGAACTCCAGGCGCGTGCCCAGGCCGCCGAAGCCGTTCTGCATCGTCGCGAACGGGACGTTATGCCAGGCGCTGAAGCTCTCGAGCTGCACCCACGACTGCCAGCCGGTGGTGAACGGGCAGGCCACGCCGGCCGCCTTCAGCTTCTCGGTGTCCTTGATCAGCTCGGGCCAGGTCTTCGGCGCCTTCTCGGGGTCGAGGCCGGCCTTCTTGAACAGGTCCTTGTTGATGTAGAGCACCTGGGTCGAGCTGTTGAACGGCATCGACAGCAGGTTGCCGTGCGTGTCGGAGTAGTACCCCGTCACCGCGGGCAGGTAAGCCTTGGGATCGAAGGGCTCGTTCGCCTGCTGCATCAGCTTGTACACGGGCATGACGGCGCCCTTCGCCGCCATCATCGTGGCGGTGCCGACCTCGAACACCTGCACGATCTGCGGCGGCTTGCCGGCGCGGTAGGCGGCGATCGCGGCGGTCAGCGACTCGTCGTACTGGCCCTTGTAGACCGGGACGACCTTGTAATCGTGCTGGCTGGCGTTGAACTTCTCGGCGATCTCGTTGACCTTGTCACCGAGCTTGCCGGCCATCGAGTGCCACCACTGGATCTCCGTCACGGCGTGGGCCGGCGCGGCCGCTCCGAGGGCGGCGGCGAAAGCCAGGGCCGCAAGTGTCTGTTTCATTTTTCTTACTCCTGTCGTGATGCCTTGGAAAAGGCGGGACTGTAGGGCTTGTTTGTGACGGAAATTAGACGGACGAGGTGTTTCGCGCGCAAGCGGGTTTCCCATGGGCCCCCGAAGGGGCATGCTGCGCTGCGGTAACATCCTCCTTCAGCCGGGGTGCCCCGTTGGCTGACACTGTCCTGACACGATGAACGCGCCGACGACACTCGAACAACTCATGGCCGCCGTCGGGGATGCGCCGCGCCTGCGCGAGATCCCCTACAACTACACCTCGTTCTCGGACCGCGAGATCGTCATCCGCGTGCTCGGCTCCCGGGCCTGGGAGGTGCTCAACCGCCTGCGCGAGGAGCGCCGCACCGGCCGCTCCGCCCGCATGCTGTACGAGGTGCTGGGCGACATCTGGGTCGTGCAGCGCAATCCCTACCTGCAGGACGACCTCCTGGACAACCCGAAGCGCCGCCGCCTGCTGGTGGAGGCCCTGCACCACCGCCTGGCCGAGATCGAGAAGCGGCGCGACCCGCAGGGCGACCCGACGCGCGACGCGCTGGTGGGCGAGCTGCTGGAGGCCGCGCGGGCGGCCGTGCGCAGCTTCGACGCGGCCTTCGGCGAGACCGCCGCACTGCGCGGGCGCGCCCAGCGGCTGCTGCGGCGCTATACGTCGAAAGACAACATCCGCTTCGACGGCATGGCGCGCGTCTCGCACGTGACCGACGCCACCGACTGGCGCGTGGAGTACCCCTTCGTGGTCCTGATGCCGGACACCGAGGCCGAGATGGCCGGCCTGGTGAAGGGCTGCATCGAGCTGGGCCTGACCATCATCCCGCGCGGCGGCGGCACCGGCTACACCGGCGGCGCCATCCCGCTGACCTGGAAGAGCGCCGTCATCAACACGGAAAAGCTGGAGGCCATGGGCGAGGTGGAGCGCATCGCCATCCCCGGCCACGACCAGCCCGTGCCCACGATCTGGACCGAGGCCGGCGTGGTCACCCAGCGGGTCGCGGACGCCGCCGAGCGCGCCGGCTTCGTGTTCGCCGTGGACCCGACCTCGGCCGAGGCCTCCTGCATCGGCGGCAACATCGCCATGAACGCCGGCGGCAAGAAGGCCGTGCTGTGGGGCACGGCCCTGGACAACCTGCTGTCCTGGCGCATGGTCACGCCCGACGCCGAGTGGCTGGAGGTGGTCCGCCTGGACCACAACCTGGGCAAGATCCACGACGCCCCGGTCGCCACCTTCGAACTGCGGTACTTCCCTGCCAACGGCAAGGTCGACTGGGACCGGCCGCAGCGCGTCGAGCGGCTGGAGATTCCCGGCCACCGCTTCCGCAAGGCCGGCCTGGGCAAGGACGTCACCGACAAGTTCCTCTCCGGCCTGCCCGGCATCCAGAAGGAGGGCTGCGACGGCCTGGTCACCAGCGCCCGCTGGGTGGTGCACCGCATGCCGGCCCACACCCGCACGGTGTGCATGGAGTTCTTCGGCAACGCCCGGGACGCCGTGCCCAGCATCGTCGAGATCAAGGACTTCATGTTCGCCGAGCAGCGGCGCACGGGCACCGTGCTGGCCGGCCTGGAGCACCTGGACGACCGCTACCTCAAGGCGGTGGGCTACGCCACCAAGTCCAAGCGGGGCGGCCTGCCGAAGATGGTGCTGATCGGCGACATCGCCGGCGACGACCCGGACGCGGTCGCCCGCGCGACCTCGGAGGTGGTGCGCCTGGCCAATTCGCGCAGCGGCGAAGGCTTCGTAGCGATCAGCCCCGAGGCGCGCAAGAAGTTCTGGCTGGACCGCAAGCGCACGGCGGCGATCAGCCGGCACACCAACGCCTTCAAGATCAACGAGGACGTGGTGATCCCGCTGCCGCGGATGGCGGAGTACACCGACGGCATCGAGCGCATCAACATCGAGCTGTCGCTGCGCAACAAGATCCAGCTGGCCGACGAGCTGGAGGCCTTCTTCGTCCGCGGCGAGCTGCCGCTGGGCAAGCAGGACGACGCCGGCGAGATCCCCTCGGCGGAACTGCTGGAGGACCGGGTGCAGCAGGCGCTGGCCCTGATCCGCGAGGTGCGTGCCCAGTGGCAGGACTGGCTGGCCAACGTCGACCCGCTGTTCCCGCAGCTGCAGGACCACACCCTGCGAGCGAGCTGGAAGGCCCAGATCCGCGCGCCGCTGCAATCGTTCTTCTCCGGCACCGCCTTCGCGCCCCTGCTGGCGCAGGTGGAGGCGATCCACCAGCGCGTGCTCAAGGGCCGCGTGTGGGTGGCGCTGCACATGCACGCCGGCGACGGCAACGTGCACACCAACATCCCGGTCAACAGCGACGACTACCGGATGCTGCAGACGGCGCACGAGGCCGTGAAGCGCATCATGGTGCTGGCGCGCTCGCTGGACGGCGTGATCTCCGGCGAGCACGGCATCGGCATCACCAAGCTGGAGTTCCTCACCGACGAGGAGATCGCGCCCTTCGCCGGCTACAAGCACAAGGTCGATCCCGAAGGCCGCTTCAACAAGGGCAAGCTGCTGCGCCCGGGCGCGGGGGCGCCGGCGCCGGCCGGCTCGCCCGTGTACGCCGACCTCACCAACGCCTACACGCCGTCCTTTGGCCTGATGGGGCACGAGTCGATCATCATGCAGCAGTCGGACATCGGCGCGATCGCCGACTCCGTCAAGGACTGCCTGCGCTGCGGCAAGTGCAAGCCGGTGTGCGCCACCCACGTGCCGCGCGCCAACCTGCTGTACAGCCCGCGCAACAAGATCCTCGCCACCTCGCTGCTGGTCGAGGCCTTCCTGTACGAGGAGCAGACCCGCCGCGGCGTGTCGATCAAGCACTGGGAGGAGTTCGAGGACGTCTCCGACCACTGCACGGTGTGCCACAAGTGCGCCAGCCCGTGTCCGGTGAAGATCGACTTCGGCGACGTGTCGATGAACATGCGCAACCTGCTGCGCAAGATGGGCCAGAAGAGCTTCCGCCCCGGCAACGCCGCCGCGATGCTGATGCTCAATGCCACGAATCCCGAGACCATCAAGGCCCTGCGCGCCGCGGTGGTGGGCATCGGCTACAAGGCCCAGCGCATGGGCAACAACCTGCTGCGCGGCTTCGCCCACCTGCAGGTGAGGAAGCCGCCGCAGACGCACTTCGCCGCCCCGGTGAAGGAGCAGGTGGTCCACTTCGTCAACAAGAAGCTGCCCGGTGGCCTGCCGACGCGCACGGCGCGCGCACTGCTGGACATCGAGGACAAGGACTACGTGCCGATCATCCGCGACCCGAAGGCGACGAGCTCCGAGTCCGAGGCGGTGTTCTACTTTCCCGGCTGCGGCTCCGAGCGCCTGTTCTCGCAGGTGGGCCTGGCCACGCAGGCGATGCTGTGGCACGCCGGCGTGCAGACGGTGCTGCCGCCAGGCTACCTGTGCTGCGGCTACCCGCAGCGCGGCTCCGGCCAGTTCGAGAAGGCCGAGAAGATGATCGCCGACAACCGGGTGCTGTTCCACCGCGTGGCCAACACGCTGAACTACCTGGACATCAAGACGGTGGTGGTCTCCTGCGGCACCTGCTACGACCAGCTGCAGGGCTACGAGTTCGACCAGATCTTCCCGGGCTGCCGCATCATCGACATCCACGAGTACCTGCTGGAAAAGGGCATCCGGCTGGAGGGCGAGGGCGGCTACCTGTACCACGACCCTTGCCACACGCCCATGAAGCTGCAGGACCCGATGAAGACGGTGAAGGCGCTGGTGGGGCAGAACGTGCGCAAGTCGGACCGCTGCTGCGGCGAGTCCGGCACGCTGGCCGTCACCCGGCCCGACATCTCCACCCAGGTCCGCTTCCGCAAGGAGGAGGAGCTCAAGCGCGACGAGGCCGCGCTGCGCGCCTCCGGCGCCGTGCCGGCCAAGGGCAACATCAAGATCCTCACCAGCTGCCCGAGCTGCCTGCAGGGCCTGCACCGCTACAGCCACGACCTGGACAACGGCCTGCTGGAGGCCGACTACATCGTGGTGGAGATGGCCCAGCGGATCCTGGGCGCCGACTGGATGAAGCGCTACGTGGACGCCGCCAACGCCGGCGGCATCGAGCGCGTCCTGGTATGAGCATGGCCGGCTGTGCCCTGTGCGAGGGGCCGGGCGGCCGGGTCGTCGTGCAGGCGCCTCGCTGGCGCCTGGTCCACGCCGCCCAGGAAGCCGGATTCCCGGCCTTCTACCGCGTGGTCTGGCAGGACCACGTGCGCGAGTTCTCGCAGCTGGCGAGCGCCGACCGGCAGGCCTGCATGGACGTGGTGGTGGCCGTGGAGGAGGCCCTGCTGCGGCATCTCCAGCCGGCCAAGGTGAACGTCGCTTCCCTGGGCAACGCGGTGCCGCACCTGCACTGGCACGTGATCGCCCGCTTCGACTGGGACAGCCATTTCCCCGGCGCGGTCTGGGCCGGGGCCCTCCGTTCGTCGGATGCCCGGCGCCTGGACGAAGTGGCCGCGCGCCTGCCGGTCGTGGAGCAGGACCTGCGTTCCCTTCTGGCAGCACAGGGCGGAAGCTCGCCGGGGGCCTGATTCCCTGCGTTGCGGCCGGCGCGCCTCTCCCAAGCGGTGAGTTCCGTCCCGGCAACCAGCGTGTATAAACCGGTCGACGAGGATTCCGGTTGAAACACCGGTGACCGGAGGTTGCCCATGCGCGCCGCGCCGAAACGACTCGAATGGCTGGCATTGCTGGTCGCCTGGCTGCTGCTGGCGGCGCTGCCCGCGCGTGCCCAGACCGCCGGCGAGGTGGAGTTCTCCCGCGGCGTCGGCTTCGCCCAGAGCCCGGGCGAGGCTGCGCGCACCCTCGGCAAGGGCCTGCCGCTGCGCCAGGGCGACCGCCTCACCACGTCCGAGGGCGGCACGGCCATCATCAAGCTGCAGGACGGCACCCGCATGACGGTGCGCCCGAATTCCGAACTGGTCCTGCAGCAGTACCGGTTCCACGAGAACGCACCGGACAACAGCCTGCTGATGCAGCTGGTGCGGGGCGGCTTCCGGGCGATCACCGGCCTGATCTCCAAGGGCTCGCCCGACGCGGCGCGCATCCAGACCAGCACCGCGACCATCGGCATCCGGGGCACCGACTTCGACGCCCGCCTGTGCACGGGGGACGAGTGCGCCCGGGAGTCCAGCCGGGTGCAGGAGTCCGCGCGCCCCAACGCCGTGCAGGCCAGCGCCAAGATCATCGGCGTGCGCGGCGAGATCTTCGCGGTGGACCCCGCCGGCACCCGCCGCCGCCTGGTCGACGGCGGCAGCGTCTACCCGGGCGACGTGGTCGAGACGGCACGCGGCGCCCAGGGGCTGCTGGCCTTCCGGGACGACACGCGCATCACCCTGGGCTCGCAGACGCGGTTCCGCCTGGACAACTTCGTCTACGACCCGAAGAACGCGGGCGACGGCCGCTTCCTCGCCTCGATCCTGCGCGGCGCCGTGCGGGCCCTCACCGGCCTGATCGGCAAGACGAACCATGCCAACGTCGGCTTCAGCACCGCCACGGCGACAATCGGCATCCGCGGCACGGGCTTCGACGTGACCTGCACCGGCCCCTGCGCGGGCGAACCGGCGGAGCCCGGCACCGGCCTCACCCTCTGGACCTGGCTCGGCGCGATCGAGGTCGGCCAGTCCGGCCAGACGGCTCTGCAGGTGCTGCAGGCCGGCCAGGGCCTGTTCATCCCGCCCAGCGGACCGGTCCAGGAGATCACCAACGAGCCGTCCCATCCCGATCCGCGCCCGGACCAGGTCGACGTGCCGCCCAAGCTGTTCTCCGAGACCAGCGTGCCCGACGCCTCGCAGGGCCTGTTCGTCTTCGTGCGCGACGGCCACATCGAGATCGCGACGCTGGTCGACGTGCTGGAGCTCGGTCGCGGCGAGGCCGGCTTCGCCGGCCTGGACGGCCGCACGGCCCGCCCCGACCAGATCCCCAAGTTCCTCGATTTCGACCGTGTCCCCCTGCCGAACTCGCGCAACCCGCTGCTCCTGAGCATCCTGGGCGAGTCCGGGATCCGCAGCAGCGAGGTGTGCAGGTAGCCCGACCGGCGGGTGACGAGGCGTGCACCCGCGGCGAGCATGGTCCAACCGCAAGAAGAACGAGGGCCCGAGAAACATGAACGGCATTGCCTCCCCGCGGCGTCTGCCGCATGCCTGGCTGGCCCTGGTGGCGCTGTCCGCCGGAGCCGCCGCCGCCCAGGACGCGGCGCCGTCCGCCGCTCCCGCGCCGGCGCGCCCCGCCAATCCGCCGATGGCGGCCCCGGCGAAGCCGGTGGTGTTCGCGATCCGCGGTTTCCGCATCGAGGGGGACAACCCGATCGGCGAGGCCGATGCCCAGCACATCCTGGCGCCGTTCGTGCGGTCCGACGCCACGCTCGAAACGCTGCAGCAGGCGACCTCCGCCCTGGAGGCCGAACTGCGCAAGCGCGGCTTCGGCCTGCACCGCGTGGTCCTGCCGCCGCAGGAGGTGGGCGCGACGGTGAAGCTCACCATCGTCCGCTTCACCATCGGCAAGGTGGCCATCGAGGGCGCGAAGATCTACGACGAGGGCAACATCCGGCGCACGCTGCCCGGGCTGCGCGAGGGCGAGAGCCCCAACTTCAAGACCCTGGCGGTGCAGACCGCCATCGCCAACGAGAACCCGAACAAGCAGGTGCAGGTCGGGCTGCGCGAGTCGGAGCAGCCCGACCGCATCGACGCCACCATCAACGTGCGTGAGCAGCGGCCGTGGACCGCGGGCGTCGCGCTGTCCAACACCGGCGACGAAGCCACCGGCCGCGACCGGCTCACCGTCACCGCGGGGCACACCAACCTGTGGAACCTGGACCACCAGTTCATTGGCGCCTACACGACCTCGATCGAGCGCAGCGACGACGTCAAGCAGCTGGGCCTCGCCTACAAGATCCCGCTGTATGCCCTGGGCGGGGTGGTCGGCGCGACCTACACGCATTCGGACGTGGTCGGCAACTTCGGCAGCTTCACCAGCACCGGCGCCGGCCATACCTTCGCGCTCGCCTTCACCCGGTACCTGCCGCCGGACGGCGGCCGGCGCAGCTATGTCGCGCTGGGCCTGGAGGACAAGGTCTTCGACGCGGGGCGGATCAACGGCGTGACCTTCGGCCAGGAGGCCCGCCGCAGCCGCCCCCTCTCGCTGGGCTATAACGCGCGCACCGAGACCGACACGGCCACCTGGGGCTACAACACGCAGCTCGCCTGGAACCTGGCGTCGGGCTCGCACAACGACCTCGCTTCCTACCGCAGCGAGGACCCCCGGATCGACACGGTGCACTTCAAGGTCCTGCGCGGCGGGGGCAGCTACACCGCGCCCTTTGCCGGCCACTGGATCTGGACGGTGCGCGGCGCCTTCCAGGTCAGCCCGGACGTGCTGATCGCCGGCGAGCAGTTCGGCATCGGCGGCCTGGACTCGGTGCGCGGCACCGATTCCGAACGCCCCGTCACCGGCGATTCCGGCCTGTCCGGCACGGTGGAGATCCTCACCCCCGAACTGGGCCCGGGCCTGCG
The DNA here is from genome assembly GCA_028868995.1 of Burkholderiales bacterium. Taxonomy (GTDB): domain Bacteria; phylum Pseudomonadota; class Gammaproteobacteria; order Burkholderiales; family Burkholderiaceae_C; genus Ramlibacter. The sequence goes on along the minus strand of JAGWTH010000058.1, from coordinate 1,136 downwards.
CCTGCTCGGTTTCGTCGACGCCGGAACGGTTCGCAACAACAAGCCCGACGGACTGGCCAACCCGTCCTCGGACCAGCTCGCCAGCGCCGGCGTGGGCCTGCGCTTCGCCCGGGGCCGGGTTTCGGCCAGCCTGGACTACGGCCGGCTGGTCAAGGGCAGCAAGGTGCCCCTGTCGCTCAATTCCGGCTCGCCGCAGACCGGCGACGAACGCCTCTACGTCACCCTGGGGATCCGCTTCTAGCAGGCGCACGGCGTAAACTGGCGTCATGGCCGGCTTGCGCAGCGACACCCCTTCTCCCGAATCCATTACCCTGCACGGCGCCTCGCGCGTGCTGGAGATCGGCTTCGCCGACGGATCCCGATTCCGCATCCCGTTCGAGCTGATGCGCGTGTACTCGCCCTCGGCCGAGGTCCAGGGCCACGGCCCGGGCCAGGAGGTGCTGCAGACCGGCAAGCGCGGGGTGGAGATCGTCGCGCTCGAGCCGGTGGGCAACTACGCGGTGCAGCCCACCTTTTCCGACGGCCACGACAGCGGCATCTTCTCCTGGGACTACCTCCACTTCCTGGGCTCGGAGCAGGCGCGGCTGTGGGACGACTACGAACGCCGCCTGCGCGAGGCGGGCGTGGACCGCGATGCCCCCATGGCCCAGAAGGCCGGCCCGGGCTGCGGGCACTGAGGGGAGGCGCGATGAGCCAGACCCACTTCGGCTTCGAGTCCGTCGACGAGCGCGAAAAGGCGCGCCGCGTGCGCGGCGTGTTCGACTCCGTGGCCTCGCGCTACGACCTGATGAACGACCTGATGTCGCTCGGCCTGCACCGCGCCTGGAAGGCCTACACGGTGCTGGTGGCGGACTTGCGGCCCGGCCAGCGGGTGCTGGACATCGCCGGCGGCACCGGCGACCTGGCCGAGGCCTTCGCCCGCAAGGTCGGCGCCACCGGGCTGGTGGTCCATACCGACATCAACGCCTCCATGCTGGGCGTGGGCCGCGACCGGCTGGTCGACGCCGGCCTGGTCCTGCCCACGGTGGTCTGCGACGCCGAGAAGCTGCCCTTCGCCTCGGAGAGCTTCGACCGGGTGAGCGTGGGCTTCGGCCTGCGCAACATGACCCACAAGGAGCAGGCGCTGGCCGAGATGC
>JAGWTH010000057.1 GCA_028868995.1 Burkholderiales bacterium | reverse complement strand
AGGAGGAGGCTTGGGCTTGCAAAGCCCAAGCCGGGGGACATTCGCAGAGGCGGGCTGCCCCGGTCCGGTCCGGCACCAGGGGCGCGGCAACAACGAGGAGGCTCAATCTCCCCCCAACGCCCACCGCACGTGCTCCCGCACCACCGCATCCGGATGGTCCACCCGCGCCTGCAGCGCTGCGCGAATTTCCGAATCCTCACCCGCACGCAGCGCATTCCCCAGCGCCACCGCGATGTTGCGCAGCCAGCGCGCATGGCCGATGCGCCGGATCGGGCTGCCCTCGGTGCGGCGCAGGAACTCCTGCTCGCTCCAGGCGAACAGGGCCACCAGCGGCTGGCCCACGAGGTCCGTGCGGGGCGCGAAGTCGGGCACCAGCGCGGGCTGCGCGAACTTGTTCCAGGGACAGGCGAGCTGGCAGTCGTCGCAGCCGTAGATGCGGTTGCCCAGCAGCGGTCGCAGTTCCACCGGGATGGGCCCCGCGTGCTCGATGGTGAGGTAGGAGATGCAGCGGCGCGCGTCGAGCCGGTAGGGCGCGACGATGGCCCCGGTGGGGCAGGCGTCCAGGCAGGCGCTGCAGCTGCCGCAATGCTCGCCGGCGGGCTCGGTGGGCGGCAGGGCGAGATCCACGTAGATCTCGCCCAGGAAGAACATGGAGCCGCCCTCGCGGTCGAGCACCAGCGTGTGGCGGCCGCGCCAGCCCTGGCCGCTGCGCGCTGCGAGCTCCGCCTCCAGCACCGGGGCCGAATCGGTGAAGACGCGGTGGCCGAAGGGGCCGATGGCCCCGGCGATGCGATCGGCCAGCTTCTGCAGCCGCGAGCGCAGCACCTTGTGGTAGTCCCGGCCCCGGGCGTACAGTGAGACGATGCCTTCCCGTGGACGCTCCAGCCGCCCGAACTCGATCTCCTGCCAGCCCTCGGGCACGGCGGGCAGGTAATCCATGCGGGCCGTGATGACCGACACCGTGCCCGGAACCAGCTCGGCCGGGCGTGCCCGACGCAGCCCGTGGGCCTCCATGTAGGCCATTTCGCCGTGGAAACCGTTGCCAAGCCACGCCAGCAGCCCCGGTTCGGCGCTGGAAAGGTCGACGCCGGCCACCCCGATTTGGGAAAATCCCAATTGGCGAGCCCAGTCGCGCAGCTGGGCCAGCCGCAGTGGACCCTGGCTTTGAGCACCGTCGAACATCACACGCCGATTGTAGGAACGGCCTCCCGCACCCTCACCTGGCAGGGGGAGGAGGACACGCGCGCCTTCGCCGAGCGGCTGGCGGGCCACCCGGCCATCGCCGATGCCTTCATCGCCCTGCATGGCGACCTGGGCGCGGGCAAGACCACCCTGGTGCGGCACCTGCTGCGCGCGCTGGGGGCGCAGGGCCGCATCAAGTCGCCGACCTATGCCGTGGCCGAACCCTACGAGCTGCCCGGCCTGGCGGCCTGGCATTTCGACTTCTACCGCTTCGACGACCCGCGCGAATGGGAGGACGCCGGCTTTCGCGACCTCTTCGCGGGCCCGGGCCTGAAGCTCGCCGAATGGCCCGAGAAGGCGGCGGCGCTGCTGCCGCCGGCCGACCTGGACATCCACATCGCCGTGCTGGACGACGAGCGCCGCCGCGTGACGGTGGTCGCGAACACGCCGCGCGGCCGGGAGCTGCTGGCATGAAGCGGCGCGCGCTGTTGCGCTCCGGCAGCCTGGTGCTGCTGCTCGGCGTGCGCCAGATCGCCTTCGGCGCCACCATCGTCGCCGTCCGCCTGTGGCCGGCGCCCGACTACACCCGCCTGACCATCGAATCCGACGGCCTGCTCACGAGCCGCATGCGCAGCACCCCGGACAGCCTCACGCTGGACATCGACGGCATCGCCCTGGACCCCACCCTGCGCGAGCTGGTGGCCAAGGTCCGTCCCGACGACCCCTACATCGGCGCGATCCGCCTGCAGCCGCAAGGCACGGGCGGCGTGCGCCTGCTGGTCCAGCTCAAGCAGCCGGCGCTGCCGCAGATGTTCCAGCTGCAGCCCGTGGCCGCCTACAAGAACCGGCTGGTGGTCGACTTCTACCCGCCCAAGCCCGTCGACCCGCTGGAGGCGCTCATCGCCGAACAGCTGAAGGACAAGGGGCCTGCGCCCGCGCCCGCTGGCGCCACCGCCGCGGCCCCCACGCCCGACCCGCTGGGCGAACTGATCGCCCGTCGGACCCAGCGGCCCGCGCGCAGCGCGGCCGCCCCGGCGGCGGAAGTGCCCGCCCCGAACGTGATCGCGCAGGCGAAGACCGACCGCCTGATCATCGTGGCCCTGGACCCGGGCCACGGCGGCGAGGACCCGGGGGCCATCGGCCCGCAGGGCACCCGCGAGAAGGACGTCGTGCTGAAGATCGCCGACTTGCTGCGCGAGCGCATCAACGGCACCAGCATCAAGGGCAGCCCCATGCGCGCCTTCATGACGCGCGACGCCGACTTCTTCGTGCCGCTGGGCGTGCGCGTGGAGAAGGCGCGGCGCGTGCAGGCCGACCTGTTCGTGAGCGTCCACGCCGACGCCTTCCTCACGCCGACGGCGCGCGGCGCCAGCGTGTTCGCCCTGAGCGAGTCCGGCGCCTCCAGCAGCGCGGCGCGCTGGCTCGCCAACAAGGAGAACAAGGCGGACCTGATCGGCGGCGTGAACATCAAGGTCCAGGACCCGCACGTGATGCGGGCCATGCTGGACATGAGCACGACCGCGCAGATCAACGACAGCCTGAAGCTCGGCAGCGCGCTGCTGGGCGAGATGGGCAGCATCGGCCGCCTGCACAAGGGCCAGGTCGAACAGGCCGGCTTCGCCGTGCTCAAGGCGCCCGACATCCCCAGCGTGCTGGTGGAGACCGCCTTCATCTCCAACCCCGAGGAGGAGATGAAGCTGCGCACCCCCGGCTACCAGGAGGAACTCGCCGACGCGCTCATGCGCGGCATCGAGCGCTACTTCTCGCGCAACCCGCCGCTGGCGCGCAACCGGACGGTGTGAGCCCTCAGATCGGATAGATGAGGGAGTTGAGGACCATCTCGCTGTCGTAGACGCAGGTCCGGCTGGCGAACCTCAGGCCCTCGGGCGTGCGCGCGATCTCGTCGATGTAGCGGCCCACGTTGTAGACCTCGCTCGCCTCGCCCGGCTTGGTGCGGAACACGGCGTAGTGCGCCTGGGCACGCAGGCGGTCGCCCTCCTGGCCCAGCACCTGCGCGGGGCTCAGCACGTGGCGCGTGTAGTAGGGGCCGTGGTAGATGGTCTGGGTGATGCCGTAGACCCGGTCCTTCATCATGCCCCGGCTTTCCAGCGCGATCAGGGCCAGCGGCAGGCCGCGGTCGAAGTTCTCGCGCGCCTGCACCTTGTACTGCCCGTCCTCCAGGAAGAACTCCGGCCAGGCATCGAAGCGGCGCTCGTCCAGCGCCGCGGCGTAGGCGGCATTGAGCTGGTCGATCTCCAGCTGCAGAAGGAGCCTCTCGTTCATACGCCCATCACCTTGCGCCAGTAGGCGTACATGCTGCGGATCAGCGTCTCGGTCACCATGTGCTCGGTGCCGCCGGTGCCGGTGCCGCCCAGCTCGCACAGGGTCTCGCCGCCCTCGCCCCACTGGCGGAAGCCCTCCTGGCTGAACTCGATCACTTCGCCGTCGTCGGCGCTCACGAAGCCGGCCGGGCCGAACAGGTTGGCCTGGCGCAGGCGGCGACGGGTCATCTCCTCGCTGTCGTCGGCGAAGCCGAAGTGCGTCCAGACGAAGTCGAAGGTCCCCTCCCCGCGCGGCACGATGTGGCGGGTGGACAGCGAATTCACCTGCTGCTGGATGATCAGGCTGGGGAACAGCGTGATCATGGTCACCGAGGGCATGATGTCCGTGCCCGGGTGGGACGGGTCCGGCACCTTCCACCAGGGCTCGGGCACCACGTCCAGCAGCCGCGTGTCGTTCAGCGCCATGTCGGCCTTGAAGCTGGTCACGCCCTGGGTCACCGCCTTGTTCTCGCCGCCCTCGTTGCGGCGGGAGATCATCACCGCGTGCCGGCCCTGCGCGTCCATCACCATGCGGCTGCGCTGGTCGGCGCGCCACAGGCCGAAGGTGACGAACCAGGTGTGGAGCAGGCCCGGGTGGTACGGGTCCTTGATGTTCTCCATCATCAGCTTCCAGTTGCCCGGGATGCGCTGGCGGTTGTAGCCCAGCAGGGTGAGCTTGCGGCCGGCGAAGATGCGGTCCAGCCAGGGCATCACCTGCGGGCCGAAGTACTCCTCCAGGGGCTCGGCCTCCTCGCTGAAGCTGGCGAACACCAGGCCGTGCAGCACCGCCACGCGCAGCTTCGTCAGGCCGTGCTGCTTCAGGTCGAAGTCCGCCGGCATGCCGCCGTTCACGCAAGGCTGGCCCTGGGCGTCCTGCGCCGGCACGCCGTCCTTGAAGGGCAGGCCCGCCAGTTCGCCATTGAGCTTGTACGTCCACTGGTGGTAGGGACAGACGAAGCTGCGGGCGTTGCCGTGCGGCTGCTTGCAGAAGCGCACGCCGCGGTGGGCGCAGCGGTTCTCGACCACACGAATCCCATGGTCGACCCCCCGGTCCTTCGGCGCGACCCGGTCGCGCACCAGGATCACCTGGCGCTCGCCGACCCAGCTGAGGCGGTAGTCGCCCACGTTGGGCACCTCGACCTCCAGGCCGACGTAGCACCATTGCGGGCCGTAAAAGATCTTCTCCAGCTCGCGGGCGTAGAGCTGCGGGTCGGTGTAGGCCCAGAAGGGCACGCGGCTGGAGCCGGTGCCGGTCCAGCGCGACAGGGTCTCGGGGGCGTTCATGGGGGCGTCTCCTGGACCAGATGATATGAATGCGTAGCAATCCGGTCCACTGAAAGGCCCTGCGCCGCGCTCAGGCCGCCAGCCGGCGCGCCAGGTAGACACCCTCGCGGCCGACGATCGCCTGGCGCGCCGGCATGAGGATGGTGCAGTCCTCCGGCGCGCGGATCTCGTCGGCGCCGTCGGTGGCGATCAGCTCGCCGGCCGCGAAGGTCTCGAAGCCGACCACCGGGCGCACGAACCGGAACTCCGGCGTGCGGATCACGTAGGTCTGCAGCAGCTGGTAGCGGCGCTGCGGCGCGCGCTCGCGCGGCGGACGGGCCGCGATCAGGCCGAAGTGGGCCAGGAAATCGAGCGTGACCTCGGTCGCCAGGTCGGCCGAGGACTGCAGGAAGTGCTGCCCGCATTCGGCGACCATCGCCGCGCCGGCGTTGGAGGAAGCCAGTCCGTGCCGCCCGTGCTGGATCACGGGGATGCCCGAGCCCAGGCCGTCGGGCATCACCAGGTGCACGGCGGGCCGGCCGATCGCCAGCGCCACCTGCGCGTTGCGTTCGAAGGCGGGATACACCCAGAACGGCTCCACGTCCTGCGAGGTGGAGTGGATGTCCAGGATGTAGTCGGCCGCGTCCACCACCGGGCGCAGCTCGCGCGCGCGCCGCAGCTCCGGGCTGTCCTCGCCGCCCTCCAGCAGCTCGGGCGACCAGATCCGGTTGAGGTTGTGCACCAGCTGGCGGCTGTCGAAGGGCTTCTCGCGGTCGAAGGACTCGTAGGCCGCCACGTTGGCGAAGCTCACCGTGAGCGTGCCCACCAGCGGCCGCACGCCCGTGTCGAGCAGGTGCGTGGCCGCGACCATGCCGCAGATCTCGTTGCCGTGCGTCAGCGCATTGACCAGGACGTGCGGCCCCGGCTTGCCGGAGGCGAAGCGGTGCACGTAGGGAATGCCGGTGTTGCCGGCCCGGTAGGCCGAGAGGTCGCGCGGCAGGACCTCGAAACGGGGAGGCGGGGTGGACATGGGGCCATTCTCGCAGCCCCGGCGGGCGGGTGCTCCCGCCCGGCCGTCGGCGGCCTCAGGCCTCGCCGGCCGCCGCGTTGCGCCGCGCCTTCCAGGCGCCGGCCAGCACGATCACGCCGGGCACCAGGATGGTCGCCCAGATGATCTTCTCCAGGTTGTCCTTGACCCAGGGGATGCTGCCGAACAGGTAGCCGGCCGTGACCACGCCGCCCACCCACAGCGCGCCGCCGGTCACGTCGTACAGGGTGAACTTGCGGCGCGTCATCTGCGCCACGCCGGCCACGAAGGGCGCGAAGGTGCGCAGGAAGGGCATGAAGCGCGCCAGCACGATGGTGATGCCGCCGTACTTCTCGTAGAACAGGTGGGCCGCGGCGAAGGCGCGCTTGTTGAACAGGCGCGAGTCCTCCCACTGGAACACCTTGGGACCGAAATAGCGGCCGATGGTGTAGTTGCTCTGGTTGCCCAGCACCGCCGCGGCCAGCAGCAGCGCCACCGACAGCGGGTAGCTCATGAGCCCCAGGCCGCACAGCGCCCCCACCACGAACAGCAGCGAGTCGCCCGGCAGCAGGGGCATCACCACCACCCCGGTCTCGACGAAGATGATCAGGAACAGCAGCGCGTAGACCCAGGCGCCGTGGGCCGTGACGAAGTTCTGGAGGTAGCGGTCGACGTGCAGGATGAAGTCGACGAGCAGCATGAGGACGTCCATGGGCGCGCATTATCCCCGGGCGCCACCGGCCCCTAGAATGACCGCGATGTCCGCCGTCCTGTCCCCCGCCCCCCGCCGCCCGATCCGGGAACTGCCCGACGAGCTGGTGAGCCAGATCGCCGCGGGCGAGGTGGTGGAGCGCCCCGCCTCGGTGGTGCGCGAGCTCGTCGACAACGCGCTGGACGCCGGCGCCACCCAGGTCACCGTGCGCCTGCTCGCGGGCGGCGTGCGCCTGATCTCGGTGGAGGACGACGGCGCGGGCATAGCACGCGAGCAGCTGCCGCTGGCCCTCAAGCGCCATGCCACCAGCAAGATCGGCTCGCTGGCGGACCTGGAATCCGTGGCCACGATGGGCTTCCGCGGCGAGGCGCTGGCGGCGATCGCCTCCGTGTCCGAGCTGCACCTGCTGTCGCGCACCGCGGGCCAGGCGAATGCCTTCCTGCTGGATGCGGCCACCGGCGAGCTGCGCCCGGCGGCGCGCGCCACCGGCACCACCGTGGAAGTGAAGGAGCTGTTCTTCCGCACGCCGGCGCGCCGCAAGTTCCTCAAGACCGACGCCACCGAACTGGCCCATTGCCTGGAGGCCGTGCGCCGCCATGCCCTGGCCCGGCCCGACGTCGGCTTCACCGTGTGGCACGAGGGCCGGCTGGTGGAGCAATGGCGGCCCGGCTCGCGCGACCAGCGCATGGGCGACGTGCTGGGCGAGGAGTTCCTGGCCGACAGCGTCGCGGTGGACCACACCGTGGGGCCGCTGCGGGTCACCGGCCGCGCCGGCATCCCCGACGCGGCGCGCTCGCGGCCGGACTGGCAGTTCGCCTACGTCAACGGCCGCTACGTGCGCGACAAGGTCATCACCCACGCCGCGCGCAGCGCCTACGAGGACCTGCTGCACGGCCAGCGCCAGCCGGTGTACGTGCTGCACCTGGAGATCGATCCCACGCGCGTGGACGTGAACGTGCACCCGACCAAGATCGAGGTGCGCTTCCGCGACAGCCGCGAGGTGCACCAGGCGGTGCGGCACGCGGTGGAATCCGCCCTGTCGGCGCCGCGCGCGGCGCAGGCCGGCCAGCCGCAGGCGCCGCTGCCCGTGGCGACCGCACCGGCCGCGCCCGCCTGGCGCCAGCCGGGCATCCCGTTCGCACCGCAGGCGGGCGAGCGGGTCGCCGACCTCGGCGCCCTCTGGCAGAAGCCGGAATCCACGGGGCTTTCCGCAGGGTGGGGTGACGCCAGGAACCCCACCGATGCGCGCAGCGCGTCCGAGGCCCCCGCCTCGGGCTTCGCCCAGTTCACCTCCGACCAGCCCGCCCAGCCCCTCCCCTCCGGCGAATGGCCCCTCGGCCGCGCCATCGCGCAGCTGCAGGGCATCTACATCCTCGCCGAGAACGCCCAGGGCCTGGTGGTGGTGGACATGCACGCGGCGCACGAACGCATCGTTTACGAGCGGCTGAAGGCGCAGATGGACGCGCAGGCGATCCGCAGCCAGCCGCTGCTGATCCCGGCCACCTTCCCCGCCACGCCCGCGGAGGTCGCCACGGCGGAGGCGTCGCAGGCCACGCTGGAGATGCTGGGCCTGCAGGTGGCGCCCTTCACGCCGAAGACCCTGGCCGTGCGCGCCGTGCCGGCCACCCTGGCCCAGGGCGACCCGGTGGAGCTGGCCCGCAGCGTGCTGGCCGAACTGGCCCAGCACGACGCCAGCAGCGTCGTCGAACGCGCCCGCAACGAGCTGCTGGCCACCATGGCCTGCCACGGCGCCGTGCGCGCCAACCGCAGGCTGACGCTGGACGAGATGAATGCCCTGCTGCGCCAGATGGAGGAGACCGAGCGCTCCGACCAGTGCAACCACGGCCGCCCGACCTGGCGCCAGCTCACGCTGAAGGAGCTGGACGCGCTGTTCCTGCGCGGGCGCTGAACGGGCGGGCCGGGGCGCGCAGCCTCAGCCCCCGGCGGCCCGCTGCAGCACGCCCGTCGCCGCGCGCACGTCGGCGATCGGGATCTGCCCCGGCGCCGAAGCCTGCGAGCCGACCGCGAAGGTGAGCGCCGAACCGAACACGCCCCCTGCGATGCGCGTCACCGCGCCCCGCCCGCCCATGGACATGCTGATCACGGGAATGGCGAGCCGCTCGCTCGCGCGCAGCGTCGCGCCCAGCAGGCGATGCACGTCCGCCAGCGTCTGCGGCATCACCGCGACCTTGGCCACGTCCGCCTCCAGCCGCTGCGCCTGGTCGAAGCGCGCGTCCAGCGCGGCGTCGTCCGGCGTGCTCTGGAAGTCGTGGAAGGACAGCACCAGCGTGAGCCCGTGCGCGCGCGTCAGGGCGCGCACCCGGGCGACGTCGGCCGCGTCGTTGCCCATCTCGAAGTCCATCGCGTCGACGGTGCCGCTGGCCGCGATCGCCTCGTACAACGCGAGCACCTGCGGCTCGGCCAGCGCGATCGGCTGGCCGCCCTCCCATTGCGCGCGCCGGGTGAACAGGATGGGAATGCCGCCGGCGGCCGCGCGCAGCGCGCGCGCCGCGGCGAGCACGGCGCCGGTGTCGGCGATGGCGGCGAAGAAATCGACCCGCCACTCCAGCAGGTCCGGCTGCAGGGCCGCGACGGCCGCGGCTTCGGCCGCCAGGGCTTCGCCCGTGGGCGCCACCAGCGGCGCGCACACGGCGGGTAGGCGCCCGCCCGCGAGGGGCCGGCCGCCGATGAGGATGGGTCGTGGCTGCAAGTGCTTGCTCTCCCTGGGCGCAGGGGGCGATTGTACGAAGGCGGTGTCCGGGCTTCTGCTACTCTCGACCGATGTCCACCGCCGCGCTGCCCGCCCTGGTGGCGCTCGCCGGACCCACCGCTTCCGGCAAGAGCGCCGCCGCCCTCGCGCTCGCGCCGGCCCTGGACGCGGAGATCATCAGCGTCGACTCGGCCCTGGTCTACCGCGGCATGGACATCGGCACGGCCAAGCCCACGCCCGAGGAGCGGGCGCGCGTGCCGCACCACCTGATCGACATCCGCGACCCGGCGCAGGGCTACAGCGCCGCGGACTTCGTCGCCGATGCACGGCGCCTGGTCGGCGAGATCCGCGCGCGCGGCAGGCGCGTGCTGCTGGTGGGCGGCACCATGCTGTACTTCAAGGCGCTGTTCGAGGGCCTCGCCGCGATGCCCCCCGCGGACCCGGAACTGCGCGCCGGGATCGAAGCCGAGGCCCGCGCGGCCGGCTGGCCCGCGCTGCATGCGCAGCTGGCGCAGGTCGACCCGGCCACGGCCGCCCGGCTGGCGCCCAACGACGCGCAGCGCATCCAGCGGGCGCTGGAGGTGTTCCGGCTCACCGGCCAGCCGCTGTCGCGGTTCCACCGGGATGCCGCGCATCCGGGCGGGCTGCGCCCCGACCTCTTCCTGTCGCTGGAACCTGCCGACCGCGCCTGGCTGCACGAGCGCATCGCGCGGCGCTTCGACGCGATGCTCGCCGCCGGCTTCCTCGACGAGGTGCGGCGCCTGCGCGCGCGCGGGGACCTCGACGCGCGCCTGCCCAGCATGCGCGCCGTCGGCTACCGCCAGGCCTGGGAGGTGCTGGAGGGCACGGCGCCGCCGGACAGCCTGCGCGAGCGCGGGATCGCCGCCACGCGGCAACTGGCCAAGCGCCAACTCACCTGGCTGCGCGGCATGCCCGGACGGCAGGTGATCGCGTGCGATGCGCCCGATGCCCTGGCGCAGGTGCTGCGCGCCTGCGGGGTGGCCGCCTGATGCTGGAAGTCCAGGGTCTCGCCAAGCGCTACGGCGACGCCGCGGTGTTCCGCGACGTGTCGATGGCGGTGGCACCCGGCGAGTTCGTCGCCATCGTGGGCGAGTCCGGCGTGGGCAAGTCCACCCTGCTCAATTGCATGGCGGGCCTGGACCGCTGGGACGAAGGCCGCGTCGTGGTGGACGGCACCGACCTCGCGACGCTGGACGACGAGGGGCGCGCGCTGCTGCGGCGCGCGAAGCTGGGCTTCGTGTTCCAGGCCTTCCACGTGCTGCCGCACCTGGACGTGGCGCAGAACGTGGGACTGCCGCTGCTGCTGCAGCAGCGCCCGGACGACGCGCGGGTGCAGGCGATGCTGGAGGCCGTGGGCCTCGCGGGCCTGGGCGCGCGCCTGCCGCAGGAGCTCAGCGGCGGCCAGCTGCAGCGCGTGGCCATCGCCCGCGCGCTGGTGCATGCGCCGAAGCTGCTGCTGGCCGACGAGCCCACCGGCAATCTCGACCCCGCGACCGCGTCGCGCGTGCTCGAGGTCTTGCGCACCCAGGCGAAGGACAGCGGCGCGGCGCTGGTGCTGGTCACCCATTCGGACCACGCGGCCACGCTGGCCGACCGCGTGCTGCGGCTGCAGGCGGACGGGATCCGGGCTTAGGACGCCGGCGTCGCCCCGGCCGGCGGCGCCAGACCGAGCTTCTGCGCCAGCACCGGCGTCGGCACCGCGCCGTCGATGGTGACCAGCTCGCCGGTCACCGCGTTCTTGCCGACGATCGCGGGCACGCCGGCGAAGCCGAAGTCGTTGAGCATCTTGGTGTTGGCCAGGACGGCCTTCTTCTGGTCGTCGCTCACGCCCATCGCGGAGATGCCGCCGGTGTGCGCCTGCACCGAGGCCTCGTTCTGCTCCATGGCCGCGACCGGGTCGGAAGCCGCCAGGATGGCGGCGCCCTGCGAGACGCTCTTCTCGCCCAGCACGCCCACCGGGATCCAGACGAAGCGCGCCTGCGGCTTCAGCGGCTTGGCCGCCTCCCACAGCGCGGCGCAGTGCGGGCACTGCGCGTCGAAGAACACGTAGACCACGCGCACGCTCATCTCGGAGCCGACGTTGAAGCCCTTGGCCTCGGCCGCGATCTTCTCCAGCGACACCGGGACGACGTTCTTGGCGGCGGCCTGGGTCGGCGTGCTCGCCTCCTGCTTGCCGCAGGCGGCCAGGACGAGGGTGGCCGCGGCGGCGGCCAGGCAGGTGCGGCGCTGCAGTCCGCGGGGGGCGAGGGGATGGTCCATGGGTTCCTGGTCTGGATGGGCCCGGGGACGCGGCGCGCGACGCACCCGGCCCGGAGGCTTCCGGGATTCTAGTGGCGCCCGGAAGCCGGCGCCGGGCCGCGGGCACAATGCCCGCATGCTCGCCCTGCTCGCGACCTACTCCTGGCAGGAGGTGCGCCACCACGCCTGGCGCAGCGCCACCGCGGTGCTGGCGGTCATGCTGGGCGTGGCGCTGGCCTTCTCGGTGCACCTGATCAACGGCTCGGCGCTGGACGAATTCGCCAGCGCCGCCCGCTCCGCCGGCGGCCAGCCGGACCTGGAGCTGCGCGCCGCCCAGGGCACGATGGACGAGGCGCTCTATGGGCGCATCGCCACCGATGCGGACGTGGCCACGGCCAGCCCGGTGCTCGAATTGCAGACCTTCGCCCTGGCACGCGACGGCAGCCGCACCCCGGTGCGGGTGCTGGGCGTCGACGCGCTGGTGGTGGGCGGCGTCGCGCCCGACCTGCTGCCGGCGCCGGCGGCCGGCGCCGACCGGCTGGCCGTGCTGTCGCCGGCCACGGTGTTCCTCAATCCCGCCGCGCAGCGCGTGCTGCCGGCCGATCGCGTGCAGCTGCAGGCCGGCCTCGCGCTGCGCGCGGTGCGGGTCGCGGGCACCACCGCCGCCGGCGGCGGCCCGCTGGTGCTGATGGACATCGCGGCGGCGCAGGACCTGTTCGGGCGAGTGGGCCGGCTCTCGCGCATCGACGTGCGGCTGCGGCCCGGCGTGGCGCATGCCGCGTGGCTCGCGCGCATGCAGCTGCCCGCGCAGGTCCGCGCGGGCGAGCCCGGCGACGCCGGCCGGCGGGTGAACCAGCTCTCGCGTGCCTACCGCGTCAACCTCACCGTGCTGGCGCTGGTGGCGCTGTTCACCGGCGCCTTCCTGGTGTTCTCGGTGCTGGCACTGAGCGTCGCGCGCCGCGGCCAGCAGTTCGCGCTGCTGGGCGTGCTGGGACTCACCGCGCGCCAGCGCCTGCGCCTGGTGCTGGCCGAGTCGGCGTTGCTGGGCACGGTCGGCAGCGTGCTGGGCATCGCGCTGGGCTCGGCGCTCGCGGCGCTGGCGCTCGCCCTGCTGGGCGGCGACCTGGGCGGCGGCTACTTCCCCGGCGTGCGGCCGCGCCTGGAATGGAACGGCTGGGCCGCCGCGGGCTACGGCGCCCTGGGCGTGCTGGCGGCCATGGTGGGCGGCTGGCTGCCCGCGCAGCAGGCGGCGCGCCTGCCGCTGGCGCAGACGCTCAAGGGCCTGGGCACGGGCCTGCCGCGCTCGCGCCGGCACCGCCTGGGCGCGGCCCTGCTGCTGCTGGCGCTCGCGCTCGCGCTGCTGCCGCCCGTGGCCGGCATTCCGCTGGCAGCCTACGTTTCGGTCGCCCTGCTGCTCGTGGGCGGGATCTCGGTGCTGCCCGCCGCCGTGGGGGCGCTGTACGACCGCATCGCGCCGCGGGTGGCGCACCGCCTGCTGCCGCTGCTGGCGGTGGAGCGCGCGCGGCGCGTGCGCGAGAGCGCCGCGGTCGCGGTGAGCGGCGTGGTCGCCGCGCTCAGCCTCGCCGTCGCCCTCACCGTGATGGTGGCCAGCTTCCGCCAGTCGGTGGCCGACTGGCTGGACGTGCTTCTGCCCGCCGACCTGTACCTGCGCACCGGCAATACGGCCGCCGCCGGCGACACCGCCTTCCTCGAACCGAAGCTGGTGCAGGCGCTGGCGCAACTGCCGGGTGTGGCCCGCATCGCCACGCAGCGCGTGCGCCTGCTGCTGCTGGACCCGGCCCGCCCGCCCGCGGCCCTGCTCGCGCGCGCCATCGGCGACCCGCATCGCGGCGTGCCCCTGGTGGGCGACACGGTGGCCGTGCCCGCCGGCGCGATCCCCGTCTACGTGAGCGAAGCCATGGTGGACCTGTACGGCGCGCGCCGCGGCCAGCGCCTGCCCGTGCTCGAATCCGCGCTGGGCGCCGGCCCCTTCGTGGTGGCCGGGGTGTGGCGCGACTACGTGCGCCAGACCGGCGCCGTGCTCCTGGACCAGGCCGACTACCTGCGCGTGACCGGCGACACCCGCGTCAACGAAGCGCAGCTGTGGCTGGCGCCGGGCGCCTCGCCGTCCGACGTGCAGGCGCGCGTGCGGGCGCTGGTCGGGCGCGAGGCGGGCCGGCCCGACCTGGTCGACATCGCCTCCGCCTCCGAGGTGCGCGCGGTGTCGCTGCGCATCTTCGACCGCAGCTTCGCCGTCACCTACTGGCTGCAGGCGGTGGCGATCGCCATCGGGCTGTTCGGCGTGGCGGCGAGCTTCAGCGCGCAGGTGCTGGCGCGGCGCAAGGAGTTCGGGCTGCTCGCGCACCTGGGCCTCACGCGCCGGCAGATCCTGGCGGTGGTGGCCGGCGAGGGCGCGGCCTGGACCGTGATCGGGGCGCTCGCCGGGCTGGCCCTGGGCCTGGGCGTCGCGGCGGTGCTGGTGTACGTCGTCAACCCGCAGAGCTTCCACTGGACCATGGACCTGCTGCTGCCCTGGGCGCGCCTCGCGGCACTTTGCCTCGCCGTCGTCGCCGCGGGCACCGTCACCGCCTGGGTCGCCGGGCGCGCGGCGGCCGGCCGCGACGCGGTGCTGGCGGTGAAGGAGGACTGGTGATGCGCCGCCGCCCGCTGCTGGCCGCCCTGCCCGCGCTGGCGCTCGCCCGTCCGGCACTGGCCTTGCCGCCGCAGGGGATGCAATTCCCGGCCGACCACGGCGCCCATCCGGCGCAGCGCACCGAATGGTGGTACGTCACCGGCCATGCCGAAGCGGGGGAGCGCCGCTTCGGCTTCCAGGTCACCTTCTTCCGCTCGCGCGTGGCAGCGACGCAGGACATGCGCTCGCGCTTCGCCGCCAGGCAACTCCTGTTCGCGCACGCCGCCGTCACCGACGTCCAGGGGGCGAAGCTGTGGCACGACCAGCGCATCGCCCGCGAGGGCTTCGGCGTCGCCGAGGCCGCGGTCGACGACGCCCGCCTGGTGCTGCGTGACTGGTCGCTGCGGCGCGAGGACGGGACCTGGCATGCGCGCGTGCCGGCCGGTGACTTCGTGCTGGACCTGCGCTGCCAACCCACTCAGCCGGTGCTGCTGCAGGGCCGCGACGGCCTCTCCCGCAAGGGGCCGCTGGAGCGCGAGGCCAGCCACTACTACAGCCTGCCGCAGCTCGCGGTGGGCGGCATGCTGGCACTGCGCGGCCGCGCCTTCCAGGTGGCGGGCCGCGCCTGGCTGGACCACGAGTGGAGCGACGAGTACCTCGCGCCCGAGGCCGCCGGCTGGGACTGGATCGGCATGAACCTCGACGACGGCAGCGCCCTGATGGCCTTCCGCATCCGGCGCGGCGACGGCAGCACCTTCTGGGACGGCGGCTCGTTCCGCGGCGCCGGCGGGAACCTCCACGTGGCCGCCCGCGGCGAGATGCAGTTCGAGCCGCGGCGGCGCTGGACCAGCCCGCTGTCGGGGGCGAGCTACCCGGTGGAATGGGGCCTGCGCACGCCGGCGGGCCTCTTCACGGTCCGCGCGGTCATCGACGACCAGGAGCTGGACAGCCGAAGATCCACGGGAGCGATCTACTGGGAGGGACTGTCGGAGCTGCTGGATGCCGACGGCAAGCGTGTGGGCTGGGGCTACCTGGAGATGACCGGGTATGCGGGGCGCCTGCGGATGTGAGCCGCCCCGGCCGCGCCTTCCCGGTCAGTCCCGCGCCTCCCCCGTCATTCCCGCGCAGGCGCACTGGTGTCCGGAATGAATCCGGGCCAGCGTGCTAAGTAGTTGGCGCGCAACAGGAAAGCGGCTGCTGCCCGGGGTGGGATTCGAAATCGCTGTATGCGAGATCGCGTGCAAG
>JAGWTH010000081.1 GCA_028868995.1 Burkholderiales bacterium | reverse complement strand
GGGTGCAGGAGGAAGAAGACCGCTCGCGACGACGGCGCGAGCGGGAAGCCTCATTCCATGCGGCTCAGCCGGGCCTGTTCACTTGACGAAATTATTCCGGACACCAGTGCGCCTGCGCGGGGATGACGAGAGGTGTGGCTTCGCGGGGATGACGGAGGGTCAGCTCCCCGCCACCTTCATCCGGTTCACCAGGATCGAGCCGACGGTCTTGGCGCCGTAGTTGTAGACGTCGGCGCCCACCGCCTCGATGCCCTGGAACATCGTCTTCAGGTTGCCGGCGATGGTGATCTCCTGCACCGGGAAGGCGATCTCGCCGTTCTCCACCCAGAAGCCGCTGGCGCCGCGCGAGTAGTCGCCGGTCACGTAGTTCACGCCCTGCCCCATCAGCTCGATGACGAACAGGCCCGTGCCCAGCTTGCGCAGCATCGCCGGCAGGTCGTCGCCGGGCCGGGTGCGGCGCGAGGTCAGCGTGAGGTTGTGCGAGCCGCCGGCGTTGCCGGTGGTCTTCATGCCCAGCTTGCGCGCCGAGTAGCTGCTCAGGAAGTAGCCCTCCACCCGGCCGCCGTCCACCACCTTGCGTTTCTTCGTGCGCACGCCCTCCTCGTCGAAGGGCGCGCTGCCCTTGCCGCGCAGCACGAACGGGTCCTCCTCCACGTCGATGTGGTCGGCAAACACGGGCTTGCCCAGCGAGTCGACCAGGAAGCTGCTCTTGCGGTACAGCGAGCCGCCGCTGGTGGCCTGCACGTAGGCGCC
Organism: Burkholderiales bacterium; assembly: GCA_028868995.1. Classification (GTDB taxonomy): domain Bacteria; phylum Pseudomonadota; class Gammaproteobacteria; order Burkholderiales; family Burkholderiaceae_C; genus Ramlibacter. The sequence goes on along the minus strand of JAGWTH010000081.1, from coordinate 2,418 downwards.
CAGCAGGCCGGCGGCCAGGGGCGACTCGAACAGCACCGGGCATTCGCGGGTGGCGATCTTGCGCGACTTCAGGCGCGACAGCGCCCGCTCCGCCGCGTAGCGGCCCACCGCCTCGGGCGAGGCGAGTTCGTCGGCCGAGCGCATGGAGCTGTACCAGGCGTCGCGCTGCATGCCGTCGCCGCGCCCGGCGATCGGCGCCACGGAGATCGAATGCCGCGAGCTGGCATAGCCGCCGCGGAAGCCGTGCGTGTGGGCGCTGAAGAAGTGGCTCTGCTGCGCCGACACGCCGGCGCCCTCGCTGTTGGTGATGCGCCGGTCGGTGGCGAAGGCCGCCCGCTCGCAGCGCAGGGCCAGTTCGGCCGCCTGTTCGCTGGTGACGGCCCAGGGATGGAACAGGTCCAGGTCGCGGTGCCCGGCCTGCGGCGCCACGTCGTCCAGGTCGGGCAGGCCCGCCACCGGGTCCTGCGCCGTGAAGCGGGCGATGTCGTAGGCTGCCTGCACCGTGCGCTCGAGGGCGGCGCGGGAGAAGTCGGAGGTGCTGGCGTTGCCGCGCTGGCTGCCCACGTAGACGGTGACGCCCAGCGACTTGTCACGGTTGCGCTCCACCGTCTCCAGCTCGCCCTTGCGCACCGACACGCTGAGGCCGCAGCCTTCCGAGGCCTCCGCGCCGGCGTCGGTGGCGCCCAGCTTGCGGGCGTGCGCCAGGGCGGCATCCACCAGGTCCTCGAACTCGGCGCGGGTGTAGGCGAAGCCGGATGCGTCTTGCGCGGGGGTCTTGTTCATGGCGGGCTATGATACTTGCGCATGGCCGCGCACCCGCGCCGCGCCGCCCCTTTTCCCCATGTCCCGCAAACCCAAAAAAGGCTATTACGTCAAAGGCCACTTCGTCGCCGAAGGCAGCGAGCTCGACCTCGAGCTGCGCGCCGAACAGACCGGCGGCGAGCCGAGCCGGACGGAACTGAAGAAGGAAAGCGCCGAGCTGCAGAAGCTGGGCGAGGCCCTGCTCACCCTGCGCGCGGACCTGTACGAGCGCCTGGCGCTGCCCGACGCGCTGACCGGCGCGCTGGACGAGCTCCAGCGCATCACCAACTTCGAGGGCCGCCGGCGCCAGTCGCAGTACGTGGGCAAGCTGATGCGCCACCTGGAACCCGGGACCCTGCAGGCGGTGCGCGATGCGCTGGAAGAACAGCGCAGCGGCTCCGCCCAGCAGACCCTGGCCCTGCATGCCGCGGAAAAGTGGCGCGACGACCTGGTCGCCAGGGACGACGCGCTGCAGGACTGGCTGCAGGCCCATCCCGGCACCGACGTGCAGCAGCTGCGCGCCCTGATCCGCCAGGCCCGCAAGGACGGCGCCCCCACGCAGGACGAAGTTTCCAAGGGCCTGGCCCCGCGCCGCGGCCGCGCCTACCGCGAGATCTTCCAGATCGTGCGCAACCACCTGGAGCAGCAAGAACATGGCTGACCACGACCCCGTCACCATCGGCATCGTTTCCATCAGCGACCGCGCCTCCAGCGGCGTCTACGAGGACAAGGGCCTGCCCGCGCTGAAGGAGTGGCTCACCCGGGCCCTGAAGAACCCGCTCACCTTCCAGGAACGGCTGATCCCCGACGAGAAGGAGCGCATCAGCGCCACCCTGGTCGAACTGGCGGACGCCGGCTGCGCGCTGGTGCTCACCACCGGCGGCACCGGCCCGGCGCCGCGCGACGTCACGCCCGAGGCGACGCTGGCCGTGGCCGACAAGGAAATGCCCGGCTTCGGCGAGCAGATGCGCCAGATCAGCCTGCGCTTCGTGCCCACGGCCATCCTGTCGCGCCAGGTCGCGGTGATCCGCGGCAAGAGCCTGATCATGAACCTGCCGGGCCAGCCCAAGTCCATCCAGGAGACGCTGGAAGGCCTGAAGGAGGACGGCCGGCAGGTGGTCCCCGGCATCTTCGCCGCGGTGCCCTATTGCGTGGACCTGATCGGCGGCCCCTACCTCGAGACGAACGAAGAGGTCTGCAAGGCGTTCCGCCCGAAGAGCGCGATCCGGGCGCCGAAGTAAAGCGTCAATCCCGCACCGGGGCTCCTCCCGTCGTTCCCGCGCAGGGCCCCCCGTCATTCCCGCGGAGGCCCCCGTCATTCCCGCGGAGGCCCCCGTCATTCCCGCGGAGGCCCCCGTCATCCCCGCCGAGGCCCCCGTCATTCCCGCCGAGGCCCCCGTCATTCCCGCGGAGGCGGGAATCCAAGGCGTTGAAGCTGCGCGCTGCGCGCGCAGTCCTTGAAAGCCTTGGATCCCCGCCTCCGCGCACTGGTGTCCGGAATAATTTCGTCAAGTGAACAGGCCCGGCTGAGCCGCATGGAATGAGGCTTCCCGCTCGCGCCGTCGTCGCGAGCGGTCTTCTTCCTCCTGCACCCGCAGGAACAAGCCAGTTGTGAGC
>JAGWTH010000023.1 GCA_028868995.1 Burkholderiales bacterium | reverse complement strand
CCATGTCGAACGTCTCGATCCAGGCGAAGTACGACGCGGTGAACCCGGCGGCCCTCAAGCGCCTCGTCGCCAGCGGCACCAAGCTGCGTCCCTTCTCGCCGGAGATCCTGGAAGCCGCCTACAAGGCCTCCAACGAACTCTATGCGGAACTCTCCGCCAAGAACGAGAAGTTCAAGAAGATCCACGATTCCTACATGGCCTTCCGCAACGACGAATATCTGTGGTGGCAGGTCGCCGAATACGGCTACGACAATTTCATGGTGCGCCAGCGCGCCAAGGGCTGATCGAGCCCCGAAAATACCAAGGCCCGGACGAAAGTCCGGGCCTTTTCATTTGCGCGATTGCGCGGCGGCCTCAGAACTTCAGAGGCGGCGGCTCGTCGCCGCCCGGCGCCGGCGCGATCTGCTGGAACTGCTGGTCGATCTGCTTCTGGTCTAGATGCACGCCGCCGGATTTGTAGACCATCACCATCGACGGGATCAGCACCACCAGCGCCACCATGATGAGCTGGATGATCACGAAGGGAATGGCGCCCATGTAGATCTGGCCCGTCGTGACCGGCGCGGTCTTCTTGCCCGTCACGCGGTCGATGAACTCCGAGATCGGCGCCACCGAGCGTAGGTAGAACAGCGCGAAGCCGAAGGGCGGATGCATGAAGCTCGTCTGCATGTTCACGCCGAGAATGACGCCGAACCAGATGAGGTCGATGCCGAGCTTTTCCGCCGCGGGTCCGAGCAGCGGCACGATGATGAAGGCCAGTTCGAAGAAGTCGAGGAAGAAGGCCAGGACGAAGACGAACAGGTTGACGACGATGAGGAAGCCGATCTGCCCGCCCGGCAGCGAGGTGAGCATGTGCTCGACCCAGGTATGGCCGTTGACGCCATAGAAGGTCAGCGAGAACACGCGCGCGCCGAGCAGGATGAACACGACGAAGGACGAGAGCTTCGCCGTCGTGTCCATCGCTTGCTTGAGCAGGCCGAGCGACAGCCGCCGCTTGGCCAGCGCGAGGATCAGCGCGCCGGTGGCGCCCATCGCGCCGCCTTCGGTCGGCGTGGCGATGCCGACGAAGATCGTGCCGAGCACCAGGAAGATCAGCGCCAGCGGCGGCACCAGCACGATGATGACCTGCTGGGTGATGTTGGCGAGCACGCCGAGTTTGCCGGCGCGGTTGATCAGCGCCGCGACGTAGAGAATGATGATCGCCGAGAATGCCGCCCAGATCGCGCCGTTGTCGGACGGCATCTTCGGGTCGAGACGGGTGTAGAGTTCGAAGAAGCCGTAGCCGATCGCGGCGCCCGTGCCCATCACGCCCAGCGTGTTCATGCGCGGCGACCGGCCGGTCGCCAGGCGCGCGCTGCCCAACAGCCGGTAGCCGAAGGCGATCGGCGACAGGACGACCGAGGCCGCCCAGTGCAGGTTCGTCGGCAGCTCGCCGGCGATCGCGCCGGCGAGTTGCAGGATTTCGCTGACGACCCAGATCAGGAAATAGAACAGCACCACGCCGAAGATGACGAGGCCGAGGCCGGTGACGATGCTCTGCCGGCCTGCGTGCGCGGGTTCTTCCGGAATCGTGCGCGCTTCGAGCGGCAGCGCCGGGGCCGCTTCCGGCTTGAAGATCGACACCAGAGCCACGTAGCCCGCATAGATCAGCGTCAGCACGAAGCCGGGAATGAATGCGCCCTTGTACATGTCGCCGACCGAACGACCGAGTTGGTCGGCCATGACGATCAGCACCAGCGAGGGCGGGATGATCTGCGCCAGCGTGCCGGAGGCGGCGATCACGCCCGAGGCGACGCGCCGGTCGTAGCCGTAGCGCAGCATGATGGGCAGCGAGATCAGGCCCATCGAGATCACCGAGGCGGCCACCACGCCGGTGGTGGCGGCCAGCAGCGCGCCCACGAAGATCACGGCGAAGGCGAGACCGCCGCGCACCGGGCCGAACAGCTGGCCGATGGTGTCCAGCAGGTCCTCCGCCATGCCGCTGCGTTCCAGGATCAGGCCCATGAGCGTGAAGAACGGGATCGCCAGCAGCGTGTCGTTCTGCATGATGCCGAAGATCCGCAGCGGCAGCGCCTGCAGCAGCTCCTCGGGCAGCACGCCCAGCTGGATGCCGACGAAGCCGAAGAACAGGCCGCAGGCCCCCAGGCTGAAGGCCACCGGGAAGCCGACCAGCATGAAGAGGATCAGGCCCGCGAACATGATCGGGGCCAGGTTGTTCGAGATGAACTGGATCATTTTGCTTGTCCCCGCGCCTTCAGGCCTTGTTCTCTTGTTCCGCGAGGCGGCGGATCTCCTCGGCCAGCTCCTCCTCGGCCGACTTGCCTTCGTGCTTGGCGGTGGGATCCGGGATCAGCCCGCGCAGGAAGGCGATGCGCTTGATCAGCTCCGACAGCCCCTGCAGCTGCAGCAGGAAGAAGCCCAGCGGCATCATCAGGTACACCGGCCAGCGGATCAGGCCGCCGGCGTTGGAGGACATCTCGCCCGAGCGGAAGCCCTGCAGGAAGAACGGGATGCCGAAGTACAGCACCGCCAGGCACATGGGAGTGAGGAAGAAGGCGAAGCCGACGATGTCGATCCAGATCTGCGCGCGCTTGGACAGGCGGCCGGCAACCACGTCGATGCGCACGTGCTCGCCATTGAGCAGCGTGTAGCCGGCCGCGAGCATGAACGACGCCGCGAACAGGTACCACTGCACCTCGAGGTAGGCGTTGGAGCTGGTGTTGAAGATCTTCCGGACCACGGCGTTGATGCCGCTGATCGCGGTGGAGGCGAGAATGAGCCAGAGGACCCACTTGCCGACCTGGGCGTTCAGCCAGTCGATCGCGCCCGATAGCTTGAGTAAACCGCGCATGCTGTCTCCGTCGGAGGCTGGACGACCCCCGATTGTCAGGTAGAGTAGTAAGGAAATTCTAGGAACGTGCTTACAGCCAACCTGACAGCATCGTGACGCTGGGCGCGCCCGGGCATTGGTGTTTGTACCGGGTGGACTTCCCCGTGCATCCCCGTTTCATGCCCGTGACCATCGACCGTCCCGACATGCGCCGCGCCAGCCGCGAGGCGCTCTCGCTGGCCCTCATGGAGGCGCGCAACCACACCCTGCAGCTGCTGGCCGCCTTCGAACCGGCGCCGGGCCGGCAGCCGCCGCAGTCCGCACCGCCCGGGGCCTTGCCGCCGCTATGGGTGGTGGGCCACGTGGCCTGGCTCGCGGAATACTGGATCGCCCGCAACCCGCAGCGCGCACTGGGCCCCCTGTGCCCGGCCGACGGCGTGCGCCTGGCCTCGGTGGAGCCGCAGGCCGACGGCTGGTTCGACCCGCGCCTGGTGGCGCGCGCGGACCGGTGGGCCCTGCCGCTGCCCGATGCGGCCGGCATCCGGGCCTGGCTGCTGGACACGCTCGAGACCACGCTGGAGCTGCTGGAGCAGGCCCCGGACACGGACCAGGGGCTGTACTTCTTCCGCATGGCGCTGTTCCACGAGGACTGGCGTGGCGAAGACCTGGTCACCCTCGCGCAGACCCTGGGCGTGCCGCTCGCGATCGAGCTGCCGGCCGGCGCGGCCACCCGCCCCGCGCTGCTGCTGCCGGCCACGCGCTGGACGCTCGGCTGGGCCGAGGACACCGGCTTCGCCCTGGACATCGAACGCGGGCACGAGCCGGTGGCGGTGCCGGAGTTCGAGATCGACGCGCAGCCGGTCACCTGGGCGCAGTACGTGGAGTTCATCGCCGATGGCGGCTACGACCGCGAGGCCCTGTGGCGGCCCGAGGGCTGGGCCTGGCTGCAGCGGGAGGCCGCGCGCGAGGGCCGCCGCGGGCCGCGCCACGTGGAGCAGATCGGCGTGGCCAGCGGCGCCGTGATGCAGGCGGTGTTCGGCCGGCCCACCCGCATGGGAGCCAGCCAGGCCGTGATGCACGCGAGCTGGTGGGAAGCCGATGCCTTCGCGCGCTGGGCGGGCCGCCGCCTGCCGACCGAGGCCGAGTGGGAGATCGCGGCCTTGCAGGCGGGGCGGCGGGGCTTCCGCTGGGGCGAGGTGCGCGAGTGGACCGCGGGGACGCTGCGGCCTTTCGCCGGCTTCCGCCCCGAAGCCTGGACGGCGCCGGCGGAGCTGGACGCGCAGCCGGAGTTCGGCCGCGCCCGGGTCCTGCGCGGCGCCTCGTTCGCGACGCGCGCGCGCATGCGCCATCCGCGCGCGCGGGCCTGGGCCCAGCCCGAGCACGACGAGGGCTTCGTGGGCTTCCGCACCTGCGCGATCTGACGATCGCAAATCACCCGCGGGGCTGCGCCGGGCGTCTCGCCTTCTTCGGCGGCAGGTCCCACCAGGGCAGCTGCGCCTTCAGGCTCAGCACCTCGCCGCTGTGCCAGGGCGTGTAGCCGGGCAGGGCGGCCAGCTGCTGCTGCCAGGCGGCGCCTTGCAGCAGGCGGCGCAGCGTCGCGACAGGGGGCGTGTCCAGGGCTTCCTTGAGGCACACGAGGTAGTAGCGTTCCTGCAGCAGCGGCACGAAGTCCAGCCCGCGCGCGCGGGCCGCCGCCGCGATCCCGAGCCCCGCGTCGGCGCTGCCCGAGGCGACGGCCTGCGCCACCGCGGCGTGCGCCGGCTCCTCGCGCGCGTAGCCGGCGAGGTCGGCGCCGGCGATGCCGTCGCGCGCGAGCAGTTCGTCGCACAGCAGGCGCGTGCCGCTGCCGGCCGGCCGGTTGACGAAGCGCGCGCGCCAGCGCACCAGGTCGCCCATGGCGTGCAGGCGCAGCGGGTTGCCCGGCGCCACCATCAGGCCCTGGCTGCGCTCGGCGAAGCCGATCAGCTTGTGGCGGCCGGTCTGCAGCAGCGGCTGGTAGGTGCGCTGGGTGAGGCTGCCCAGTCCGGGCTGCTGCGAGCTGTGGAAGCCCGCCAGCGTGCAGCGGCCGGCGTTGAGTGCCGCGATCGCGTCGACGCTGCCCAGGAAGCGGATGTCCAGGTGCAGGCTCGCCTGCTGCGCAGCGACACCGCGCAGCAGCGACAGGCCGTCGTCGTGGCTCGCGAACAGCGTGAGTACCTGCGCCCCGTCGTCGAAGGCGATCGCGAAGGCGCGCTCCAGTTCGGCGTGCAGGGCCTCGATCTGCGGGGCGAGGCGCGCCTGCGCCTGGCGCTCCGCCCACAGCAGCTTCTCGCCGAAGGGCGCGAGGCGGGCGCGCTGGCCCTTCTCCCAGACCAGCAGCGGGTGGCCCAGCTGCGCCTCCCAGCGCCGCAGCTCGCCCCACACATGGCGGTAGGACAGGCCCACCTGCCGGGCCGCGGCCGAGATGGAACCCTGTTCCTGCACCGCATGCAGCAGGTCCATGAGCGCATTGCGGACCCAGCCGTCCTGCCGGCGCGCTCCGAAGTCGTACGAGAGTTCCACGTGGCGCATGCCGGAAGTATGAAGCACGGCCGTCCTGGCCCTATGCAGGCGAATTCATAACTCGCAAGCCCGGTGCCGCAGGGGTATTCGCAGGCCTTAGCATCACGGCCCCATGAACACGTTCGAGGAAAGCCTCGCGCAGGCGGCGCACCTGATCGCCGCCGCCGATCCGCTGATGCTTTCCATCGTCGGTCGCTCGCTCGCCGTGAGCAGCCTGTCCTGCGCCATCGCCTGCGTTCTGGGCATCGCGGTGGGCGCCTGGCTGGCCGTGGCGCGGTTCGCCGGCCGCGACGCCCTGCTGACCGTGCTGAACACCTTCCTGGCCGTCCCTTCGGTGGTGGTCGGCCTGGCGGTCTACCTGCTGCTGACCCGCAATGGGCCGCTGGGCTTCCTGGGCTGGCTGTTCTCGTTCAAGGCCATGGTGCTCGCGCAGTCGCTGCTGGTGCTGCCGGTGGCCACCGCGCTGACCCGCCAGGTGGTCGAGGACGCCGAGCGCGCCAACGGCGAGCAGCTCGCCTCGCTGGGCGCGCGGGGCCTGCTGCGCAGCCTGCTGCTGGCCTGGGACGAGCGCTTCGCCCTGCTGACCGTGGTGCTGGCCAGCTTCGGGCGGGCCATCTCCGAGGTGGGCGCGGTGATGATCGTCGGCGGCAACATCGACGGCTACACCCGCGTGATGACCACCGCCATCGCGCTGGAGACCGAGAAGGGGGACCTGCCCATGGCGCTCGCCCTCGGCTTCGTGCTGCTGTCCGTGGTGCTGGTCCTCAACGCCGCCATCTCCCTCCTTTCGCGCTGGCGCGGGGCCCGTGCCGAGGGCATGGTGCTCGCCGGGGCCACCTGATGGCCGCCTGGGTGCAGTTGAAGGGCGTCGACCTGCGCTACGGCGCTGTGCAGGCCCTGCGCGCGGTGGACCTGCGCATCGCCCCCGGCGAGCGCCTGGCCCTGATCGGCGCCAACGGCAGCGGCAAGAGCACGCTGCTGCGCGTGCTGCACGGGCTGCTGCGCCCCAGCGCCGGTTCGGTCCTGCGCGACGGGACCCTGCGCCAGGCCATGGTGTTCCAGCGGCCGTTCGCGCTGCGCCTGTCGGCGCAGGCCAACGTGGCCCTGGGTCTCTGGCTGCGCGGCATGCCCTGGCGGCAGGCCAGGCAGGAGGCGCTGCCGGCCCTCGAGCGGGTGGGGCTGGGCGCGCGCGCGCTGCGCAACGCGCGCACGCTGTCCGGCGGCGAGCTGCAGCGGCTGGCCCTGGCGCGCGCCTGGGCGCTGCGGCCGCACGTGCTGCTGCTCGACGAGCCCACCTCCGCGCTCGACCCGCATGCCAAGCGCGAGGTCGAGCGGCTGATGGAGGAGTTCGCCGCCGACGGCACCACCCTGGTGTTCGCCAGCCACAACCTGGGCCAGGTCAAGCGCCTGGCCAGCCGGGTGGTGTACCTGCAGGAAGGCCGCGTGCTGGCCGACCTGCCGGTCGCCGCGTTTTTCGACGGCCCGCTGGGACAGACGTCCCGCGAGGCCGAGTTGTTCGTGAAAGGAGAACTCGGATGAACAAGACCAAGCTTCTGCGGCGCGCCTTCTGCGCCGCCGCCTTCGCCCTGGCCGCCACCGGCGGCGCCTGGGCCCAGCAGACCACCATGGTGATGGCCTCCACCACCTCCACCGAGCAGTCCGGCCTCTTCGGCACCCTGCTGCCCGCGTTCACCAAGGCCACCGGCATCGGGGTCAAGGTGGTCGCCGTGGGCACCGGCCAGGCGATCGACATGGCCAAGCGCGGCGACGCCGACGTGCTGTTCGTGCACAACCGCGCCGCCGAGGAGAAGTACATCGCCGAGGGCTATGCGCCGCGCCGCTATCCCGTGATGTACAACGACTTCGTGATGGTCGGGCCCAAGTCCGACCCCGCGGGGGTCAAGGGCCACGACATCGTCGAGGCGCTGAAGAAGGTCGCGTCCACCAACGCTCCCTTCATCTCCCGCGGCGACAAGAGCGGCACCGACGCCGCGGTGAAGCGGTTCTGGAAGATCGCCGGGCTCGACCATTACGGCGCGGGCTACAAGGAGTGCGGCTGCGGCATGGGGCCGGCGCTCAACATCGCCTCTTCCAGCAACGCCTACGTGGTCACCGACCGCGGCACCTGGCTGAATTTCAAGAACCGCGGCGACCTCACGATCCTCGTGGAAGGCGACAAGCGACTGTTCAACCAGTACGGCGTGATGCTGGTGAGCCCGCAGAAGTACCCGCACGTGAAGTCGGCCGAGGCCCAGAAGTTCATCGACTGGGTCACCTCGCCGGCGGGCCAGCAGACCATCGCCAGCTACAAGATCAACGGCGAGCAGCTGTTCTTCCCGAACGCCGGCACCGACAACTAGGCGCTTTCAGGCGAACAGCTCGCCGGGCGCGCTGGCCGGCTGGTCGCCGTGCCGCGGCGACAAGTCGAACACCGCGTGCACGCGGGTGCCGCGGCCCGGCGCGGTGTCGATCTCCAGGCGGCCCCCGGCGAGGGCCGCGCGCTCGGACATCGACACCAGGCCGAAGTGCTTGCGCCGCTCCTCGGGCGTGCGGTAGCGCGCCAGGTCGAAGCCGCCGCCGTTGTCGGCGACCACCAGCTCCAGCTCGTCGCCGGCGCGCCGAAGCGAGACGGCCACCTCGGTCGCGCGGGCATAGCGCGCGGCGTTGGTGAGGGCCTCTTGGCAGATGCGGAAGCAGGCGGTCTCCACGTCGCCGGGCAGGCGTTCGTCGAGTTCCTGCACGTCCAGGCGCAGGGCCCAGCCGGCCGCGCGGGCCTGCTGCCCGGCCACCCATTCCACGGCGTCGGAGAGTCCCAGGTCGTCCAGCATCGGCGGGCGCAGCCGCAGCGACAGCCCGCGGATGTGGCTGATGGCTCGGTCCACGCTCTGCAAGCATTCGCCCACCCTGGGCGCGTCGGCGGGGCCGGCGCTCGCCAGTTCGCTCAGCTGCATGCGGATGAGGGTGAGGGCCTGGCCGGTCTCGTCGTGCAGCTCCCGCGCGACGTGGCGGCGCTCTTCCTCCTGCGCCGTGATCAGGCGGGACGACAGGGCCTGGAGGCGGTCACGGGCGGCGCGCAGGGCCTGGTTGGACTCCTGCAGCTCGCTCGTGCGCTCCTGCACCAGCGACTCCAGGTGGCTGTTCAGGCGCTGCAGCTCCTCCTCGGCAGCCTTGCGCTCGCTCAGGTCGCGGGTGACCTTGGCGAAGCCCCGCAGGCGGCCCTGGGCGTCGCGCAGCGGCGCGATGGCCACCGCCGCCCAGAAGCGCGAGCCGTCCTTGCGCAGCCGCCAGCCTTCGTCGCTGAAGCGGCCCTCCTTCTGCGCCGTTTCCAGGGCGCGCTGGGGCAGGCCTGCGGCCCGGTCCTCGGGAGTGTAGAAGCGAGAGAAGTGCTGGCCGACGATCTCCGCCTCCTCGTACCCCTTGATGCGCCGCGAGCCCGGGTTCCAGGTGCGCACGCAGCCTTCCGCGTCCAGCCTCAGGATGGCGTATTCCGTGATGCTGTCGGTCATCAGGTGGAACTGCTGCTCGCCCTCGAACAGCCGGCGCTCCGCCTGCCGCTTGCGCCGGAACAGCTGGTACAGCACGGCCAGGGCCGCCAGCAGCGCCAGCAGCAGGGCCGCCATGCCGCTCCAGAACGCGTTCAGGAAGCGCTCGTGGCTGGCCAGGCGCTGCGCGAGCAGCCGGCCTTCTGCGTTCTCCATGCGTTGCAGCAGCTCGCGCAGGCTCGCCATCTCCTGCTGGCCGGTGCCCCGGTCCATGATCGCCTTGGCCGCGCCGAACCCGCCCGCGCGGCGGGCCTCGATCGTCGTGGCGGCGATGGCCAGGCGGGTGGCCAGGTGGCCCTCCAGCTCCCGCAGCAGGGCCTGCTGTGCCGGGTTGTCCAGGGTCAGGTCGCGCAGGCGCTGCAGGTCGTCCTCGACCTCCTTGCGGGCCGTGTCGTAGAGCTGCAACTCCGAATCGTTGCCGGTGACAACGAATCCGCGCTGCCCGTTCTGGATGTCCACGACGTCGGCGCGGGTGGCCGCCAGGGTCGCCAGCAGCTCGCGGCTGTGGCTGATCCAGTGCTGCGCCTGGGTTTCCTTCAGCGACATCCAGTAGGTGCCGCCGACCAGGACGAGCGCGACCACGGCCGATGCGACGAACCCCGACAGAGTCAGGTCGTCTTGACGGTCCGGTGCGAGGTCTTGTTTTCCGTCCACGTGCCGTGGTGTAAGCGAGAAATGCCGGGACACAGGCTTTCCCCGGTCCAACGCGGGGTTATTTGCTCTGCGTTCTGTAACGATCCGGCTCCTTGTCCGGGTCGCAGGCTCCATGCGCAGTCTGTACGGGCGGCCTTACCCGGCGCTTGCAGCCGCATCGGTTTGACGTACGACAAGCGCGCCGGATGCTTGGCTGGAAGTCCGTGGCCATCGGCAGGATGCCTACGACCGGAGAATCCCGATCCTGAAGGCTACAGCCAGCGGCGCGCGCGGGGGGCGCCCCGAGCGAAGGGCCGCGCCAGCGCGATGCCGGCGAGGAAACCGGCGATGTGGGCCATGACCGCCACGCCCGATTCGACGGCCTGCTGCGCTCCCGACAGCTGCGGCAGGGCCGACAGCACCTGGATCCCGAACCAGTACAGCAGCACCAGCCAGGCCGGCACGGCGAACACCTTGAACAGGATGATGAAGATGAACAGCATGCGGATGCGAGCCGCGGGATACATCACGAGGTAGGCGCCCATCACGCCGGAGATGGCCCCCGAGGCGCCCGCCATGGGCACGGGCGAGGCCGGATCGGCGGCCACCTGCCCGGCGGCTGCCGCCAGGCCGCACAGCAGGTAGAAGGCGAGGAAGCGCGAGCGTCCCATCGCGTCCTCGACGTTGCGGCCGAACACCCAGAAGAAGAGGGCGTTGCCCAGCAGGTGCATCCAGCTGCCGTGCAGGAACATGGAAGTCAGCGGCGTGATCCAGTTCAGCGGGCCGCCGTCCACCACGCAGGCCATGCCGGGGCCGATCGGCACCGCCGTGCCGATGTGCGCCCGGCCCGTGATGTCGCCGGCCACCAGGCCCAGGTTGCACACGCTGGCGGCCAGGGCGCGGTCATCGAGGCCGGCGCCCTGCACCAGCACCCAGGTCGCCGCCATCGCGGCCAGCAGCAGCAGGCACACGAGCGGCGTGCGCCGCGGCCGGATGTCGTCGCCGAGCGGGATCATGGGCCGTGACTGTAACGGGCCGGCGCCGCGGCGGATGGTGTCCAATCGGGGCATGAAGGCCGGAAACCACGACCACCCCCACCACGACCACCCCCACCACGACGATCACGATCACGATCACGATCACGGGCACCACCACGGGCACGTGCACGCCCCGGCCTCCTTCGGCAAGGCGTTCGCGGTCGGCTGCATCCTGAACACGGGTTTCGTGCTGGCCGAATGGCTGTTCGGCGCGGCGGCCCATTCCCTCGCCCTCATGGCCGACGCGGTCCACAACCTCGGCGACGTGCTGGCGCTGCTGCTGGCCTGGGGCGCCGCCGGCCTGGCGCGGCGGCCGCCCAGCGGGCGCTTCACCTACGGGCTGCGCGGCAGCTCCATCCTGGCGGCCCTGCTCAACGCCGCCGCCTTGCTGGTGGTCACTGGCGGCCTCGCCTGGGAGGCCGCTCTGAGGCTGTCCGCTCCCGAGCCGGTACGCGGCGGCATGGTGATCGCCGTGGCACTCGCCGGCGTGCTGGTCAACGGCATCACCGCCTGGATGTTCATGGCGGGCGGCAAGAAGGACCTGAACCTGCGCGGCGTCTACCTGCACATGGCGGCCGATGCGGCGGTGTCGCTCGCCGTGGCCATCGCCGGCGCGGCCGTGCTCGCCACCGGCTGGAACTGGCTGGACCCGGCGCTGACCCTGGTCGTGTCGGCGCTGATCCTGTGGAGCGCCTGGGGCCTGCTGCGGCAGTCGCTGGGGCTGGCGCTGCAGGCCGTGCCTGCCGGCATCGACGCCGCTCGCGTGCAGGGGCTGCTGGCCGGCCTGCCCGGAGTCGCCGAGGTGCACGACCTGCACATCTGGGCGATGAGCACCTCCGAGAACGCGCTCACCGCGCACCTGGTGATGCCGGGCGGCCACCCCGGCGACGCCTTCCTGCGCATGGCGAGCGAGCGGCTGGAGCAAGGCTTCGACATCCACCACGCGACCCTGCAGATCGAGGTGGCGGCCACCGGTGCCGCCTGCGCGCTCGCGCCCGAACACGTCGTCTGAGCACCGCGCCGCCGCGCCGGGAAGCCCCCCTTCACGCCGCGGCCGCGCTGCAGTAGAAAGTCAGCGCATGCCGCCGCGGCCCGCGGCGGCGTCCGAGGGGACGCGCCATGGGAAAGACGGAACGGGAGCGCCGGCACGAGGCCCAGCTGGAGCGGATCCAGCGCGTGCAGCTCGTGTGCGGTCGCGGCGACCGCCTGCGCATCGACCACGAGGGCACGCTGCTGGAGCGGGCCCGCATGACCGGCGAGGAGATCGCCTCGCACCGGGCCACCGAGGCCGGGCTGGCCGCCTTCGACCGGCTGCTGCGGCGCGCCGAGGAGCGCGAGCCGCGCCACCGGCACGACATCCTGGCCTTCCTGGCCGCCGTGCGGGACCACGAGGCGCTGCCCCTCGTCACGCTGCGCGGGCTGGACCCGTCGGTGGGCGACGACATGATCGCCGTGCTCGACGCCTTCCGCTACGGCCGGTTGAGCCTGGTGGAGCAGGTCGAGGGCGGTCCGCGCCGCGTCGCCCGCGTGCTGAGGCAGGCGACCGGCGCGAGCGCCTGAGCGCGGCGCCTCAGGCCAGGCCCAGCCGCCGATCCAGCGACCAGCGGCCGGCGCCGCGCCCCACCAGGTACAGCTGCAGCGCGGCCCAGGACAGGTGCGTGGGCCAGGCGTCGGGATACACGAACACCTCGATCACCAGCGTCATCCCGAACAGTGCTGCCGCGGCAAAGCGCGTGCCCAGTCCCAGCACCAGCAGCAGCGGGAACAGGTGCTCGGCATAGGCCGCGGCATGGGCCGCGATCTCCGGCGGCACCAGCGGCAGCCGGTACTCGCTGCGGAACAGCTCGATCGCGCCGGGCGTCAGCGTGAGGAGGCCCTCGACCTTGGTGCGCCCGGACAGGAAGAAGATGGCGGCGATCGCCAGGCGCGCGCCGAGCGCCAGCAGGTCGTGGGTCACCAGGCTTTCGAGCCGCAGGGCCAGCGCGTTCCAGCGCGTGCCCAGCGTTGCCGGGGTGCCGGTGCCGTGCGCGGCGTTGCGCAGGGCGGCGTTCGAGGAGAGGTCGGGGTTCATCATTCGTCCTTGGCAAGGGAAGAGAAGGCGCCCGCCTGCAGCAGCTGGCGCAGCGCCTGCGGGAGGTCGGCTTGCGGATCACGGGCAAGCGCCTGTTCGGCCGCCATGCCCAGGGGCAGGCCGGCGGCGCAGGCATCGAGCAGCACGCAGCCGGCCTGCGGCAGCGGTTGACAGGCGACTTCGCCCTCGGGGCGCACGAGCAGCAGCCCCTCGCTGCGCCAGGCGAGATCGTCCTGGGGGAGCCGATGCTCGCGCTCGCGCATCCAGATCCCGGGCACCGGCTGCCCGTCGAACCAGGCCCAGCGGGTCGCCGGATGCGGCACCAGCCGGCAGGCGGCCAGTGCCTGCGCGTCGAGCGCGGCCAGCGCGCCCGCCGGCAGCACCGGCGCGTCGGCCGCGACATGCGCGGCTCGCCACAGCGTGTCGAGCCGCGCGACGCCTTCCAGCCAGGGCAGGCCAGCCGCCGTGGGCACCGCCTGCAGGAAGGTGCCGAAGCCCTCGTCGCCGTAGGCGAGCAGGCGGGCATCGCGCGGGGGATGGCGGCGCGTGTAGGCCACGGCCACGTCGCGGAACCAGTCCTCGCCGACCAGCCGCAGCACCGAGGGGAAGTTCGCCGCCAGCGCATCGGCGCAGCCCTGGGCCACGGTGTTGCGGTAGACGGCGAAGGCGGGCTGGCCCGCGAGCGCGGCCAGCGGACCCGGGTCCGCGCCGGGCGGGGCCAGCAGGGCTGCGGCGAAGTCTTCGTGGAAACCGTTCATGCGGGGACCTCGCAGTCGTCCAGCACGGCCTGCGCCAACGCGCGTTCGCGCATCAGCTCGGTGAAGGAGGGCACGTTGCCGTCCCGCTCGATCAGCGTCGGCCGCGGCCCGGCGCGTTCGACGAAGCGCCGGTACAGGTCCCACACGGGACTCGCGACGGGCGCGTCGTGCGAGTCCACCAGCAGCGCGGGACCGAGCGCCGGATCGCTGGAGTGGCCGGCCAGGTGCAGCTCGCTCACCGCCTCGGCGGGAAAGCGGTCCAGCCAGGCGGCGGCGTCGAAGCCCAGGTTGTGTGCCGACACGTGCACGTTGTTGATGTCCAGCAGCAGCGTGCAGCCGGTGCGGCGCACGAGCTCGCGCAGGAAGTCGATCTCGTCCCACTCGTGGCCGGGCAGGGGCAGGTAGTGGCTGGGGTTCTCGATGGCGATCGCGCATCCGAGCGCGTCCTGCGTGTGGGCGACGCGGCTCGCGATGCGCTGCAGCGCCTCGGTCGTGCGCGGGAAGGGCAGCAGGTCGGGCAGCCAGCCGCCGCCGAAGCGCGACCAGGCGAGGTGCTCGGACACCCGCGCCGGCTGCACGCGGCGCACCAGCGCGGCGAAGCGCCGCAGGTGCTCCCCGTCCAGCGGCTCGGTGCCCGCGAGCGACAGCGACACGCCGTGCAGCGACAGCGCATGGCGCTCGCGCACCGCCTCCAGCCAGGCCAGGCGCGGCCCGCCCGCCACGAGGTAGTTCTCGGGATGGACCTCGAACCACAGGCCCGCCTCGGGGGCGCGCACGGCGTCCCCGAAGTGTTCGGGCTTGAGGCCCAGGCCGGCGGCGGGCGCCAGGGCGGGTGCGTCGGCCATGGCCGGCCTCAGGACTTCATGGGGTTCAGCGAACCCATGCCGTGCGGCGTCTTGATGCTGGTGCAGGTGCCGGCCGGCACGTTCTTCCAGGCGTTGGCCTGGTAGTCCATCTTGGCCGTGCCGGCGCAGGTGGTGCCGGCGCCGGCCTTGCAGTCGTTCTGGCCGGCCTTGGCCACGCCCCAGCACTTCTCGACGGCGGGCTTGGCGTCGGCCATGGGCTTGCCTTCGTTCATGGTGGCGGCCTGGGCGAGCGCGGCGCCGGCGGCGAGCGCCCCGAGGGCGATGGCGGAAACGGCGATGCGGCGGGTGGTCATGGGTTTTCTCCTGTGTGCGGTGTGGTTGGATGACAGCGCACCGTGCGCGGTCGCCTCCTAGTTCGCCCCGACGCTGGCGCCGGTTACAGCGGCACGCGACAATCGCCCGGAAAATATTTTTCGCATCCGCTGTAACCGGCGGGGCGCCACCTCCGAATCAACTCCAGCACAGATGGCCCCGAACGAAGTCGAGTCGGAACTGCACGGACTGTTCGTGCGCGGCCAGGCCGGTGACGCGGCGGCGTACCACGCCTTCCTGCGTCGCCTGGGCGCGCACCTGCGCGCCTACCTGGCGCGCCGGCTGTTCGGCTGGCCCGACGAAGTGGAGGACCTCGTGCAGGAATGCCTGCTCGCCATGCACAACCAGCGCCACACCTACCAGCCCGACCAGCCGCTCACGGCCTGGGTGCAGGCGATCGCGCGCCACAAGATGATCGACCTGCTGCGGTCCAAGGCCGCGCGCGAGGCGCTGCACGACCCGCTGGACGACGAGCTGCCCGTGTTCGCGCAGTCGCAGGAGGAGGCCGGCGACGCCCGGCGCGACCTCGAAGGCTTGCTGCAGACGCTGCCGGACCGGCACCGCCTGCCCATCGTGCACGTGAAGCTGGAAGGCCGCTCGGTCGCCGAGACCGCGCAGCTCACCGGCATGTCCGAATCGGCGGTCAAGGTGGGCATCCACCGCGGGCTCAAGGCCCTGGCCGCCAAGCTGGGGAGGGCTGTCTCGTGAAGACCGACGACCTGATCGCGCTGCTGGCCGCCGACGCGCAGCCCGTGCCGCGGCACGCGGCGGCGCACCGCCTGGCCTGGGGCCTGGCCGCGGCGCTGCCGTTCTCCGTGCTGCTCATGCTCGTCGGCTATGGCCTGCGCCCGGGCCTGCTGGCCAGCCTGGCCCTGCCCATGCCCTTGCTGAAGGTGCTGCTGCCGGCGGCGATCGCCACGGCAGGCTTCGTGGCCGTCGCGCGCCTGGGCCGCCCCGGGGTGGCGGCGCGCGGCGCCTGGTGGGGCATGGTGCTGCCGGTGGCGGTGATCTGGGCGATGGGCATCGTGTCCTGGACCACGGCGGCGCCCGAGGCGCGGCCGGAACTGCTCTGGGGCCAGACCTGGCGCACCTGCGCCTTCAGCATCAGCGCGATGGCGCTGCCGGTGTTCGTCGCCGCCATCGTGGTGCTGCGCTCGCTGGCGCCGACGCGGCCGGTGCTGGCCGGCGCGGCCGCGGGCGCGTTCGCGGGCGGCGCCGGCGCGGCGGTCTATGCGCTGCACTGCCCGGAATTCGGCCCGCCTTTCCTGGCCGTCTGGTACGTGCTGGGCATGGCGATCCCGGTCGCCGCCGGCGCGCTCCTGGGGCCGAAGCTGCTGCGCTGGTGAGGCGCTTCAGTCCCGCGGCAGGGACCCGAGCCCGGGCCGGCCGCGGCGCCACCACCACTCCAGCGCGTCGAACACCCACTGCGTGAGCAGCGCCAGCAGCGCGGCGGGCACGGCGCCCGCCAGCATGGTGGCGGTGTCGTTGACCGCCAGGCCGGCGACGATGCGCTCGCCCAGGCCGCCGGCGCCGATGAAGGTGGCCACCGTGGCCATGCCCACGTTCCACACGGCCGCGGTCTTGATGCCCGCGAGGATCGTCGGCGCGGCCAGCGGCAGCTCGATCCCGCGCAGCACCTGGCCTTCGCGCAGGCCCAGCGCCAACGCCGACTGGCGCAGACCTGCCGGCACGGCCGCGAGGCCGGCGTGCGTGTTGCGCACGATGGGCAGCAGGCCGTAGACCGCCAGCGCCAGCAGCGCCGGCAGGAAGCCGATGCGGCCGACCAGCGCGATCAGGAAGGCCAGCAGCGCCAGCGAGGGCACGGTCTGCACCATGCCCACCACCCCCATCAGCCAGCCCGCGAGGCGCGGGCGCCGGTACGCGAGCACGCCCAGTGGCAGGCCGATCGCGACGGCGATGGCGACCGAGGCGAACACCAGCACCAGGTGCTCGCGCACCAGGCGCGGCAGGTCGGGCGCGAACAGGCGGTCGAGGAAGCCCTGGCCCGGGGCCGGCGCCGCGGCGGGCGTCTTCGCCGCGGCCTGGGGACGCGCCAGGAAGTCGTGCGCGACCTGCTCGAAGGAGCGGCCGTCGATCTCGGCCTGGCCGTTCATCGCGCGCATCGCGTCGTCGTCGATGCGGCCGGCCAGCGACTGCAGCGGCCGCGCGTCGAGGCTGGCGCGCATCAGCAGCACGGCGTCGTAGCGCGGGAAGAAGGCGCGGTCGTCGCGCAGCACGCGCAGGTGCAAGCGGGCGATCTGCGCGTCCGTGGTGTAGGCATCGACCACGTCGACCTGCTTCGCGGCCAGCGCCTGGTAGGCCAGGCCGTGGTCCAGGCCGGCGCCCGGCATGAAGGGCAGGGCATAGGCGCGCTTCAGCGCATTCCAGCCGTCGGCACGGGCGAGGAACTCGTGCGACAGGCCGAAGCGCAGGGGGGCCCGGCTGCGCGCGAGGTCCGAGATCGTGGCGATGCCCAGGCGCGCCGCATCGTCCTCGCGCATGGCCAGCGCATAGCTGTTGTTGAAGCCCAGCGGCACCGCCGCCTTCAGACCGCGCGGCGCCAGCCAGGCGTTGATCTGCTCCAGCGAGGGCGCGGGCTCGTCGCGGTGCAGCAGCTCGCGCACGATGGTGCCGGTGTACTCGGGATAGACGTCGATGCCGCCGGTGGCCAGCGCCTGCTCCATCACCGCGGTGTTGCCCAGCCCCTGGCGGTGCACGGCCGGAACGCCCGCGGCGACCAGTGTCTGGCGCACCACCTCGCCCAGGATGTAGCTTTCGGTGAAGCGCTTGGAGCCCACCACGACTGGCTGGGCGACGGCGACGCCGCCGCCGAACGCGATCAGGACGAAAGCGAGGGCGCGGCGCCAGCGGCTGGGCATGGGGCTCCTCCTCAGTCGTCGCGGCCGGCGTCCCAGCCGGGCAGGCGGTCGTCGCCGCGCCGGCGGCGCTCCTGCGCGTCGGCGCGTTCGCGCGCCATCTGCGCCTCCAGCTGCTGGCGTCCTTCCTTGATCACCGCGATCATCTTGGCGCGGTCGCGGTGGTGCGGGTACATCTTCTCGAACAGCTCGAAGTTGTGGCGGCGAAAGCGCATCGCCTGCCGGCGCGCCTCGTGCGGCTCGACACCCAGCAGCTCCAGCACGCGCCGGCCGGTGAGCAGGCTGGACTCGAAGACCTCGCGGTCCACGCGGGTCACGCCGCGGTCGCGCAGGTCGTTCCAGTGCGGCACGTCGCGCGCGCGCGCCACCAGCTCCAGGTGCGGGAAGTGCTCGTGCACCAGGTCCACGATGCGCAGCGACTGCTCGCGCTCGTCCACCGCCACCACGAACACCTTGGCCGTTTCCGCGCCGGCGGTGCGCAGCAGGTCCAGCCGCGTGGCGTCGCCGTAGAACACCTTGTAGCCGAAGGAGCGGGCGGCCTCGATCATGTCGGCATCGTGGTCCAGCACGGTGGCGAGGATGCCCTGCGCATTGAGCAGGCGGCCCACCATCTGCCCGTAGCGGCCGAAGCCGGCGATGATCACCGGCGCGTCCTGCAGCTCGCTGATCTCGGGCAGGGTCTTGCGGCCGGCGCGGTCCAGCCGCGGCATGACCCACCGGTCCACGGCCAGCAGCAGCAGCGGCCCGAGCAGCATCGACACCGCCACCGCGCCGATCAGCAGCGAGGCCGTCTCCGGCCTCAGCACATTCACGCCGGCGGCGGCCTGGAACACGACGAAGGCGAACTCGCCGCCCTGGGCCAGCAGCACCGTGAACACCGGCCGCTCCTGCAGCGGGATGCCCATGGGCCGGGCGATGAACCAGACCACCACGGCCTTGAGCACCAGCAGCGCCAGCACGATCGCCGCCATCTCCAGCGGCGAGCGGGCCAGCGCGGCGAAGTCGATGCTCATGCCCACGGCGATAAAGAACAGCCCCAGCAGCAGGCCCTTGAAGGGCTCGATGTCGGTCTCCAGCTCACGCCGGTATTCGCTCTCGGCCAGCAGCACGCCGGCGAGGAAGGCGCCCAGGGCCATGGACATGCCCACCAGCTGCATCAGCGCCGCGATGGCCACCACCAGCAGCAGCGCCGCGGCGGTGAAGATCTCCGGCGTGCGGCTGCGCGCGATCCAGCGCAGGACGGGCCGCAGCGCCAGCCGCCCGCCCAGCACGATGGCGGCGATCACGCCCACGATGCGCGCCGCGGCCAGCCAGGCCGGCTCGCCGGCGTTCGCGTCGCGCGCCGCGCCCACGGCCAGCAGCGGCAGCAGGGCCAGGATGGGGATGGCCGCCACGTCCTGGAACAGCAGGATCGAGAAGCCCGCCTGGCCGCTGCTGGTGGGCAGCAGGTGCCGCTCGCCCATCACCTGCAGGGCGATGGCGGTGGACGACAGCGCCAGCCCCAGCGAGGCCACCAGCGCCACCCGCCAGGACACGCCGGCCAGCAGGCCAGCGGCGGCGAGCAGCGCCGCGCAGCCCAGCACCTGCACGCTGCCCCAGCCGAAGATCGGCCGGCGCAGGCTCCACAGCCGCCGCGGCTCCAGCTCCAGGCCCACCAGGAACAGCATCAGCACCACGCCGAACTCGGCGAAGTGCAGGATGTCCTCCACGTTGGATACCAGGCCGAAGCCCCAGGGACCGATCGCGATGCCGGCGGCGAGGTAGCCCAGGATGGAGCCCAGTCCGATGGCGCGCGACAGCGGCACGGCGAACACCGCGGCGCCCAGGTAGATCAGGCTGCTGGTGAGCCAACCGGGCACGTGCTCCATTCAGGTCCCCGCGTGCGGGTCGGCCAGGGGCCGGTCGGTGGCGGGGACGTCGACCACGGGGCAGGTGCCCAGCTCCTCGAGCTCGGGCCAGCCGGGATAGCTGGCGAGGCGTTCGCGGAACACCTGCACGTGCGCGTCGATCCCGGCCGGGCTCGCGCGGCGCGCGCCGTGCAGCAGCAGCGGTGGCAGGAAGCGCATCCCGCAGAGGGTGGCCGTCTGCTCGTAGGGCGGCAGGAAGGCGTCGAAGAAGTAGCGGTTGTAGCCCTGCGGATGGTAGGAAGCCTCGGGGCCGCCGGTGCTGGCGGCCAGCCAGAGGTCCTTGCCCCGCAGCGCCGTGCCGCCGGGGCCGTAGGCCCAGCCGTAGCCCAGCACCTCCTCGCACCAGAGCTTCATCAGCGACGGCATGGCGTACCACTGGATCGGGTGCAGCAGCACGATGAGGTCGGCCGCCTGCGCGGCGTCCTGTTCGGCGGCGACGTCGATGTCGTAGTCGGGATAGCTCGCGTACAGGTCGCGCACGGCCACGTGCGTCAGGGTGCTCGCCGCCTCGAACATGCGCCGGTTGACGCGGGACTCGGACCAGTCCGGATGGGCGGCCAGCAGGTAGATGCGGGGCGCGGCGGGCCGGGGGGCGGTCTCGGGCATGGCGCGACCATACCGCAAAACCCGGACCGGTTCAGGCCACCAGCGCGGCGGACTTCACCTGGGCCCAGACGGCGCGCCCGGGCGCCAGTTCCAGCGCGTCGGCCGCGCGCGCGGTGATGCGGGCCAGCAGCAGCGCCGGGCCGCAGGCCAGCTGCACCAGCGCCTGCGAGGGATGGCTGCCCGGTGCCACCGCGCGCACGGTGCAGGCCAGCACGTTCTGGATGCTGCTCGCCTCGGGCGGCACCAGGGCGATGCTGACGTCGCGCGCCAGCACGTGCACCCGCGCCGGGTGCCCCAGCGCCAGGCCCGCGTCGGCGATCCACAGGGCGCCGCCTTCGAAGCGCACCTGCGCCAGCTGCCAGCGTTCGTCGCGCTCGGCGATCACGCCCTGCAGCAGCGCGCCCGCCTCCTCGCCCGGCACCGCGGGCAGGTCGACGCGTGCCAGAGTCTCGGCCAACGGACCGGCCGCGCGCACCCGGCCCTGGTCCAGCAGCACGAGGTGGTCGGCCAGCCGCGCCACCTCGTCGCCCGAGTGCGTGACGTACAGCATGGGAATGCGCAGCTCGTCGCGCAGCCGCTCCAGCCAGGGCAGGATGTCGCGCCGGCGCGCCAGGTCCAGCGAGGCGAGAGGCTCGTCCAGCAGCAGCACCTGCGGCTTCGTCGCCAGCGCGCGGGCGATCGCCACCCGCTGGCGCTCGCCGCCGGAGAGCTGGTACGGCTTGCGGTGCAGCAGCGGCGCGATGCCCAGCAGCTCCAGCAGCGGTTCCAGCGGCGGCGCGTCGGGGCCCGCGCGGCGCTGCCCGAAGCGCAGGTTGCCCGCCACGTCCAGGTGGTCGAACAGGCTCGCCTCCTGGAACACGTAGCCCAGCGGCCGTCGGTGCGTGGGCAGGCGCAGGCCGCGCTCGCTGTCCTCCCAGGTCGCGTCGCCCACGACGATGCGCGCCTGCTCGGGGCGCTCGAGGCCGGCCATGCAGCGCAGCAGCGTCGTCTTGCCCGAACCCGAGGGGCCGAAGACGGCGGTGATGCCGGTGGCCGGCAGGCGCAGGTCGGCGTCGAGCACGAACTCGCGCCGGGGCAGGCGCACGCGCAGCGCGATCTCGCTCATCCGAGCGCCCGTGTGCTGCGCCGATTGAGCAGTCCCAGCGCCAGCAGCACAACGAAGGAGAACAGCACCATCGCCGCGGCCAGCGCGTGGGCCTGGCCGAACTGCAGCGCCTCCACGTGGCCGTAGATCTGCGTCGAGACGACGCGTGTCCTGCCGGGGATGTTGCCGCCGATCATCAGCACCACGCCGAACTCGCCCACCGTGTGCGCGAAGGTGAGCACCGCGGCCTGCACGATGCCCGCGCGCGCCAGGGGTAGCACCACGTGCAGGAAGGTGTCCGTAGGCCCCGCGCGCAGGGTGGCCGCCGCTTCCAGCGGACGCCGGCCGACGGCCTCGAAGGCGGCCTGCAGCGGCTGCACCGCGAACGGCAGCGAATAGACCATGGAGCCGAGCAGCAGCCCGCCGAAGGTGAAGGGCAGCAGGCCCAGGCCCAGCGCCTGCGTCAGCTGTCCGCCCCAGCCCTGCGGGCCGAAGGCGACGAGCAGGTAGAAGCCCAGCACCGTGGGCGGCAGGACCAGGGGCAGGGAGACCACGGCGGAAATCGCGCCGCGCCAGCGCGCGTGGGTCTGCGACAGCCACCAGGCGAGCGGCGCGGCGAGCACCAGCAGCAGCGCCGTGGTGGCGCCCGCGAGCCTGAGCGTGAGCCAGACGGCCTGCAGGTCCTCGCGCGTGAAGCCCATGTTCAGAAGCGGTAGCCGAAGCCGCGCAGGGTGGCGCGGGCCGCGTCGCTTTTCAGGTACTGCACCAGCGCCGTCGCGGCGGGATTCGACTGGCCGGTCTGGAGCAGCACCGCGTCCTGCTTCAGCGGCGCGTGCAGCGTGCCCGGGACGATCCAGGCCGAGCCCTTGGTGATCCTGCCGTCGGCCATCACCTGCGCCAGCGCGACGAAGCCCAGCGCGGCGTTGCCGGTGGCCGCGAACTGATACGCCTGGCCGATGCTCTCGCCCTGCACGATCTGCGGCCGCCAGGCGGCGAGCACGCCCAGCTTCGTGAGCGTCTCCATCGCCGCCGCGCCGTAGGGCGCGAGTTTTGGGTCGGCCACCGCCAGCTTGCCGCGCGGCGGCTGGCGCAGCACCTCGCCTTTCGCATCCACCATCGAGGGGTCGGCGCTCCACAGCACCAGCTGCCCGGTGGCGTAGGTGAAGCGGGTGCCGGGCACGGCCAGGCCTTCGCGCTCCAGTTTCGCGGGGGTGGTGTCGTCGGCAGCCAGCAGCACCTCGAAGGGCGCGCCCGCCTTGATCTGCGCGTAGAACTTGCCGGTGGAGCCCAGCACCACCACCGCCTCGTGCCCGGTCGCGCGGGCGAAGTCGGCGGCGATCTTCTTCATGGGCGCCGCCATGTTGGCCGCCACGGCCACCTGCACCTGCCCCGCCGACGCCGCCGCGCCGGCCAGCGCCAGCAGCAGGCCCACCAGTCCACGTCGCATCGTCACGAAGTCCTCGCTATTCATCAATGGAATAGCGCCTAGTATAGGCCCATGCCCCGCAAGACCCTGGAAATCGCCGGCGCGCTGGTGGACCGGCCGGCCGACAAGCGCGTGGAGATCCTGCGCCGCGTCGGCGCCTCGGGCTCGATCTCGCAGGCGGCGCGCGACGCCGGCGTCAGCTACAAGGCCGCCTGGCAGGCCCTGGACACCCTCAGCAACCTCGCCGGCGCCGTGCTGGTGGAGCGCGTGGTGGGCGGCGCCGGCGGCGGCGGCGCGCGCCTGACGCCCGCCGGCGAACAGGTGCTGCAGGCCGCCGACGAACTGGCCCGGGCGCGCCACGCGGTGCTGGACCGGCTGGCCGAGCGCACCGCGCTGCCGCCGCGGGTGGCGGCGCTGGGCCTGCGCACGAGCATGCGCAACCAGCTGCCCTGCCGCATCGCGTCGCTGCGCGCGCGTGCCGGCGCGGTGGAGGTGGCGCTGGACCTGCCCGGCGGCGGCCGGCTCGTCTCGCGCATCACCCGCGAGAGCGCGCAGCTGCTGGAGCTGGCGCGCGGGCAGGAGGTGCTGGCGTTGTGCAAGGCCACGGCGGTGGCCGTGCGGGCCGAGCGCCCGGAGCAGGGCGCGAACGTGCTGCCAGGAACGGTGGCGCGCGCGCCCCGTGGCGGCGCGGCCGGGGAGGTGGCGCTGACGCTGGCCGGCGGCCTGCAACTGGTGGGTTTCGTCGAGGCGGGCAGCGGGCTGCGCACGGACGCAACGGCCTTCGCGCACATGGACCCGGCGGCGGTGGTGATCGCGCTGGGGGCGTGAGTCTGCCTCCTGGAGATGCCACATTTTCATGAAAATGGCATAATGCCATCCATCCGCCGCGAGCCTCCCATGCCTGCCGACTTCCCCACGCTCGACCAGCTGCCGCGCCAGACCTCCTCCCACGTCAAGAACAAGTGGCGTGAGCTGGTGCAGGAGGTCCGTGAATCAGGAAGCGTGGCCATCACGAATCACGCCGCGGTGGAAATGGTCCTGGTCGACGCGCGGACCTATGAGCGCCTCGCCGAAAGCGCGGCGGCGCTGAAGGCGCGCGAGGCGTCGGTGCTCGACCAGCTCTCGGCCCAGTTCGAGCAACGCCTGGCCGTGCTGCAGCAGGCCGATGCCGGAAAGAGGGTGGACGCGGTGTTCGCGAGCAAGGGCAGGATGCGGAAGCGGCCGAAAGCCGGCGGCGCTTACTAGGCCTGGCTGCGCCGGTGCGCCCCTTCCTCTTCGTGCTGGCCGGCGTGAACGGCGCGGGCAAGAGCTCGGTGGGCGGCGCCCTCCTGCGGGACCACGGCCTGGACTGGTTCAACCCGGACGGCTTCGCGCGCGCACTCAGGAGTGAGCTCGGCCTCGGGCTCGAAGAGGCCAACGCCCAGGCGTGGGCTCACGGCAAATCGCTGCTCGAGGCCGCAATCGCGAACGGCACCAGCTTTGCGTTCGAGACCACACTTGGCGGCTCCACCATCAGCGAGCTCCTGCGGGACGCGTCACGGACCCACTCGGTCGTCATGTGGTACTGCGGTCTCGCCTCACCGGAGCTGCACATCGCGCGGGTCGCGCAGCGAGTCTCCCAAGGAGGGCATCCCATCCCGGAAGACAAGATCCGGGAGCGCTGGGCAGCGTCCCGCCTGAACGTGATCGAGCTCCTGCCCTTCCTGGAGCGGCTGCAGGTCTTCGACAACAGCGTCAGCGTCGACGTCGGGCAGGACATTCCCGACCCGCACCTCGTGCTCGAGGTGGAAGGCGGGCGCGTCGTCTTACCCAGGAAGTTCGACGCCCGCTCGCTGGGCGCCACGCCCGAATGGGCTCGGCCCATCGTGGAGGCCGCCATCCAGCTGTTTCGGGCATGAGGGCAGCGGCTTCACTGCCGTACCCTGACCCCGCCCCGGTCCGGTCCGGCACCAGGGGCTCTGCGCGCCGTCCCGCTCTTCGCGACCCTTGCCCAGAGGGACAAACCCGGTTTCGCCCGCGCGGGTTCCTAGCCCCGGGGCGCCTTCTGCGCCAGCTTCCGGTACACCGTCGCCCGGCTGATCCCCAGCGCCCTGGCCGCCTCGGCCACGTTCCCGCGCGCGTCGCCCACCGCCTTGCGGATCAGCGCGATCTCGACGTCGCGCAGCGGCAGGCGGGCTGCGGCGCCGGCGCGCGCATCGCCGGCCGGCTGGGCCAGGCAGGTCAGGCGCAGCCCGGACCACAGGGCCAGGTCGAGCGGTGCCTGCTCGCCCTGCGCCACCCGGTCGAACAGCGGTTCCCAGGGCTGGGCGAACAGTTCGCTGCAGTGCACCGGGCCCTGCGGCGCCGGGGCCAGGGCGGCGATCATCTGGCGCGCCGCGCCGTTGCTGCCGGTCACCCAGCCGTCGCCGTCCAGGCACAGCAGGCCGTCGTCCTCGTCGCCCAGCAGCCGGCCTGGCCAGTTCAGGCGCAGCACCAGGCGGTGCGGGCGGGTGAGGGCCAGCGCGTTCTCGATGCTGCGGGCCGACTGCGCCACCAGGTGCTTGAGCTCGGGCCGCTCGGCGGCGTCGATGCCGGTGAGGTCCAGCATGCCGACGCAGCGGCCGTCGGGGCCGAACAGCGGCGCGCCGGCGCAGCTGTAGCAGCCGGTGTCCTGGAAGAAGTGCTCGCCGCGGTGCAGCCACACGGGTTGCAGCTCGGCCAGCGCGGCGCCGATGGAGGTGGTGCCCACGCTGCGCTCGGACAGGTCCACGCCCACCCGGGTGATCAGGGTGGCGCGGCGGTCGCCGCGGTCGATCGGCCCGTGGGCGTCGATCACCACGCCCTCCTCGTTGGTGAGGATGGCGAAGTAGCGGGTGCTGGCGATGGCCCGGCCCAGCTGCTCCAGCACCGGCCGGGCGGCGCCGACCAGGGTGCGGTTGGCTTCGGCGGTGCGCCGCATGTGCGCCTCGCCCACGACCTCGAAGGACACGCGGTCCTGCGGCCGCTGGCCGTTCGCCAGGCAGCGGCGCCAGGACCGCTCGATCCAGGCGGACTCGTACCAGCCCTGCACGAGCATGTCGGTCATCGACCGGCCTTCCAGCATCACGGCCTGGCGGGCGCGTTCGATCTGCAGCAGCCGGTCGGCGCCGGTGCCTGGAACGGTCATGGGGGCTCCTTGTCTCCTGCCGGGCAGTGTGGGACACCGCCGTCGGGGGCCATTGTTCCATTTTGAGAATTTCCCGCCGACACGCCAGGGCACCTAGGGTTTCGCCTAGGGAGGGGCCCCGGTGCCGATTCAACAATGGGCGCCCCGGTCCCCCCAGGAGACACAAGACATGCTGGTATCTTTCAAGGTCAACGGCAAGGCGGCAAGCGTCGACGTCGCCCCCAACACACTGCTGGTCACCGCGCTGCGCGAGCACCTGCGGCTGACGGGCACCCACGTGGGCTGCGACACCGCCCAGTGCGGCGCCTGCACCGTGCTGGTCAACGGCCGGGCGGTGAAGTCCTGCAACACGCTCGCGGCGCAGCATCCGGGCGCCGAGATCACCACCATCGAGGGCCTGGCCCAGGCGGACGGCACCCTGCACCCCATGCAGGCGGCCTTCAAGGAGTGCCACGGCCTGCAGTGCGGCTTCTGCACCCCCGGCATGGTCATGAGCGCGGTGGACCTGTGCCAGCGCCACCCCAACGCCAGCGACACCCAGATCCGCGAGCAGCTCGAAGGCAACCTGTGCCGCTGCACGGGTTACCAGAACATCGTCAAGGCCGTCCAGACGGCCCAGGCCGCGATGGCCGGCAAGCCCTGAGGAGACCGCCATGGGTGCCAACGACAACTTCGCCAAGCTGCCGCACATCGGCGAGTCCGTGCGCCGCAAGGAGGACCTGCGCTTCCTGACCGGCAACGGCCAGTACACCGACGACGTCAACCTGGCGCACCAGCGCTACGCCGTGTTCGTGCGCTCGCCGCACGCGCATGCCGTGATCAAGCGCATCGACACCGCCCGCGCCGCGGCCCTGCCGGGCGTGGCGCGCATCTTCACCGGCGACGACATGGCCGGCAAGGTCAACGGCCTGCCCTGCGGCTGGCTGATCACCAGCACCGACGGCCAGCCCATGAAGGAGCCGCCGCATCCGGTGCTGGCCCAGGGCAAGGTCCGCTACGTCGGCGACCAGGTCGCCATGGTGGTGGCAGACACGCTGGAGCAGGCCCGCAACGCCGCCGAGGCGGTGGAGGTCGAATACGACCCGCTGCCCGCGGTGGTGGACGTGCGCGACGCCGCCAAGGCCACCGCGCTGCACGACATCGCCCCGGACAACCATGTCTACAAGTGGGCGATCGGCGACAAGGCGCAGGTGGACGCGGTGTTCGCCAAGGCCGCGAAGGTCACCCGGCTGGACCTGACCAACAACCGCCTGGTGCCCAACGCGATCGAGCCGCGTTCGGCGATCGGCTCCTACAACCGCGCGACCGACGAGTACACCCTCTACGTCGCCAACCAGAATCCGCACGTCGAGCGCCTGCTGATGACGGCCTTCGTGCTGGGCCTGCCCGAGCACAAGGTGCGCGTGATCGCCCCCGACGTCGGCGGCGGCTTCGGCTCCAAGATCTTCCTGTACGCGGAGGACGTGGCGCTGACCTGGGCGGCCAAGCAGCTCAATTGCTCGGTGAAGTGGACGGCCGAGCGCAGCGAGTCCTTCCTCACCGACGCCCACGGCCGCGACCACGTGTCGCACGCCGAGATGGCGATGGACGCACAGGGCAAGTTCCTGGCCATGCGCGTGCACACCGACGCCAACCTGGGCGCCTACCTGTCGACCTTCTCGACGGCCGTGCCCACCATCCTGTACGCCACGCTGCTGGCGGGCCAGTACACCACGCCGCAGATCTACGTCGAGGTGGACGCCTGGTTCACCAACACGGCGCCGGTCGACGCCTACCGCGGCGCCGGCCGCCCCGAGGCGACCTACCTGCTGGAGCGGCTGGTCACGCGCTGCGCCTGGGACATGGGCCTGTCGCAGGACGAGATCCGCCGGCGCAACATGATCACCACCTTCCCGTACCAGACGCCGGTGGCGCTGCAGTACGACGTGGGCGACTACCTGGCCGCCATGGCCAAGGCCAACACGCTGGCCGACGTGGCGGGCTTCGAGCAGCGCCGCAAGGCGAGCGAGGCCAAGGGCCTCAAGCGCGGCATCGGCTACAGCAGCTACATCGAGGCCTGCGGCAT
The DNA here is from genome assembly GCA_028868995.1 of Burkholderiales bacterium. GTDB lineage: Bacteria > Pseudomonadota > Gammaproteobacteria > Burkholderiales > Burkholderiaceae_C > Ramlibacter. The sequence continues at coordinate 32,105 of JAGWTH010000023.1, read as the reverse complement.
CGCACCGTCGAACATCGCGGGGGCGCTCGGTGCGCGCGCCGGCCTGTTCGAGGTGGGCGAGATCCGCGTCAACCCGACCGGCAGCGTGACGGTGTTCACCGGCTCGCACAGCCACGGCCAGGGCCACGAGACCACCTTCGCGCAGGTGGTGGCCGCGCGCCTGGGCATCCCGGTGGAGAACGTGGACGTGGTGCACGGCGACACCGGCCGCGTGCCCTTCGGCATGGGCACCTACGGCTCGCGCTCGATCAGCGTCGGCGGCGCGGCCATCATGCGCGCCCTGGACAAGATCGAGGCCAAGGCCAAGAAGATCGCCGCCCACCTGATGGAGGCGAGCGACGCCGACATCGAGTTCTCCGGCGGCGAGTTCCGGGTCAAGGGCACCGACAAGAAGATCCCCTTCGGCCAGGTGGCGCTGACGGCCTACGTGCCGCACAACTACCCGCTGGACAAGCTGGAGCCGGGCCTGAACGAGACGGCCTTCTACGACCCGACCAACTTCACCTTCCCGGCCGGCACCTACATCTGCGAGGTGGAGGTCGACCCGGCCACCGGCGTGGTGCGGGTGGACCGCTTCACCGCGGTGGACGACTTCGGCACTATCATCAACCCGATGATCGTCGAGGGCCAGGTGCACGGCGGGCTGGTGCAGGGCATCGGCCAGGCGCTGCTGGAGAACTGCGTGTACGACAAGGACACGGGCCAGCTGCTCACCGGCTCCTTCATGGACTACGCCATGCCGCGCGCCGACGACATGCCCAAGTTCCAGCTGGACACGATCTGCACCCCCTGCACCCACAACCCGCTGGGCACCAAGGGCTGCGGCGAGGCCGGCGCCATCGGCTCGCCGCCGGCGGTGATCAACGCGGTGCTGGACGCCCTGCGCCCGCTGGGCGTGACGGAGTTCGACATGCCCGCCACGCCCTCGCGCGTGTGGGAAGCCATCCAGAAGGCGAAGCAGGCCTGAACCGCAAGGAGACAAGACCATGTACGCATTCACCTTCGAACGTCCTTCCTCGCTGGCCGACGCCAGCCGCTCGGCCGCGGGCGCGGGCGTCAAGATCCTGGCCGGCGGGCAGACCCTGCTGGCGTCGATGAAGCTGCGCCTGGCGCAGCCCGAGAAGCTGGTCGACCTCGGCGGCCTGGCGGAGCTGGCCGGCATCAAGCGCGAGGGCAACGCCCTCGTGATCGGCGCCATGACCCGCCATGCCGACGTCGCGGCCAACGCCGACGTCAAGGCGGCGATTCCCGCGCTGGCCGAGCTGGCCGGCGGCATCGGCGACCGGCAGGTGCGGGCGATGGGCACGATCGGCGGCTCGCTCGCCAACAACGACCCGGCCGCCTGCTACCCCGCCGGCGCGCTGGCGATGAACGCCACCATCCACACCACCCAGCGCAAGATCGCGGCCGACGACTACTTCCAGGGCCTGTTCACCACGGCGCTGAAGGACGGCGAGCTGATCACCGCGGTGAGCTTCCCCATCCCGAAGAAGGCGGCCTACCTGAAGTTCAAGCAGCCGGCCTCGCGCTTTGCCCTGATCGGCGTTTGCGTGGCGCAAACCGACGCCGGCGTGCGCGTGGCGGTCACCGGCGGCGGCAACGGCGTGTTCCGGCACGCGGGGCTGGAGCAGGCGCTCGCCAGGAGCTTCACGCCCGCGGCCGCCGCGGCGGTGAAGATCGACGCCAGCGAGCTGTCCAGCGACCTGCACGGCAGCGCGGCCTACCGGGCCAACCTGATCTCGGTGCTGACGCAGCGGGCGGTCGCCAAGGCCCTCGGGTAATTCAGCCGGATCAATCGCAGGCGATTTTTCCGGGTGGCCTGATCCGTGTGAAGAGGCCCGGCAAAGCCGGGTCCTCTTCACGAGGGAGACCGCGCTGCATGTCATTCCGCGCGGTTCACGCGCCGCTGCGCGGAAAATAGCATCCATGACCCCCTTTCCCTCCATCGACGCCCTCCAGCAAGCCCTCGCCGCCGTCGGCTACTACGCCGAGCGGCGCCTGGCCACGGCGGTGTTCCTGGCGCTGAAGCTGCAGCGGCCGCTGCTGCTGGAAGGCGAGCCCGGCGTCGGCAAGACCGAGCTGGCCAAGGCGCTGGCCACCGCCTTGCAGCGTGCGCTGATCCGCCTGCAGTGCTACGACGGCCTGGAGCTGCGGGAAGCGCTCTACGAATGGAACTACGCCGCGCAGCTGCTGCACATGCGCGCCGCCGAGGGCAGGGAGAGCGCCGACCAGATCGAGCGCGAGGTCTACCAGGACCGCTACCTGATCCGCCGCCCGCTGCTGCAGGCGCTGCAGGCGCCCGAGCCGGGCGCGGTGCTGCTGATCGACGAGGTGGACCGCGCCGACGAGCCCTTCGAGGCCTTCCTGCTGGAGTACCTGGGCGAGTACCAGGTGAGCATCCCCGAGATCGGCACCATCCGCGCGCAGGCCGCGCCGGTGACCATCCTCACCAGCAACCGCACGCGCGAACTGAACGACGCCGTCAAGCGCCGCTGCCTGTACCACTGGCTGGACTACCCCGATCGTGAGCGCGAGCTGGCGATCGTGCGCGCGCGCGTGCCCGAGGCCAGCGAGGCCCTGTCGCGTCAGGTGGCGGAGTTCGTCGGGCGGCTGCGCAGCCAGCCCTTCGCCAACGCTTTCCAGCGGGTGCCGGGCATCGCCGAGAGCGTCGAGTGGGCCAAGGCCCTGGTGGCGCTGGACACGCTGGCGCTGGACCCGGAGGTGGTGACCGACACCGCCGGCATCCTGTTCAAGCAGCGCGAGGACGTCGCCGCGCTCACCCGCGAGCTGGCGGGCGAACTGCTCCAGCCGGCCGCCCCGGCGGCCTGAGCCCGCCGCATGGCCACCCTCGGCGACGCCCGCAGCGGCAAGCTGGCCGACAACATCGCCGGCTTCGGCCGGGCGCTGCGCCGTGCCGGCCTGCGCGTGGACAGCGCCCGCATCGCCATGGCGCAGGAGGCCGCGCGGCTGGTGGGCGTGGAGCGCAAGGAAGACCTGGGCGCCGCCATGGAGGCGGTGCTGGTCAGCCGCGAACAGGAGCGCGGGGTGTTCCGCGAGCTGTTCGACGCCTACTTCCGCGACCCGGCCGTCGCGCACAAGCTGCTGTCCCAGATGCTGCCCTCCACCCAGGGCAAGGCGGAGCCGTCCAAGCGGCCGCGCGTGAGCGAGGCGCTGGCACCGCAGAAGCGCTTCGGCGGCAGCGAGCGCAAGGACCAGGAGATCGAGTTCGACGCGGCCATGACCGCCAGCGACCTCACGCGCCTGAAGCACGCCGACTTCAACGGTCTCACGGCCAGCGAATTCCACCTGGTCGAGCGGCTGGCGCGCGACATCGCGCTGCCGGTGCCCGAGTTCGAGCAGCGCCGCATGCGCCCGGGCACGCGCGGTTCGCAGCTGCACTGGGCCCGCACCGTGCGCCATGCGGCCCACACCGGCGGCGAGCTGCTGGTGCTGCGGCGCATGCAGCGCCGGCGCGAGCCGCTGCCGCTGGTGGTGCTGGTGGACGTCTCCGGCTCCATGGAGCGCTACGCGCGGCTGCTGCTGGCCTTCCTGCACGCGGCCACCCGGGCGCACCGGCGGCGCGACGTGTTCGCCTTCGGCACGCACCTCACCGACCTCACGCCGGCCTTCCGGCTGGCCGACACCGACGCCATGCTGGCCGCCGCCAGCGCGGCCATCGACGACTTCGCCGGCGGCACCCGCCTGGGCGGCTCGCTGGCCACGCTGCGCGAGCGGCATGCGCGCCGGCTGGTGGGCCGCCGCAGCCTGGTGCTGCTGGTGAGCGACGGCCTGGACACCGGCGAGCCGGAGGACCTGGAGCGCGAACTGGACTGGCTCACGCACCGCTGCCGGCGGCTGCTGTGGCTCAATCCCCTGCTGCGCTTCGAGGGCTACGCGCCCCTGGCGCGCGGCGCGGCCGTGCTGCACCGGCACGCGCATGGCATGCTGGCCGTCCACAACCTGAGCAAGCTGGAAGACCTGGCCCGCAGCCTGGCCGACCTGCTGCACGACTAGAACCATCACACGACAGACCACGCAAGGGGAAGGGAACACACATGGACATGCAAGGCAACCGCCACCTGGCGGTCACCCAGCAACAGGCCTGGGACGCGCTCAACGACCCGGAGGTGCTCAAGGCCTGCATCCCCGGCTGCGACAAGGTGGAGGCCACCGGCGAGAACCAGTACGCGATCGGCATGGCGGTGAAGATCGGCCCGGTGGCCGCGCGCTTCGCCGGCAAGATCGCGCTGGTCGACGTGCTGCCGCCCAACAGCTACACGCTCAGCTTCGAGGGGCAGGGCGGCGCGGCCGGCTTCGGCAAGGGCACGGCCAAGGTCAACCTGGCGCCGGCCGCCGAGGGTGCGGGCTGCGAGCTGAGCTACACGGCCAATGCGCAGGTGGGCGGCAAGATCGCCCAGGTGGGCCAGCGGCTGGTGGACGGCGTGGCCCGTTCGATGGCCGAGGAGTTCTTCGGCCGCTTCGACCAGGAGATGCAGAAGCGCTATCCCGAGGCCGCGGCCGCGGAAGCGGCGCTCGCCGGGGCGGCTCCGGCACCGGCGCCGGCGCGCGGCCTGCCGAAGTGGGCCTGGATCGTCTTCGCGCTGCTGGTGTTGCTGGCCCTGCTGATGATCGCGCGCTGAGGCACGCGCGGGCCTGGTCGATGGCGCAACGCCCCACGCTGCCTGGCCCCTGGTCGCGGCGCGCGCTGCTGGCCGCGGGCCTGGCAGTGCCGCTGGCCGTCCGCGCGCAGCGGCCGATGCTGCCGGTCGGCCTGTTGACCCAGGCCGACGACCCGCGCTACGCCGCGCAGGCCTTGCAGGATGCGTATCCGGACGCGCCCGGGGGCCGGGCGGAGCCCGCCGTGCGGATGGCGCTCAACGACAGCACGCTGATCCTGCAGCTGGCCGGCTGGGACGGCGCGCAGCTGCTGCCGGTGGAGGCCGCCGATGCAGACGGCGTCGCCGTTGCGTTGCGGCAGCTGCTGCGCCAGGGTGCGCGCCACGTGCTGCTGGAGCTGCCGGCCGCGAGTGTGGTCGCCGCCACCGCGGCGGTGGCGGGCAGGGAGGTGATGCTGTTCAACACTGCCGCCCCCGAGGATGCGCTGCGCGGCGCGCAGTGCGCCGCCCGGTTGCTGCACACGCTGCCCAGCCGCGCCATGCAGATGGACGCCGTCGCGCAGCTGCTGGCCGCGCGGGGCTGGCTGCGGCCGCTGGTGCTGGCGGGCGAAACGCCCGGCGATGCGCTGCTGCTGGCGGCGTGGCAGCGCGCCGAGCGCCGTGCCCGCTTGCAGCCGGTGGCGCTGCGTTCCTTCGGCCCGGGCGACGCGCAGGGCGATCCCGACGCGCCGCGCCGACTGACCTCGGGGCTGGACTACGACGCGGTGGTGGTGCTGGATGCCGGCGGCGCCTTCGCCCGCGCGCTGCCCTATCGCACCGCGCTGCCGCGCCCGGTGCTGGGCAGCGACGGCCTCACGGCCCAGGCCTGGCATCCGCTGGACACGCGGGCCGGCGCACCGCAGCTGTCGCGGCGCTTCCAGCTGCGCGCCGGCCGGCCCATGGGCAGCTACGACTGGGCCGCCTACGCCGCCGCGCGCGCCGCGGCGCAGGTAGCGGCCACCTTCCGCAAGGTGGCCATCGCGGGGCAGCTGCAGGCGCTGCATCAAGGGGCCGTGACCGTGGAGGGGGCGGGGGGCGAACACCTGTCCTTTCGCGCCTGGGATGGGCAGCTGCGCCAGCCGCTGCTGCTGGCCCATGGCGACGGCATCGCCGCCATCGCCCCGCTGCCGGGCTTCGCGCAGGGGCGCGAGCCGCTGGATTCCCTGGGCCACGACGCGGCCGGCACGGCGTGCCGCGCGACGTGATAATGGAAAAGATCGTCGACCAGGCAGGCCGGGATCCTGCCGGTGCGGCCCGCTGAGGCGGGCGAAGGAGTAGCGATGGAAAACCTGGACGTGGTGGTGTTGCGCACGCTGAGGGACTGGCGCCTGGCCGGCAAGCGGGCGCTGCTGGCGACCGTGGTGCGCACCTGGGGTTCCTCGCCGCGGCCGATCGGCTCGATCCTGGCCCTGTGCGAGGACGGGGCGGTGGTGGGCTCGGTGTCGGGCGGCTGCATCGAGGACGACCTGATCTACCGGCACACCCAGGCCTATTCGGGCAAGGAGCCGGGCCACCAGATTCCCTCGGGGCCGCCGTCCTTCGTCAAGTACGGGATCACCGCCGACGAGGCGCACCGCTTCGGCCTGCCCTGCGGCGGCACGCTGGAGCTGCTGCTGGAATACGACCCCGACGCGGCCAGCCTGCGCTCGCTGGTGGAGGCGCTGGAGGCGGGCCGGCTGATGCGCCGCACGACGCGGCTGGCCGACGGCCAGGTCACGCTCGAGAAAGCGCAGTCGCCGGAGGAACTGGCCATCGACGGCGACGTGCTGGTCAACACCTTCGGCCCCGAGTACCGCATGCTGCTGATCGGCGCCGGCCAGCTCACGGAATACCTCGCCACCATGGCCCTGTTCAGCGGCTTCGCGGTGACCGTCTGCGACCCGCGCGAGGAATACCGCGGCGCCTGGAGCGTGGCCGGCGCCAAGGTGGTGAGCGACATGCCGGACGACGTGGTGACGGGCTTCCGGGCCGACCGCCGCACCTGCGTGGTGGCGCTTACCCACGACCCCAAGCTCGACGACCTGGCGCTGCTGGAGGCGCTGAAGACCGAGGCCTTCTACGTGGGCGCCATCGGCAGCCGCCGCAACAACGAGGCGCGTCACCAGCGCATGGTGGAGCACTTCGGCATGACGGCGGCGGAGCTGCAGCGCCTGCGCGGGCCCATCGGCATCTTCATCGGCAGCAAGACCCCCGCCGAGATCGCCGTGAGCATCATGGCCGAAGTGCTGGCGGTGAAGAACGGCGTCGCCCTGCCGCGCGACATGGAAGTGGCGCAGGCGAAGAACCTGCGCGCGGTGCAGGCCAACGACGCGGGCGCGATCGTGTGCGGCGTGCCGCAGGCGGGGGCGCGCAGGGCGGGGTGAACCCCGGCGCACCGCGACATCCCCGCCCCAACGAAAAAGGCGCCGCGATGCGGCGCCTTCCCCGGGTGCGCAAGCCTCACAGCTTGCGATACGCGTCCACCAGCTGCTGGCCCTCCGGACCGGCCTTCTGCAGCCATTCCTTGAGCATCTCGTCGCCGACCTTCTTGAGGTCGGCCTTCAGCTGCGCCGAGGGCTGCAGGATCTGCATGCCGTTGGCCTTGAGCTTCTCCAGCGTCTCGGTGTTGGCCTTCTTGCTCATCGCCCAGCCGCGCGTCTCGGCCTCGGCGGCCGCCTTGAGCACCGCTTCCTGGGTGGGCTTGTCCAGCGCGTTGAACGCCGCCTTGTTGACGATCACCGCGTTCTTCGGCAGCCAGGCCTGGGTGTCGTACCAGTTCTTGATGTACTCGTAGGTCTTGGTGTCGTAGCCGGTGGCGCCGGAGGACATGTAGGAGTCGATCACGCCCGTGGCCATGGCCTGGGACAGTTCGGCCTGCTGCACGGTCACCGGCTGGGCGCCCACCAGTTCGGCGATGCGGGCGGTGGCCGGGCTGTAGGCGCGCCACTTGAGGCCCTTCATGTCGGCCGCGGAGTTGAGCTGCCGCTTGGTGTAGATGCCCTGCGGCGGCCAGGCCACCGAGTACAGCACCATCATGCCCTGCTCGCCCAGCTTCTTGTCCAGCATGGGCTTCTGCGCCTTCCACAGCTTGGCGGCGGAGTCGTAGCTGTCGGCCAGGAAGGGGATGCCGTCGGCGCCGAAGATCGGCCACTCGTTCTGGAAGTTCACCAGCAGGATCTCGCCGATCTGCGCCTGGCCGCCCTGCACGGCGCGCTTGATCTCCGGCGCCTTGAACAGCGAAGCGTTGGCGTGCACGGTGATCTTCAGCTTGCCGTTGGACAGCTTCTCCACGTCCTTGGCGAACTGCACCAGGTTCTCGGTGTGGAAGTTGCCCTCCGGGTAGGCGGCGGGCAGGTCCCACTTGGTCTGCGCCGAGACCGATCCGGCCAGCGCGAGGGCGGCGGCGGCCAGTGCAAGCTTGAATTTCATGTTGGCTCCGGTAGCGTGAGTTGGTGAACGGGAAAAGCTTAAGTGCATGCCCCGGGCCCGGCGATGCGGTCTAACCCGGGGCGGGTGCGGGTCACATGTGCGAAGGCATCCAGGTGGCCATCTGCGGCACGAACCACAGCAGCAGCACCATGGCGCACATCAGGAAGAAGAACGGCAGCGTCACCCGTGCGATCCAGGTGATCTCCTTGCCGGTCATGCCCTGCAGCACGAACAGGTTGAAGCCCACCGGCGGGGTGATCTGGGCCATCTCCACCACGATCACGATGAAGATGCCGAACCACACCATGTCGTAGCCCGCGGCCTGCACCGTCGGCAGGATCACGCCCATGGTGAGCACCACCATCGAGATGCCGTCCAGGAAGCAGCCGAGGATGATGTAGAAGGCCGTCAGCGCGACCATCAGGCCGAACGGGGACAGGCCCAGGTCGCCCACGAAGCGCGCCAGATGCCGCGGCAGGCCGATGTAGCCCATGGCCAGCGTGAGGAAGGCGGCGCCGGCGAGGATCAGCGCGATCATGCAGTACAGGCGTGTGGCGCCCATCAGCGACTCGCGGAAGGTCTCCCAGGTGAGCGAGCGCTGCACCCCCGACAGGATCAGCGAGCCCACCACGCCCACCGCGGCCGCCTCGGTGGCGGTGGCCACCCCGGCGTAGATGGAGCCCAGCACCGCCGCGATCAGCACCACCACCGGGATGAGGTGGCGCGACTCGTGCAGCTTCTCGGCGAAGCCCATGACGCGGTCCGGCACCGGCACGCGATCCTTGTTCACCAGGGCCCACACCGCGAGGTAGCCGGAGAACAGCGAGGCCAGCACGATGCCCGGGATGATGCCCGCGACGAACAGCTTGGCGATCGACACGTCCGCGGTCACGCCGTAGACGATCATGATGATCGAGGGCGGGATCAGCAGGCCCAGCGTGCCGGCGCCGGCCAGCGAGCCGATGGTGATTTCCTCCGGGTAGCCGCGCTTGCCCAGCTCCGGCAGGGTCATCTTGCCGATGGTGGCGCAGGTGGCGGCGGACGAGCCCGAGACCGCGGCGAAGATGGTGCAGCCGATCACGTTGGTGTGCAGCAGCCGCCCCGGCAGTCGCGAGACCCAGGGCGCCAGCCCGCGGAACATGCTTTCGCTGAGCTTGGAGCGGAACAGGATCTCGCCCATCCAGATGAACAGGGGCAGGGCGGTGAGGGTCCAGCTCGAGGCGGAACCCCAGACCGTGACCGCCATCGCGTCGCCCGCGGGGCGCGAGGAGAACAGCTGCATGCCGATCCAGGCCACGCCGGCCAGGGTGAGACCGATCCAGACGCTGCTGCCCAGGAACAGGAACAGCGTGACGATCAGCAGCGTGGTGATGGCGACGTCATTCATTGTGCAGGGCCTCCTCGCTCTCCAGCACCTTGCGCTGGCCGCGCAGCTCCTGCACCCATTCGTCGACGAAGGCCACCAGCAGCACCACGGTGCCCAGCGCCATCGCCAGCTGCGGGATCCACAGCGGGGTGGCGTCGTTGCCGGTGGAGACGTCGTTGATCGCGTGCGAGACCCAGGCCAGGCGCACCGAATAGAACGCGAACAGGCCGGCCAGGAACACGCCCGCCGTCAGGGCCCACATCTCCAGGGCGTGGCGCTTGCCGCCCTGCAGCCGGCCGAGCACCAGCGTGACGCGGATGTGCTCGTTGCGCTTGAGGGTGTGCGCCAGGGCGAGGAAGCCCGAGGCCGCCATCGCATAGCCGGCGTAGGCGTCGGTGCCGGGCACCAGGAAGCCGAGCTGGCGGCTCACGATGGACAGCAGCACCATCGCCAGCACGCCGATCATGGCCAGGGCCGCCAGCCAGGCTGCGGCGTCGTAGAGGAAATCGAGGATGCGTCGCATCGTGTCCCTTCTTGTCTTGGGTCCGGATCGCGCGCCGGTCAGCACGCTATATCGACGTTTTGGCAACAAATCGCCTGAACATTATGTTTCCGGGGTTGCGACGGCCGGCTAGGGGATTTCACTAATAAAACATCATCAACACATTTTCAAATTGATAAATAAAATGTGGATGAATCATCAATCAAATTGGACCCCGGCATGAGCAACGATCCCAACCCCATCGTGTCCTCGTCGCACCTGGTCTCCCCGCGCAGCGCGGAAATGAGCGAGCTGGAGTACGGCCTGATCGTGAGCTGGAACGCCTTCAGCCGCTGGGCGGTGCGTTGCATGGCGGCGGCGGGGGTGCCCGACCTGACCATCACCGACGTGCTCGTGCTGCACCACATCAACCACCGCGCGCGCAACAAGAAGCTGGCGGACATCTGCTTCGTCCTGAACTACGAGGACACGCACGTGGTGAACTACTCGCTCAAGAAACTCGTGAGCGCGGGCCTCGCCGTCGGCGACAAGACCGGCAAGGAGGTCTTCTACCGGCCCACCGAGCGCGGCGAGGAGGCCGTGCGGCGCTACCGCGAGGTGCGCGAGCAGTGCCTCATGAGCAGCGTCGAGGGCGAGATGAATGCCCACATCGGCGAGCTGGCCCGCTTCCTGCGCGTCATGAGCGGCCTGTACGACCAGGCGGCCCGCGCCGCGTCCTCCCTCTAACCGCGGATGCGATCGCCGGCGCCGCCGCGCCGCGCGCGCGCCGCCCTCGCACCCCCTACCCAGGAGTCCTCCCCCATGTCCAAATGGCAGTTCTGGATCGACCGCGGCGGCACCTTCACCGACGTCGTGGGCCGGCGCCCCGACGGCACGCTGGTCACCCACAAGCTGCTCTCGGAAAATCCCGAGCAGTACCGCGACGCCGCCGTGGCCGGCATCCGCCACCTGCTGGGGCTCGCGCCCGGCGCGCCGATCACGCCCGAGCAGGTCGAGTGCGTGAAGATGGGGACCACCGTGGCCACCAACGCGCTGCTGGAACGCAAGGGCGAGCCCACGCTGCTGGTCACCACGCGCGGCTTCCGCGACGCGCTGCGCATCGCCTACCAGAACCGGCCGCGCCTGTTCGACCGCCACATCGTGCTGCCCGAGCTGCTTTACAGCGAGGTGATCGAGGCCGACGAGCGGATGGGCGCGCACGGCGACGTCGTGCAAGAACTGGACCAGGCGCGGCTGCGCGAAGCCCTGCAGGGCGCGTACGGCCGCGGCCTGCGCAGCGTGGCGGTCGTGTTCATGCACGGCTACCGCTACCAGGCGCACGAGAAGCAGGCCGCGGCGCTGGCGCGCGCGGCGGGCTTCACCCAGGTGAGCACCTCGCACGAGACCTCGCCCATGATGAAGTTCGTCAGCCGCGGCGACACCACCGTGGTCGACGCCTACCTCTCGCCCATCCTGCGCCGCTACGTCGACCAGGTCGCCGGAGAGATGCCCGGGGTGAAGCTGTTCTTCATGCAGTCCTCCGGCGGACTCACCGACGCCCACAGCTTCCAGGGCAAGGATGCCATCCTCTCCGGTCCCGCCGGCGGCATCGTCGGCATGGCACGGACCGCGCAGCTCGGTGGCCAGGACAAGGTGATCGGCTTCGACATGGGCGGCACCTCCACCGACGTGTCGCACTTCGCCGGCGAGTTCGAGCGCGAGTTCGAGACCCAGGTGGCCGGGGTGCGCATGCGCGCACCCATGATGAGCATCCATACGGTGGCCGCCGGCGGCGGCTCCATCCTGGAGTTCGACGGCGCCCGCTTCCGGGTCGGTCCGCAGAGCGCGGGCGCCAATCCCGGGCCGGCCAGCTACCGGCGCGGCGGCCCGCTGGCGGTGACCGACGCCAACGTGATGGTCGGCAAGATCCAGCCGAAGTACTTTCCCCAGGTGTTCGGCCCGCAGGCGAACGAGCCCTTGAGCAAGGAGGCGGTGGTCGGCCGGTTCGCCGAGCTGGCGCAGCGCACCGGCCGCAGCGCCGAGGAGGTGGCCGAGGGCTTCATCGCCATCGCCGTGCAGCAGATGGCCAACGCCATCAAGAAGATCTCGGTGGCCCGCGGCTACGACGTCACCCGCTACACCCTGCAGTGCTTCGGCGGCGCCGGCGGCCAGCATGCCTGCCTGGTGGCCGACGCCCTGGGCATGTCGCGCGTGTTCGTGCACCCGCTGGCCGGCGTGCTCTCGGCCTACGGCATGGGCCTGGCGGACCAGAACGTGATCCGCGAGCAGGCGGTGGAGGTCCTGCTGGCAGCCGGGAGCCTGCCGCAGATCGCCCGCACGCTCGACGACCTGGCCGCCGCGGCCCGCACCGAGCTGGAACGCCAGCAGGTCAGCGCCGGCGCGGTGCAGGTGCGCCGGCGCGTGCACGTGCGCTACCAGGGCAGCGACTCGGCGCTGGTCGTGCCCTTCGGCAGCGAGGCCGGGATCGTGGCCGGCTTCGAGGCCGCCTACCGCCAGCGCTTCTCCTTCCTGATGCCGGGCAAGCCGATGATCGTGGAGGCGGTGTCGGTCGAGGCCATCGTGGCCGGCGACGCGCCCTCCGAGCCGCGGCTGGCGGAGCATCCGCCGCGCGAGGTGCCCCGGCGCGAGACCGTGCGCATGTATTCGGGCGGCGGCTGGCACGACGCGGCGCTGTGCGTGCGCGAGGACCTGCGCCCGGGCGACGTGATCGACGGGCCGGCCATCATCGCCGAGAAGAACGCCACCACGGTGGTGGAGCCGGGCTGGCGCGCCCGCATCACGGCGCTGGACCACATCGTCCTGGACCGCGCCGTGCCGCGCGCCGTGAAGTTCGCCGCCGGCACGCAGGTCGACCCGGTGCTGCTGGAGGTGTTCAACAACCTGTTCATGAACATCGCCGAGCAGATGGGCCTGCAGCTGCAGAACACCGCCTACTCGGTCAACATCAAGGAGCGGCTGGACTTCTCCTGCGCCCTGTTCGACGCCGAGGGCCACCTGATCGCCAACGCGCCGCACATGCCGGTGCACCTCGGGTCCATGGGCGAGAGCATCAAGACGGTGATCCGCGAGAACCGCGACACGATGCAGCCCGGTGACGTGTACGTGCTGAACGACCCGTACCACGGGGGAACGCACCTGCCGGACGTGACGGTGATCACGCCGGTGTACCTGACCGGGCACGCGCGTCCGCTGTTCTACGTCGGCTCCCGGGGGCACCACGCCGACATCGGCGGCACCACCCCCGGCTCCATGCCGCCCTTTTCCACGCGCATCGAGGAGGAGGGCGTGGAGATCGACAACGTCAAGCTGGTCGACCGCGGCGTGCTGCGCGAGCAGGAGATGATCGCGCTGCTCGGGTCGGCGCAGCACCCCTCGCGCAATCCCGAGCAGAACATGGGCGACCTCAAGGCGCAGATCGCCGCCAACGAGAAGGGCGTGCAGGAGCTGCGCCGGATGGTCGACCAGTTCGGGCTGGACGTGGTGCAGGCCTACATGCGCCACGTGCAGGACAACGCCGAGGAATCCGTGCGCCGGGTGATCACCCGCCTGAAGGACGGCCGCTTCACCCTGCCGCTGGACAACGGCGCGCAGATCAGCGTGGCCATCCGCGTGAACGCGGGCGAGCGCAGCGCCGTGATCGACTTCACCGGCACCTCGCCGCAGCAGCAGAACAACTTCAACGCGCCCAAGGCCGTGTGCATGGCGGCGGTGCTGTACGTGTTCCGCACGCTGGTGAGCGACGAGATCCCGCTCAACGCCGGCTGCCTGAAGCCGCTGGAGGTCATCGTGCCCGAGGGCTGCATGCTCAACCCCAACCCGCCGGCCTCGGTGGTGGCGGGCAACGTGGAGACCTCCACCTGCATCACCAACGCCCTGTACGGCGCGCTGGGGGTGATGGCCGCCAGCCAGTGCACGATGAACAACTTCACCTTCGGCAACGACCGCTACCAGTACTACGAGACCATCTCGGGCGGCAGCGGCGCCGGCGGCGTGTTCGACGATGCCGGCCGGCTGTCTGGCGGCTTCGACGGCACCAGCGTCGTGCAGACCCACATGACCAACTCGCGCCTGACCGATCCCGAGGTGCTGGAGTTCCGCTTCCCGGTGCGGCTGGAGAGCTACGAGATCCGCCGGGACTCGGGCGGCGCCGGCCGCTGGCACGGCGGCGACGGCGGCGTGCGCCGGGTGCGCTTCCTGGAGCCCATGACGGCCAGCATCCTGTCCAACGGCCGCAAGGTGCCCGCCTTCGGCATGGCCGGCGGCCAGGCGGGACAGGTGGGCATCAACCGCGTGGTGCGCGCCGACGGCCGCATCGAGCCGCTGGAGCACATCGGCTCGGCCCGGATGCAGCCGGGCGACGTGTTCGAGATCCACACGCCGGGGGGCGGGGGTTTTGGGGGGGTTTAGGTACTTTCCGGTACGTCGGAGGTGATACCCTCTGCATGGTGACGTTGGGATCTTCGGCCCAGCCGGAGGAAGCGAGGACATGCAGGAACCGTCCGGATTGAACGCGGGGCAGAGCGAGGTCGATGCCCTGCGCGCCGAACTGGCGCGACGCGAGCAGGAGTTCGAGCTGCTTGCGCGCCGGCTCGCGCACGACGTCCAGGGCATGCTGCAGAACATCGAGGGCTTCGCCGGTGCGCTGCGCTCGCGCGCCGCCGACCGCCTGGACGAGCGGGACCGGCACTACCTGGACCGCATCGCCGCCAACGCGCTCAAGGGCAACGCACTGGTCAACGACCTGCTGCAGTACCACCGGCTGGCGAGCCACCCGATCGACGAGGCCGACGTTTCCCTGCCGGCGCTGCTGCGCCGGGTGGCGCAGCGCCTGGAGCAGGAACACGCCGCGACGCCGGTCCCGCTGCACTTCGCCGGCGAGGAGGATCGCCTGCAAGGCGACGCTGCCCTGCTGGAGCACGCCCTGCATGCGCTGGTCTCCAACGCGATCAGGTTTTCCGCGGGCGCGGCGGACCCTCGCATCGAGGTGCGCTGCGAGCGCCGCGGCGGGTTCTGCGAGCTCAGCGTGGCCGACCGCGGCATGGGCTTCGACCCGGCCGAGGCCGGCCGGCTGTTCGAGCCCTTCGTGCGCCTGCAGGCGGCCGATGCCCATCCCGGCAACGGCATGGGGCTGGCCATCGTGAAGCGCATCGCCGAGCGCCACGGGGGCAGCGTGCGGGCGGTGGGCGCGCCGGGGCGTGGTGCCACCTTCACCCTGTCGCTGCCTGGGGTCCGTGCGCATGCGCCCGCGGCGCAGGCCGTGCCGCAAGGCCCCGGGGCGCTGCGCATCCTGCTGGTGGACGACGACGCGCTGGTTCTGGCCTCGCTGGGCAGCATGCTGGAGCGAGCGGGTCACCACGTGACCAGCGTGTCCGGCGGCCAGCAGGCGCTGGCCGCGTTCGAGCAGGCGCTGGACACCCAGCCCTTCGACGCCGTCGTCACCGACTGGGGCATGCCGCAGGTGGGCGGCGGTCGCATTGCTCAGGTGGTCAAGCAGCTGCGGCCCGCCACCCGGGTGGTGGTCCTCAGCGGCCTGCCGCCGGAGGGCATCCGCGGCGAGACCGCCAGCGTGGACGCGGTCCTGGCCAAGCCCGTGCGCCTGGCCCAGATGCGGGCCCTGTTCCCGGGGACCGGGCCGCAGCCCGGGGACCGGGGTTGAGCCGATGAGCCTGGGCAGCGAACCGGCGGGAGAAGCACAACGCGAACAGGCGGCCTTGCTGCTGGAGGCCCAGCGTGTGGGCCGCATGGGCAGCTGGGCCTTCCATGCCAGCACCGGCATGGTGCAGTGGTCCGAGGCGACCTGCGAGCTGTTCGGGATCGCGCCGCACGAGTTCCAGGGGACCCTGGAACACGTCATGAGCTTCGTCCTGCCGGAGGACCGGCACCTGCTGGAGGAGGCGCATGCGCGCGTGACGCCTGCATCCCCGCTGCTCGACGTGCAGTACAGGATGCGCCGGCCGGGCGGCGAAGTGCGGTGGATGCGCACGCATGGCATCACGACTTTCGATGCCGAAGGCCGCGTGGTGACCCGCCTGGGCATGGTGGTGGACGTCACCGAGCAGAAGCACGCCGAAGCGCAGCTGGCGCGGAGTGTGGCCCTGGCGCGCATGGCGGGCCGGGTGGCGCGCGTCGGCGGATGGACCATCGACCTGCCGGAGCGCAAGCTCACCTGGTCGGACGAGAACTGCGCGATCCACGACCTGCCTCCCGGTTACGAGCCCAGTCTGGAGGAGGGGATTCACATGTTCCCGCCAGAGTACCGCGACCAGGTGCGGGCGCTCGTGGCCGATTGCGCCGAGAAGGGCACGCCCTACGAATTCGAGCTGCCCAAGTACACGGCGAAGGGCCGGCGGATCTGGGTGCATTCCATCGGCGAGGCGGTGCGGGACGCACAGGGCAGGATCGTCCGGCTGCAGGGCGCATTCCAGGACATCACGGAGCGCAAGCAGGCCGAGGAGGCCGTGCGGGAGCGGGACGCGCTGCTGCACATCGCCGGCCGCATGGCGCGCATCGGCGGCTGGGCCATCGAGCGCCTGGCCGGCCAGGACGCGCAGCGCGTTTTCTGGACGGACGAGGTGTACGACATCCTGGAGTTCGACCGGGGCATGGATCCTCCGCTGGAGCATTCGCTGTCCCTGTACCTGCCGCCCTGGCGGGACCGCGTGCTGGAGGCGATGGACGCATGCTGGTGCGATGGCGTGCCGTTCGACTTCGAGGCCGAGATGTCGACCTCTCACGGCCGGCGCCTCTGGGTGCGCGTGAGCGGCGAGGCCGCGCGCGATGCCTCTGGACACATTCATCGCGTGCAGGGCGCCTTCCAGGACCTCACCCGCCTGAAGGCGGTGGAGGAAGCGGCGCGGGAGAGCGACGAGCGCTTCGCGCTGCTGGTTCGCGCCTCCAACGATGCCATCTGGGACTGGGATGTCGCGCAGAACACCCTGTGGTGGAACGCCAAGTTCGAGGCGCTGTGCCCGCCGGACGCGTCGGCCAGCCCGCAGGCCTGGCGCGAGCACATCCACCCGGACGACCGGGCGCGGGTGCTGCGGCGCATCGACGAGGCGATGGCGAGCGGCGCGGAAACCTGGTCGGAGAACTACCGTGCCCTGCGGCGGGACCACCAGGTGGCGCACGTGATCGGCCGGGGCTTCATCCTGCGCGACCTCACGGGCGAGGCCGTGCGCATGGTGGGCAGCGTGACCGACATCAGCGAGCGCATGGCGCTGGAGGAGCAATTGCGGCAGTCGCAGCGGCTGGAGTCCGTGGGCCAGCTGACCGGCGGCGTGGCGCACGACTTCAACAACCTGCTCACGGTCATCCTGGGCAATGCGGAGATGCTCTGCGAGGAGCTGGCGGGTGATCCGCGGCTCGCGTCCCTCGCGCAGGTGATGGTGCAGGCCGCGCAGCGCGGCGCCGACCTGACGCAGCGGCTGCTGGCATTCGGGCGCCGGCAGGCGCTGGAGCCGCAGCCGGTGGACATCAACGGGCGGGTGGCCGGCATGGATGCGATCCTGCGGCGGGCGCTGGGCGAGGCCGTCCATGTCGAATTCGCCCCGGCGCCGGACCTGTGGCCGGCACTGGTGGATCCGGCGCAGCTGGACAACACGCTGCTGAACCTGAGCCTGAACGCGCGCGACGCCATGCCGCAAGGCGGCCGGCTGCGCATCGAGACGGGCAACATCGAACTGGGCCCGCAGTCCGCCCAGCAGGTGCCTGACCTGAAACCCGGGGACTACGTGATGCTGGCCGTGTCCGACACCGGCACCGGCATCGCGCCGGAGAATCTGGGGCGGGTGTTCGAGCCCTTCTTTACCACCAAGGAGAAGGGCAAGGGCACGGGGCTGGGCCTGTCGATGGCCTACGGCTTCGTCAAGCAGTCGGGCGGGCACGTGGCCCTCCAGTCCGGACCCGGGCGCGGGACGACCGTGCGCCTGTACCTCCCGCGCGCGTCGCAGACCGGCGAAGTCCGGACGCAGGCCGCGAGCCGGCCGGCGCCGCCGGTCTCGGGCGGCGCCGAGACGATCCTGCTGGTGGAGGACGACCCGCTGGTGCGCGACTTCGCACGCACGCAGCTGTTGTCGCTCGGCTACACGGTGCTGCAGGCGCAGGACGGCGCGCAGGCGATGCAGGTCCTGGCCAGTCCGCGGCGCGTGGACCTGTTGTTCACCGACGTCGTGATGCCGGGCATGAGCGGCCGGGAGCTGGCGGAGCGGGCGTGCCGTCAGCGGCCCGGACTGCGCGTGCTCTACGCCTCGGGCTACCCGGAGGACACCATCGTGCACCGCGGGCGCCTCGACGCCGGCGTGCAGCTGCTGGCCAAGCCCTACCGCCGCGACGAGCTCGCGCGCCGCATCCGCCTGGCGCTAGACGCGGGCTGAACCTACTTCTTCGCCGAAGCGGCCGGCGCAGCCGGCTTGGCGGCGGCAGCGGCTTTCTTTTCCTTCTTGGCTTCCTTGGCCGCCGGCTGGTCTTCCTTCTTCGCGGCCTTCTTCTCTTCCTTCGCGCCGGCGGGCTTGTAGGACTGGCCGTTGACCGTCAGGCCTTCCCGGGACAGGTTGCCCGCCTTGGTCTCGCCGATGCCCTTGGTGCGGGCGATGAAGTCGTCCCAGCTCTTGAAGTCGCCGCCCTTCCTGCGTTCCTCGACGATGGTCTTGGAGGTCGCCGGGCCGATGCCCTTGACGCTGTCGAGTTCGGCCGCGGTGGCCTTGTTCACGTCGACCGCCGCGAAGGCGGCGGCGGCGAAATACAGCATGGCCAGCAGGGCCAGGATCTTCTTGAGCATGGGTTCTTCTCCTGAGGGTGGGCCGGGGCTGCGCGGCCGCCGGCCCGCCTGTAACGGCGCAACGCCCCGCGGGGTTGACCCCGGGGACGCTCAGTGGGCCTGCGCCAGCACCTGCATGTACTTCGCCACGCCCGTGGCCACGTCGGCGAAGGCGTGGTCGCAGCCGGCGGCGCGCAGGGCCGTCAGGTCGGCCTGGGTGTAGCACTGGTACTTGCCGCGCAGCGCGTCGGGGAAGGCGATGTAGTGCAGCAGCCCCTGTCCCACCGCGGCCTGGGCGTCGGGCACGCCGCCCTTCAGCGCGTTCACCACGGCCACCGCCACGTCGTTGAAGGGCTGGGCGCGGCCGGAACCCAGGTTGAAGATGCCGGACTTCTCGGGGTGGTCGAAGAACCACAGGTTGACCGCCACCACGTCGTCCACGAACACGAAGTCGCGCATCTGCTCGCCCGGGCCGTAGCCGCCGTAGGGGCCGAACAGCTTGACCTTGCCCTGCTCGCGGAACTGCTGGAACTGGTGGAAGGCCACGCTGGCCATGCGGCCCTTGTGCTGCTCGCGCGGGCCGTAGACGTTGAAGTAGCGGAAGCCCGCCACCTGGCGCTTCATGCGCCTGAAGTCGCCGCACTCGCGGCGCATGCGCTGGTCGAACAGCAGCTTGCTGTAGCCGTAGACGTTCAGCGGCAGCTCGAACTCGGGCGTCTCGCGGAAGGTTGCCGAGCCGCCGTACACGGCCGCCGAGGAGGCATACAGCAGCCGGGTGCCGCGCTGCTGGCAGGCCTCGTACAGCGAGCAGGACACGCCGTAGTTGTTGTCCATCATGTACTTGCCGTCCTGCTCCATGGTGTCGCTGCAAGCGCCCTCGTGGAACACCGCCTCCACCTTGCCGAAGCCGCCCTCGGCGAACACGCGGTAGAACTCGTCGGCGTCGACGTAGTCGGCGATCCGCAGGTCGGCCAGGTTGCGGAACTTGTCGCCCTGGGTCAGGTCGTCGACGACGATGATCTCGTCGATGCCGCGGGCGTTGAGGCCCTTCACGATGTTGGAGCCGATGAACCCGGCTCCGCCGGTGACGACGACACGGGTCATGCGAAGAGCTCCTCGTAGGAAACGGTGGCGGTGCCGAACTTGCCCACCACGATGCCGCCGGCGCGGTTGGCGATGGGCACCGCCTCGCGCAGCGGCAGGCCGGCCGCCACCATGGCGGCCAGCGTGGCGATCACGGTGTCGCCGGCGCCGGTGACGTCGAACACCTCGCGCGCCTGGGCCTGCACGTGCAGCTCGCCGGCGGCGTCGTACAGGGTCATGCCTTCCTCGCTGCGGGTGACCAGCAGGCTGTCCAGGCCCAGCGAGGCGCGCAGGTTCTGCGCGCGGGTGCGCAGGTCCTCCTCGCCGCTCCAGCGGCCCACCACCTCCTGCAGCTCGGCGCGGTTGGGGGTGATCACGGTGGCGCCGCGGTAGCGGGAGTAGTCGTCGCCCTTGGGGTCGATCAGCACCGGCTTGGCCGCCGCGCGCGCGGCCGCGATCATGGCCGGGATGTGCGCCAGGCCGCCCTTGCCGTAGTCGGAGAACAGGATGGCGTCGTGCCGCGGCAGCAGCTCGGCGAAGGTGGTGGTCTGCAGCGCCAGCACCTCGTGGTCCGGCTCGTTCTCGAAGTCCAGGCGCAGCAGCTGCTGCTGGCGGCCGATCACGCGCAGCTTCACCGTGGTGCGCAGGCCGGGATCGCGCTTGAGGTGGGTGGCGATGCCCGTCTGCTTCAGCAGCGCCTCCAGCCGGTGGCCCGGCTCGTCGTCGCCCACCACGCCCAGGAAGCTCGCGCGTGCGCCCAGGGTGCTGATGTTGTAGGCCACGTTGGCGGCCGCGCCCACGCGCTCCTCCTCGCGGGTGACCTTGACCACCGGCACCGGTGCTTCCGGCGAGATGCGGTCCACCGCGCCGTGCCAGTAGCGATCCAGCATGGCGTCGCCGACCACCAGCACGCGGGCGCGGGAGAGTTGTTCCTTGCTTGGGTTCATGTTCAGAGCTCTTCCACGCGCCGGGGCGGATAGGAGTCCCAGGCCTGGCAGCCCGGGCATTGCCAGAAGTACTGCTTGGACTCGAAGCCGCAGGCGGCGCAGCGGTAGCGGGTGAGGGGCTTGGCGGCGTGCTCCAGGGCGCGCTGCACCTCGGGGTGGAACTGCTCGTGTTCCAGCTTCTCGCCGGCGATCCACTTGGCGGCGGCCACCAGCGAGGGCTCGCTTTGCAGGTGCTCCACGTAGTGCCGGCGCGCCGTCTCGGGGTCGGACTCCAGCGCGGCGATGGCGTCGAGCGCGTCCAGGGCATGGGTGCGCTCGTAGCTCTCGCGCAGCAGCGCCAGCGCTTCGTCGCGCCGCCCGCAGGCGTCGGCCGTGTCGGCCAGCTGCGCGGCGAGCAGGGGGGTGGCGGTGGGCACGGTGCGGGCCGTCTCCAGCAGCATCTCGAAGGCGCCGCGGTCGTCGCCCGCCTTGCGGCGCAGGGCTGCCAGTTCCATGCCGGGCCGGGGCGAGCGCGGGGCGGCCTGCAGGGCCTGCTGCAGCAGCTGCTCCGCCGCGGCCGGGGCGGCGCCGGCGGCCTGCTCGCACAGGTAGTGCGCCTGGCGGGCGGCGAACTGGCCCGGGTTGCCGGCGTCCAGCCGGCGGGCGATCTCCAGGGCCTGCTTCCAGTCGCGCGAGCGCTCGTAGATCGCCAGCAGGGCCAGCAGCGCCTGCTCCTCGTAGGCGGTGCCCTGCAGCTTGCGCAGGGCTTCCTCGGCGCGATCGAGCAGGCCGGCCTTCAGGAAGTCCAGCGCCAGGTCATGCTGGGCGCGGTGGCGCTCGGCGGCGGACAGGTCGGCGCGCGACAGCAGGTGCTCGTGCACCCGCACCGCCCGCTCGTACTCGCCGCGGCGGCGGAACAGGTTGCCCAGGGCGAAGTGCAGCTCCGAGGTGTCGGGGTCGTTCTGCACCGCCTCGATGAAGGCGTCGATGGCCTGGTCCTGCTGTTCGTTCAGCAGGAAGTTCAGGCCGCGGAAATAGGCCTTGGGGGCGAGCCGGTTCTCGATGCGCAGCTGCCGCAGGTCCAGCCGCGAGGCGAGCCAGCCCAGGCCGAAGGCGATCGGCAGGCCCCACAGCAGCCAAGTCAGGTCAAAGTCCATCCGGCGGCGTGCCCTGTCCGATCAGCGTGCTCGGGGCCGCCTGGGTGTCGGCCGCTCCCCGGGCCACGCGGGCGGCCTTGCGGTGCTTCCACCAGCGCGGGACCATGCCCAGCGCGCCGATCACCAGGCCGGCGGCGAAGGCGGCCAGCACCACCAGCACCAGCGGCGCCGTCCAGGCCGTGCCGAAGAAGAAATGCACGGTGACGTCCTGCTGGTTGTTCAGCGCGAAGGCGAACAGGGTAAAAAAAATGGCTGCCTTGAGCAGCCATGCGAGATATTTCATCGGGCTCCCCGGTCGGAGCGCATTGTAAGGGTCAGGATTTCTCCATCTCCTTTGTGCGCAGGTCCACCGCCTCGCGCAGGGCCTTGCCCGGCTTGAAGTGGGGGACCCGCTTTTCCGGGATGTGCACGCTCTCGCCCGAGCGGGGATTGCGGCCCATGCGGGGCGGGCGCCGGTTGATCGAGAAGCTGCCGAAGCCCCGGATCTCGATGCGGTGGCCGCGCACCAGGGCGTCGCTCATCGCGTCAAGAATGGTCTTGACGGCGAATTCCGCGTCGCGATGGGTCAGCTGGCTGAAGCGCGAGGCCAGTTCTTCGACGAGATCCGATCGGGTCATTTGTGGTCAGTCGGGGACAGGGCACGGGCGGCCCGAAGGCCGCCCGTGTCTTCACCTTATTGCTTGTCCTGGTCGCTCAGCTTGGCGCGCAGCAGCGCGCCCAGGCTGGTCGTGCCGGCCTGCTCGCGCGCCGACTGCTGCGACAGCGCGGCCATCGCACCCTGCTCGTCGATCATGTCCTTCTGCTTGATCGACAGCTGGATGTTGCGGGTCTTGCGGTCGACGTTCACCACGACGGCCGTGACCTCGTCGCCTTCCTTCAGCACGTTGCGCGCGTCTTCCACGCGGTCGCGGCTGATCTCGGAGGCACGCAGGTAGCCGACGATGTCGTTGCCCAGGTCGATCTCGGCGCCCTTGGGGTCGACCGTCTTGACCTTGCCCGTCACCGTGGAGCCCTTGTCGTGCACCGAGGTGAAGGTGGCGAACGGGTCGCCGTCGAGCTGCTTGATGCCCAGGCTGATGCGCTCGCGGTCCACGTCCACGCCCAGCACGATGGCCTCGACTTCCTGGCCCTTCTTGAAGTTGCGCACGGCCTGCTCGCCGGCCTCGTTCCAGGACAGGTCGGACAGGTGCACCAGGCCGTCGATGCCGGCGGCCAGGCCCACGAAGATGCCGAAGTCGGTGATCGACTTGATCGGGCCCTTGACGCGGTCGCCGCGCTTGGTGTTCTGCGCGAATTCCTGCCAGGGGTTGGCCTTGCACTGCTTCATGCCCAGGCTGATGCGGCGCTTGTCCTCGTCGATCTCCAGGACCATGACTTCCACCTCGTCGCCCAGGGAGACGATCTTGGCGGGGGCCACGTTCTTGTTGGTCCAGTCCATCTCGGACACGTGCACCAGGCCTTCGATGCCGGGCTCGAGCTCGACGAACGCGCCGTAGTCGGCGATGTTCGTGACCTTGCCGAACATGCGGGTGCCCGGCGGGTAGCGGCGGGACACGCCCAGCCACGGGTCGTCGCCCATCTGCTTCAGGCCCAGCGACACGCGGTTCTTCTCGGTGTCGAACTTGAGGATCTTGGCCGTGATTTCCTGGCCGGGCTGCACCACCTCGGACGGGTGGCGCACGCGGCGCCAGGCCATGTCGGTGATGTGCAGCAGGCCGTCGATGCCGCCGAGGTCGATGAACGCACCGTACTCGGTGATGTTCTTGACCACGCCGCGCACGACGGAGCCTTCCTTCAGCGTTTCCATCAGCTTGGCGCGTTCCTCGCCCATGGAGGCTTCCACCACGGCGCGGCGGGAGAGCACCACGTTGTTGCGCTTGCGGTCCAGCTTGATGACCTTGAATTCCAGGGTCTTGTTCTCGAAGGGCGACAGGTCCTTGATGGGACGGGTGTCGATCAGCGAGCCGGGCAGGAAGGCGCGGATGCCGTTGACCAGCACGGTCAGGCCGCCCTTGACCTTGCCGGTGGTCGTGCCGGTCACGAATTCGCCGGACTCCAGGGCCTTTTCCAGGGCCATCCAGGAGGCCAGGCGCTTGGCCTTGTCGCGCGACAGGATGGTGTCGCCGTAGCCGTTCTCGAGGGCGTCGATGGCCACGGAGACGAAATCGCCTTCCTGGACCTCGACCTCGCCCTGGTCGTTCTTGAATTCGTCGATCGGAATGTAGGCTTCCGATTTCAGGCCGGCGTTCACCACGACGTAGTTGTGCTCGACACGCACCACTTCAGCGGTGATGACCTCGCCCGCGCGCATTTCGGCGCGCTGCAACGACTCTTCGAACAACTGGGCAAAAGATTCAGACATTGGGTTTGCGGTTGACCCGCGGGTTGAAGTTGATGAACCCCGCCACCGGTGCGCTGCTGCGCGGAGGGAGTGTCGGGGGCCTCTACTGCGACTGCTTCGGTGGGGTTCGGGCTTCGCCGCTCACCGCCACCAGCAGCCCGTCACCCGGGGGTGAAGGACTGCTTCTCGTCCCACCACTTCAACACTTGCGCCACCGATTCTTCAACCGTCTGGCCCGAGTTATCGAGGAGGAGGGCGTCCGCCGCCGGCTTCAGGGGCGCGACGGCGCGATTCGAATCGCGTGCGTCGCGTGCCTCGAGGTCGGCGCGAAGAGCCGGGAGTGTAGCCGAAATCCCTTTTGAAATCAACTGCTTATAACGGCGCTCGGCGCGCCGGGCGGCGCTGGCGGTGAGGTAGACCTTGAGCGCGGCGTCCGGGAAGATCACCGTGCCCATGTCGCGGCCGTCGGCCACCAGCCCGGGCAGGCGGCGGAAGCCCTGCTGCAGGGCCACCAGGGCGGTGCGCACGGCCGGCAGGGCGGACACCTTGGAGGCGTTCATCCCGGCCTCCTCGGTGCGGATGGCCTCGGTCACGTCCACCCCGGCCAGCAGCACCCGGTCGCCCTGGAAGGCGATGGGCAGGTGCTCGGCCAGCCTGGCGATGGTGTGCTCGTGGGCCTCGTCCAGGGCCAGCCCGGCCTGCACCGCGGCGTGGCCCGTGATGCGGTACAGGGCGCCCGAGTCCAGCAGGTGGTAGCCCAGGCGGCGGGCCAGCTCGGAGGCCAGGGTGCCCTTGCCCGAGGCGGTGGGGCCGTCCACGCAGATCACCGGGACGTGCGGGGTGTCGGTGCGGGCCACCGAGAACAGGACCTCGAAGAAGTCCGGGAAGGTCTTGGCCACGCACTTGGGGTCCAGGATGCGCACGTGGGTGCCGGCCGGGTTGAACGCCGCCAGCGCGAAGCACATCGCCACCCGGTGGTCGTCGTAGGTGTGGATCGCCGCCGGCTTCCAGGACTTCGGCGGCGCCATCCGCAGGAAGTCGGGTCCTTCCTCGACCTCGGCGCCCAGCTTGCGCAGCTCGATGGCCATCGCCGCCAGGCGGTCGGTCTCCTTGACCCGCCAGCTGGCGATGTTGCGCAGGGTGCTCGGGCCGTCGGCGTACAGCGCCATCACCGCCAGGGTCATGGCGGCGTCGGGGATGTGGTTGCAGTCCAGGTCGATGGCCTTCAGCGGCCAGGCGCCGCGCTTCACCTCCAGCCAGTTCGGGCCGCTGGTGACCTGGGCGCCCATGGCCTGCGCCGCCTCCACGAAGCGGATGTCGCCCTGGATCGAACCCGCCCCCACGCCCTCGATGCGCACCGGGCGGTCCGGCGCCGCCAGCGCGCCCAGGGCCACGAAATAGCTGGCCGAGGAGGCGTCGGCCTCGACGTGGATCTCGCCCGGCGAGCGGTAGCGGCTGCCCGCGGGGAGGGTGAAGCGCTGCCAGCCTTCGCGCCGCACGGCGATGCCGAAGCGCTCCAGCATGTTCAGGGTGATCTCGATGTAGGGCTTGGAGATCAGCTCGCCGACCACCTCGATGGCGATGTCGCGGGTGGCGACGAGGGGCAGGGCCATCAGCAGCGCGGTGAGGAACTGGCTGGAGACGTCGCCGCGCACGCGGATGGGGGCGTCCAGCGCCAGCGCCGGCGCCGGGTGGATGCGCAGGGGCGGGTAGCCCTCGTTGCCCAGGTAATCGATGCGGCAGCCCAGCTGGCGCAGCGCATCGACCAGGTCGCCGATGGGGCGCTCGTGCATGCGGGCGACGCCCGAGACCTCGAATTCGCCGCCCATCAGGGCCAGGGCCGCGGTGAGGGGGCGCATGGCGGTGCCGGCGTTGCCGAGGAACAGGCGGGTCGCGGCGGGGATCCAAGGCTTCCGGGCGGTCTCGCCCAGCCCAGTCACCTCCAGCACCGCCCCCCTGTGCACCACCCCGCACCCCAGCGCCCGCAGCGCGTCGAGCATCACCCGCGTGTCGTCGGAGTCGAGCAGGTCGTGGATGCGGGTCGTCCCCTCCGACAGCGCCGCCAGCAGCAGCACGCGGTTGGAGATGCTCTTGGAGCCCGGCAGGACGACGGTGCCGGCGGCTTCCTGCAGCGGCGGCAGGTCCAGGAATTCGGTCGAGAACATGGTCCGGCCCGGCGGGCCGCTCCCTTTGCTTGGCCCTTACTTGGCCTTCTGGCCCATGCGCCAGTGCGCGCGCGCCTGGCTGGCCTCGGTGATCAATGCTTCCAGCTTCTCGCCCTGGCCTTCCTCGACCTGCTGCAGCAGGTAGTGCAGGGCCCGCTGGTAGATCTTGGCCTGCTCGATCAGCTCGTGCTTGTTGGCGAGCAGCACGTCGCGCCACATCTTGGGGTCGCTGGCGGCGATGCGCGTGAAGTCCTTGAAGCCCGGCCCGGCCAGGCCCAAGAAGTCCTTGCCGTGGGGCTGGTGCAGGATGCCGCTCATGAGCGCGAAGGCCAGCAGGTGCGGCAGGTGGCTCACGGCGGCGAAGGCGGCGTCGTGCGACTCCGGGGCCATCTGCTGCACGTGGCAGCCCAGGGCCTCCCAGACCTCCTGCGCCTTCTTCAAGTGGCCGGCCAGGGTCTTGTCGGTGGGCGTCAGGATCACCTGGCGGCCGGTGTACAGGTCGGGGTCGGCGTGCTCCACGCCCGAGACTTCCTTGCCGGCGATCGGGTGGGCCGGCACGAAGGCGCCCACGTGGTCGCGCAGCACGCGCCGGGCGGCATCCACCACGTCGCGCTTGGTGGAGCCCACGTCCATCACCAGCATGTTGGCCGTGACCAGGTGGCGGATCGCCTTGAAGGTGGCCTCGGTGGCGGCCACCGGCACGGCCAGCAGCACGATGTCGGCGCCGGAGACGGCCAGCAGCGCCGACGGCGCCTCGACGTCGATCACGCCCATCTGGCGGGCGCGCTCGGTGGTGGAGGGCGACTTGCTGTAGCCCACCACCCGCTTGACCAGGCCGGCGCGTTTCATGGCCATGGCGAAGGAGCCGCCCATGAGGCCGCAGCCGATCACCCCGAGTTGTTCGAACATCGCCGGCATCTTGTTGTTCTCTTAATCGCCCAGGGGATAGGTGCCCAGCACCTTGTAGAAAGCGCACAGCGACTGCAGGTCCTTCAGCGCCGCCGCCACGTGCGGTTGCGAGGGGTGGCCCTCCAGGTCGATGTAGAAATAGTATTCCCACTGGCCGGAGCGCGCCGGGCGCGACTCGAAGCGGGTCATCGACACGCCGTGCTGCTTCAGCGGCACCAGCAGGTCGTGCACCGCGCCCGGCTTGTTGGGCACCGACACGATCAGGCTCACGCAGTCCTTGCCCGAGGCTTCGGGCGCGGCCAGCGTCTGCGGCAGGCAGACCACGGCGAAGCGGGTGCGGTTGAACGGGTCGTCCTGGATCGCGTGGGCGGCGATGTGCAGGCCGAACTCGTTGGCGGCCCGGTCGCTGGCGATGGCCGCCCACTCGGGATGGGCCGCGGCCAGGCGCGCGCCCTCGGCGTTGCTGGAGACGGCGCGCCGCTCCACGTCGGGCAGGTGGTTGTTCAGCCAGGCCTGGCACTGGGCCAGCGCCTGCGGGTGGGCGACCACCGCCTGGATGCCCTGCAGCGAGGCCTCCTTGCGCAGCAGGTGGTGGCGCACCAGCAGGCTGGTCTCGCCGACGATGTGCAGCGGCGAGTTCAGGAACAGGTCCAGCGAGCGCGTGACCACGCCCTCGGTGTTGTTCTCCACCGGCACCACGCCGAAGTCGGCGCTGCCCGAGGTGGCGGCCTGGAACACCTCGTCGATGCTCACGCAGGGCACGCGCACGATGCTGGAGCCGAAGAACTGCAGGGCGGCCTGCTCGCTGTAGGTGCCCGCGGGGCCGAGGTAGGCCACGCGCTGCGGGGCCTCCAGCGCGCGGCAGGCGGACATGATCTCGCGCCAGATGTGGGCGATGCTGTCGGCCTTGAGCGGGCCGGCGTTGGCGGCCTGCAGGCCGTTGATCACCTGCGCCTCGCGCTCGGGCCGGAACACCGGCGAGCCCTCGGCGCGCTTGAGCTCGCCGACCTCGTTGGCCAGGGCGGCGCGGCGATTGAGCAGTGCCAGCAGTTCCCGGTCGACTTGGTCGATGCCGGTGCGCAGTTCTAGGAGGGTCTTGGGCATCAGGAGGAGGCAGTCTCGCCGCCGTTGGTGTCCTCACCTTCGGCTGCTCCGGCGTCATTCTCCACGATGCGCTGCAGGCCGCTCAACTTGGAGCCCTCGTCCAGGCCGATCAGCGTGACGCCCTGGGTTGCGCGGCCCAGCTCGCGGATCTCGCTGACGCGGGTGCGCACCAGCACGCCGCGGTCGGTGATCAGCATGATCTCGTCGTCGGCGTGCACCAGCGTGGCGGCCACGACCTTGCCGTTGCGCTCGCTCTGCTGGATGGCGATCATGCCCTTGGTGCCGCGGCCGTGGCGGGTGTACTCGCCGATCGGGGTGCGCTTGCCGTAGCCGTTCTCGGTGGCGGTGAGCACGCTCTGGGTCTCGTCCTCGGCCACCAGCATGGCGATCACGCTCTGGCCCTCGTCGAGCATCATGCCGCGCACGCCGCGGGTGTCGCGGCCCAGGGCGCGCACGTCGTTCTCGTCGAAGCGCACCGCCTTGCCGCCGTCGGAGAACAGCATCACGTCGTGCTGGCCGTCGGTGACCGCGGCGCCGATCAGCTGGTCGCCGTCGTCCAGCTTGATGGCGATGATGCCGATCTTGCGCGGGTTGCTGAACTCGTCCAGCGCGGTCTTCTTGACCGTGCCGCCGGCCGTCGCCATGAACACGTAGTGGTCGGCCGGGAAGCTGCGGTTGTCGCCGGTCAGCGGCAGCACCACGTTGATCTTCTCGCCTTCGGCCAGCGGGAACATGTTGACGATGGGCCGCCCGCGCGAGCCGCGCGAGCCCGCCGGCACCTCCCACACCTTGAGCCAGTACAGCCGTCCGCGGTTGGAGAACGCCAGCAGCCAGTCGTGCGTGTTGGCGATGAACAGCTGGTCGATCCAGTCGTCTTCCTTGGTGGCCGTGGCCTGCTTGCCGCGGCCGCCGCGCTTCTGCGCGCGGTACTCCGCCAGCGGCTGGCTCTTGATGTAGCCGGCATGGGACAGCGTCACCACCATGTCGGTGGGCGTGATCAGGTCCTCGGTGGCGAGGTCCTGGGCGTTGTGCTCGATGGTGCTGCGGCGCGCGCCCTGCTTGGTCTGGCCGAACTCGGTCTTCAGCGCGGTGAGTTCCTCGCCGATGATGGCCGACACCCGCTCGGGCTTCGCCAGGATGTCCAGCAGGTCCTCGATCTCCGCCATCACCTCGCGGTACTCGGAGACGATCTTGTCCTGCTCCAGGCCGGTCAGGCGCTGCAGGCGCATCTGCAGGATTTCGGAGGCCTGGGTATCGGACAGGCGATAGAGGCCATCGCCCTGCAGGCCGAACAGCTTCTCCAGGCCCTCGGGACGGTAGTCGTCGGCGTTGATCACGCTGCCGTCGGCGCGGGCGCGGGTGAGCATCTCGCGCACCAGGGACGAGTCCCACGAGCGCGCCATCAGTTCCGCCTTGGCCACCGGCGGGGTGGGCGATTCGCGGATGATGCGGATGAACTCGTCGATGTTGGCCAGCGCCACCGCCAGGCCTTCCAGCACGTGGCCGCGGTCGCGCGCCTTGCGCAGGTTGAACACCGTCCTGCGCGTGACCACCTCGCGGCGGTGCTGCAGGAAGATGTCGACCAGGTCCTTCAGGTTGCACAGCTTGGGCTGGCCGTCCACCAGGGCGACCATGTTGATGCCGAAGGTGTCCTGCAGCTGGGTCTGCTTGTACAGGTTGTTCAGGACGACTTCCGGCACCTCGCCGCGCTTGAGCTCGATCACCAGGCGCATGCCCGACTTGTCGCTCTCGTCCTGGATGTGGCTGATGCCCTCGAGCTTCTTCTCGTGCACCAGCTCGGCCATGCGCTCCTGCAGCGTCTTCTTGTTGACCTGGTAGGGGATCTCGTCGACCACGATGGCCGTGCGCTGGCCGCGGTCGATCTCCTCGAAGTGGCACTTGGCGCGCATCACCACCCGGCCGCGGCCGGTGCGGTAGCCCTCCTTGACGCCGGAGATGCCGTAGATGATGCCGCCGGTGGGGAAGTCGGGCGCCGGCACGATCTCCATCAGCTCGTCGAGCGTCGCCTCGGGGTTGCGCAGCAGGTGCAGGCAGGCGTCGACGATCTCGTTGAGGTTGTGCGGCGGGATGTTGGTGGCCATGCCCACCGCGATGCCGCCCGAGCCGTTGACCAGCAGGTTGGGCAGCTTCGAGGGCAGGACCAGCGGCTCCTTCTCGCTGCCGTCGTAGTTGGGCCCGAAATCGACCGTCTCCTTGTCGATGTCGGCCAGCATCTCGTGGGCGATCTTGGCCAGGCGGATCTCGGTGTAGCGCATGGCCGCGGCGTTGTCGCCGTCGACCGAGCCGAAGTTGCCCTGGCCGTCCACCAGCATGTGCCGCATGGAGAAGTCCTGCGCCAGCCGCACGATGGTGTCATAGACCGACTGGTCGCCGTGCGGGTGGTACTTACCGATGACGTCGCCGACGATACGGGCCGACTTCTTGTACGGCCGGTTCCAGTCGTTGTTCAGCTCGTGCATCGCGTACAGCACGCGCCGGTGCACCGGCTTGAGCCCGTCGCGGGCGTCCGGCAGGGCCCGGCCCACGATCACGCTCATGGCGTAATCGAGGTAGCTGCGCCGCATCTCCTCCTCGAGGCTGACGGGAAGGGTTTCTTTGGCGAACGAGGTCATTGCGCTGCGTCAAGAGGCACGAAACCAAACATTCTACGTTTCCCATCCGATGTGGCTGCAGGGCAACATCCGGGAGGGATTGGGCTTTCGTCCTACGCCCCCGGCCGGACCCGGCCGTTGATTGCGTAACTCGGTATGGCACAATCCTGAGCAACGTAACTGGTGAATTGGTCACTAAGGACGTAGTGTTGGCGCAGCGCGGCTGCGAATCCTTTTCCCCTAGAGGAGAACCATGAAGAAACTGAATAACGTGGCCTTCCTGATCGCCACCGCTGCCCTGGCCATGTCGGCCGGCGCCCAGGCTGCCGTCACCGCTGCCGATGGCGGCAAGAATGTCGACAACATCCAGAACGGCACCGGCGAATACGTCTGGCGCAACGGCACGAACGACCTGTGCTGGCGCGACGCCAGCTGGACGCCTGCCACCGCCGCCGCCGGCTGCGACGGCGCCCTGGTGAAGGCCGCCGCCGCCCCGGCCCCGGCCCCGATGGCCGTGCCGGCCCCGGCCGCCAAGCCCGCCCCGGCCGCCAAGCCCGCCCCGGCCCCGGCCGCCACCAAGGTGACCTACGCCGCCGACGCCTTCTTCGACTTCGACAAGGCCGTCCTGAAGCCCGAAGGCAAGGCCAAGCTGGATGACCTGGTCTCCAAGATCCAGGGCATCAACCTCGAGGTGATCATCGCCGTCGGCCACACCGACTCGATCGGTAGCGTCGCCTACAACCAGAAGCTGTCGGTGCGCCGCGCCGAAGCGGTGAAGGCCTACCTGGTCACCAAGGGCATCGAGAAGAACCGCGTGTACACCGAAGGCAAGGGCAAGTCGCAGCCCGTGGCCGACAACAAGACCGCCGAAGGCCGCGCGAAGAACCGCCGCGTGGAAATCGAAGTGGTCGGCACCCGCGCCAACAAGTAATCCTGTTCCCCCAGGATCCGAAAAGGCCCGCGCGAGCGGGCCTTTTTCATGTGCGCCCAGCATGGGCGCGATCTTCGGGGTGCAAGTCCCCGGCCGAGCTGGCCACAGCGAGGCAAGTGAAGCGCAACTGCGCGAGGGCGACCGAGCGTGGGGAGGAAGCGTGGAGCGTAAACCGTGAGCCGAGGTACACG
>JAGWTH010000004.1 GCA_028868995.1 Burkholderiales bacterium | reverse complement strand
GGCTCCGGCGGCGGTGGGGGGGGCTCCGGCGGCGGTGGGGGGGGCTCCGGCGGCGGTGGGGGCGGCTCCGGCGGTGGCGGCTCCGGTGGCGCTTCCGGGATGGCCGGCGGCGGCGGTGGTTCCGGAGATTCCACGATCGCCAGTCCGCTGGCGCGCGCCCGGGCGCGCGCAACGGGCGTGCTCGGCCAGCTGAAGCGGCTGCTGCGCGACAAGGTGGGATTCGCCGATGGGGCCGAAGGCGGCCCGGTCGTGCCGCCCTCGGCTTCGCTGGTGGCGGCGGTGACGCACCACGCGACCCAGGTGCAGACCCAGGTCCAGACGCGCGTGAACGAGGCCATGACGGCGGGCGACATCGTCATCTTCGACGACGAGGCCGTGGAGCAGGTGGCGCTGGACCTGCGCCACCGCTCGCAGGCCCTGAAGCAGAAGGCCAGTTCGACCAACGAGAAGGCGACGATCGAGATCGTGGCCCTGATGTTCCAGGCCATCCTCGCCGAGGAGCGCATCCCCCCGGCCGTGCGGGTGTGGTTCGCCCGACTGCAGATGCCGGTGCTGCGCGTGGCGCTGCAGGAGCCCGAATTCTTCGGTTCGCTGGAGCACCCGGCGCGCCAGCTGATCGACCGCATGGGTTCGTGCGTGCTGGGCTTCGATTCCTCGGCGATTTCCGGCAGCGCGCTGGAGACCGAGATCCGGCGCGTGGTGCAGGTGATCGAGCAGTACCCGGAGACCGGCCGCCGCGTGTTCCAGCTGGTCTACGACGAATTCCAGCGCTTCCTCTCCCGCTTCCTCACCGAGAAGGGCCCGACCCAGAAGCTGGTCAGCGTCGCCCAGCAGGTGGAGCAGAAGGAGACGATGGCGATCCAGTACACCATCGAGCTGCGCAAGATGCTGGCCGACGTGCCGGTGCGCGACGAGATCCGCGAGTTCCTGTTCAAGGTCTGGGCCGAGGTGCTGGCCGTGGCGGGCGTGAAGAACGGCCCGCAGCACGAGGAGACGCTGGCGCTCAAGAAGTCGGCGAGCGACCTGGTGTGGGCCGCCAGCGCCAAGCCCAACCGGCACGACCGCGCCAAGGTGATCCAGGACCTGCCCGACCTGCTGGCGCGGCTGCGCCTGGGCATGACGCTGCTGGGCCTGGAGCCGTCCGAGCAGGAGAACCACATCAAGGTGATCGGCGACACCCTGGCCGACGCCTTCCTGTCCAAGACCGAGGCCATCCCGCATGCGCGCATCGAGGAGATGACGCGGCGCCTGGCCAACCTCGAGGACTTCGTGTCCGACGACGATGCCGGCGAATTGCCGCTGGACCAGGAAAGCATCGAGATGATGCTGGGCATCGACGCCTCGATGATCGAGGTGATCAGCACCGGCGGCGCCCAGCCCAATGCCGCCAACACGGCCTGGGCCAATGAACTGCAGCTGGGCAACTGGTTCACCCTGGACCACAACGGCCGCGTCGCCCAGGTGCAGTACGCCTGGCGCAGCGACCGCCGCCAGCTGCACCTGTTCGCCGCCAGCGACGGCCACTGCTACCTGATCCCGCTGCGCCGCCTGGCGGCCTACCTGCAGGCGGGGCTGCTGGTGCCGACCGAGGAGGAGGCGCTCACGGTGCGCGCCACGCGCGACGCGCTGGCGAAGCTGGACGCGAATCCGGAGCGGCTGCTGTCCTGAGGGGCCTGGCGGCGGCGTTCAGTGCGCCAGCCGCCCCTCGACGTCGTCGCACAGCTCGTCGAGCACCAGCGCGTCCGGCTCGATGCTGAAGCGCCAGTAGACCATCAGCACGATGATCTTCAGCGCATCGAGCGGCACCGGGTCGCCCGGGGCGGCCATCGCGCGGTCGACGACGATCTCGCGCAGGGCCGCCGGCAGCACGCCCGCGCCTTCGAGGAAGCTGAGGAAGCCGAGGCATTCCGCGCCCAGGTGGTCCTGCTCCGCGATCGAGAAGACGCGCATGCTCGTCTCGCTCGGCTCGGGCGTCCATTCCGTCGTGGAGGGCTCGGGAACGCAGATGTTCTGCGCCGCGGTGTTGAGTCCGTCGAGCCAGACCAGGGCCTCGTGGATCTCGTCGGGTTCGAAGCCGTGGGCGCTGAGCTTGCGTTCGAGCTGGTGGAGCTCGGGGCAGGCATCGCCGCGCCAGTAGTTTTCGTAGACGAACACCAGCACTTCAAACATGAGTCCCAATGGTGCCCGGGACGCGGCCCCGCGCAAAGCCCTTTTTTCGGGCTGTTGCTCAATCGCGTCGGATGCCGGGGCGGCCGCGCGGCGCTCACCCGCGCACCAGGCGCTGGAACAGGCCGCCGGGCAGGCGGGCGACCTCGCCCGCCAGTTCGAGCTCCAGCAGCTGCGCCTGCAGCAGCGGCGCCGGGATGCCGGTGCGGGCGATCAGGGCGTCGAGGCCGACGGGGTCGTATCCCAGGGCGTCGAGCAGCGCACTGTCACCGGCAGGCCGCGCCGGCGCCGGCGGCGCACCCGCAGGGAGCACGAAGCGCAGGTCTTCCAGCACGTCCTGCGCGCCTTCCACCAGCTTGGCGCCCTGGCGCAGCAGCGCGTGGCAGCCGCGCGACTGGGGCGAGTGGATCGAGCCGGGGATCGCGAACACCTCCCGGCCCTGTTCCGCCGCCAGCCGGGCGGTGATCAGCGAGCCCGATTGCAGTGCCGCCTCGACCACCAGGGTGCCCTGGCTCAGGGCCGCGATCAGGCGGTTGCGCCGGGGGAAGTTCTGCTGCAGCGGCGGGGTGCCCAGGGGGTACTCGCTCAGCAGCATGCCGCGCTCCGCGATGCGGTGGGCCAGGTCCAGGTGGCGCCTGGGATAGACCCGGTCCAGGCCCGTGCCGACCACCGCGATCGTGGCCACCGCGCCCGCGGCCGCTCCTTCCAGGGCCCCTTCGTGGGCCGCCCCGTCGATGCCCAGCGCCAGTCCCGACACGACCGTGACACCGGCCTCGGCGAAGGCGCGGGCGAACTGGCGCGCATCCAGCCGGCCTTGCGGCGTCGGGTTGCGGCTGCCCACGATGGCCAGGGCGCGCGGCGGGGGCTCGGCGGCCATGCCCATCCGGTACAGCATCAGGGGCGGATCCTCGATGGCCAGCAGGGCCGCGGGATAGGCCGGGTCGCCCAGGGTGAGCACCCGGCGCCGCCCGGGCTCGCGTTCCAGCCAGGCGAGCGTGTGGTCCAGCTTCGCAGCCAGGTCCTTCGGCTCCCGGCGCAAGGCCTGTGCCGCGCCGCCGCCCACGACCTGAGCGAGCGCCCCCGCGTCCTGGCGGAAGATGGCCGAGGGCAGGCCGAAGGCGGCCAGCAGGCGGCGCGCAGCCGCCCCGTCGATTTCGTGGGTGAGCGCGAGGCGCAGCCAGCCGGCCAGCTCGTCGCGCTCCATGGGAACTAGCGCGGGTTGGTCACCCGGTCGCCCACCTGCACGGGTTCCGTCACCTCCAGCACCAGCGCGTAGGACAGGTGGTCGAAGGTGCGGAAGACCATCGCGAGGCCCGCGCGTTCGTCGGGCAGCTTCATGCGGGTCTGCTCGCCCGGCAGGGAGCGGTCGACGGCCAGGGCGCCTGCCTTCTGGATGGCCAGCACGTAGCCGTTCTCGATGCCCTCGGCGGCACCCGCGCTCAGGGCGACGACGGAGCTCTGGCCGACCAGGGCCACGGCATCGCCGTAGACCGAGACGATGCTGGCATGCACGGGCTTGGCCGGGGCGCGCGGCACGTAGTTCTCGATGACGCGCGGCGGCACCGGCAGCAGGCGGTCGCCCACGCGCATCTCCTCCTTGGCGCGCTTGATGTCGATGGTGGCGGGGACGATGGCCTGCGCCGTGCCGCCCATGGTGCCCGCGACGGGCTGCGTGCCCTCGTTGCGCACCAGCTCCGCGGTGCCCAGGTACTTGGCCTCGTAGCCCAGGATGGTTCCGGTGACGGGGTCCTTCAACGGCGTCGCGTTGCGGAAGACGCGGAACTGGTCGACCGCGTGGGGGTCCTTCTCCACCAGCGGCGAGGTCCGTCCGCGCGCATAGGCCCGATCGCCCTGCGTGAGCAGCACACGGTCTTCCGGCACGGCGACGATGCGCGGGGCGTCCTCCAGCGTCTGGGCGTTGTCGACGATGATCGCCTCGTTGAGGAAGGGCTCGATGATGTTGGGCGGCAGGGTCGGGATCGACGTGTCCTCGACCTGCGAGTAGCGAGCGTGCGGCGACACCCGCACGGTCTGCGCCGCCTCGGCGCCGGCCGGCGGCTGGCCCATGCGCAGGCGGGCCATGCCATCCGCCTTCTCCAGGTACAGGGTCTGGCCGGGGTAGATGCGGTGCGGGTTGTGCACCTGCTCCATGTTCATCCCCCACAGCTCGGGCCAGCGCCAGGGGCTCTTGAGGAACTTGCCGGAGATCGCCCAGAGCGTGTCGCCGGACTTGACCGTGTAGTTGTCGGGGGCGTCCGCGGCGAGTTCGGAAAGCGGCACCCCGGCCTTGGCCACTTGCTCCGCGGTGGAGCGCTGGGCCGGCGTGATGGGGTAGTTCTGCGCCGAGGCCGGAAAAGCCAACCCGCCTCCCACGATCAGCGCGGCGCCGGCTGCGATCGTGCGGGTTGTCAGGCCAAAAGCTGCCTTGGTTGGGGCCATCTGGTTTTCGTCCGCTCTTGACAAGTTGCTGGCGATTCTGGCCTCAAGTCCTTGATCGGGCAATGTTTATTGCCTTTGTGGGTCGTCCGCCACGGCAAAAGTGGCGGAAAATAGCGACACCGGCTCCATTCGTCGCCCATGGCACTCCTTCCGATCCTCACCTACCCCGATCCTCGCCTGCATACGGTAGCGAAGCCCGTGCAGGCGGTGGATGCGCGCATCCGCGGCCTGGTCGCCGACCTGCTGGAGACCATGTACGACGCCAACGGCATCGGCCTGGCCGCTACGCAGGTGGACGTGCACGAGCGGCTGGTCGTGATCGACGTGTCGGAGGAGCGCAACCAGCCCTTGGTGCTGATCAACCCCGAGATCCTGTGGGCGAGCGACGACAGGCAGGTCGGCGACGAAGGCTGCCTGTCGGTGCCCGGCATCTACGACGGCGTCGCGCGATCGCGTTCCGTGCGGGTGCGCGCCCTCGATGCCGAAGGCCAGCCGCGCGAGATCGAGGCCGAGGGCATCCTCGCCGTGTGCATCCAGCACGAGATGGACCACCTGATGGGCAAGGTGTTCGTCGAATACCTGTCGCCCCTGAAGCGCAACCGCATCAAGACCAAGATGCTCAAGGCCCGCCGAGACACCGAGCGGGTCTGAGAGGAGGCGCCGTGCGCATCGCCGCCATCTTGCTCGCCGCCGCCGCGCTGCTGGCTGGCTGCGCCCATCCCTGGAACACCATGAACCTGCCGGTGGGCGCGACTCGCGGAGAGGTCATCGCCCGAGCCGGCCAGCCGGCGCGCGTGCTGCCGCTGCCCGGCGGCGGCTCGCGCATGCAGTACACGCTGCAGCCCCTGGGCCAGTACGCGTTCATGGTGGACCTCGACGCCTCCCACCGCGTGGTCGGCGTGCGGCAGGTGCTGACCCCCAGGGAGTTCGACCGCATCCAGGTCGACCGGTGGACCCGGGCGGACATCGACCGCGAGTTCGGCCCGCCGGCCCGGATCGACCGCGTGACGAGCTTCGACGGCATCGTCTACACCTACCGCTGGTACGAGCCGGGCCAGGGAGGCATGTTCTACTGGGTCTACATCGACCCGCAGGGGATCGTCCGGCGCGCGCACCCGGGGATCGAATTCGTCAACGCCCCGGGCGATCGCGAACGCTGATGCGCATCGTCTTCGCCGGCACGCCCGAATTCGCCCGGGCCGCGCTCGAGCGGCTGCAGGCCGCGGGCTTCACCCTTCCCCTCGTGCTGACCCAGCCGGACCGGCCCGCCGGCCGCGGCATGAAGCTGCAGCCCTCGCCCGTGAAGCAGTTCGCGCAGGCCCATGGCATCGCCGTGTCGCAGCCGCGCAGCCTGCGCCTGGACGGCAAGTACCCCGAGGACGCCGCCGCCGCGCGCGCGGCCCTGGAGGCGGCGCGGCCCGATGCCATGGTCGTCGCCGCCTATGGCCTGATCCTGCCGCAATGGGTGCTGGACCTGCCGCGCCTGGGCTGCCTCAACATCCATGCCTCGCTGCTGCCGCGGTGGCGCGGCGCCGCGCCCATCCACCGCGCCATCGAGGCGGGCGACGCGCAGACCGGCGTCACCATCATGCAGATGGACGCGGGCCTGGACACCGGCGCGATGCTGCTGGTCGAGCGCCTGCCGATCGCAGCGGACGACACGACGGCTTCCCTGCACGGCAAGCTGGCCGACCTGGGCGCGCGGATGATCGTGCAGGCGCTGGAACGGGCGGGCCGCGGCGAGCTGCGGCCGATCCCCCAGCCCGGGGAGGGCATCAGCTACGCCCACAAGATCGAGAAGCCGGAGGCGGCCATCGCCTGGTCGCTGCCCGCCGCCGTGATCGAGCGGCGCGTCCGCGCCTTCGACCCGTTCCCCGGGGCCACCGCGCGCATCGCCGGCGAGACCGTGAAGGTCTGGCGTGCCCGCGCAGTGCCCGGCCGCGGCAGCGCACCGCCGGGCACCATCGTCAGCGTCGACGAGCACGGCGTGGGCGTGGCCTGCGGCGACGGCGGGCGGCTGGAGCTCACCGAACTGCAGCGCCCCGGCGGCAAGCGCCTCGCCAGCGCCGATTTCCTGCACGGCTTCCCGCTCGAGGCGGGACAGCGTTTCGAGGCCTGATGTTCTTCCTGCGCGAGATCCATCGCCATCCCGAATTCCCGCGCGGCATGCGGGCCACCGCCGGCGTGGCGCCCGGCATCGCCGCCTGGGGGCTCATGACCGGGGTGGCGATGGTGAAGTCCGGTATGAGCGTGGTCGAGGCCGTGGCGATGACGCTGCTGGTGTATGCCGGCAGCTCGCAGCTGGCTGCGATCCCGCTGATCGTGGCGGCCGCCCCGGCCTGGGTGATCTGGGCGACCGGCTTCTGCGTCAACCTGCGCTTCGTGGTGTTCAGCCTGCACCTGCGCGAGTACTTCATGCACATGCCGCGCTGGCGCCGGATGGTCACGGGCTTCCTCACCGCGGACCTGAGCTACGCCGTGTTCACCCACGAATTCCCCGAGCCGGCGCGCGAGCCGGCCGGCCGGCTCGCGCAGGAGTCCTTCCTTGCCGGCAACTACTTCGTGACCTGGGTGGCGTGGACCGGCGCGAGCCTCGCGGGCGTCGCGCTCGGCAACCTGATTCCCAGCGCCTGGGGCCTGGGCTTCGCCGGTGTGCTGTGCCTGGTGGGCATCCTGTGCTCGATGGCGAACACGCCCCTTCGCATCGTGGCCGCCCTGATCGCCGGGGCCGCCGCGGTGGCTGCGTATTCCCTGCCCCTGAAGCTGAACATCGTCACGGCCATCGCCGTGGCGGTGATCGCCTGCTTCTGGCTGGAAGGCCGCGTCCCGGCGCGGCTGCAGGGGCGGGCGGCATGAGCGGCCGGACGGACCTCTGGACGCTGGTCGTGATCGTTGGCCTGGCCGGCGTCACGGTGCTCACGCGCTGCTTCTTCTTCATCCTGGACCGGCCCTGGTCGCTGCCGGGCTGGGCGCACCGTGCGCTGCACTACGCGCCGGTGGCGGCCCTGGCCGGCGTGGTGGCGCCGGAGGTGATGATGAGCAACGGCCATTTCGCAGGCACCTGGCAGGACGCGCGCCTGTTCGCCGCGCTGGCCGGCGCCCTGGTCTTCTTCTGGCGGCGCAGCGTGCTCCTGACGCTGATCCTGGGCATGGCGGTCTACCTGCCCCTGCACCTCGGCCTGCGCTGGTAAACCCGAAGTCTTCACTTTCTAGAATGGAGGGGTTCCTTCCTCCATTCCCGAGAGCCATGAAAGTCCTGCGTTTTTCCGACCTTTGCGAAGAGGGCCGCGCGCGCGGCCGCCGCGTCTTCATCCGTGCCGACCTGAACGTGCCGCAGGACGACCAGGGCCGCATCACCGAGGACACCCGCATCCGCGCCTCGGTGCCCTGCATCGAGATGGCCCTGGCCGGCGGCGCCGCGGTGATGGTCACCTCGCACCTGGGCCGCCCCACCGAGGGCGAGCTGAAGCCCGAGGACTCGCTGGCCCCGGTGGCCACCCGGCTGGCCGAGCTGCTGGGCCGTCCGGTGCGCCTGGTGCGCGACTGGGTGGGCGGCGTCGACGTGCAGCCCGGGGAGGTCGTGCTGCTGGAGAACTGCCGCGTCAACAAGGGCGAGAAGAAGAACAGCCCCGAGCTCGCGCAGAAGATGGCCGCCCTGTGCGACATCTATGTCAACGACGCCTTCGGCACGGCGCACCGCGCCGAGGCCACGACCTACGGCATCGCGCAGTACGCCAAGGTCGCCTGCGCCGGCCCGCTGCTGGCCGCCGAGATCGACGCCATCGGCAAGGCGCTGGCCAACCCCAGGCGCCCCCTGGTGGCGATCGTCGCCGGCTCCAAGGTGTCGACCAAGCTGACCATCCTGCAGTCGCTCGCGAAGAACGTCGACCAGCTGGTGGTGGGCGGCGGCATCGCCAACACCTTCATGCTGGCCGCCGGCCTGCCGATCGGCAAGTCGCTGGCCGAGGCGGACCTGGTGGGCGAGGCGAAGGCGGTCATGGCGGCGATGAAGGCGCGCGGCGCCGAGGTGCCGATCCCCACCGACGTGGTGGTGGCGAAGACCTTCGCGGCCGATGCGCCGGCCACGGTGAAGAAGGCGCAGGACGTGGCCGCCGACGACATGATCCTGGACATCGGCCCGGAGACGGCGCGCAGGCTGGCCGACCAGCTCAAGGCCGCCGGCACGATCGTCTGGAACGGCCCGGTGGGCGTGTTCGAGTTCGATGCCTTCGCGCAGGGCACGGAGGCCATCGCCCGCGCCGTCGCCGCCTCCAGCGCCTTCAGCATCGCCGGCGGCGGCGACACGCTGGCGGCGATCGCCAAGTACGGCATCGAGAAGGACGTCGGCTACATCTCCACCGGCGGCGGCGCCTTCCTGGAGGTGCTGGAGGGCAAGACCCTGCCGGCCTTCGAAATTCTCGAGAAGCGGGCGGCGGGCTGAGGAACATGCTCATGTCGGCTTAGGGAATTCGCCGGTCCACTTACATGCGTTTACGCCTTGTGAGGGCTTGTAGCAAAGGGAGACACTTCACCTGTCCAAAAGACGTCGTGAGGAGTTCCCATGCTGCCCGAAGTTTCATCCCTGCTGCTCGATGCGCTGTCCGAGCGCCTGCTGCGCCACCTGCCTTCCAGCGTCTGGCGCCAGGTGTTCCTGCGACCCCACCAGGAGGTCATCCATTTCTGGCAGCACAGCGGCACCTGGGTGTGCGTGGCCGCCCAGCAGCCCTGGGGCGTCGGTGCCGAGGTCCGGTCGCAGATCGAGGCCCTGGCCTTCCATCATGGCGGCGAGCTGGATGCCTGCCCCCAGTCGGTCGCGCTGGTGCGTTTCGATGACGCCAGCTCCGCCCTCGACATGGCCCGTGCGCTGCAGGACCTGGCATGCGACCAGCGCTTCCAGGTCGGGCTCGCCTCCGGCGAGTGCACCCTGGCGACGGTGCAGCTCAATGACATCGAGCTGCTGCGGGTCATGCTCGGCGGCGCGGCGGACCAGGCCGAGTCGGTGGCCCGGATGGTGGCGCCGGGCAGCATCCGGCTGGCGCCCCAGACGATGATGCTCGTCGACGAAGTCGTGTCCGTCATGCCCGGCTGCATGGTCACCACCGAGTTCGAGGGCGAAGAGATCGCCGCGACTTCGCTCACCTTCACGCCGCGCTACAACGCGCAGCTGAGCACCTTCGCCGGCCTGGGCCTGACCTGAGCGGCCTCAGGCCGCCAGCCTGGCACTGGTGGGCCGGCCGGCGTAGTCGGTCCAGCAGCCGCGCGTGAAGTCGTACAGCTTGCAGCGGCGAGCCGTGTCGAAGTACCAGCGCCAGGAAAAGCGCTGGATGATGATGCGGCCAGGCAGCATCTGCTCCAGCTTGGCCTGCGCCTGCTTCAGGCGGTACAGCGGGATGGTCATGTCCACGTGGTGCGCCGTGTGCTCCATGATGTGGTGCATCGCCGCGCCGACGCCGGCCGGAAAGCTCAGGTGCACCGTGGTGGAGACGAAGGGCTGCGACCGCGACCACTCGCCGCGCTCCGCGTGCCAGTGCACCTCGGTGTGCGTGTGGTGCACGTAGACCACGAAGCCGATCATCGCGGTCCAGAACAGGAAAGGCAGCACGAAGCCGGTGGCGAACAGGGACAGGAAATCCTGGCCCGTGGTCTGCGCGACGAGCGCCAGCGCGCCCAGCCACACGAGGCCGAAGGCGGACACCAGCAGGTTGTCCAGCAGGAACACGCGCCGGCGGGTGGGCATCTGCCGGCGGTTGGGGAAGAACATGCGCTTCCACCAGATCTCCACCAGGTAGTACAGGCCCGGCGCCCAGCCGCTGCGGTAGGTGCGGTCCAGCCGCTGCTTCCAGGGCGACAGGGCCGCGAATTCCTCCGCCGTGTGCGGCGCCCAGACGAAGTCGAAGCCCTTGAGGTTGGTGTAGCCGTGGTGCACCACGTTGTGGCCCACCTCCCACAGGCTGTAGGGGGTGAGCGAGGGCAGGAAGGCGATGCGGCCCAGCCAGTGGTTCAGGCGGCGGTGCGGCGTCAGGCTCTGGTGGCAGGCGTCGTGGCCGATGATGAACAAGCGGCCGATGACGAAGCCCGCGGCCAGCCCGCACAGGACGCGCAGCCACCAGGCTTCTGCGAGCACGGCGCCGGCCAGGGCGGCCACCAGCAGGGCGCTGTCGAAGGCGAGCAGGAGGATGGGGTAGAGCGTGGTCCGCGTGGACAGCGGCACGAGCCACTGGCGGATTTCCTTGCGATGCGGCAGCGGCGCTGCCGCCGGAATGGGGAGGACGGCGGTCGTGGACATGGACCGCGCATGCTAGGGCGAGCCCGCCCGGCCGTCCCTGACGTGGGTCAAGGAACCCGGCCGCGGGGCCGGGCCTGCCCCCGGTGGATCAGGCGAGCAGGCGCGGGATCCAGGCGTTGACCAGCGCGCCGCCGGCCACCAGCCAGGCGAACAGCACCAGCGCCAGCAGCAGGGGCCGGGTGCCCGCCTGGCGCACCGCGCGCACCTGCGTCGCCAGGCCCAGGGCCGCCATGGCCATGGCGAGCAGCACGGTGTCGACGTCGACCAGCGTGGCCACGAGCCGCGGCGGCGCCACGTGCAGCGAGTTGAACAGCACCATGGCGATGAAGCCGAAGGCGAACCAGGGGATCGTGATCCTGCGGCCGCCGGCGTGGCCGTGCTGCGCGGCCTCCTCGCGTTCGAAGCCGAGGAAGGCGGACAGGGCCAGCAGGAAGGGCGCCAGCATCATCACGCGGACCATCTTGGCGATGACCGCGGTGCCCGCCGCCTCCGGGCTCACCGAGCGCGCCGCGGCGATCACCTGGGCCACCTCGTGCACGGTGGAGCCGACGTACAGGCCGAAGCCGGTGCTGTCGGTGGGGAAGGGCCAGCCGTGGGCCGCGGCCGCGTACAGCGCCGGATAGAGGAAGGTGGCCAGCGTGCCGAACACCACCACGGTGGCCACCGCCACCGTCACCTGTTCGGCCCGGCCCTTGACCACCGGCTCGGCGGCCACCACGGCCGCGGCACCGCAGATCGAGCTGCCCACGCCGATCAGCATCGCCGTCTTGCGGTCCAGGCCCAGCCAGCGGATGCCCACCCAGCAGGCGATGGCGAAGGTGCTGGTGAGCATCACGGTGTCGATCAGCACGCCGGTCCAGCCCACGTGGCCGATGTCCTGCACCGTCAGGCGCAGGCCGAACAGGATCACGCCGATGCGCAGCAGCCGCTGCTTGGCCACGCCGA
The DNA here is from genome assembly GCA_028868995.1 of Burkholderiales bacterium. GTDB lineage: Bacteria > Pseudomonadota > Gammaproteobacteria > Burkholderiales > Burkholderiaceae_C > Ramlibacter. The sequence continues at coordinate 154,826 of JAGWTH010000004.1, read as the reverse complement.
TGCCGGGGCCGCAGACGGCCAGGGCCTTGCCGGGCAGCAGGTTGCCCACCAGCATGCCGAGCAGGATGGCGACGGTGAGCGCGCTCATTCCGTGGCTGGCCAGCAGGTCCAGCGAGGCGAGCCGGCTGCCCGCGAACGCGAGCAGGGCGCACAGGGCCAGGCCCGCGGCCAGGCGGCGGCCCGTGGCAATCAGATTGGAGGCGGGGGCGGTCAGCGAGGCGGTGGTCAAGACAGGTCTCTCTCGGGGCGGGAAGCAGGTCTCTCTCGGGGCGGGAAGGTTCCAGTGTGCTGGGCCGTTATTGACTTGTCCAACAGGTTATATCGTTAAGATTGATCGGTAAATCAGCTCAATAAAGGGCCCCCCATGCCGACCCCGCTGCGCCTGAGCCTGCGCCAGCTCCAAAACTTCGAGGCCGTGGCCCGTACGGGCTCCACGCGCGCGGCGAGCGAGGAGATCGCCCTGTCGCAATCCGCCACCAGCGGCGCCCTCAACGAGCTGGAGCGGCTGCTCGGAATGCAGTTGTTCGACCGCACGGGCAAGCGCCTGCTGCTGAACGACAACGGCCGCGAGCTGCTGCCGCGCGCCCGCGCGCTGCTCGACGCGGCCCGCGGGCTGGAGGACCTGGGCAAGGCCGCCGGCCCGCAGCTGCAGTGGCTGCGCATCGGCGCGAGCACCACGGTCGGCACGCAGCTGGTGCCGCGCCTGCTGGCCGCCTTCTACGGCGGCGAGCCGCGGGCGGCCCCGCACTGGCGCTCCAAGGTGGCCATCGCCAACACGGCGGAGATCTGCGCCGGGGTCGCGGCCTTCGAGCTGGACATCGGGCTGATCGAAGGTCCCAGCCACGACCCCGCGCTCGACGTGCATCCCTGGGTGCGCGACGAGATGGTGGTCGTGGCGAGTCCGCGGCTGGCGGATGCCGGCCCGGCGCGGCTGGGCCCGCGCGAACTGCGCGAAGCCGTGTGGCTGCTGCGCGAGCCCGGCTCCGGCACCCGCGAGGTGACCGACCAGGTCCTGCTGCCCCACGTGCGGTCCTACCGGCGCAGCATCGAGCTGGCGAGCTCCGAGGCGATCAAGAAGGCCGCGGCGCTGGGCCTCGGGCATGCGGTGCTCTCGCGCTGGGTCGCCGCCGACCTGCTGGCGTCCGGGGAGCTGCGCGAGGTGCGCACCGTGCTGCCGCCCATCAGCCGCCAGTTCTACTGGGTCGTGCACCACGAGAAGGGTGCCAGCGCCGCCCTGCAGCGCTGCCTGGACTTGCTCCAGGCGGGCGCGTCCGTGCTGGGATGAGGCGCGAAGGGGGGCCGTAACCGCGCGGTAACCGCTTCGTGTGAGAATCCGCGGCGAACACAAAGGAGACCCTCGCCCATGGCCCGTCGCGCCACCAAGATCGTCGTCACCCTCGGTCCTGCCTCCAGCGACCCTGCCGTCCTCGAGCAGATGATCCGGGCCGGCGTCAACGTGGTGCGGCTGAACTTCAGCCACGGCACCGCGGCCGACCACGTCGCCCGCGCCAACCTCGTGCGCCAGGCCGGCCAGGCCGCCGGCCGCGAGGTGTCGATCATGGCGGACCTGCAGGGCCCCAAGATCCGCGTCGGCCGGTTCGTCGAAGGCAAGGTCCACCTGGAGCCGGGAGCGAAGTTCGTGCTCGACGCGGCGCGCACCGAGTCAGGCGACGTGCACGCCGTGGGCCTGGACTACAAGGAGCTGCCGCGCGACGTGAAGCCGGGCGACGCCCTGCTGCTGAACGACGGCCTGATCGTGCTGACCGTCGACGCGGTCAAGGGCGACCGCATCCACACGACCGTCAAGCTCGGCGGCGTCCTGTCCAACAACAAGGGCATCAACAAGCAGGGCGGCGGCCTGACGGCGCCGGCGCTGACCGCCAAGGACATGGAGGACATCCGCACCGCGATGAGCTTCCAGGCCGACTACGTGGCGGTGAGCTTCCCCAAGAGCGCGACCGACATGGAGATGGCGCGCCAGCTGTGCAACGTGGCCGGCGCCGAGTTCCACCACAAGCCGGCGCTGATCGCCAAGATCGAGCGGGCCGAGGCCATCCCGAACCTGGAGCAGATCCTCAAGGCCAGCGACGCGATCATGGTCGCGCGCGGCGACCTGGCGGTGGAGGTCGGCAACGCCGCGGTGCCGGCGCTGCAGAAGCGCATGATCCGGCTGGCCCGCCAGCACGACAAGGTGGTGATCACCGCGACCCAGATGATGGAGTCCATGATCTCCAACCCGGTGCCCACCCGCGCCGAGGTGAGCGACGTCGCCAACGCGGTGCTCGACGGCACCGACGCCGTGATGACCAGCGCCGAAACCGCGACCGGCGCCTACCCGGTGGAAGTGGTGCGGCAGATGGCCGCCATCTGCACCGAGGCCGAGATGGCCGAGGACGTGCGCCTGGACGCCGACTTCAGCGGCATGGCCTTCTCGCGCATCGACCAGTCGATCGCGATGGGCGCGCTGTTCACGGCCTACCACCTGGGCTGCAAGGCGATCGTGGCGCTCACCGACTCCGGCTCCACGGCGCTGTGGATGAGCCGCCACCGCATCCACATCCCGATCTACGCCCTGACGGCGAAGCTGGCGACGCAGCGGCGCATGGCCCTGTACCGCAACGTGCGCCCGCTGCTGATGGACCAGAGCGCCGAGCGCGACACGGTGCTGGCCCAGGCCGAGGACCACCTCAAGAGCCGCGGCATCCTCGCCTCGGGCGACGTCTACGCGATCACCTGCGGCGAGCCCATGGGTGCCCCGGGCGGCACCAACATGCTGAAGATCGTGCGCGCCAGCTGACGCGGCTCGGCGCGCGTCCTGGCGCGGGCCCCAGCCGGTAAAATCCGTCCGCAGCGGCGGCCCGGTCGCATTGCGCCGCGCCGCCTCCCCCGTCGTCTCTCCCAGGAACAGCCATGCCTCTCGTCTCCATGCGCGAACTGCTGGACCATGCCGCCGCCAACGGCTACGGCATCCCGGCCTTCAACGTCAACAACCTCGAACAGGTCCAGGCCGTGATGGAGGCCGCGAAGGAGACCGGCGCGCCGGTGATCCTGCAGGCGAGCGCCGGGGCGCGCAAGTACGCGGGCGAGGCCTTCGTCAAGCACCTGATCGCAGCGGCGATCGAGGCCTATCCGCAGATCCCGCTGGTGATGCACCAGGACCATGGCCAGAGCCCGGACGTCTGCCAGGGCGCCATCCACCTGGGCTTCTCCTCGGTCATGATGGACGGCTCGCTGCAGGCCGACGGCAAGACCATCGCCAGCTACGAGTACAACGTGGACGTCACCCGCAAGGTGGTCGACATGGCCCACAAGCTGGGCGTCACCGTCGAGGGCGAGCTGGGCTGCCTCGGCTCCCTGGAGACCATGAAGGGCGACAAGGAGGACGGCCACGGCACCGACGCGACCATGACGCGCGAGCAGCTGCTGACCGACCCCGAGCAGGCCGCCGACTTCGTCAAGAAGACCCAGCTCGACGCGCTGGCCATCGCCATCGGCACCAGCCACGGCGCCTACAAGTTCACCCGCAAGCCCACCGGCGACATCCTGGCGATCGACCGCATCAAGGAGATCCACCGCCGCATCCCCAACACCCACCTGGTGATGCACGGCTCGTCCTCCGTGCCGCAGGAGCTGCTGGCCGTCATCCGCCAGTACGGCGGCGCCATGAAGGAGACCTACGGCGTGCCGGTCGAGGAGATCCAGGAGGCGATCAAGCACGGCGTGCGCAAGATCAACATCGACACCGACATCCGCCTGGCGATGACCGGCGCGGTGCGCAAGTTCCTGGCCGAGAACCCGGAGAAGTTCGACATGCGCGAGTGGATGAAGCCCGCGCGCGAGGCCGCCAGGCAGGTCTGCAAGCAGCGCTACCTCGAGTTCGGCTGCGAAGGCCAGGCCGGCAAGATCAAGGGCGAGAGCCTGCAGGTGGTCGCCGCCCGCTACGCCAAGGGCGAGCTGGCGCAGGTCGTGAACTGAATCGCTCCCGCTTGCGATAATGGACGGCCCGCCTCCCGGCGGGCCGTTTTCCTTGGTAGACCCGCCATGACCGCCGCCCTCCACACCTCCAACCTCAGCTCCCTGCCGCTGCTCGCGCGCGGCAAGGTGCGCGACAACTACGCCGTCGGCAACGACCGCATCCTGATGGTGGCGAGCGACCGGCTCTCCGCCTTCGACGTGATCATGGGCGAGCCCATCCCCGGCAAGGGGGAGATCCTCACCCGGATGGCCTTGTTCTGGTTCGCCCGCCTGGGCCACGTCTGCCCCAACCACCTGACCGGCGAGGCGCCGGAAAGCGTGGTCACGCCGGCGGAGGTGCCGCAGGTGCAGGGCCGCTCGATGCTGGTCAGGCGCCTGAAGCCGATCATGGTGGAGGCGGTGGTGCGCGGCTACCTGGCCGGCAGCGGCTGGAAGGAGTACCAGGAGAGCCAGTCCGTGTGCGGCGTGAAGCTGCCCGCCGGCCTGAAGAACGCCAGCAAGCTGCCCGAGCCGATCTTCACCCCGGCGGCCAAGGCCACCTCCGGCCACGACGAGAACGTCAGCTACGAGCGCGTCGTGGAGATGGTCGGTGCCGAGCTGGCCGCGAAGATCCGCGACACCAGCATCCGCCTCTACAAGGAAGCCGCCGACTTCGCGCTCACCAAGGGGCTGATCATCGCCGACACCAAGTTCGAGTTCGGCCTGGACGAGAAGGGCGAGATGGTGCTGATGGACGAGGTGCTCACGCCCGACTCCTCGCGCTACTGGCCGGTGGAGGGCTACCAGGAGGCCTTCGCCCGCGGCGAGAACCCGCCCAGCTTCGACAAGCAGTTCGTGCGCGACTGGCTGGAGAGCGTGCGCATCGACGGCCATCCCTGGGACAAGACGCCGCCGGCGCCGCGCCTGCCCCGGGAGGTGATCGAGAAGACCGCGGCCAAGTACCGCGAGGCGCTCCAGCGCCTGACCGCATGAGACACCGTGAGGCGCCGCAGCGCCTCACGGCCTGAACCTCAGGACAGCACGACGCTGGACAGACGGCGGCGGTAGGACGCCACCGTCGGGTCGTCCGGCGGGATCTGCCCTTCCGCGACCTTGAGCCTGGGCGGCTCGATGATCTCCAGGATCGCGATGTAGGTCTTGCGGGCGAGGTCGTCGTTCCAGGCCTTGTCGCGCATCAGGATCTCGAGCAGTTCGTCCATCGCTGCGGTCCAGCGCTGCCCGGCCATCAGCAGGCGGGCGCGGTCGAAGCGTGCCTGGAAGTCGCGCCGGTTGGCGGCGATCTTCGCGTCCTCGTCGGCCGGGTTCGGGTGCGCGTCGGCGAAGGCGACCGCGTCCAGCCAGCGGGCCAGCGCGTCCAGCTTGCGCGAGAGGGCCACCTTGTTCGCCACCGGCTCGAAGGCGCGGCGCGCATCGGCTACGCGGCCGGCGCCCAGCAGCGCCTTCACGTAGTCGAAGCGGGCGTCGTCGTTGGACGGGTCGGTGGCCACCGCGTGCTGCAGCCGCTCCAGCTGCGCCTCGGGACCCAGGTCGGCGGGCTCCTCCACAGGGGCTTCTTCCTCGGCCTCGGCTTCCAGCGCCTGCACGTGCTTGTCCAGGAACTCGCGCACCTTGCCTTCGGGCAGCGCGCCCATGAAGCCGTCCACGGGCTGGCCGTTCTTCATCAGGACCACGGTGGGGATGCTGCGGATGCCGAAGGCGCCGGCGAGCTGCTGTTCCTCGTCGGAATTGATCTTGGCGAGCGTGAAGGCGCCGCCGTAGGCGGTCTCCAGCTTCTCCAGCACCGGGCCCAGCGCCTTGCACGGGCCGCACCAGGGGGCCCAGAAATCCACCAGCACCGGCTGGTTCATGGAGGCGGCGATCACCTCCTGTTCGAAGTTCTCGATGGTGACGTCGATCATTGCGGCTCCCTTGGCTCGGCCAAGTAAAATTGGGGTTTCTTTCCGGGAATTCTATGGATACGAGCGCCGTGACCGTCGGGGTCGTCATGGGGTCCAGCAGCGACTGGGACACCCTGCAGCACGCGGTGCAGATTCTCCAGGAATTCGGGATCGCCCACGAGGCCAGGGTCGTCTCGGCCCACCGGATGCCCGACGACATGTTCGCCTACGCCGAGGCCGCGGCCGGCCGCGGGCTAAAAGCCATCATCGCCGGCGCCGGCGGCGCCGCCCACCTGCCGGGCATGCTGGCGTCCAAGACCACGGTGCCGGTGCTGGGCGTGCCGGTGGCCACCCGCCACCTGCAGGGCGTCGACTCGCTGCACAGCATCGTGCAGATGCCCAAGGGCATTCCCGTGGCCACCTTCGCCATCGGTACCGCCGGAGCCGCCAACGCGGCCCTGTTCGCCGTTGCCATGCTGGCGGCGAACGACCCGGCGCTGCGCGCGAAGCTCGAGGCCTTCCGCGCGCGCCAGACCGAGGCCGCGCGCGCCATGACCGTGCCGCCGCGGGACGCCGCATGAAGACCCTGCTGCCGGGCGCCACGCTGGGCGTGATGGGAGGCGGCCAGCTGGGCCGCATGTTCGTGCATGCCGCCCAGCGGATGGGCTATTTCACGGCGGTGCTGGACCCGGACGAGGCCAGTCCCGCCGGCCTCGTGAGCCACCACCATGTGCGTTCGGATTACCTCGACGAGGGCGGGCTGGCCCAGCTCGCGTCCCTGAGCGACGCGATCACCACCGAGTTCGAGAACGTGCCGGCCGGCGCGCTGGCGCGGCTGGCCGCCGACGTCCCGGTGGCCCCGGGCGCCGAGGCGGTGGCCATCGCGCAGGACCGCGCCGCCGAGAAGGCGCACTTCACCCGCTGCCGCGTCCCCTGCGCCCCCCATGCCGTGATCACGAGCGAGGCGCAACTCGCGGCCGTCGGCGACGAACTGCTGCCCGGCATCCTCAAGACCTCCCGCCTGGGCTACGACGGCAAGGGCCAGGTGCGCGTGGCGGACCGGGCGGAGCTGCGTGCGGCCTGGGACAGCCTGAAGCGCGCCGACTGCGTGCTGGAGAAGCTGCTGCCGCTCGCCTTCGAATGTTCGGTGGTGGTGGCGCGCGGGCGCGACGGCGCGATGGTGAACCTGCCCGTGCAGCGCAACCTGCACCGCGCCGGCATCCTGGCGGTGAGCGAGGTGCGCGAGGGCTGCGTGCCCGCGGCCCAGGCGCAGCGTGCGATCGAGGCCACGAAGGCGATCGCGCAGGGCCTGGACTACGTCGGCGTGCTGTGCGTCGAGTTCTTCGGCCTCGCCGACGGCTCGCTGGTGGTCAACGAGATGGCGCCGCGGCCGCACAACAGCGGCCACTGGAGCATCGAGGGCGCCGACGTCTCGCAGTTCGAGCTGCAGGTGCGCACGCTCGCCGGGCTGCCGCTGACGCAGCCGCGCCAGCACAGCCCCGCGGTCATGCTGAACCTGCTGGGCGACCTCTGGTTCCACGAAGGCCGGGAGCGCACGCCCGACTGGGCGGGCGTGCTGGCCCTGCCCGGCACCCACCTGCACCTGTACGGCAAGGCGAGCGCCCGTCCCGGCCGCAAGATGGGCCACCTTACCGTCACGGGCGCCGATGCCGCCGCCGTGCGCGCCACCGCGTTGCAGGCGGCGCGGCTGCTGGGCATCGAGCCCTTCTGAGCCCGATGATCCTGGACGGCCGCGAGGCGAGCGCGATCGCGCAGGCGGCACGGGTGCTCGCCGCCGGCGGCCTGGTCGCCTTCCCGACCGAGACCGTCTACGGCCTGGGCGCCGATGCCGGCAACGACGACGCGGTGGCCGGCATCTTCGCCGCCAAGGGGCGGCCGAGCGACCATCCGCTGATCGTGCACGTGCCGGACGCGGCCGCCGTGACGCATTTCGCGGCCGCCGTGCCGCCGGTGGCGCGGCGCCTCATGGCGGCCTTCTGGCCCGGCCCGCTGACCCTGATCCTGCCGCGTCGCCCCGAGATCGGCCGCGCGGCCGCCGGCGGCCAGGACTCGATCGGGCTGCGCTGCCCCGCCCATCCCGTGGCGCACGCGCTGCTCGTGGCCTGCGCCGCGGCGCAACCGCCGGTGTTCGGCCTGGCCGGCCCCAGCGCCAACCGCTTCGGCCGGGTGAGCCCCACCACCGCGGCGCACGTCGCCTCCGAGTTCGACGCGAACCTGCTGGTGCTCGATGGCGGCGCCACGCCGGTGGGCATCGAGTCGGCGATCGTCGACTGCACCCGCGGCGCCCCGGTGCTGCTGCGTCCCGGCACGCTCACCCGCACGCAGATCGAGGCCGCCTGCGGCGAGCGGCTGTGGCTGCCGCAGGAGCGGCCCGGCGCCGCGCCGCGCGCCTCCGGCACGCTGGAATCGCACTACGCGCCGGCGGCCAAGGTGCGGCTGATGGATGCGAAGGGCCTGCAGGCGGCGCTGGACGTGCTGGGGCCCGACGCCGGCGCCATCGCGGTCTATGCGCGCGCCCCGGTGCGCACCCGCACGCCGCACTACCGCCGCATGCCCGACGACGCGATCGAGACCGCGCGCCAGCTGTTCGCCGTGCTGCGCGAGTTCGACGCCGCCGGGGTCCGGCTGATCTGGATCGAGACGCCGCCCGAGGCGCCCGAATGGGACGGCGTGCGCGACCGCCTGCGCCGCGCCGCCGCCGGCTGAGCGTTTCCGGGGCTTTACCGTCGCTCGGTAAACTCGGGGGTTTGACTGGAGCGAACTACATGGCATTCACCTGGATGCGGCGGGCCGGCTTGCTGGCCGCCTGCGCCTCGGCCCTGTTGCTGGCGGCCTGCGGCGGCGGCACGGTCGCCTCGCAGCTTTCCCCCTCCCGCGTGATCGTCTTCGGCGACGGCATGGCGGACGTCGGCCAGGCCGGCGCCCACTACACCGTCAACGACGGTTCGGTGAACAACTGGGCGCAGTACGTGGCCAACGCGTACAACTTCACCCTCACGCCCAGCAGCCAGGGCGGCCTGGACTACGCCTGGGGCAACGCCCGCGTCACGGCCACGCCCGACGCGGCCGGCAACGGCAGCACGCCGACGGTGAAGGCGCAGATCGACCAGTTCCTGGCGAATAACACGATCGGCGACAAGGACCTGGTGATCGTGAGCGCCGGCACCTCCGACGTGATCGTGCAGGCGCAGGCCGCGCTCACCGGCGCCCAGGGCAGCGACCAGATGATCGCCAACGTGCAGCAGGCCGGCTCCGACCTGGCCGACCAGGTCAAGCGCCTGGTGGCCGCCGGCGGCAAGCACGTCGTGATCGCCGGCCCCTACAACCTGGGCCGCTCGCCGTGGGCCAACGAGACCGGCGCAGGCGCGTTGCTGCAGTCGGCCAGCAGCGAGTTCAACAACAAGCTGCTGGTCTCGCTGGTGAACTACGGCGCCACCGTGCTGTACATCGACGCGGCGCTGTACTTCAACCAGCAGACCAGTTCCACCTCCAACACCTCCAACTACACCACCGCCGCGTGCACCTCCGTGGACAGCGGCCCGGGCATCGGCACCGGCAGCGGCCAGGTGAATTCCTTCCTGTGCACCCCGTCCACCATCCTGGCCGGACAGGACTACACCACTTTCCTGTGGGCCGACCGGGTGTACCCCACGCCGCGCGGCCACCAGCTGTTCGGCGACTACGCCCGCGGGCAGATCCACAACCGCTGGTAGGGCGCGGCACGGCGCGGACCGGCCAAGGCGCGGGGCTCCCGCGCCTTTTTTCTTCAGCGGTAGCGCAGCTTCATCCCCAGGATCGCCAGGGCGAGCGCCAGCGTCACCGCGTTGGCCGCGACGATGGGCCAGGCGCCCAGCAGCAGGCCATAGGCCAGCCACAGGCCGACGCCGATGGTGAACGCGCCGTACATGCCCAGCGAGATGCCGCGCACGTCGCGCGTGCGAAAGGTGAGCCAGGCCTGGGGCACGAAGCTCACGGTGGTCAGCGTGGCGGCGCCATAGCCGATCCACTCGGGGAGGGAGACGTTCATGGGGATCAGGGCTGGCGGGCCGCCCAGGTGACCAGTGCCTGCACGGCCGGCCGGATCGCCGCCGCGTCGCGATGGTTGGCGATGGCCACCAGGATGTAGCGGCGCCCCTGCGGCCCCTCGACGTAGCCGGCCATGCCGGACACGTCCTCCAGGCTGCCGGTCTTCAGGTGGGCCAGGCCCACGTTCTCGCGCTGGCGGCGCAGCGTGCCGTCCTCGCCCATCAGCGGCAGCGAGGAGGCCAGCTCGGGCATCAGCGGCGAATTCCAGGCGGATTGCAGCAGCGCGCCGAGCTGGCGGGCCGTGAAGCGGTCGTCGCGCGAGAGGCCGGCGCCGTTGCCCGACACCGGGGGCTCGCCGCCGATGCGGTCGCGCCACCACTGCTGCAGCACCTCGCGCGAGGCCTCGAAGCTGCCGCGGCCGCGCTGCTGCAGGCTGAGCGTGAGGAACACCTGCTGGGCCATCACGTTGTTGCTGAACTTGTTGATGTCGCGGATCACCTCGGCCAGCGGCGGCGAGGCGAACTCGAAGGCGGGCTTCAGCCCCGCGGGCACCGTGCCGTCGCGCACCTGGCCGCGCAGGTGGCCGCCGACCTCCTGCCACATCGCCGCGACCGCGCGCGCCGCGTAGCCGTCCCCGTCGGGGAACGCGAGCTGCCAGGTGCGTTCGCCGCAGGCACGCGGATAGCCGCCGCCGAAGCGCACGCGGGCCGGGTCGCGCCAGTCCGCCCGCAGCCCGCCGATCCAGTCGCCGCAGGCGCCGCCGGCCAGCGGCACGGTGGCGGGCCAGCGCACGCCGGCCAGGGGCGGGTCGGCCTGCACGCGCGCGCGGCCGTCCTCGGGCGTGAAGGTCAGGCTCACCGCCTTGAAGTTCACCAGCAGCGCGTCCGGGCCGGCGTTGTAGGGCCGCAGCGGCTGGCCGTCGAAGGCTGCCGGGTCGTGCGGCGGCAGCTGGAAGGCGCCGTGGTCCAGCACGATGTCGCCCTGGATGGTGTGCACGCCCAGGGCGCGCACCCGGCGCAGCAGCAGCCACAGCCGCTCGAGCACCAGGGAGGGGTCGCCCTGGCCCTGGATCACCAGGTCGCCCTGCAGCACGCCCAGGCGCACCGGCCCGGCGAAGTAGACCGGGGTCTTCCAGGTGAAGGCCGGCCCGAGCAGGTCGAGGGCAGCGTAGGTGGTCGCCAGCTTGGCGATGGAGGCCGGGTTCATCGGCACGTCGATGCGGTGGGCCAGGCGCGGCGGCCCGCCCTCGGCCGGGGCCACCAGCATGGCCACCGTGTCGGCGGGCAGGCCCTGCCGGTCCAGCGCGGCCTGCACCTCCGGCGGCAGGGCCTGGGCGCAAGCCGCGGCGGCGGCCCAGGCCAGCAGGCAACAAAAGGCAAGACGGAACCAGCGCGGCATGCGCGCCATTATGGGATGCCCGGAGCTTCGATAATGGCGGGTCCCCCGTATGAAACTCCTCGCCTTCGACACCAGCACCGAGACGCTCTCCATCGCCGTGGACGCCGGGACCGGCGCGCCGGCGCTCACGCGCGCCGCCCCCGGGGGCGCGCAGGCTTCGGCGACGCTGGTCCCCATGATCCGAGAACTGATGGCGCGCGCCGGCCTGGCCCTGGCCGGGCTGGACGCGATCGCGTTCGGCCGCGGGCCCGGCTCGTTCACCGGGCTGCGCACCGCCGCGGCGGTGGCGCAGGGCCTGGGCTTCGGCGCCGGCGTGCCGGTGCTGGCGATCGACACCCTGCTGGCCGTGGCCGAGGAGGCGCACGGGCAGCATGGCGCGACGCGGGTGGTGGCGCTGCTCGATGCGCGGATGGACGAGGTCTATGCCGCCGCCTACGAGCGCCTGGACGGCCACTGGCACGCCCGCCAGGCGCCGGTGCTGCTGCGGCCCGAGGCAGTGGTGGTGCCGCCGGGCTGGGCGCTGGCCGGCAACGGCCTGGAGGTGTATGCCACCCGCCTTCCCGCGGGCGGCGAGCGGATCGCGGCCCTGCCGACGGCGCAGGCGCTCCTTCGGCTCGCACCGCAGGCCCTGGCCGACGGCGGCGCGCATCCGGCCGCCCAGGCCCTGCCGCTCTACATCCGCGACAAAGTGGCGCAAACTACCGAGGAGCGCGCGGCCGACCGCGCGCGCAAGGAGCTGCTGCGCGGTGCCACCGCGCCCGGGTCGCCATGAGCGCTGTCTTCAAGGCCATCGAAGCGGGCTTCGAGCCCATGACGGAGGCCCGCCTCGACGAGGTGGTGGCCATCGAGCGGCGCGCCTATACCCATCCCTGGACGCGCGGCAATTTCTCGGATTCGCTGAAGTCGGGCTACCAGGCGCAGCTGCTCGTGGCCGGCCACGTGATCCTCGGCTACTTCGTGGCCATGCAGGGCGTGGACGAGGTGCACCTGCTGAACATCACGGTCGACCCGCCCTACCAGGGCAAGGGCTGGGGTCGCGTGATGCTGGACGCGCTGGCCTTGTGGGCGCGCGCGCGCAACGCGCAATGGCTGTGGCTCGAGGTGCGCCGGGGCAACCTGCGCGCCCAGCAGGTCTACCTGCGCTACGGCTTCCGCCGCGTCGGCGAGCGGCGCAATTACTACCCCGCCGAGCAAGGCCGCGAGGACGCGATCGTGATGAGCTTCAAGCTATGACCCTGGCCCTGGACGCACGTCGGCGCGCGATGCTCGAGGAGATGGGGGTGGTGCTCTTCGAGCACCCCGCCCATTCGGGCGACATGCACGACACCCCCCCTGCTCCCCCCCGCAGGGCGGGGGGGACAGCGGACCTGCGGCCCGCCCGGGCCGATGCGGCGCCGGCCTCGGCCGCGTCGCTGCTGCCGCCGGACGATGCCGCGACGCAGTCGGCACCGGTCGCGGCCCGGGTGCGCCTGCCCGGCATCGAGGCGATGGACTGGGACGCCCTGGAGCAGGCGGTGGCCGCCTGCCGCGCCTGCAAGCTGTGCGAGAGCCGCCGCAACACGGTGTTCGGGGTGGGCGACCGGCAGGCCGAATGGCTGCTGGTGGGCGAGGCGCCGGGCGAGAACGAGGACCTGCAGGGCGAGCCCTTCGTCGGCCAGGCGGGCAAGCTCCTGGACAACATGCTGGGCGCGCTGGGCCTGAACCGGCACGAGCGCGTCTACATCGCCAACGTGCTGAAGTGCCGGCCCCCGGGCAACCGCAATCCGCAGCCGGAGGAGATCGCGCAGTGCGAACCCTTCCTGCGCCGCCAGGTGGAGCTGCTGCGCCCGAAGATCATCCTGGCCATGGGCCGCTTCGCCGTGCAGACGCTGCTGCAGTCCACCGAGCCCATCGGCCGGCTGCGCGGGCGCGTGCACCGCTACCACGACGTGCCGGTGGTGGTCACCTACCACCCTGCCTACCTGCTGCGCAACCTGCCCGACAAGGCCAAGGCCTGGGCGGACCTGGTGCTCGCGCAGTCCGTGCTGCGCGGCGAAGCCTAGGGCGCGCGCGGGACGAAGGCCGGCGGAGCGAGCGTGCGGCCGGCGTAGTCGATGCCGCTGAAGGCGGCGAAATCGGCGAGGCTGCGCTCGCGCCCCAGGCCGTAGATCCCCAGGTCCGCGCCGGCGACCAGCGCCTGCAGCCGGGCGCGGGAGCGCTGCTCGAACTTCCACCAGGCGACCTCGCGCTCCGCTTCCTGTTCCGCGTCCCAGTGCAGCGGGCGCGTCGGCGCCCCCGAGCCCGGGTCGTTGTACAGGTGGTGCACCGGCAGGCCCGGCATGTGGAACAGGTTCCAGCCGCGCGTGTACAGGCGCAGCGCCAGCGCCTGTTCCTCGCCATGGAAGTACAGCCACGGGTCGTAGGGCACCTCGTGGATGATGCGGCCGGGCGCGAACAGGCAGCCGGCGCCGACGTGGAAGGCCGGCAGCGGTGCATCGGCGCGCACCGGCTGCGCGTGGAACGGGAGCACCAGGTGCCCGGCCTCGAAGGCGGCGCCCGGCTGGAGCACCTGCGCGAGCACCCCCGTGGTGGTCGGCCGCCGCACGGGCCGGCCCTCGACGAAGGCGAAGGCGTCAGGGTAGGAGGAGATCGCCAGCCGCCGCCGCGGCGCGTCCAGGGAGAGGGCCTGCGTGACCAGCCGCTGGTCCCAGCCGTCGTCGAAATCCATGTGCGAGTCCAGCTGCAGGAACCAGTCCTCGCCGTCGTGCAGCGACATGGCCAGCGCGCGTGCCCAGCAGGGGCCGCGGGCGTCGCGGGCGGCGAGCTGCACCAGGCTCAGGCGCGCCGGGCCGGGCGTGGCGACGCGCGCGCTGCCCTCGGGTGACTGGTCCACCACGCCGAAGTGCAGCCGGGCCGGGTCGGCCGCGGTGGCGACGGCGCGCTCCAGGGTGAAGGGCAGCACGGGGTCGCAATAGGACGCGATGCTGACGAAGATGCGCATGGCGGCAGGCATGTTAGCAATCACACCGCCGCGGGGCGCGACCTGCCCGGCGGCCTCGGCGCCGCCGCGCCGCCCGGTGGGCACCCGTGCTTCTGCCGAACGGTACATTGCGACCCCCGGAACGCTGTGCTACCTTTATTTACACGGCACGGGAGCCCCGCCGCAGGGTTGCGACGGGCGCGCCGCCTTCTTCGAACGAGCGCCGGAACAGACCAGAGGCGATCTGGCGCGGCGGCAGGAGCTGACCATGTCCAGGGTACCGTCCAGGGGCGCGCGCCATGCCGGCTGCGGCATCGCCTCCAGTCCGGCCGTCGCCGGATTCCGTCCCGCCGGCGCCGCGGTGGCGGTCGCCGCGGCGTTCCTGCTGCAGCCGCTGGCCGTGCAGGCGCAGCCGTCCGGTGCCCAGGTGATCTTCGGCCAGGCGAGCTTCGCCACCAGCGGCAACACGCTGGTCGTGACGACGCGCAACGGCGCCGGCGCCAACCACTCGGCGATCGACTGGCAGAGCTTTTCCATCCCGGCGGGAAGCGTCACCCGCTTCGACCAGCCCTCGGCAGCCTGTCCATCAACCGGGTCGTCGGACCCGATCCTTCCGCCATCTACGGCGCCCTGAGCTCCAATGGCCGGCTCGTTCTGGTCAACCCCGCGGGCATCGCGGTGGGGCAGGGCGGCGTGGTCGACACGGCGGGCTTCACTGCCTCCACGCTGCGCATGAGCGACGCCGACGCCATCGCCGGCCGGCTGGCCTTCGGCGGCAGCGGCGCCGCCGGCCCCTTGCAGGTGGATGGCACCATCGTCGCGCGCAGCGGCGATGTCGTGCTGATCGCCCCCAGCATCCAGACGGGCAGCCAGGCGATCGTGCAGGCCGAGGGGGCGACGATCCTCGCCGCGGGCCAGCGGGTGGACATCACCGGCCGCGGCCTGGAGGGCATCCACCTCGAGGTGCAGGCGGGCGACCAGGCGGTGAACCTGGGCACGCTCAAGGGCGACGCGGTGGGCATCTTCGCCGACACGCTCAAGCACAGCGGCGCGATCCAGGCGCAGGCCGTCAGCACCGAAGGCGGCAAGGTGGTGCTGAGGGCCTTTGGCGGTGACAACCTCGTCTCCGGCAGCATCACCGCGGCGGCGGCCGACGGCCAGGGCGGCAGCATCGACGTGCTGGGCCGGCGCGTGGGCCTGCTGGCCGGCGCCAGCCTGGACGCCAGCGGCCCCGCGGGCGGCGGCGCGATCCGGGTGGGCGGCGACTACCAGGGCAAGAACCCCTCCGTGCCGAATGCCCAGGCCACCTACGTGGATGCGAACGCGAGCCTCCGGGCCGACGCCACCGGCCAGGGCGACGGCGGCCGCGTGATCGTGTGGTCCGACGGAGCCACGCGCATGAACGGAAAGATCTCCGCGCGCGGCGGCCCGCAGGGCGGCGGCGGCGGCTTCGCGGAGGTCTCGGGAAAGCAGTACCTCGCCTTCAAGGGCACGGCCGACCTGCGCGCTCCGGCGGGGAAGGTGGGGACGCTGCTGCTGGATCCGAACGACGTGATCATCGACGCCACATCCACGACGGACACGACGACGGCGAATGGTCCCCTGTTCGAGGGTGGCAACGGGACATCCCACATCCTCGACGCCGATCTCAATGCCCAGCTGGCGCTTGCAAGCGTCGTTGTCACCACGAATTCGAACGTCACGCCCGACCCGGGAAGCGCCGGCGACATCACGGTGGCGAGCGGAGCCAACATCCAGTGGACCGCCCCGACCACCCTCGGCCTGAAGGCCGACAACAACATCGTCCTGCAGGGCAACATCACGGCGACCGATCCCGGGGCGGCGGTCGCCATGCAGGCCGGCGGCAGCATCTCGCAGGCAAGCAGCGGCAGCGTGATCACCGCGCCGGCGCTGGGGGTCGCGGCGAACAACGGCTCGATCAGCCTTGTCGGCGCCAACCTGGTCGACACGCTGACCGGGTCGGCCGCGGGAAGCGGCAACGATTTCACCTTCCGCAACGCCAAGGGCTTGTCGATCGGGAGCCTGTACCTGTCGAACGCGGTGTTCACCATTTCCGGCGCCGGCATCTCCGCCAACGACGGCACGAATGCCGGAGCAGTCGATGTGCGAACCAGCAGCGGCAACCTGAACCTCGACACCTTCACGGGCGTTGCAGGCGGCAGCGTTCGGCTGCAGGCCGCCGGCGACCTGGCCGTCGGCAATGGCGCCGCGGTGAACGGGTCCACGGGCTTGGTGAAGCTGCTGGCCGGCGGCAACTTGTCCGTGGGCACGCAGGTGCCAAGCGACGGCAGCGAATCCACCATCCTCTCCGCCGCGGGCCAGCTCACCCTGCAGGGCCAGGGCGTGCAGACCAGCCTTCCGGTGGGAAACACGTCGACCTGGCCCTCCTCGGTGACGCTCACGAGCGGCACCGGCATCCAGGTGACGTCGACGGTGGGCGACGTGGATTTCGGCGCCAGCACCACGGTCTCGAGCCTCGGCGCACCCATCCCGATCAACGTGGACGCCAAGGGCAGCGTGCTGGGCGCGGGCAGCTTCAACTCGGGTGGTGATCCCGGCGTGTCGCCTGCGGTGGGCCTGAAGGCGGGCGGCAGCATCAGTTTCGGCTGGATGAACAGCACCTTCTACCAGGCCGAGAGCGGCAGCACCTACGCGCCCGGCGGCGACATCCTGCTCCAGGCGGGCGGGGACATCTCCGGCAGCGGCATCTACACCTACGGCGGCAACCGCTACGGTGGGCCCGCCGGCCCGGGTGGGAACGTCACGGCCAACGCGGGCGGGGCCGTCAACATCGGCTACATCGCCACCTCCGGCGGCTATGCCTACGAAGACACCAGCCTGGTCCCGCCGGTGGCCTCCGGCGCCGGGGGGCAGGCAGGGGCGGTGACGCTCACGGCCGGCACGGGCATCACGACCGGAAGCATCGATTCCACGGGCGGCAGTGCCTATGGCGGCACCTTCTCGGCCGGTGCGGGCGGCTCCGGCGGCAACGTCACGCTCAACACGGCAACGGGGGATGTGACCCTCATGGGGACGGTGTCCGCCAATGGCGGTTCGGGGACGCCCGGCGGCTCGGGCGGGGCGGTGAGCATCACCGCCGGCGGCAACGTCGTGCTGTCGCCCTATCAGGGCAGCCTGGCCGTGACCGCCGACGGCGGCAGCTCCGACGCGGGCGTCGGTGGCCAGGGCGGCAGCGTGAGCGTCCGGACCGGCAGCGGCATCATCGTCTCGCCCCAGCTCGGCGAAGCGACGGTGCTGTACGACCCCAGCTCCGGCTTCTCCGCCAATGGCGGCACCGGCGGCACGGACAGCGGCTCTGGCGATGGCCTGGCCGGCGGCAAGGGCGGATCCATCGTCGTCCAGGGCAGCGGTTCCCAGCTGGTCCTGGACAGCACGCTCATCCTGCGGGCGGATGGCGGTGGAGGAGGCGCTGCCGACATGAGCACCGGAACGAACGTGGGCGGGCAGGGCGGTGCCGGCGGCGCCATCCAGGCGATCGGCAACGGCACGGTCAACCTGCGCACGCCGGCCGTGTCGGCAGCGGGCGGGGGCGGCGGCGTGAACGGCGACGACACGACCTATGCCGCGGATGGCGCGCTGGGCAGCTTCAGCGCTTCCGGCACGGCTGTGGAAGTCGAGAGCAATTTCACCCCCGTGGCGAATTGGAACAACGCCTCGGTGGTGAATGTCCGCGGCGCTTCGGTCGTCTCCACGCCGGGCGTGCTGCAGAACACCGGGACGCTCAACCTGTTCGATACAGCCTTCCTGGCACCCACGACGCTCGTGAACACCGGCACGCTCAACGCGGTCGGCTCGGATGTGTCGGCACCCACCCTCACCGGCAACGCCGGTAAGCTGACGGTCGCCGCCGGCAGCATCCTGGATGCGCCTCAGTTCCTCGACAACACCGGCACGCTGCAGGTGGACGGCACGCTGCGCATCGGCACGGTCACCCCCTCCGGGACCACCACGACGACCCAGATCGCCGCCGCGGTGGCGCCGGGCACCGTGTTCACCAACCAGGCTTCGGGCGTGCTCTCGGGCAGCGGCACCCTCGCCGTCGATTCCGGCGCTGGCACGGTCGACAACTTCGGCACCCTCTCGCCCGGCGGCGCCGGCACGGTGGGCACGCTGACGCTGAACGCGGGACTGGTGATGGAGCCGGGCTCGGTCTACGCGGCCGACATCCTGAGCACGGCCACGCACGACACGGTGCTGGTCAGCGGCAGCCTGGTCAGCGGGGGAAGCTACGTCATCAACTACGTCGGGGGGCCGGTCTTCAACGCGGGCGACGTGCTGCGCATGATCCAGTCCGCGGCGCTGGACGCGACGACGCTGCCCACCTCGGACCGGCCCGAACTGGCCTCGGCGGCGAACGGCAACGACGCCGTGCTGGTGGCCAACGTCACCCTGCCGACACCGGTGCCGCCGCCGCCGCCCGACCAGCAGCAGGCGCTGCAGCAGTCCAACAACCAGGTGACCACCTTCGCCCAGCTGTTCGTGCAGATGTCCGACCAGCAGCAGGAGCAGGACAAGCAGGACAACCGGATCGGCAAGGACGACATCGTCGTCACCGACACCGCCTGCACGCGCTGAGGCCGGGGACGGCACGGAAGGCCGCCGCGAGGCGGCCCTCGCGCTTCAGAAGCGCGGCAGGTCCGGGTGGGCGAGCCGGCCGCCGCGCACCAGCATCTTCCCGTACTCGGCGCAGCGGTGCGCCGTCGGGATCACCTTGCCCGGGTTGAGCAGCTCCTGCGGGTCGAAGGCGCGCTTGACGGCGCGCATCTGCTCCATCTCCTCGGGGCTGAACTGCACGCACATCGAGTTGAGCTTCTCCACGCCCACGCCGTGCTCACCCGTCACGGTGCCGCCCATGGCGACGCTGGTCTCCAGGATGTCGGCGCCGAACAGCTCGCAGCGGTGCAGCTGGTCGGGGTCGTTGGCGTCGAACAGGATCAGCGGGTGCAGGTTGCCGTCGCCCGCGTGGAACACGTTGGCGCAGCGAAGCCCGTAC
This sequence comes from Burkholderiales bacterium, assembly GCA_028868995.1. Classification (GTDB taxonomy): domain Bacteria; phylum Pseudomonadota; class Gammaproteobacteria; order Burkholderiales; family Burkholderiaceae_C; genus Ramlibacter. The sequence goes on along the minus strand of JAGWTH010000004.1, from coordinate 135,535 downwards.
TTCTTCTCCATCTCCTGGATCGCCAGCAGGATGTCCGCCAGCCGCTTGCGCGGGATGGTGGAGTCCATGCACATGTAGTCGGGGCTGATGCGGCCGGAGGCGGGGAAGGCGTTCTTGCGGCCGCTCCAGAACTTCAGGCGCTCGGCCTCGTCGCGGCTCACCGCGATGGCGGTGGCGCCCGAGGCGCGCAGCACCTCGCTCATGCGGCCGATCTCCTCCTCCACCTCCTCGGGCGTGCCGTCGCTCTCGCACAGCAGGATGGCCTCGGCGGCGAGGTCGTAGCCCGCGTGCACGAAGTCCTCGACGGCGGCCGTCATCGGCTTGTCCATCATCTCCAGGCCCGCCGGGATGATGCCGGCGGCGATCACCGCCGCCACCGCGTCGCCGGCCTTGCGCACGTCGTCGAAGCTGGCCATGATGCAGCGCGCCAGCTGCGGCTTGGGCACCAGCTTCACGGTGGCTTCCACCGTGACCGCCAGCATGCCTTCGCTGCCGATCAGCACCGCCAGCAGGTCGTAGCCGGGCACGTCCAGCGCCTCGCTGCCGAACTCCACCGGCTCGCCGGCGGCGGTGAAGCCGCGCACCCGCAGCACGTTGTGCACCGTCAGGCCGTACTTCAGGCAGTGCACGCCGCCGGAGTTCTCGGCGATGTTGCCGCCGATGGTGCAGGCGATCTGGCTGGAAGGGTCGGGCGCGTAGTACAGGCCGTGGGGCGCGGCGGCGTCGCTGATCGCGAGGTTGCGCACGCCGCCCTGCACGACGGCCGTGCGCGCGGCCGGGTCGATCTTCAGGATGCGGTTGAACTTCGCGAGCGACAGGGTCACGCCGAGGGGATGGGGCATGGCCCCGCCGGACAGCCCGGTGCCGGCGCCGCGCGCCACCACCGGCACCTGCAGGGCGTGGCAGGCCTTCAGCACGGCCTGCACCTGCGCCTCGGTCTCGGGCAGGGCCACGGCCAGCGCCCGCTGGCGGTAGGCGGTCAGGCCGTCGCATTCATAGGGCGTGGTGTCTTCCGGCTGCCAGAGCAGGGCGTCCGGCGGCAGCACCTGCTGCAGGGCGGCCACGACCTGGGCCTGGCGTTCGGCGCGGGCGAGCACCGAGGGGTCGGCGGGGGCGTTCATGGGGCGTATCTTTCCACGACTTGCACCGGCGCGGCAGGGCCGGCGGCTGAAGAATTTTCGCGCCCGGGGTGAAAAACGCCAGCCCGGCCCACGCCGCTCAGCCCAGGCTCTTCCTCAGCCACTCCGCGAACGCCGCGCACTCCCAGCGGTCCATGGTGCCCGTGCGCCAGCACAGGTAGTGCGCATGGGGGCTGGGGACGTTGCGCGGCGAGATGCGCTCCAGCGTGCCGTTGTCCAGCCAGGGGTGGCCCAGCTTCAGCCGGACCAGGGCGATGCCCAGGCCCTGCGCGGCGGCGTCGCACATCAGGCCCACATCGTTGAACGTGGAGCCCTCCGCCGGCTCCGGGGCGTCGATGCCGTGGGCGAGGAACCAGGTGCGCCAGGGCTCCAGCGGGCTGCGGATCAGCTTGGCGGCCAGCAACTCCTCGGCGCTGTCGAAGGGCCCGTGCTCGCGCAGGAAGGCTGGCGAGGCGAGCGGCGTGACCTCGTCGGTCATGAGGCACTCGTGCTCCACGTCCGAATAGCGACCGGTGCCGAAGCGGATGGCCAGGTCGGCGTCCTCGGCCACCACGTCCAGCAGCGGGATCGACACCTGCAGCGTGAGGTCGACCTCGGGGTAGGCCTCGATGAAGGCGCGCAGCCGCGACATGAGGACCGAGCGCGCGAAGGTGGGCGTGACCGCCACCCGCAGCTTGCGCTTGCCGGGGCCGCCCTCGCGGCCGGGGAAGCGCCCCAGCACCGCGAGCCCCTCGCGCACGTGCGCCAGGTACTCGCTGCCTTCGCTGGTCAGGGAGAAGTCGGCGCGGCCGAACAGCTTGGTGCCCAGGATCTGTTCGAGCTGCCGCACGCGGTGGCTGACGGCGCTGGGCGTGACGCACAGCTCGTCGGCCGCCTGGGAAACGGAGCGCAGCCGCGCCAGGGCCTCGAAGGTGACGAGGCACTGGATGGGCGGGATGCGCGGGGCGCTCATCGCGTCATTTGAAGATCACCGTCTTGTGGCCGTTGAGCAGCACCCGGTGCTCGCTGTGCCACTTGACCGCGCGCGCGAGCACCATGCTCTCGGTGTCGCGGCCGGTGGCGGTGAGGTCCTCCACCGAGTAGGAGTGGTCCACGCGGGCCACGTCCTGCTCGATGATCGGGCCTTCGTCCAGGTCCGCCGTCACGTAGTGCGCTGTGGCGCCGATCAGCTTCACGCCGCGGTCGTGCGCCTGGTAGTAGGGCTTGGCGCCCTTGAAGCTGGGCAGGAAGCTGTGGTGGATGTTGATCGCGCGGCCCGAGAGCTTGCGGCACAGGTCGTCCGACAGCACCTGCATGTAGCGCGCCAGGATCACCAGCTCCGCGCCCTCGGCCTCGATCACCTCGACCTGGCGCGCCTCGGCCTGCGGCTTGGTCGCCGCCGTCACCGGGATGTGGTGGAAAGGCACGTTGTAGCTGGCGGCCAGCTGGTAGAACTCGCGGTGGTTGGAGACGATCGCGCGGATGTCCAGCGGCAGCAGGCCGCTCTTCCAGCGGAACAGCAGGTCGTTCAGGCAGTGGCCTTCCTTGCTGACGAAGATCACGGTCTTCATCGGCTGCGCGCCGGCGTGCAGCCGCCAGTCCATCTGGAAGCCCTCGGCGAACATCTTCAGCTGCTGGCGCAGGTCGTCCTGCGTGAGCTGCCCGCAGGCGAAGCGCACGCGCATGAAGAACAGGCCCGTGTCGTGGTCGTTGTACTGGGCGGCTTCCTCGATGTTGCCGCCTCGCTCGAGCAGGAAGCCGGAGACGGCGTGGACGATCCCGGGCCGGTCCGGGCACGAAAGGGTGAAGATGTAGGCTTCGGACATAAGGTTGCCATTGTCGCAGGCGCGCGATTGACGCTGCCGAGCGGGGCTTGGCATGATCCCCGGATCACGACAACGATGGGAGACCGTATGCACCGCCGCCGCTTCGCCGCCACCTTGTCCCTGCTCGCCCTGCCTGTCTGGACCCTGACCGCGCGGGCCCAGGGGCTGGCCGGCATCAGCGACCTGGATGCCACCAAGGGCTTGCGCGCCGCGCTGGAAAAGGGTGCGCTCAGCGCCGTGCAGCTGTTGGGCCGCACCGACGGCTTCCTGGGCAACCCCCAGGTACACATCCCGCTGCCCGGGGCCTTGCAGGAGGCCGCGAAGCTGCTCGGCGCGCTCGGCATGCGCAAGCAGCTGGACGACCTGGAGGTGTCGATGAACCGCGCGGCCGAACAGGCCGTGCCCATGGCGAAGAACCTGCTGGTGGACGCGGTGAGGAACATCAGCGTGTCGGACGCCAAGAAGATCCTCACCGGCGGCGACACCTCGGTCACCGAGTTCTTCGCCGGCAAGACCCGCCAGCCGCTCACCGGCGAATTCCTGCCGGTGGTCCACCGCACCACGTCCAGGATCGGCCTGGTGGGGCAGTACGACCGCGTGGCCGGCAAGGCCCAGTCCATGGGCCTGTACAAGCCCGAGGACCCGAGCGTGGACCACTACGTCACCCGCAAGGCGCTGGACGGCTTGTACTTCATGATCGGCGAGGAGGAGAAGAAGATCCGGCGCGACCCCGTGGGCACCGGCAGCGCCCTCCTGAGCAGGGTGTTCGGCGCGCTGAAATAGGCCGGTCCCCGGCTTCGGCGCAAAATGAGGGCTCGTCCCAGGAGCACCCCATGGCCTACAACGACTTCAGGATGGACAGCCACTGGCTGCCCTTCACGCCCAACCGCAGCTTCCGCAAGGAGCCTCGTGTCTTCGTGGCCGCCGACGGCATGCACTTCACCACGCACGACGGCCGCCAGGTGATCGACGGCATCTCCAGCCTCTGGTGCGTGGGCGCCGGCCACAACCGCAAGACCATCAACGACGCGATCAAGAAGCAGGTCGACACCCTCGACTACGCCACGGCCTTCAACGCCTCCAACGACCAGGCCTTCCTGGCGGCGGAGAAGATCGCCGCCATGGCGCCGGGCGACCTGAACAAGGTGCTGTTCTGCAATTCGGGCTCGGAAGCGGCCGACACCTCGCTGAAGGTGGCGCTGGCCTACCACCGCTCGCGCGGCGAGGGCCACCGCAACGTGTTCATCGGCCGCGAGCGCGGCTACCACGGCGTGGGCTTCGGCGGCATGAGCGTGGGCGGCATCCCGGCCAACCGCAAGGTGTACGGCACGGCGCTGCTGCCGCGCGTGGACCACATGCGCTTCATCCACGACCCGGCCAACCCCTACATCCACAACGAGGAGCCGGTGTCGCAGGAGGACTGGCTGGCGGAGCTGGAGACCCGCATCCTGCCGCTGCACGACCCCAGCAACGTCGCCGCGATCATCGTCGAGCCGGTGGCCGGCTCGGCCGGCTGGTACGTCCCGCCCAAGGGCTACCTGAAGCGGCTGCGCGAGATCTGCGACAAGCACGGCATCCTGCTGATCTTCGACGAGGTGATCACCGGCTTCGGCCGCATGGGCACCAACTTCGGCGCCGACTTCTACGGCGTGGTGCCGGACATGCTGAACTTCGCCAAGTGCGTCACCAACGGCGTGATCCCGCTGGGCGGCGTGATCTGCCGCGACAAGCTGTACGACGCCATGATGAAGACCGAGGCGCCCGAGCACGTCATCGAGTTCTTCCACGGCTACACCTACTCCGGCCACCCGGTGGCCTGCGCCGCCGCGGTCGCCACCCTGGACACCTACCAGAAGGAAGGCCTGTTCCCGCGGGCCGGCGAGATGGGCAAGGTGCTGGGCGACGCCTTCCACTCCACCCTCAAGGGCCTGCCCAACGTGATCGGCATCCGCAGCCTGGGCCTGGCGGCGGCGGTGGAACTGGCGTCCATCCCGAGGCTGCCGGGCAAGCGCGCCTACGACATCTTCATCGACTGCTTCAAGCGCGGCGCGCTGGTGCGGCCGGCCGGCGACGTGGTGGTGATCGCGCCGCCCTACATCGTGGAGAAGTCGCACATCGACACGCTGGTGAACACGCTGGCGGATTCGATCCGACGCAACGCCTGAGGACGGATCGCCCTCAGTGGCCCTTCGGCGGAAGCTGCCGCCGAAGCTCCGCGCAGTAGTCCTTGCCCGTGTCTTCGGGCGGCAGCACGACGGAACGCACGCGCACGGACGGGGGCAGGTAGCGCGGCACCCCCACGTCCGGCTCCACGTGGCCGGCCCCGGCCAGCAGCACCACCGTCCTGCCCGGTGCGAGCAGGGAGGCGATGGTCTGCGCCATCGCCCGGTCGCGGGCGAGCTGCACCCGGGTCATGGGCCCGATCTGCGACTCCGGCAGCAACCCGCAATGGCCCTGGCGCACCGCCTGCTGCTGGGCCTTCAGGGCCGGGCCGGGCAGCAGCGCGTCGAGGGAGCGGTCGCCCATCGCCTCCTTCAGCTGCGCGCGCGGCAGGTTGGCGCCCACCACGGGCACGCCCGCGCGCACGGCGGCCAGGATCGCGGGCCGGTAGCGGGTCCAGGGCCAGCCGGCGGCATCCCAGTGCAGCGCCTGCCGAACCTGGGCTTCGCCTGCATGCGGCGGCAGGCCCGCGGTGCTGGTGCCGCGTTCGGCCATCTCCAGCGCCAGCGCGGCCAGCGTGCCGCGCGCGGCCAGCGTCGCCACCCAGCGTTCCTGCAGCGGAGGCTGGGACGGGGCATCGTGCTGCTCGCCCAGGAGCAGGGCGTCCGTGCCGGTTACGTCCGACAGCGGGGGCGCCGCGGCGCAGCCGGCCAGGAGGGCTGCTGCGGCGGCGGCAGTCGTCAAGCGCATGTGTCGATCCTACCGGCCGGTCCGGCCTTCCAACGAAAAAAGCGCGGCCGCAGCCGCGCTTTCACTGGTCCGGTCCCTCCGCCTCAGTGGATCACCAGCGGGTTCTGCGCCAGTTCGGCGTAGCCGTCCAGGGTGGCTTCCACTTCTTCCTGGGTGGGCGTGTTTTCCTGCCAGGCGGTGATCTGGCGCTGGAAGGCGTCGGCCCAGGAGCCGTCGAGGTAGACCTCCTTGTTGGAGCGCTTGTCCACGATCTCGAAGCCGTGGCGCGCCACCGGCGGCCGCGGCTCGCCTTCCGCCGGCTCGTTGGCCTGCAGGTGCACCACCACGAAAGAATCGGAGTCGTAGAGCATTTGCATGATCGGTTCCTCTGCTGACTAACTGGTACCGACAGTCGCGGATTCAAGTGTGGCACCGTCGCGGCCAACGCGCATGCGCCCGCTGGCCTCGGCCATGACATCCGTCAAGTGAACGGGGCTCAGGGCCGCTCGGTGGACAGCCAGCGCTGGTCGACCTGGCTGCCGTCCGGGTTGGTCAGGCGCAGGCGCACCGGGGCATAGGCCTGGGCCGGCGCCAGCCACAGCTCGAGCTTCTGGTCGAACTCCCGCTGGGGCAGGCGTTCCAGCTTCAGGGCCCGCACCGGTCCGCCGGGAAGATCGAGGTCTTCTTCGCCGCGCACCGCGAACACCCAGTCCTGCGCATCGCGGGCGGTGGCGGTCGGGACCACGATGTCGGTCCCGACGGTGAAGCGCTGCGGCTGCGCCGCCGCCAGCATGGACAGCTGGAACACCAGGCTCAGCCGGTCCTGCATGCCCGCCTCCAGGGGGGCGTCCGGCTGGTTGTTGCTGAAGCTCACACGGCCGCCGGCCCGGTCGAAATGGGCCGCCTGCTCGCTGCGTGCATGGTCCGAGTAGCGCTCGGGCAGCAGGCCGGCGGGCGTGATCTCGCCGGTGCTCTCCTGAGCGCGGGGGCGCAGGCCGAAAGCCGTGAGTTCCATGCGGGCGGCGTAGCGCTGCCCGTCCTGCTGCCAGCGGATGCTGGCGGTGCCTTGCAGGGTGAACCCGCGCGACCGGGCAGTCACCTCGTAGTGAAGCACGGCCGAGGGCAGGGCGGCGATGCTGTCCGGCCAGGCCTGGGCGGGGGAGGGGGACGGGACGGAGGCGCTGGCGGCTGCCTGGGCCGGCTTGCGGGGATGGGGCTCGGCCGGTGGGACGGCCGGGGCCGGTTCCGGGCCCCGCGCGGCAGGCGCACCGGCGGGCGGATGCGGCGACTCGGGGAGGGGGGAGGCCGGCTCCAGGGAGGCCGCTGCGGCCGGCGCCAGCACGATGCTGCGGGTGTGGAAGCGCGCCGGGGCGTCGGAGCGCTGCGGCGCGAGCCGGCGTGCCGGGGGCCCCAGGAAGAAGAAATGCGCGGTGAGCACGAGGACGGTCAGCAGCGCCAGCTGCCGCGACCGCCCCGGCCGGCCCAGGTTCATCCCCGCCAGCCCAGGTCGCTGGACAGCTGGGCCGCCGCCCTGCGCAGCGGCCCCTCGACGGCGCCGCCCCATTCGGGGTCGAAGCTGCCCGAGGGCCCCATGGCCACGATGCCCAGGGCCATGTGGCCGTCGGCATCGAACACCGGCACGCAGAAGCCGACGATGCCCGGCAGCAGCGTGTCCACCACCCGCGCGGCGCCGCGCTGGCGCACCGCGTCCAGCAGCGCGCGCACCTCCGCCAGGGTGGTCGGCACGTCGGTGCGGCCCTGCTTCTGGGCGCGCGCCATTTCTTCCTTGAGCATGGAAGCGATGGCCTCCTTGGGGGCATGGGCGGCAAAGCACTGGCCGGTGGCCGAGGACAGCAGCGGCATCACGTCGCCCAGGCGCAGGTTCACCGTGACCGCCGAGGGCGACTCCTCCCAGTGCACGATGGTCGGGCCGTGGTTGCCCCACACGGCCAGCGCCAGCGTGTGGCCGACCTCCTCCATCAGCTGCGCCACGCGCTGGCGCGCCAGCTTCACCGCGTCCAGGCGCTCCAGCGAGGCCAGGCCCAGCTTGAGCGCCGCCGGCCCGAGGTCGTAGCGCGTGGTCGCGGCGTCCTGCGCCACCAGCTGCAGCCGCTGGAAGCTCACCAGGTAGCGATGCGCCTTGGCGGCGCTCATGCCGGCCGCGCGCGCCAGGTCGCGCAGCATCAGCGGGCCCTCCGCCTCGCCCAGCACCTGCAGCAGCGCGAATCCCACTTCCACCGACTGGATGCCCGCGCGCTCCTTTGCGCTCATGGTGCAGCCCAGCCGCTAGAATTACGAATAGGTAAACTCATTTCACAATGCGTAATGGTCCCGGGCGGACTCTAGCGCATCCGCAACACGAGGTCCATCGATGAAATTGGCAACGTACAGGGACGGCTCGCGCGACGGGCAGCTGGTGGTGGTGTCGCGCGACCTGCAGTCCGCCCACTATGCCACCGGCATCGCGCACAAGCTGCAGCAGGTGCTGGACGACTGGAACTTCCTCGCCCCGCAACTGCAGGACCTGTACGAGACCCTCAACGGCGGCAAGGCCCGCCACGCCTTCCCCTTCGATCCCGCCATGTGCATGGCGCCGCTGCCGCGGGCCTACCAGTGGGCCGACGGCTCCGCCTACATCAACCACGTGGAGCTGGTGCGCGCCGCGCGCAACGCCGAAGTGCCCAAGAGCTTCTACGAGGACCCGCTGATGTACCAGGGCGGCAGCGACGACTTCCTGGGGCCTTGCGAGGAGGCGAAGTTCCTGAGCGAGGACTGGGGCGTCGATTTCGAGGCCGAGGTCTGCGTGGTCACCGGCGACGTGCCCATGGGCGCCAGCCCCGACGAGGCCCTCGAGGGCGTGCGCCTCGTGATGCTGGCCAACGACTGGAGCCTGCGCAACCTGATCCCGAACGAGCTCGCCAAGGGCTTCGGCTTCTTCCAGAGCAAGCCGGCCACCGCCTTCAGCCCGGTGGCGGTGACGCCCGACGAGCTGGGCGAGGCCTGGAGCGGCGGGCGGGTGCACCTCGTGCTGCAAAGCAGCTGGAACGGCCGCAAGGTGGGCATGTGCGAGGCCGGCCCCGACATGACCTTCCACTTCGGCCAGCTGATCGCGCACATCTGCAAGACGCGCAACGTGCGCGCCGGCAGCATCGTGGGTTCCGGCACCGTCAGCAACCGCGGCGTCACCGACGCCAACGGCCGCACCGACTGGCCCAAGGGCTACAGCTGCATCGCGGAGAAGCGCGCGATCGAGACCCTCCAGGACGGCCAGCCGTCGACGGAGTTCATGCGCTTCGGCGACACGATCCGCATCGAGATGAAGGGCAAGGACGGGCAGAGCGTCTTCGGCGCGATCGACCAGAAAGTGGCCGGCCCCGCGAAATAGGGCCTGCCGCGCCGCCGCTCAGATCACGCTGTCCCAGGGCGCCGACAGGCGGACCGCCGCGTTGATCAGCCCGACCATCGAGTAGGTCTGGGGGAAGTTGCCCCACATCTCGCCTGTCACCGGGTGCGTGTCCTCCGACAGCAGCCCCAGGTGGTTGCGGCTCTTGAGCATCACCTCGAAGATCTCGCGCGCCTGCGCCTTGCGGCCGATGCGCGCCAGCGCGTCGATGCGCCAGAAGGTGCAGATGTTGAAGGCGGTCTCGGGCTTGCCGAAGTCGTCCGCCGCCTCGTAGCGGCGCATGTAGGGACCGTCGCACAGCGACTTCTCCAGCGCGTCCACCGTGGCGATGAAGCGGGCGTCGTTGGGGTCGATCATGTTCACCTCCGCCATCAGCAGCGCGCTGGCGTCGAGGTCGCGCCCGCCGAAGCTCTCGGCGAAGGCCTGGCGCTCTTCGTTCCAGGACTCCTGGAGGATGCGCGCGCGGATGGTGTCGGCGCGCTCGCGCCAGAAGCGGATGCGCTGCGGCAGGCCCAGGGTCGCGGCCATCTTGGCCAGCCGGTCGCAGGCCACCCAGCTCATGAGGGCCGAGGAGGTGTGGATGCGCGCGCGCGTGCGCAGCTCCCACATGCCGGCGTCGGGGGTGTCGTAGACGCGGAAGGCCTGCTCGCCCACCGCCTCCAGGTGCTCGAACTCCGCCCGGCCCGCGCGCTTGAACAGGCGGTGGTCGTGGAAGGCCTGGGCGGCGGCCAGCAGGATGTTGCCGTAGACGTCGTGCTGGAAGTGCTCCTGCGCCTGGTTGCCCACCCGCACCGGGCCCATGCCGCGGTAGCCGGGCAGGTGATCCATGATGTGCTCGGGCAGCTTTTCCTCCTGGCCGATGCCGTACAGGGGCTGGATGTGGCCGCCGCCGGAGCGGATCACCACGTTCATCAGCCAGCGCAGGTACTCCTCCATGGTCGCGACCTCGGAGATGGAGTTCAGCGCCCGCACGACGAAGAAGGCGTCGCGCAGCCAGCAGTAGCGGTAGTCCCAGTTGCGCCCGCTGCCCGGCGCCTCCGGGATGCTGGTGGTCATGGCCGCGACGATGGCGCCCGTGTCCTCGTACAGCGACAGCTTCAGGGTGATGGCCGCCCGGATCACCGCCTCCTGCCACTCCAGCGGCAGCGCCAGGGCGCGGGTCCACTGCCGCCAGTAGGAAATGGTCTCCTGCTCGAACAGGCGGGCGGTGTCTTCGATGCCGGAGGCCAGGGTCTCGTCCGGGCCCAGGATGAAGTTCATCGGCCGGTCGACCACGAACGGCGTCTCGGCCAGCACATAGGAGATGGGCGCGTCGGTGTTGACGCGCACCACGCTGTTGCCCGAGAAATAGCGGATGTGCGTGCTGCCCTGGGTGATCATGGGCTTGGCCCGGCCCCAGTCGAAGCGCGGCCGCAGCAGCACGCGCATGCGCGGCGATCCCGACAGCACCCGCACGCGCCGGATCAGGGTGAGCGGCCGGAAGGTGCGACCGCGGCTCCAGAAGCGCGGCGCCAGGTCGGTCACCTCGATGCCGTGGCCCCGGCGGTCGAACATGCGCGTGCGCAGCACCGCCGTGTTCGGTTCGTAGAACTGCTCGCTGCGCTCGTAGTCCTCCAGCTCGAAGGCCCAAAGGCCGCCGTTCTCGCCCGGGTCCAGCAGGGCATTGAACACCGGATCCCCGTCGAACCGGGGCAGGCAGCACCAGACGATGCGCGACTGCGGGTCGACCAGCGCGCTGTACGCGCAGTTGCCGATCATTCCCAGCTGCAGCGTGTTGGGCGTGGCGAAGCCGGCGTCGTTGCTCATGGGTTCCTTTCGCGCGCGGCGACCGCGGCCTCCAGTTCGCGGCGCAGCGCCGCGGGGTCGGTCAGGCGCAGCCGGGCGGCCGTCTCGCCCTCCCCCACCTTCACGCCCACGCCGCCCAGCCTCTGCACGGTGGTGAAGCCGGCCTCGTCGGTGACGTCGTCGCCGATGAACACGGGCGTGCGGCCGGCGAACGGGGCCTCGGCCAGGAAGGCCTCGATCGCCAACCCCTTGGTCGCGCCGCCGGGCTTGGCCTCCAGCACCATCTTGCCCCGCATCAAGGTGAGCCCCGGCGACTCGTCGACCGCCTGCTGCATCGCACGCAGGCACAGCGCCTCCAGTTCGGGGCGCTGGCGATAGTGCAGCGCGATCGAGCCGCGCTTGTTCTCCACCAGCAGGCCGGGGTGCTGCGCGGCCAGGTCGCAGGCGGCCTCCTCGACGTGGTCCAGTGGATGGGTGTCCAGCAGGTGCAGGCGCCCGTCCCCGCCCCGTCGCTCGGCCCCGTGCACGCCGGCCACCGGCAGCTTGAGCGGTTGCAGGAAGGCATCGATCTGCGCGATCGGCCGGCCGGAAATCACGGCCACCGCCCCCTGCAGGTCGCGCTCCAGGTGGCGCAGCAGGGGGATCAGGGGCGCGGGGACTTCCACCGCGGCCGGTTGCGGGGCGAGATCGACCATGGTGCCGTCGAAGTCCAGGAACAGGGCGCAGGAGGGGGAGAGGATCTCCGGAAATGTCATGGAACGAGACCGTAGCAAACCCGGCCATGGCCCGCCAGGCCGGTCGGGTATTGCTGCGGGTAGGCAGCATCCTACGCGCGCAGGCGGCGCGGCGTGCGTGAAGCACAATGTCCGCCCATGGCTCTCGTTCGTTTCGTGCGGTCCGCCCTGGCCGTGTTGCTGCTCTTCGCGGCCGGCTTGGCTGCGGCCCGGGACTCCTGTCCGCCCCCGGCGCCCGCGCCCGGGACGCTCAGCCAGCAGCAGTTGCAGGCCGACGTGCGCGACCGCGGCTTCCTGTGGCGCCTCACGCGCGACGGCCGCACCTCCTGGCTGTACGGCACCATCCACGTGAGCCGGCCCGAGTGGCTGCTGCCGGGCGAGCGGGTGCAGGCCGCGCTGGCGGCCAGCGACGTGCTGGCCCTGGAACTCGATCCTGCCGACCCGGAGCTGGCCCGCGTCTTCTCCGCCCCCGCCGACGCTGCGCGGGCGCAGCGCGTGCTGGCCGGGCTCGGGCCCCGCATCGCCCGTGTCGCCGCGCACGAATGCGTGCCGGCGGCGGCGCTGGCGGCCCTGCCGCCGCTGCTGCAGGTGAGCACGCTGGGCCTGGCCGAGACCCGCCGCGACGGCTTTCATCCCGAACTGGCGATCGACGTCATGTTGTGGGGCCGCGCGCGCGCCCTGGGCAAGCCGGTGGTGGCGCTGGAGACGCCGGCCTCGCAGCTCGCCGCCCTGGTGCCGGCCAGCGAGGCGGAGGAGCACGAGCTGCTGGTCGAGGGCCTGGACGAGATCGAGTCCGGCAGTGACCGCCAGGCGACGCTGAAGCTGCTGCAGGCCTGGGCCGACAGCGACGGCCACGCCCTGGCCACCTATGCCGACTGGTGCCACTGCATGGACACCGAGGAAGAGCGCCGCTACCTGCGCACGCTCAACGACGGGCGCAACGGCCCCATGGCCGGCAAGCTGGCGGCGCTGGCGGCTTCCGGCCGGACCTTCTTTGCCGCCGTCGGCTCCCTGCACATGACCGGGCCGCAGGCCCTGACCGAACTGCTGCGCGCGCGCGGCTTCGCCGTCGAGCGCGTTCCCTTCCCTTCCCGCCGGGACCAGCCATGAACATCGACTACAGCCGCTACGAGACCCTGCGCATCACCCGCCGCGGGCCGGACGACACCGTCCTGGACATCCAGATGAAGGCCGCCAACGGCAAGCTGCCGACGGCGGGCCATGCCGGCCATCGCGAGCTGGCGGAGATCTGGCGCGACGTCGGCGCCGACGATTCCGTGCGCTGCGCCGTGCTGCGCGGCGAGGGCATGGGCTTTTCCGGCGGCGGCGACCTGGCGCTGGTGCAGGACATGGCCAGCGACTTCGAGGTGCGCAGCCGGGTCTGGAAGGAGGCGCGCGACCTGGTCTACAACGTGATCAACTGCGACAAGCCCATCGTCAGCGCGCTGCACGGGCCGGCGGTGGGCGCGGGCCTGGTGGCCGGGCTGCTGGCCGACATCTCGGTGGCCGCCCGCGACGCGAAGATCGTCGACGGCCACACCCGCCTGGGCGTCGCCGCGGGCGACCACGCGGCCATCGTCTGGCCGCTGCTGTGCGGCCTGGCCAAGGCCAAGTACTACCTGCTGCTGTGCGACCCGGTCAGCGGCGAGGAGGCCGAGCGCATCGGCCTGGTGTCGCTGGCGGTGGACGCCGGCGAGCTGCTGCCCCGGGCCTACGCGATCGCCGACCGGCTGGCCCAGGGCAGCCAGGGGGCCATCCGCTGGACCAAGTACGCCCTCAACAACTGGCTGCGCCAGGCGGGCCCGAACTTCGACACCTCGCTGGCGCTGGAATTCATGGGCTTCGGCGGGCCGGACGTGCGCGAAGGCATCGCCTCGCTGCGGGAGCGGCGCGCGCCGAAGTTCTGAACGGACCCCCGGCGGGCGGCGCCTGGGGTAAGCTTTGCGCCAATGCACCCCAGGAGCGCGCGATGAGCGACACCACGAACTTCGGCTTTGCCAGGATGGTCCCGGGCTTCGACTTCCTGCAGAACCTCGCCAAGGGTGCGTCGCAGAGCCTGCCTCAGCTGCCCAACCTGTCCAACTGGATCGCGCCCACGCTCAACGTCGAGGAGCTGGAAAAGCGCGTCGCCGACCTCAAGGCGGTCCACTTCTGGCTGGAGCAGAACGCCAAGGCGCTGGGGGCCACCATCCAGGCGCTGGAAGTCCAGAAGATGACGCTCGCCACGCTGCAGGGCATGAACTTCAACATGGGCGACGTCGCCAACGCACTGAAGCTCAAGACCGCCGAGACGGTGTCCGAGGGCGTGCAGAAGGTCGCGGCCGCGGCCGGCACCGCGGTCGGCGTCGCCGGCGCGGCCAGACGCAAGGTCACGGGCGAGAAGGTGAAACCCGCGGCGAAGAAGGCCGCCGCCGGTGCGGCCGCGACGCCGCCGGTCGACCCGCTGCAGTGGTGGGGGGCGCTCACGCAGCAGTTCCAGGAGATCGCCGCCAGCGCGATGCAGGACGTGGCGCAGAAGACCGCCGTCGACACCGCGAAGAACATGGCCGCCGGCGTGGCCAGGGAAACCGTCAAGGCGGCGAAGAAGAGCGCCGCGCGCAGGACGGCCGCGCGCAAGCGCGCCAGCGCCAGCTAGGAGCCGCCGTGCAGTTGTTCCCCTTCGGCCACGCCACGCATCCGCAGTGGCAGATGGCGGCCGGGCTCGTGCTCGCGCAGCTGCGCGCGCAGATGACGCTGCCGGACTACGCGTCCCAGCCCACGCTGGGGCTGCTGTACATCACCGACCACTACGTCGGCGCCGCCCAGGACATCCTGGACCACCTGGGCGCCGAGCTGCCCACCGTGACCGACTGGTCCGGCACGGTGGGCGTGGGCATCGCGTCTTCCAACGTGGAGTACTTCGACGAGCCGGCGCTTGCCGTGATGCTGTGCGCCGTGCCGCCCGAACAGTACCGCGTGTTCTCCGGCGTGGCGCCGCTGCCCGCCGGATTCCGGCCGCATACGGCGCTGGTGCATGCGGACGCCGCGACGCCGGACCTGGGCGAGCTGATCGCGGAGATGGCCGAGCGCACGGCCACCGGCTACCTGGTCGGCGGCCTGGCCTCCAGCCGCGGCGACGCCGTGCAGTTCGCCGTCGGCGGCAACGGCAACCTGCGCGGGCACGGCAAGGCCGGCGGCGTGTTCCGCGGCGGCCTGTCGGGCGTCGCCTTCGGCGAGGGCGTGCACCTGGTGTCGCGGGTGACGCAGGGCTGCCAGCCGGTGGCGCCCGCGCGCCGCATCACGGGCGCCGAGGCCAACCTCGTGCTGGAGATCGATGGCGAGCCGGCCCTGGACGTGCTGCTGGACGACCTGAAGATCTCCCTGGACGAACCGCAGGCCGCGATGGCCGCGCTGCGCTCCACGCTGGTGGGGCTGACGCAGGCCTCCGGCGACGCGGTGGGCCGCGCCGGCCACTTCGGCGCCGACGTGGTCGTGCGGCACATCATCGGGCTGGATCCGCGCCGGCGGGGGGTGGCGCTGGCCGAGAAGGTCGAGGAGGGGATGCGGCTGGCCTTCTGCCGGCGCAACGTCGAGGCCGCCCGGGCGGACCTGGTGCGCATCTGCGCCGAGATCCGCGAGGAGCTGGAGCCGCAGGAACTGCCGCTGGCCGTGGCCAGCGCGCTGGCCGCCTCCGAGGGACTGGCCGCGCCGACCCCCGCGCGGCGGATCGCCGGGGCCGTCTACGTGAGCTGCGCCGGCCGCGGCGGCTCGCACTTCGGCGGCCCCAGCGCCGAGATGCAGATCGTGCGCCGCGCGCTCGGCGACGTGCCGCTGGTGGGTTTCTTCGCCGGCGGCGAGATCGCCCGCAACCACCTGTACGGCTATACGGGCGTGCTGACGGTGTTCGGGTAGGGGCCCTTCAGGACCGGCGCAGCTGCGTGAAGGCCGAGAACTCCCAGTCGCGCATCGCCAGAACCAGCGTGTAGCCCCGGCGCTCCTTCGCCGGCAGCTTCTGGTCGGCCAGGTGCTGCTGCGCGAAGTCCTGCGCCACGCGCTGGATGCGGTCGACGAAGGTGGGCGCGATGGCGCGGCTCACCTGGCCGTGCACCAGCATCAGCGTCTCGCCATGGCTGTCGAAGCCGCCGCCGAAGTAGTCCAGCACCACGTGGTCGCGGAAGTAGTTCATCACCGGGCCGTGCGGCCGCCAGCGGAAGGTCTTGGCGAGCTTGAGCCGGTAGCGGTTCAGCGGCTTGAGCTCGATGATGCCCAGGCGATCGAGCTGCACGAAGTACTTCACGCACTCGGCCTCGCTCACGCGGTACTCGGAGGTGATCTGCTCCAGGGTCCACTGCGACAGCACGCAGATCGCGCACAGCAGCAGCTTCTTGTCCGACACCACCGCCTTCTCCTGCTCCTGGGTCAGCTCGGTCAGCAGGGGCTGGGCGTCGGCCACCCGCCGCGACAGCTCGGCGAAGTCCACCTTCAGCACCCGGCAGATCGCGTCGACCCGCGACAGCGCCATGTCGCCCTTGGCCAGCATGCGCTTGACGCTCGATTCGGCCATGCCCAGCCCTGCGGCCAGGTCCGCGTAGGTCATCTGCGCGGACTTCAGTTCCTTCTTGAGGGCTGCGACCAGGTCGGCGGTGGTGCTCATGGGAGTACAGGAATCCGATACCGGCAGGGTTGCCTGGCGCGAATGTAGCGGAATCGCCGCACTTTGCCTGGGCGCAGGGCCCAGAGTCCGTCCCGTCCGTCGCCGATCGGGCGATGATCGCAACGAGGAGGAGATCGCATGGAGACCGTGGCCACCGAAGCCGTCCTGCCCGCGGGCACCGAAGCCCATCCCAACCAGTTCGCGCTGCTCGGGCAGCGCCGCTTCGCCCCCTTCTTCTGGACGCAGTTCTGCGGCGCGGCGAACGACAACCTGTTCAAGTTCGGCTTCACCGTGCTGGTGACCTACCAGCTGCAGGTGGCCTGGCTGCGGCCCGAAATGGCCGGCCTGGTGATCGGCGCGCTGTTCATCCTGCCCTTCCTGCTGTTCTCGGCGACCAGCGGCCAGCTGTCGGACAAGTTCGAGAAGCGCCGCCTGATCCGCTTCGTGAAGTGGCTCGAGATCGCGATCATGGTGCTGGCGGCCTATGGGTTCTTCGGCGCGCACGTGCCCGTGCTGCTGGCCTGCGTCTTCCTCATGGGCCTGCACTCCACGCTGTTCGGACCGGTCAAGTACGCCTACCTGCCGCAGCACCTGGGCGAGCGCGAGCTCACCGGCGGCAACGGCATGGTGGAAATGGGCACCTTCGTGGCCATCCTGCTGGGCAACGTCGCCGGCGGCCTGCTCATCGCGATCCCCGAGGTGGGGCCGCACTGGGTGGGCGCGAGCTGCATCGCGCTGGCCATGGTGGGCCGGCTGGCCGCGCAGTGGATCCCGGTGTCGCCGGCCACCGACCCGCGGCTGAGGATCAACTGGAACCCGGTCAGCGAGACCTGGCGCAACCTGAAGCTGGCCCACGGCAACGTCGTGGTGTTCCGCTCGCTCCTGGGCATCAGCTGGATGTGGTTCTTCGGTGCGGTATTCCTCAGCCAGTTCCCCAGCTTCGCCAAGGAGGTCCTGCACGGCGACGAGCACGTGGCCTCGCTGCTGCTGGTGGTGTTCTCGGTGGGCATCGGCATCGGCTCGCTGCTGTGCGAGATCCTGTCGCGCCGGCACGTGGACATCGGCCTGGTGCCCCTGGGCGCGATCGGCATGACGGTGTTCGCCGTGGACCTGTACTTCGCCTCGCGCGCCCTGCCGCCCTCGGGCCTGCTCACGCTGGCGCAGTTCGTGGCGGCGCCGGCCCACTGGCGCGTGATGGCCGACCTGGCCCTGCTGTCGCTGTTCGCCGGCCTGTATTCCGTGCCCATGTACGCGCTGATCCAGCTGCGCGCCCAGCCGACCCACCGCGCGCGCATCATCGCCGCCAACAACATCCTCAACGCGCTGTTCATGATCGCCAGCGCGGTGATCGCCGGGGCGCTGCTGCAGGCGGGCTTCACCATCCCGCAGATCTTCCTGTTCACCGGCATCGCCAACGCCATCGTGGCCGGCTACATCTTCCTGCTGGTGCCGGAATACCTGCTGCGCTTCGTGGCCTGGATGGCGACGCACGTCTTCTACCGCTTCCGGGTGCGCGGGGAGCGGAACATCCCGGTGGCCGGGCCCGCCGTGCTGGCCTGCAACCACGTGAGCTTCGTCGACGCGGTGCTGCTGATGGCGGCCAGCCCCCGGCCGATCTGCTTCATGATGGACCACCGCATCTTCCGCATCCCGGTGCTGGGCTGGCTGTTCCGCCTGGCCAAGGCGATCCCTGTGGCGCCGCAGCAGGAGGACCCGGCCACCTACGAGGTGGCGTTTGCCCGCGCGGCGCAGGTGCTGCGCGAGGGGGACCTGCTGGCGATCTTTCCCGAGGGCGCCATCACGCGCGACGGCCGGCTGCAGCCGTTCAAGGGCGGGATCATGAAGGTGCTGGAGCTGGCGCGCGCCGACGGCATCGCTGCGCCCGTGGTGCCGATGGCCCTGACCAACCTGTGGGGCTCGTTCTTCAGCCGCATCGAGCGCAAAGGCGCGATGACGCGGCCGTTCCGCCGCGGCATGTTCAGCCGGGTCGGGCTGAACGTCGGCGCGGCGCTGCCGCCCGGCCAGGTGGAGCCGCAGCTGCTGCAGCAGCGGGTGGCGCAATTGCTGGCGGAGGCGGCATGAGCAAGGCCCTGCGCCTGTCGGAGAAGTGGTTCCACCGGGGCCTGTGGCTGGTGGCTCTCATGTTCGCCGGTTTCCTGATCGGCCTGGGCGGGACGATCGTCGGCGACCTGCCCAAGGTGGAGAAGCCGCTGCGCGTGGAGGACTTCCTGGACCGGCCGGCCGCCGACCGGCTGCGCGCCGGCATCCAGCAGGCCGACCGGTCCGCACGCGAGGCGCAGGACGCCCTGGAGCAGGCGCGCCTGAAGCGCCGCGTGGCGCAGTCGGACACGCAGGCGGCCCGCGAAAGCTTCCAGAACTGGCTGGCCACGCGCCGCGCCACCCAGCGGCCGGAGCAGGACCCGGAGGTCATCGCCCGCACCCAGGCGCTGGACCGGCTCCAGCAGGCCGAGCGCACCGCCGAGGCGGCGCAGCAGCAGCAGGAGCAGGTGCTGCTGGACGCGCGCCAGGCGGCCGTGCGCACACGCCAGCAGCTGCAGGACATGGAGCGCGAGGCGACGAAGAGACTCAACGCCGAAGCGCGCCGCGTCGAGCTGCGCGTCTTCCTCTATCGCCTGGCGCTCACGCTGCCGCTGCTGGTGGCGGCCGGTTGGCTGCTGCGGCACAAGCGCCAGGGCACCTGGTGGCCCTTCGTCTGGGGCTTCGCGCTCTTCGCGGTGTTCACCTTCTTCGTGGAGCTGGTGCCCTATCTCCCCAGCTACGGCGGCTACGTGCGCTACATCGTGGGCATCGTGCTCACCGTCGTCGTGGGGCGGCAGGCCATCCTGGCGCTCAACCGCTACCTGGAGCGGCAGAAGGCGGCCGAGCAGCTGCCCGACGTGCAGCGGCGCGAGGAGCTGAGCTACGACACCGCGCTGGCCCGCCTGGCCAAGGGCGTGTGTCCCGGCTGCGAGCGGCCGGTGGACCTGCGCAACGAGAAGATCGACTTCTGCCCGCACTGCGGCATCGGCCTGTTCGACCGGTGCGCGCAATGCGCGACGCGCAGGAGCGCGTTCGCGAAGTTCTGCCATGCCTGCGGCGCGCCCGCCGGGCGCAAGCAGGGCGAGGGGCCGTTCACACGCCTCGCGCGCGGTGCTGCCTGAATTGCGCGGCGAATTGCGTGAACCGGCCCGCGTCGAGCGCCTCGCGGATCTCGCGCATCAGGTTCAGGTAGAAGTGCAGGTTGTGGATGGTGGCGAGCATGGGGCCCAGCATCTCGCCGCAGCGGTCCAGGTGGTGCAGGTAGGCGCGCGAGAAGCCGCCGCTGACGGTGCCGTCGGCCCGCGTGTGGCCCCTGCAGGTGTAGCACGTGCAGGTCTCGTCCAGCGGACGCTCGTCGCTGCGGTGCTTCGCATTGCGGATCTTCAGGTCGCCGTGGCGGGTGAAGAGATGGCCGTTGCGCGCGTTGCGCGTGGGCATCACGCAGTCGAACATGTCGACGCCCCGGGCCACGCCCTCCACCAGGTCCTCCGGCGTTCCCACGCCCATCAGGTAGCGCGGCTTGGCCGCGGGCAGCCGGTGCGGCGTGTGGGCCATGATGCGCAGCATCTCCTCCTTGGGCTCGCCGACGCTGACCCCGCCGATGGCGTAGCCGGGGAAGTCCATCTCGACCAGGGCCTGAAGCGACTCCTCGCGCAGGTGCTCGAACATGCCGCCCTGGACGATGCCGAACAGGGCGTTCGGGTTCTCCAGCCGGTCGAACTCGGCGCGGCAGCGCACCGCCCAGCGGCGCGACAGTTCCATGGAGAAGCGCGCCTCCGCCTCGGTCGTGATGTGGCCCTGGGTCTCGTAGGGCGTGCACTCGTCGAACTGCATCACGATGTCGGAGTTCAGCACCGTCTGGATCTGCATCGAGACCTCGGGCGTGAGGAACAGGCGGTCGCCGTTGACGGGCGATGCGAACTTCACGCCTTCCTCGCCGATCTTGCGCATCTCGCCCAGGCTCCAGACCTGGAAGCCGCCGGAGTCGGTGAGGATGGGCTTGTCCCACTGCTCGAAGCGATGCAGGCCGCCGAACTGCTTGAGCACGTCCAGGCCAGGGCGCATCCACAGGTGGAACGTGTTGCCCAGGATGATCTGCGCGCCCATCTCCTCCAGCGAGCGCGGCGTCACGCCCTTGACGGTGCCGTAGGTGCCCACGGGCATGAACACGGGCGTCTGCACCACGCCGTGGTTGAGGGTCAGGCGGCCGCGCCGGGCCAGGCCTTCGGTTTTCAGCAGTTCGAACTGGAGCATCGTCGTTCTTTTCAGGAGGGCCGGCGTGCGAGCAGCATGGCGTCGCCGTAGCTGAAGAAGCGGTAGCGGGCCTCGATCGCATGGCGGTACAGGGCCATGACGTGCTCGTAGCCGGCGAAGGCGCTCACCAGCATCATGAGCGTGGACTTGGGCAGGTGGAAGTTCGTGACCAGCAGGTCCACCTGGCGGAAGGCGAAGCCGGGGGTGATGAAGATGTCGGTGTCGCCGCTGGCCAGGCCGCTGCGGGCCCAGGACTCCAGCGTGCGCACGGTGGTCGTGCCCACCGCCACCAGCCGGCCGCCCCGCGCGCGCAGGCGGGCGATCGCCTCCTGTGTCGCCAGCGGCACCTGGTACCACTCGCTGTGCATGCGGTGCTGCGCGATGTCGTCGACCTTCACCGGCTGGAAGGTGCCGGCGCCCACGTGCAGCGTCACGCTGGCACGCTCGACGCCGCGCGCGTCCAGGGCGGCGAGCAGGGCCTCGTCAAAATGCAGGGCGGCGGTGGGCGCGGCCACCGCGCCGGGGTTCTTCGCGAACACGGTCTGGTAGCGCGAGGCGTCCTCCGCCGTGTCCGCATGGGTGATGTAGGGCGGCAGCGGCACGTGGCCGTGGCGCTCCATCAGGGCATAAGGGTCGTCGCTGAAGGCGAGGCGGAACAGGGGCCCGTCCTCGTCCGGGTAGCGGCCCAGCAGGGTGGCGGTGAAGCCGCCGTCCATGCGCAGTTCCGTGCCCACCGGCGGCTTCTTGCTCACCTTCATGTGGGCCACCACCTCGCGGCCGGACAGCACGCGTTCGACCAGCAGTTCCAGTTTCCCGCCGGTGGGCTTCTCGCCGAACAGGCGGGCCTTGACCACCTGGGTGTCGTTGAACACCAGCAGGTCGCCGGGGGCCAGCAGCTGCGGCAGGTCGCGGAAGATGCGGTCGGCCGGTGCGCCGCCGGTGCCATCGAGCAGGCGCGAGCCGCTGCGTTGCGCGGCCGGGTGCTGGGCGATCAGTTCGGGGGGCAGGGCGAAGTCGAAGTCGCCCAGGGTGAAGTGGCGCATGCGCTTGAGGGCCGGACAGACCCGTTCCAAACAAGAGGGCAGAATTGTCCCATGGCTCAGACCCAGGCGCTGTCCGGACCTCAGAAAGCCCTGCGCAAGCTGGGACTGGAGCGGGACATCGACCTGGCCCTGCACATCCCGCTGCGCTACGAGGACGAGACGCGCATCGTGCGGCTGCGCGACGCCCGCGAGGGTGACGTGGCGCAGATCGAAGCCACGGTCACCGACAGCCAGGTGCAGTACCGGCCGCGCCGCCAGCTGGTGGTGACGGTGGACGACGGCAGCGATACCTGCGTGCTGCGCTTCTTCAGCTTCTATCCCTCGCAGCAGAAGGCCCTGGCGCCGGGGGCTTGCCTGCGCATCCGCGGCGAGCTCAAGGGCGGCTTCCTCGGCTGGCAGATGGTGCACCCCAGCTACCACGCGGCCGGAGGCGAGCTGCCGGATGCGCTCACCCCGGTCTATCCCACGGTCGCCGGACTGCCGCAGGCCTACCTGCGCAAGGCGGTGACGAGCGGGCTGTCGCGCGCCGACCTCACCGAGACGATTCCCCCCGATGCGCCGCCGGCGCCCGGCCAGGCCACCCGCTGGAGCCTGCGCCAGTCCCTGCAGTTCCTGCACCACCCGACGCCCGAGGTGTCGCTGGCGGCCCTGGAGGACCGCACGCATCCGGCCTGGCTGCGGCTGAAGGCGGAGGAACTGCTGGCGCAGCAGCTGTCGCAGCAGCAAAGCCGCCGCGCCCACGACGCCCTGCGGGCGCCGCCCTTGCTGCCGCGGCCAGGCGGCCTGCACGAGCAGCTGCTGGCCGCGCTGCCCTTCCAGCTCACCGGCGCCCAGCGCCGGGTGGGCGAGGAGATCGCGCGCAGCATGGCCCGCGAGCGTCCCATGCACCGCCTGCTGCAGGGGGACGTCGGCTCCGGCAAGACGATCGTCGCGGCGCTGGCCGCCGCGATCGCGATCGATGCCGGCTGGCAGTGCGCGCTGATGGCACCCACCGAGATCCTGGCGGAGCAGCACTTCCGCAAGCTGATCGGCTGGCTGGAGCCGCTGCTGGCGCCCCGTGGCCTGCGCGTGGCCTGGCTCACGGGCAGCCAGCGCAAGAAGGAGCGCTCGCAGATGCTGGAGCTGGTGGCCAGCGGCCAGGCCGCGCTGGTGGTCGGCACCCATGCGGTGATCCAGGAGCAGGTGCAGTTCAAGGCGCTGGCGCTGGCGGTGATCGACGAGCAGCACCGCTTCGGCGTCGAACAGCGCCTGGCCTTGCGCGGGAAGATGAAGGAGGCCGGCGGCGAGCCTCACCTGCTGATGATGTCGGCCACGCCCATCCCCCGCACCCTGGCCATGAGCTACTACGCCGACCTGGACGTCTCCACCATCGACGAGCTGCCGCCGGGCCGCACGCCGGTGGTGACCAAGCTGATCTCCGACAGCCGGCGCGACGAGGTGGTCGAGCGCATCCGCGGCCAGCTGGCGCAGGGCCGGCAGGTGTACTGGGTCTGCCCGCTGATCGAGGAGAGCGAGACCCTGGACCTGAGCAACGCCACCGCGACCCACGAGCAGCTCAGCGCGGCGCTGCCGGGCGTGATGGTGGGCCTGCTGCACTCGCGCATGCCGGCGCCGGAGAAGAAGGCGGTGATGTCGCTGTTCACCGGCGGGCAGATGGGCGTGCTGGTGTCCACCACGGTGATCGAGGTGGGGGTGGACGTGCCCAACGCCTCGCTGATGGTGATCGAGCATGCCGAGCGCTTCGGCCTGTCGCAGCTGCACCAGTTGCGTGGACGGGTGGGCCGGGGCGCCGCCGCCTCGGCCTGCGTGCTGCTGTATGCCGCCGGCGACAACGGCCGCCTGGGCGAGACGGCTCGGGCCCGCCTGAAGGCGATGGCCGAGACCGCCGACGGCTTCGAGATCGCCCGGCGCGACCTGGAAATCCGCGGCCCGGGCGAGTTCCTGGGATCCCGCCAGTCGGGGGCGCCGCTGCTGCGCTTTGCCGACCTCGCGACCGACACGGCCTTGCTGGAATGGGCCCGCGAGCTGGCGCCCTCGATGCTGGACCGGCACCCGGGCCTCGCGTCCCAGCACGTGGCGCGCTGGTTGGGTGGAAAATCGGACTACCTGAAGGCTTAGCCAGGGCCCTCTCGACCCAGAACATGACGCTGACCGAACTCAAATACATCGTCGCCGTCGCCAGGGAGAAGCACTTCGGCCGCGCCGCCGAAGCCTGCTTCGTCTCGCAGCCGACCCTGTCGGTGGCGATCAAGAAGCTCGAGGAGGAGCTGGAGGTCAAGCTGTTCGAGCGCAGCGCCAACGAGGTGTCGGTGACGCCCCTGGGCGAGGAAATCGTGCGGCAGGCGCAGAGCGTGCTGGAGCAGGCGGCCGCCATCAAGGAGATCGCCAAGCGCGGCAAGGACCCGCTGGCCGGCCCGCTGCGCCTGGGCGTGATCTACACCATCGGCCCCTACCTGCTGCCCGACCTGGTGCGCCAGGCGATCGCCCGTACGCCGCAGATGCCGCTGATGCTGCAGGAGAACTTCACGGTCAAGCTGCTGGAGATGCTGCGCACCGGCGAGATCGACTGCGCCATCATGGCCGAGCCCTTCCCGGACACGGGCCTGGCGATCGCGCCGCTGTACGACGAGCCCTTCCTGGCCGCCGTCCCGGTGAACCACCCGCTGGCGCAGCACAAGGCCATCAACGCCGAGGAGCTGAAGAAGGAGACCATGCTGCTGCTCGGCACCGGCCACTGCTTCCGCGACCACGTGCTGGAGGTCTGCCCGGAGTTCGCGCGCTTCTCCAGCGACGCCGAGGGCATCCGCAAGAGCTTCGAGGGCTCCTCGCTGGAGACCATCAAGCACATGGTGGCCGCGGGCATGGGCGTCACGCTGGTGCCCCGCCTGTCCGTGCCCCGGGACGCGTTCGCCGCGAAGCCCAGGCGCCGCACGGACGACCAGGCCTTCGTGAAGTACATCCCCTTCGAGGGCGAGCCGCCCAGCCGCCGCGTGGTGCTGGCCTGGCGCCGCAGCTTCACCCGCTACGAAGCCATCGCCGCCCTGCGCAATTCCATCTATGCCTGCGAACTGCCCGGAGTGAAGAGACTGTCATGACACCCTGCCAGCCCGGCATCCTCGAACCCATCCCGGCGGCCGGCCGCTACCTGCCGTTCCACCTGGCCGCTTCGGCCGGCACGCAGGCCGTGCGGCAGGCGCTCGCGCGCCTCGTGCCGCTGGCCGACGGCCGCGGCGTGGTGGTCGGCATCGCGCCGTCCGTGGTGCAGTCGCTGGGCGCCGCCATCCCCGGCCTGCACGAATGCCCGGACTTCTCGCGCGGCGCGCTGAAGATCCCGGTGACGCCCGGCGGCCTGTGGTGCTGGCTGCGCGGCGACGAGCCGGGCGACCTGCTGCCGGCCACGCGCGCCGTGCAGGAGGCGCTGGCGCCGGCCTTCGTGCCCGGCCACGTGGTGGACGGCTTCTGCCACCACCGCAGCGAAACCGGCCACGGCCGCGACCTGACCGGCTACGAGGACGGCACGGAGAACCCCGAGGGCGAGGCCGCCGAGGAGGCCGCTTTGGCTCACGGCCTCGGCGAGGGACTCGACGGCGGCAGCTACGTGGCGGTGCAGCAGTGGGTGCACGATTTCGCGGCGTTCGAGGCCAAGGATGCCCGGGGCCGCGACTTCGCCATCGGCCGGCGCCTGTCGGACAATGCGGAACTGGAGGAGGCGCCCCAGACGGCGCACGTGAAGCGCACCGCGCAGGAAAGCTTCGACCCCGAGGCCTTCGTCGTGCGCCGCTCCATGCCCTGGGCGCTGAGCCTGCAGGCCGGCCTGATGTTCGTGTGCTTCGGCAAGTCCTTCCAGGCCTTCGAGCAGCAGATGCGGCGCATGACCGGCCACGAGGACAGGCTGGTGGACGCGCTGTTCGACTTCTCCCGGCCGGTCAACGGCGCCTATTACTGGTGTCCGCCCCTGCGCGCCGGCCGGCTGGACCTGCGCCGGCTGGGTGTCACCGCGGCATGACCGGGAAGCTGAAGCTCTACCTCGACCTCGTCCGCTGGGACCGGCCGGCGGGCTGGCTGCTGCTGCTGTGGCCCTCGCTGGCCGCGTTGTGGATCGCCGCCGGCGGCTTCCCGGGCTGGCACCTGGTCGCCGTCTTCACGCTGGGCACCGTCCTCATGCGCAGCGCCGGCTGCTGCGTCAACGACGTCGCCGACCGCGAGTTCGACCGCCACGTCAAGCGCACGGCGCGGCGGCCGGTCACCACCGGCGCGGTGTCGGTGCGCGAGGCGCTGGTGCTGGGCGCGGTGCTGGCGCTGCTGGCCTTCGTCCTGGTGCTCACGACCAATGCGGCGGCGATCGCGTGGTCGTTCGCGGCGCTGGCCATCTCCATCGCTTATCCCTACGCCAAGCGCTTCGTCTCCATGCCGCAGGCGGTGCTGGGCGTGGCCTTCAGCTTCGGCATTCCCATGGCCTTCGCCGCGGTCCGGGGCGAGGTGCCGCTGCTGGCCTGGGTGCTGCTGCTGGGCAACCTGTTCTGGGTGCTGGCCTACGACACCGAGTACGCGATGGTGGACCGCGACGACGACCTGCGCATCGGCATCAGGACCTCGGCCATCACGCTGGGCCGCGCCGACGTGCCGGTGATCATGGCCTGCTACGCCGCGGCGCTGGCGGTCTGGGCCGCCGTGATGGCCTCGCGCATCCCTGTCGCCGTGATCGCGCTCACCGTGGCCGCCGCGGGTGTGCAGGCGGCCTGGCACTACACGCTGATCCGCGGACGCTCGCGAGAGGGCTGCTTCCGGGCCTTCCGGCTGAACCACTGGTTCGGCTTCGCGGTGTTCGCGGGCACCGCCCTGGGCTACGCGCTCGCCTGAGCCCCGAAGCTCTCAGCTGCCCTGCACCTGGAAATCATGGCGTGCCGGGTCGCTGTCGTGGACGGCGAGCAGGTTGAGGCCCACCCGGGCGATGCTGCCGTACGGGATTGGCGAGCTGGATCACGCCCGGCCGACGAGGTGCTCGGCCCACTGCGGCAGGGTGCGACACGCGACATGGACGTTCGCATTCATGCTCGCGACCTGCAGGCCCTTGCCGGACAACCAGCGGGTGAGACTGTTCGTTGAGAACAGGCTGATGTGCCCGTTGCGCGGCGACGCGTACCACCAGGTCAGCTTGCGCCCGAAGGCGATCTGGCCGTCCGAAAGCAGCGTGCTGAAGAGAATCAGCCCATCCGGCCGGCACAGGGCGTCCAATTCCTCGAGGAGCACCTGAATGTCCGGGACATGCTCGAACACTTCGAAAGCTGTGACAAGGTCGTACGTACCGAGGTCGCGCGCGTTTGTCGACACGTCGACGAATGGGTCGTAGCTGGCCGAATTCCAACCCAGTTCCCGGAGCGTAGCGCTCAGCAGGCCGGAGCCGCCGCCGTAATCGAGATGGCGCAGGTGTTGCTTGCTGCCGCCGAATGCGTCGTTCAGTGTGCGCGCATTGCCCAGGGGACGATCGCGAACGTATTCCGGATCCACGAACCGGTAGTCGTCGTTGTAGATGGAGTCGGCGAATTGCTCGCGGCTCCACGCCTGGATTTCGGGGGCGAAGCAAAAGCCGCACACCGAGCACAAGTGATAGCGCACCGATGTGCCGCTCGGAGGCAGGCGTCTGCCCGTGATGTCCCCGCACGACTTGTTGAAGTCCACTGTGTCGAGCAGCGGGGCCGGGGACTGGCAGACTTGGCAACGGGCACTTGCGGCCGGCGTGTCGTCGGGCGCCTTGCGCCGTCTCCTGAGAAGGACATCGAGGAACGACTCACCCACGGCGGTGCTCATTCGCGCGTCGTGCGCTCTCCGGCATGTGGTTGTCCATGTCCTATCATCGGCAGGAAATCCTAGCACGGGCCTGCGCCAGGCCGAAGCAGACATCGGCGCCCCTGGGCGGGTGTTGCGCTCCCTGGGCTGGCCTCGTGGTCAGCCGATGCCGGCCTCAGCGGCCGAACTCGTCACCGAGTTCTTCTGCCCGCTGGCGCGCCGCATGCAATGCGCGCACGAACGCGTCTTTCACCTTGTCGTTTTCCAGCGACGTGAGGGCCGCGTAGGTCGTGCCGCCCTTGGAGGTCACGCGCTCGCGCAGCACCTGCAGCGGTTCGCTGGAAGCGCGGGCCAGTTCGGAGGCGCCGGCGAAAGTGCCTACCGCGAGCCGGCGGGCCTGTTCGGGGGCCAGGCCCATCTCGGCGCCGGCCTGGGTCATCGCCTCCAGGAAATAGAACACATACGCCGGACCGGATCCCGACAGGGCCGTGACCGCGTCGAGATGGCGCTCCTCGCCCACCCACAGGTGCTCGCCGGTGGTGGCGATCACCCGCTCCACCCTTGCCCGGTCGTCCGCGCCGACGGCGGCGCGTGCGTAAAGGCCCGTCATGCCCTGGCCGACCAGCGCCGGCGTGTTGGGCATGGCGCGCACGATGCGCTCGGTGCCCAGCCAGGCGGCGATGCTGTCGGAGCGGATCCCCGCGGCCACGCTGAGGTGCAGCGCCCGCCCCACGTGCGCCCGGGCCTGCGCCGCGGCCTCCTTGAAGGTCTGCGGCTTGACGGCCCAAACCACCAGTCCGGCGGCTTCCAGGTCGGGTCCCGGTTGCTCCCGTGCCGTCACGCCGAACTGCTGCTGCAACCGCTCGCGGGCCTGCGCGAAGGGTTCCACCACCGCGACGTCGGCGGGCGGCAGGCCGCGCTGGATCAGGCCGCCGATGACGGCGCTGGCCATGTTGCCGCCGCCGATGAAGGCGATGCGCGTGTTCGTGTCGTTCATGTCGATTCCCGGTATTGGAAGGCTGCGAACTGCGTGACCTGCAGCGGGTTGAAATTGTCGTCGCTCACGACCACCAGGCTGCGGTGGCCGCTCGGCAGGCGAGGGCCCCAGCACATGCCTTCGGTGTTGTCCAGGCGCGAGAGGCCGAGGTCGGCGAAGTCCGCGACCAGGCGCTTGGTCACCGGCCGGAAGCCGCCGGCCTCCAGCCGCGGCAGGCCCAGGGTGTCGCTGCCCTCGCGGGTGTCGATCTCGTAGAGGCGCAGCGAGGTGCCGATGCCGAGTGCATAGGCGCGTTCGAGCACCAGCATGCGCGAGGTGTCGATCATGAGGATGTCGCTGACGCCGTTCTCGGCGGGGCCCCCGGGCAGCACGGGCGCATGGGGCACCGCGTCGGGCAGGTAGGCCACCTGGCGCAGCGCCCGGCCGCCGGCTACGTCAAAGGCGGTGAAGCGGCAGGGACCGCCGGGGCGGCCCACGCCGGGCTCGGGCCCGTCCTGCTGCAGGGCGGCTTCCATGGCCACCCAGGCCGTGCGGGCATCGGGGCTGAGCGCCAGGCCCTCGAAGGTGAGGTTGTTGCGCGGACCGGTGCCCGCCTGCGGCGCGAAGCGGAACATGGCCGGCACGTGGAAGTCGCGCACGTAGGCGCCATCCAGGCGCGCCTCGCGCACGGCGGGCGGCTGGCCCGACCTGGGGTCGCCCTCGCTGGTCCACAGGATGCCGCGGCCGCCGGGCAGCAGGCGGATGGCCTCGGGGTCGACCACGTTGCCGCGAGAGCGCCGAGGCGGGTAGGGCTGGCCGTCGGCCGCGCGCAGGGTGACCACGTCCAGCAGGCGCACGTCCAGGGCTTCGGGTCGCACGTCCACCTTCAGCGTGTAGAAGCGCGCCGGCTGCAGCTCGGAGCGGTCGTCGCTCAGCGTCACCCAGCGTCCCGTCGCCGGGTCGTGGTCGAGCGCGGAGAGCCCCCCGACCGTGGTGCCCTTGAACACCATCCCGTGCGGCAGGATCTTCTCGCCCAGCAGGCGCAGGCCGGGAGAGCCGGACGCCGAGGGCCGCAGCGCGCGGTCGGCGCAGCCGGCGGCTGCCAGGGCACAGGCGGAAGCGACGCCGCGCAGCAGCGCCCGGCGGGTGAGTGGGGCATGCGGGAAGACCATGGGAGCGGCAGTCTAGCCGCTTGTCACGGCCATGCGGTACGCTGCGCGGCCATGGAATATGTACTGGCCCTGGACCAGGGCACGACCAGTTCGCGCGCCATCGTGTTCGACCGGGAGGCGCGGGTGGTGTCGGTGGCGCAACGCGAGTTCCGCCAGTTCTTCCCCCAGCCCGGATGGGTCGAGCACGACGCCCGCGAGATCTGGGCCACGCAGCACGGGGTTGCGCTGGAGGCGATGGAACGCTCCGGCGCCGATCCGTCGGCGTTCGTGGCCGTGGGCATCACCAACCAGCGCGAGACCACGGTGCTGTGGGATCGCCGAACGGGCCAGCCGGTGGCCCCGGCGATCGTGTGGCAGGACCGGCGCACCGCGCCGCGCTGCGACCAGCTGCGCGGCGACGCGCGCGCGGCCGCGCGCATCCAGCGCAAGACGGGCCTCGTGATCGACGCCTATTTCTCCGGCACCAAGCTCGAATGGCTGCTGGACCGCGTGCCCGGCGCGCGGGCCCGGGCGGAAGCGGGCGAGCTGGCCTTCGGCACCGTGGACAGCTGGCTGGTGTGGAAGCTCACCGGCGGCCGCGTGCACGCCACCGACCCGAGCAATGCGTCGCGCACGTTGCTGTTCAACCTGCACACCCAGGACTGGGACGACGAGCTGCTGGCGTTGCTGCGAATCCCGAGGGCGGTGCTGCCGGACGTGGTTCCCTCCAGCGGCGTGCTGGCGCACACCGAGGCCTCGCTGTTCGGCGTCGCGCTGCCCATTGCCGGCCTGGCCGGCGACCAGCAGGCGGCCACCTTCGGCCAGGCCTGCTTCGCCCCCGGCATGGCCAAGAACACCTACGGCACCGGCTGCTTCATGCTGATGAACACCGGGACGGTCCCCGTGGCGAGCCGCAACAAGCTGCTCACCACCGTCGGCTGGCAGGGACCGCCCGGCCCGCATCGCACAGCCTACTGCCTGGAGGGGAGCGTGTTCATGGCGGGCGCCACCGTGCAGTGGCTGCGCGATGGCCTGCAGGTCATCCAGTCGGCCCCGGAGGTCGAATCGCTCGCCGCCCAGGTGGACGATACGGGCGACGTGTACCTGGTGCCGGCCTTCGCCGGCCTGGGCACGCCCGACTGGGACGGCTATGCCCGTGGCACGCTGGTGGGCATGACCCGCGGCACCACGCGTGCCCATGTCGCCCGCGCCGCGCTGGAGGCGATCGCGCTGCAGTCGGCCGACGTGTTCGCGGCCATGACGCGCGATGCCCGCATCCCGCTGAAGGAGCTGCGGGTCGACGGCGGCGCCTCGCGCAACAATCTCCTGATGCAGATGCAGGCGGACTTCCTGGGCGTGCCCGTGGTGCGCCCGCAGGTGACGGAGACGACGGCGCTGGGGGCCGCCTGCCTCGCCGGCCTGGCCACGGGCTTCTGGAGCGACGGCGCGCAGCTGGCCGCCCAATGGCAGGCGGACCGCCGCTTCGAGCCGCGCCTGGCCGAAGGCGAGCGGCTGGCGAAACTGGCGCGCTGGCGCGAGGCGGTCGAGCGCGCCAAGGGCTGGGCCCGGCCGTGACCGCCGCCATCCATCGCGGCGCCGCCCAGACGCGGCGCGAGGACCTCCTCACGCGCCTGGCCGAAGGCGGGCGCTGGGACCTCGCGGTGGTGGGCGGCGGCGCCACCGGCCTGGGCGTGGCGCTCGACGCGGCGGCGCGCGGCCTGCGCGTGGTGCTGCTGGAATCGCACGACTTCGCCAAGGGCACCTCGTCGCGCGCCACCAAGCTGGCGCATGGCGGCGTGCGCTACCTGGCCCAGGGCAACATCGGGTTGGTGCGCGAGGCACTGCACGAGCGGACCACGCTGCTGAGGAATGCGCCCCACCTGGCGCAGCCGCTGCCCTTCGTGATGCCCTCCTACCGGCTGTGGGAGCAGCCGTTCTACGGCCTGGGCCTCAAGATGTACGACCTGCTCGCCGGCGCCGCCGGACTGGGCGCCACGGAGTTCCTGGACCGCCGGCAGACGCTGGCCTGCCTGCCCACCGCCCGGCCCCAGGGCCTGAAGGGCGGGGTCAAGTACTGGGACGGCCAGTTCGACGATGCCCGGCTGGCCCTCGCCCTGGCGCGAACGGCGGCGGCCCATGGCGCCCTGGTGCTGAACTACTGCCCGGTGACCCGGCTGCTTTACCGGGACGGCCGCGTGGCCGGCCTGGCGTGCCGGGATGCCGAGACCGGACGCGAATTCACGGTGCAGGCGGCCTGCGTCGTCAACGCCACCGGGGTGTGGGTGGACGAACTGCGGCGCCAGGATGCCGAGGCCCAGGGCCGCACCGTGCGTCCCCTGGTCGCCCCCAGCCAGGGGGTCCACGTGGTCGTCGACCGCGCCTTCCTGCCCGGCGACCATGCCCTGATGGTCCCCCGGACCGCGGACGGCCGGGTGCTGTTCGGCGTGCCCTGGATGGGCAAGCTGATCCTGGGGACCACCGACACCCCCCGGGACGACCTGCCGCGCGAGCCCCGGCCGTTCCGGGAAGAACTGGACTTCATCCTCGGTGAGGCGGCCCGTTACCTGGTCCGGGCACCGGCGCCCGGCGACATCCGCAGCCTGTGGGTCGGGCTGCGGCCGCTGGTCAAGCCGGCCGGCGACGAGGACGAACCGACGCGGGCCCTCAGCCGCGAGCACACCGTCCTGGCCAGCCGCAGCGGCCTGGTGACGGTCACCGGGGGCAAGTGGACGACCTACCGGGCGATGGCCGAAGACGTCCTGGAGAAGTGCTTCGAGACGCGATTGCTGGAAAGGCTTCCCAAGGGAGTGACCGCCAACTTGCCGCTGGTGGGCGCGCCCTCCGCGGGAGCGGAAACCCCCATCAGTGCCGCGCCGGGCCTCCATCTTTACGCAACGGAGGCGGCCGAGGTCGCATCGCTCCCCGGCGCCGGCCGGCAGCTGGGGGGCGGCCTGACGGAAGCCATGGTGCGCTTCGCCGCCCGCCATGAATATGCGCGCACGGCGGAGGACGTCCTGGCCCGGCGCAGCCGCCTGCTGTTCACGGACGCCGCCCTGGCCGCCGCCCTCGCGCCCGAGGTCGGCGACCTCCTGCACCAGGAAACGGGCCTGGAGCCCCAGGTGGCACCCTTCCAGGAACTCGCCCGGGGCTACCTGCGGCTGCCGGAATGAGGCCGTCCGCGCCCCCCGCTTGACAAACGGGGGACTTCTGCCATAATCGCGGGCTCGCCTTTTTGGAGGCGAGCTTCTGCCCATTCGGAGCCTCCCAGGCATGTGCCTGGCGGCGACGGCGGGCCCAAGACTGACCCGATGTCCTGCCGGATCGTCCTGCAGGGTGCCTTCGGGTCAAGTTGGGAACAAATGAAATGATCCAGACTGAATCCCGGCTCGAAGTCGCCGACAACACCGGCGCGAAGTCCGTCCTTTGCATCAAGGTGCTGGGGGGCTCCAAGCGTCGCTACGCGAGCGTCGGCGACATCATCAAGGTGAGCATCAAGGAAGCCGCTCCGCGTGGCCGCGTCAAGAAGGGCGAGGTCTACAGCGCAGTGGTGGTCCGCACCGCCAAGGGCATTCGCCGCGGCGACGGCTCCCTCATCAAGTTCGACGGCAATGCCGCCGTGCTGCTCAACAACAAGCTGGAGCCCATCGGCACCCGCATCTTCGGCCCGGTCACGCGCGAGCTGCGCACCGAGAAGTTCATGAAGATCGTGTCGCTGGCCCCGGAAGTCCTGTAAGGAACCGCCATGAACAAGATCCGCAAGGGTGACGAAGTCATCGTCCTGGCCGGCAAGGACAAGGGCAAGCGCGGTCGCGTGACGCTGCGCAAGGACGACCAGTACCTGGTCATCGAGGGCATCAACCTGGTGAAGAAGCACACCAAGCCCAACCCCATGAAGGGGACCACCGGCGGCATCGTGGAGAAGGCCATGCCGATCCACCAGTCCAACGTGGCGATCTTCAACCCCGCCACCGGCAAGGCTGACCGCGTGGGCATCAAGGTCGACGGCGACAAGCGCACCCGCGTGTTCAAGTCGTCCGGCGAACAAATCAAGGTGGCCTGACCATGTCCCGACTGCAACAACACTACCGCGAGAAGGTCGTCGCGCAGCTGACCGAGAAGTTCGGCTACAAGTCGCCGATGCAGGTGCCGCGCATCACCAAGATCACGCTGAACATGGGCGTGAGCGAGGCTGTGGCGGACAAGAAGGTCATGGAGAACGCCGTCGGCGACCTGACCAAGATCGCCGGCCAGAAGCCCGTCGTGACCAAGGCCAAGAAGGCCATCGCCGGCTTCAAGATCCGCGAAGGCCAGGCCATCGGCTGCATGGTCACCCTGCGCGGCCAGCGCATGTACGAATTCCTGGACCGTTTCGTGACGGTTGCCCTGCCCCGCGTGCGCGACTTCCGCGGCGTGTCGGCCCGTGCCTTCGACGGCCGCGGCAACTACAACATCGGTGTCAAGGAACAGATCATCTTCCCGGAGATCGAGTACGACAAGGTCGACGCCCTGCGCGGCCTGAACATCTCCATCACCACGACGGCCAAGACCGACGAGGAGTGCAAGGCGCTGCTCGCGGGCTTCCGTTTCCCGTTCAAGAACTGAGGTTGCACCGTGGCTAAAACTGCTTTGATCCAGCGCGAACTCAAGCGTGACAAGCTGGTCGCCCAGTACGCGAAGAAGTACGAGGAACTGAAGGCCGTCGCGAACGACGCGAAGAAGAGCGACGACGAGCGCATGGCGGCCCGCCTGGCGCTGCAGAAGCTCCCGCGCAACGCCAACCCGACCCGCCAGCGCAACCGCTGCGAACTGACCGGCCGTGCCCGCGGCACGTTCCGCCAGTTCGGCATCGCGCGCCACAAGATCCGCGAGATGGCCTTCACCGGCGACATCCCCGGCGTGATCAAGGCCAGCTGGTAAGCCCGGGCAGGAGAGACAGATATGAGCATGAGTGATCCCATCTCCGACCTGCTGACGCGCATCCGCAACGCGCAGATGGTCTCCAAGGCGACGGTGACGGTGCCCTCTTCCAAGGTGAAGGTGGCCATCGCCCAGGTGCTGAAGGACGAGGGTTACATCGACGGTTTCCAGGTGAAGACCGAGGGCAACAAGAGCGAGCTCCAGATCGCCCTCAAGTACTACGCCGGCCGTCCCGTGATCGAGCGCATCGAGCGCGTGAGCCGTCCCGGCCTGCGCGTCTACAAGGGCCGCAACGACATTCCCCAGGTCATGAACGGCCTGGGCGTGGCGATCGTCACCACCCCCAAGGGCGTGATGACCGACCGCAAGGCGCGCGCCACCGGCGTGGGCGGCGAAGTCCTGTGCTACGTCGCTTAAGGGAAGGATAGGAACATGTCCCGAGTCGGAAAGTCGCCGGTCGCCGTCCCCCAGGGCGTCGACGTGGCCATCAAGGAAGACCAGATCAGCGTCAAGGGCAAGGGCGGCAACCTGTCGCTCGCGCAGAACGCCCTGGTGAAGGTCAACAACGAGGGTGGCAAGCTGACGTTCACCCCCGTGGACGAATCGCGTGAAGCCAACGCCATGTCCGGCACCATGCGCCAGCTGGTGAACAACATGGTGCAGGGCGTCACCAACGGCTTCGAGAAGAAGCTGACCCTCGTCGGCGTGGGCTTCCGCGCCGCCGCCCAGGGCAACAAGCTGAACCTCGCCATCGGTTTCTCGCACCCGGTCAACATCGAGATGCCCCAGGGCATCACGGTCGCGACCCCCGCCCCGACGGAAATCATCGTCAAGGGCGCGGACCGCCAGCGCGTGGGCCAGATCGCCGCGGAAATCCGCGCGGTCCGCCCGCCCGAGCCCTACAAGGGCAAGGGCATCCGCTACGCGGACGAGAAGGTCGTCATCAAAGAGACCAAGAAGAAGTAAGGAGCCGCATGATGTTGAACAAGAAAGAGCAGCGTCTGCGCCGTGCGCGCCAGACCCGCATCCGCATTGCGCAGCAAGGTGTGGCCCGCCTGACGGTCAACCGCACCAACCTGCATATCTACGCCCAGCTGATCTCCGACGACGGCTCCAAGGTGCTGGCCTCCGCCTCCACCGCCGAGGCCGACGTGCGCAAGGAGCTCGGTGGCGCCGGCAAGGGCGCCACGGTGGCTGCCGCCGCTTCGGTGGGCAAGCGCATCGCCGAGAAGGCCAAGGCCGCCGGTGTCGACAAGGTCGCCTTCGACCGTGCCGGCTTCGCCTACCACGGCCGCGTCAAGGCGCTGGCCGACGCCGCCCGTGAGGCGGGCCTGCAGTTCTAACGGACACGGATAAGCAACATGGCAAAGATCCAAGCGAAGACGCAGGGTGACGGTCCGGAAGACGGCCTGCGCGAGAAGATGATCGCGGTGAACCGCGTGACCAAGGTGGTGAAGGGCGGCCGCATCCTCGGCTTCGCCGCGCTGACCGTGGTCGGCGACGGCGACGGCCGCGTCGGCATGGGCAAGGGCAAGTCCAAGGAAGTGCCCCTGGCCGTGCAGAAGGCGATGGAAGAAGCCCGCCGCAACATGACCAAGGTGTCCCTGAAGAACGGCACCATTCACCACAACGTGTTCGGCCAGCACGGTGCGGCCCGCGTCATGATGGCGCCGGCCCCCAAGGGTACCGGCATCATCGCCGGCGGCCCGATGCGCGCCGTGTTCGAGGTGATGGGCATCACCGACATCGTGGCCAAGAGCCACGGTTCGACGAACCCCTACAACATGGTCCGCGCCACGTTCGACGCCCTGAAGAACGCCACGACCCCCTCGGAAGTGGCGGCCAAGCGCGGCAAGTCGGTCGAAGACATCTTCGCCGCCTAAAGGAAACGCAATGGCTACCGAACAGAAGAAGACGGTGAAGGTGCAGCTGGTGCGCAGCCCCATCGGCACCAAGCAGTCCCACCGCGATACCGTGCGCGGCCTGGGCCTGCGCAAGCTCAATTCCGTGAGCGAGCTGGAAGACACGCCGGCCGTGCGCGGGATGATCAACAAGATCGACTACCTGGTGAAGGTGCTCTGACATGGAACTGAACACCATCCAGCCCGCCGAGGGCTCGAAGAAGGCGCGCCGCCGGGTCGGCCGCGGCATCGGTTCCGGCCTGGGCAAGACCGCGGGTCGCGGCCACAAGGGCCAGAAGTCCCGCGCGGGCGGCTACCACAAGGTCGGTTTCGAAGGCGGCCAGATGCCGCTGCAGCGCCGCCTGCCCAAGCGCGGCTTCAAGTCCGCCAACCTGCAGTTCAACGGCGAAGTGACGCTGGCGCAGCTGGAGAAGCTGGGCGCGGCCGAAGTCGACCTGCTGGCGCTGAAGGCCGCCAAACTGGTGCCCCAGATCGTGAAGAACGTGAAGGTCATCAAGTCCGGCGAGCTGAAGCGCGCGGTCAAGCTGACCGGCATCGGCGCGACGGCGGGCGCGAAGGCTGCCATCGAGGCCGCCGGCGGCTCCCTGAACTAAGAGGCGCAAGCACTTGGCATCCGCAGCCCAGATCGCGAAGACCGGCAAGTTCGGCGACCTGCGTCGCCGGCTGGTGTTCCTGCTGCTCGCGCTGATCGTCTACCGCATCGGCGCGCACATCCCCGTGCCCGGCATCAACCCCGACCAGCTCGCGCAGCTGTTCAAGGGCCAGCAGGGCGGCATCCTGAGCCTGTTCAACATGTTCTCGGGCGGGGCGCTGTCGCGCTTCACGGTGTTCGCCCTGGGCATCATGCCCTACATCTCGGCCTCCATCATCATGCAGCTGCTCACCTACGTGATGCCGTCGATGGAGCAGCTGAAGAAGGAGGGCGAGGCCGGCCGGCGCAAGATCACCCAGTACACCCGCTACGGCACGGTGGCCCTGGCGCTGTTCCAGTCCCTGGGTATCGCCATGGCGCTGGAGGGCTCCGCCGGCCTGGTGCTGAACCCCGGGTTCGCCTTCCGCGTCAACGCGGTGGTGAGCCTGACGGCCGGCACCATGTTCCTGATGTGGCTGGGCGAGCAGATCACCGAGCGCGGCCTGGGCAACGGCATCTCGATCATCATCTTCGCGGGCATCGCCGCGGGCCTGCCGAACGCCATCGGCGGCCTGCTGGAGCTCGTGCGCACCGGCGCGATGAACCCGCTGACGGCGATCATCGTGGTGGCGGTCGTGATGCTGGTGACCTACTTCGTGGTGTTCGTGGAGCGGGGCCAGCGCAAGATCCTGGTCAACTACGCGCGCCGCCAGGTGGGCAACAAGGTCTACGGAGGCCAGTCCTCGCACCTGCCGCTGAAGCTGAACATGGCCGGCGTGATCCCGCCGATCTTCGCCTCGTCGATCATCCTGCTGCCCGCCACGGTGGTCAGCTGGTTCTCCACGGGCGATTCCATGCGCTGGCTGAAGGACATTGCGGCCACGCTCAGCCCGGGCCAGCCGATCTATGTCATCCTGTACGCCAGCGCGATCGTCTTCTTCTGCTTCTTCTACACGGCCCTGGTGTTCAACAGCCGGGAGACCGCGGACAACCTGAAGAAGAGCGGCGCCTTCGTGCCGGGCATCCGCCCGGGCGAGCAGACGGCGAAGTACATCGACAAGATCCTGGCCCGCCTGACGCTGGCCGGCGCGATCTACATCACCTTCGTCTGCCTGCTGCCGGAGTTCCTGATCCTGAAGTACAGCGTGCCGTTCTACTTCGGCGGGACCTCCCTGCTGATCATCGTGGTGGTGACCATGGACTTCATGGCCCAGGTGCAGAACTACCTGATGAGCCAGCAATACGAATCGCTGCTGAAGAAAGCCAACTTCAAGACTTCGCTCGGTGGCTGATCGTGTCGAAGGACGATGTCATCCAGATGCAAGGGGAGGTCGTGGAAAACCTTCCCAACGCGACCTTCCGGGTCAAGCTGGAGAATGGGCACGTGGTGCTCGGACATATTTCGGGAAAGATGCGGATGCACTACATCCGCATCCTGCCGGGTGACAAGGTCACCGTGGAATTGACGCCCTACGACTTGTCGCGGGCA
The DNA here is from genome assembly GCA_028868995.1 of Burkholderiales bacterium. Taxonomy (GTDB): domain Bacteria; phylum Pseudomonadota; class Gammaproteobacteria; order Burkholderiales; family Burkholderiaceae_C; genus Ramlibacter. Next base: position 96,938 of record JAGWTH010000004.1, on the reverse strand, counting down.
CGGATCGTGTTTCGGGCCAAGTAGGCGCCGCAGAGAGATTAGGAGAAAGCAAATGAGAGTTTCGGCTTCCGTCAAGAAGATCTGCCGCAACTGCAAGATCATCCGCCGCAAGGGCGTCGTGCGCGTGATCTGCACCGACCCGCGCCACAAGCAGCGCCAGGGCTGATAGGACTTCAGAGGTAAAGACATGGCACGTATTGCTGGCATCAACATCCCGCCGCATCAACACGCCGAGATCGGCCTGACCGCGATCTACGGCATCGGCCGCACGCGCGCCCGCCAGATCTGCGAAGCGACGGGCATTCCCTACTCCAAGAAGGTGAAGGACCTGACCGACGCCGACCTGGAGAAGATCCGCGACCAGATCGCCCAGTTCACGATCGAAGGCGACCTGCGCCGCGAGACCACGATGAACATCAAGCGCCTGATGGACATCGGGTGCTACCGGGGCTTCCGCCACCGCCGCGGCCTGCCGATGCGCGGCCAGCGCACCCGCACCAACGCGCGCACCCGCAAGGGCCCGCGCAAGGCCGCCGCCGCCCTGAAGAAATAAGTGCCAGGGGTCGGACCCGGAGCGCGTAGCGCGCTGCTCGGACCCCTCACATCAAGGAAGAGAGTCAAGACATGGCAAAAGCTCCCGCCAGCAACGCCGCCCAGCGCGTGCGCAAGAAGGTCCGCAAGAACGTGAACGACGGCGTCGCCCACGTGCACGCCTCCTTCAACAACACGATCATCACGATCACCGACCGCCAGGGCAATGCGCTGTCCTGGGCCTCCTCCGGCGGCCAGGGCTTCAAGGGCTCGCGCAAGTCGACCCCCTTCGCCGCCCAGGTGGCGTCGGAAGTGGCCGGCCGCGCTGCCATGGAGCAGGGCATCAAGACCCTGGACGTCGAGATCCGCGGTCCCGGCCCGGGCCGCGAGTCGTCGGTCCGTGCGCTGGCCGCGCTGGGCATCCGGATCAACTCGATCTCGGACGTCACGCCGGTGCCGCACAACGGCTGCCGTCCCCAGAAGCGTCGTAGGATTTAAGGTGAAGACACGGCTTGCTCACGCAAGCCGTGGCCTAGAGGGTCTCATGACCAAGCCCACCGCCGGCAGTGCATGCGCTGCCGGCTCCCGCGGCAGCAGGCCGCGGTAGTTTTTTGAAGGAAAGAGAAAAGTGGCACGTTACCTCGGCCCCAAGGCCAAACTCTCCCGCCGCGAAGGCACCGACCTGTTCCTGAAGAGCGCCCGCCGCTCCATCAGCGACAAGGCCAAGTTCGACTCCAAGCCCGGCCAGCACGGCCGTACCTCCGGCCAGCGCACCAGCGACTTCGGCCTGCAGCTGCGCGAGAAGCAGAAGGTCAAGCGCATGTACGGCGTGCTCGAGCGCCAGTTCCGCCGCTACTTCGAGGAAGCCGACCGCCGCAAGGGCAACACCGGCGCCAACCTGCTGTTCCTGCTGGAGTCCCGCCTGGACAACGTGGTGTACCGCATGGGCTTCGGCTCCACGCGCGCGGAAGCCCGCCAGCTGGTGTCGCACAAGGCGATCACGGTGAACGGCCAGGTCCTCAACATCCCGTCCTACCTGGTCAAGCCGGGCGACGTGGTGGCGGTGCGCGACAAGTCGAAGAAGCAGAACCGCGTCGTCGAGGCGCTGCAGCTGGCCCAGCAGGTCGGCCTCCCGGCCTGGGTGGAAGTCAACGCCGACAAGGCGGAAGGCACGTTCAAGAAGGTGCCCGACCGCGACGAATTCGGCGCCGACATCAAGGAAGCGCTGATCGTCGAACTGTACTCGCGCTAAGCGCGGGTGCGAGGTGAGGGCGAGGCTGCCCGAGGCGCCTCGTCCCCGAGAAGTTTTCGTACCCGTGTTCGAGGCATCGGATCCGGGCACTTCACCAGCCTTACCGGTGTAACGAGCCGGGGGTATTGAGAGGAAGTCCTGAATGCAAACCAACCTGCTGAAACCCAAGTCCATCAACGTGGAACAGCTTGGCACCAACCGCGCCAAGGTGACCCTGGAGCCGTTCGAGCGTGGCTACGGCCACACGCTGGGCAACGCGCTGCGCCGGGTCCTGCTCTCGTCGATGGTGGGTTACGCGGCGACCGAGGTGACCATCGCCGGCGTGCTGCACGAGTACTCGTCGATCGACGGCGTGCAGGAAGACGTGGTCGGCATCCTGCTGAACCTCAAGGGCGTGGTGTTCAAGCTCCACAACCGCGACGAGGTGACCCTGTCGCTGCGCAAGGACGGCGAGGGCGTCGTCACGGCCGCCGACATCCAGACCCCGCATGACGTCGAGATCATCAATCCCGACCACGTGATCGCGACGCTCTCCCAGGGCGGCAAGATCGACATGCAGATCAAGGTCGAGAAGGGCCGCGGCTACGTGCCGGGCAACGTGCGCCGCTACGGCGACGAGCCCACCAAGTCCATCGGCCGCATCGTGCTGGACGCCTCGTTCTCGCCGGTCAAGCGCGTGAGCTACACGGTGGAGAGCGCCCGCGTCGAGCAGCGCACCGACCTGGACAAGCTGGTGATGGAGATCGAGACCAACGGCGCCATCACCGCCGAGGACGCCGTGCGCGCCTCCGCCAAGATCCTGGTGGAACAGCTGGCGGTGTTCGCCCAGCTGGAAGGCAGCGAGCTGGCGGCCTTCGAGGCCCCGGCGCAGCGCAGCTCGCAGCAGTTCGACCCGATCCTGCTGCGCCCGGTCGACGAGCTCGAACTGACTGTGCGTTCCGCCAACTGCCTGAAGGCGGAGAACATCTACTACATCGGTGACCTGATCCAGCGCACCGAGAACGAGCTGCTGAAGACCCCGAACCTGGGTCGCAAGTCGCTCAACGAGATCAAGGAAGTCCTGGCTTCCCGCGGTCTCACGCTGGGCATGAAGCTCGAGTCCTGGCCGCCCGCCGGCCTGGACAAGCGTTAATCGATCAACCGCACGTGCACCGGGGAGTACCTCACACGGCTCCCCGTTCAAGCTAAGGAAAGGAAAGCACCATGCGTCACGGCCACGGCCTCCGTAAACTCAACCGCACCAGCGAGCACCGCCTCGCGATGCTGCGCAACATGATGAATTCGCTGATCCAGCACGAGGCCATCAAGACCACCGTGCCGAAGGCGAAGGAACTGCGTCGCGTCGTCGAGCCGATGATCACCCTGGGCAAGGAACCCACCCTGGCGAACAAGCGCCTGGCCTTCGACCGCCTGCGCGATCGCGACATGGTGGCCAAGCTGTTCAACGAACTGGGCCCGCGCTACAAGACCCGTCCCGGCGGCTACACCCGCATCCTGAAGATGGGCTTCCGCGTCGGCGACAACGCGCCCATGGCGCTGGTCGAACTGGTGGACCGCCCCGAGCCGAGCGAAGCCGGCACGGAGCAGGGCGCCGCTGAATAAGCTATAATTTCTGTTCTGACGCGCGGTGGAGCAGCCTGGTAGCTCGTTGGGCTCATAACCCAAAGGTCGCAAGTTCAAATCTTGCCCGCGCAACCAAATTCGAAGCGGTTCATTGCTTCATCAAACGCCCACTTTGCAGTGGGCGTTTTTGTTTGTGGTCCACTCGCACCTTTCCAAGGAGACCTTCATGGATTACGGTTTCTACGCAACGATTTCCGGACCCTTCGATGCCGCCCGGCAACGCGTCATCGATGAACTCAAGAAGGAAGGCTTCGGCATCCTCACCGAGATCGACATCCAGAAGGCGATGAAGGAGAAGCTGGACAAGGATGTTCCCGCGCAGCGCATCCTCGGTGCCTGCAATCCGCCGCTGGCCTTCAAGGCGCTGCAGGCGGAAGCGAACGTCGGCCTGCTCCTGCCGTGCAACGTGACCGTGCGCGACGACGGCAACGGCCAGGTGATCGTGGGTTTCCTGAACCCCGACATGATGGTCGAACTGACCAGCAACCCGGGCATGCGGGAAGTCGCCCAGGACGCCTCGGCCAGGCTGCGCCGGGTCTGCAGCGCACTCGGCAACGCGTAACCAGGTTCCGGGCGCCGGGGGGGCGGTCTCGCCGCCGACAGCGTCTCAACGACGGTCCGGGGCCTCGCCCGGCCCGTCAGACCAAGCGGGAGATCGCGGCCACGTCCTCGTCGAACATCTGTCCTGCTTCAGCCAGCGCCACCCGGCCGTCGCGCCCGCGCACCAGCGTGACAGGCAGGCCCTTGGGTTTGGGAAAGGCGCGGCGCCACGCCGGGGAAGTCCAGGCCGCGGGGAAGGTGTAGCCCTTCTTGTGGAGGTAGGCGGTCGCGTCCTGCGGCCTGGTGTCAATCGACAAGGCCAGCATGACCAGGCCTTTGTCGCGTTGGGCCCGCCACAAGGCCTCCATGGCAGGGCTCTGCAGTGCGCAGAAGGGGCAGAAGCTGGCCCACCAATAGATGAGCAGCGCCTTGCCCTCGGCCTGCGCCGGATCGAACGAGCTGCCATCGAGCAACTTCACCGGCGGCACCACCAGCCTGCTGCCCAGCGCGGGCAGCCCGGGGGCGTGGGCTTCCTCCTCGGCCGCCGCCGCCGACTGGGCGCGGCTGGCTTCCCACGGGGCGGCCAGGAGCGTCGCCGCTCCACCCAGCCATGCGCGACGCGTCCAGACGGAGACAGGCGCCGGAGTCGGCGAGGCGGTTGTTTTCATATGCGTGGATACGGATGGAAAGCGTCGCCGCGACCAGGGCGCCGATGAAGCAATCATAAGCGGACGATGATTTATTTGCGCGCCGGCCCTGGCAAGCCGCGGGAGATCGACCGGCTGTGCCCAGCGGCGGGCGCAGCGGCACGCGCGCAACCCGACAGTCACGAGGCCGCCGGGCGCCGTCCGTTCTCTTCCCTGGAGCAAAACAGGCGCCGCTTGTGCCAGATCAAACCTGCCTTCGCCCGTTCCACTCAGCATGCCAATGCATACGAAGTTCTACTGTGGGCTGGCTGATCTCCGAAGGGAGTCCCCGAGGTCCTGCAGTGGTTCCGACCTTGACCTGACTCTCATCCAGGAGGTATCTCATGACAATCAGGAAGTGGTTCTTGCTGCTGGCCGGATGGGTCGTCGCAGCCATGTTGTCCGCCTGCGGAGGCGGCAGCAGCGGAGGTCTCCAGCCCCCCGCGACGCCGATTCAGCTTTCCGCGGTCGCCGCCGACAGCCAGGTCACCGTGGCCTGGGATGCGGTTCCGGGCGCGACCTCCTACAACCTGTACTGGTCCGACACCTCACCGGTGACGACCAGTTCGAACAAGGTCACGGGCGCCGTGGCACCTTTCGTGCACACAGGGCTCACGAACGGCAAGATCTATTACTACGCCGTCACCGCGGTGAACTCCGCGGGAGAAAGTGCCCTGTCCGGCGAGGTGGGCGCGACCCCGAACATTCCCAGCCCCGGCTCGGCGACGGTGCCGCCTTCCCCGGCCGGCCTCACGGCGATCGCCGCGCGTGATACGCCCGCGATCACCGTCCAGTGGTTCGACGTGACCTACCCGACGGCGGTGCAGTACAACCTGTATCGCGGCACCCAGGCCGGTCTGGCCACCTACTTCCAGGATGCGACGCGCGCCGTGAAGTTCGCGAACGTCACCGCGCCCTACCTGGATACCGCCGTTTCCAGCAAAACCACCTACTACTACGTGGTGACGGCTGTCGATCCCGCGTCGGGCAACGAGAGCGCGCCCTCCGGCGAGATCGCGGTGACCACGGCCCGCGCGGGTGGCGGTGGCGGTGGCGGCGCCGGTGGCGGTGGCGGTGAATCGGCCTACGGCTCCAACCTGTCCTTCCCGCTGGTGTACGCCGACGGCTACGGCACGACCGGCCTGCCGATCATCGGCACCTGGCCTGGAGTGGGCCCGTTCACCCCCATGCCCGCGATCGACTACAGCACGGGCCTGCGTCCGCTCACGACGGAAACGCCGCCCAGCCTGCCGTACTACGACCCGTCGACGGCGGTGTCGATCGGCGGCACGACCTACTATCCGCAGGCGACCGCCAGCACCTGGCAGGCCGAATGGCGCAGCAACACGACCGGCGCCACGGAGAACGTGGTGGTCGACTGGGGTGACTCGCTCCTGAGCAAGACCTACACCAGCAGCTCGCTGGTGCGCATCGAGACCGTGCTGAAGCAGGACGCCACGACCGGCGTGACCGACACCATGAAGGGCTACACCATGGCGCTGATCTCCGGCACGGGCATCAACGAGCTGCAGGGCACCAGCGGCCAGACCTACGACAGCAGCACTCGCAATGTGTTCGCCATCAACGCGCACCTGAAGATCGAGAAGCTGAACACCGACGGCTCCGTGGACGCGGTGGTCTACGACCACGCGGTGGCGCAGAACTTCGGCACCAGCACGGAAGGCGGCGGTTCTTCGGGCGGCTCCGGCGGCTCCGTCGCGGTCAGCCCGTTCAGCTCCGAGATCAACCAGGGCGGCTCGCTGGTCTACGGCATGAACTTCCGCGTGTCCAACGTGAGCGGCGTGGCTTCCAAGACCGGCCAGTACCGCATCACGTTCAGCCTCGACCCGAACGTCGTCGTCAACGGCGTGACCGTGCCGAACCACGTGCTGATGGTCAACAAGGCCGACGCCGGCGCGACGCTCTCGCCCGACGGCCTGAGTTCGTCGGTCATCATCACGGTGAACTGACGGGGGCAGAAAGGGCACGCTGACGCGTGCCCTTTCACCTTCTGCATGGGGCCGAGGAGCCGGTCATCCCGAACTGGAGCGCACCCATGTCGCGACAAGCGCGAATCCCAGGTTGTACCCACCATGAAGAACCACCGCCGGCCAGATGCTGCGCAGGCGATCGCGCAGGTGCCCGAACACGAGCGAAGGGACGGCGACGGCCAGAGCCCAGGCGGGAGGCTGGACCAGCAAGTGGGCCACCGTGAAAGCCAGGGAAGTCCAGAGGTTGGCCTGCGTGACCGGGCCGGCCTGGCGCCCGCCGGTCCACTGCAGCAACTCACCCTGCAAGATGCCGCGAAAGACCAGTTCCTCCAGCACCGGCTGCGCGAGCACGAAGGAGGCCCAGGCCGGCCAACCGGCCGGAGCGTGCATGGCGGGACCGAAGACCGTGGAGAGCACCCACAGGACCGGGAGCGCGGCCGCGGCGGCCAGCGCCAGGTGCGTATCGATGAAGCCCCGCCAGCCGCGATCCGGCGGCAGGGCGAGACCCCACTGGTCGGTGATGCGCGCGAGGCCGCGACGAAGGGGCGTCGACTTCATGCCCGCATCGTCGCACGGCTGGCCCGGTTGGCGCGCCGGAGATTTTCGGAGGAAGGAAGCAAAATGAACGGAAGAACCAAGACGCGCCAGGGCGCGGTGCGAGCAGTTTGCGCGGGCCTGCTGGGGCTGGCGCTTCCGCTGGCTTCGGCCTGGGGCGCGGCGCTCACGCTGGCCTCGCCGGTGAACGTCAGCCAGACGCCCACGGCCACGGAGAAGGCCAAGGTGGTGCGCCTGGCCTATGCAGACAGCGGCACGTTCCGCAAGGCCTGGGTGTACACCTACCTGGACGGCGTGGCCGGCAGCCAGAACATCTACGCCCGCGTGTCCTTCAACGAAGGCGCGAGCTGGCAGGCGCCCATCCTGCTGTCGCGTGACCTGGGGGGAGCGCCCACCGGCGGGCAGAACATCACGACCCCTGCCGGCACCTTCGTGGCGGACAACGACATGCCCATCATCTTCGCGCCGCCGACGACCTCGGGGCCCAAGGTGACGATCTCCTGGAACAGCGCCTATTGCCCGCAGAATCCCGCAGTGGGGGCGACCGGCTCCTACACCAGCACGGTGCAGGGCACGGGCGACTTCAACCAGGATGGCATCCCCGACCGGCCCTATCACTGCCTGTGGGTCGCCTCGACCACCGACCCCGCGCTCGCGACCTGGAACGTCGCGCAGCTCACCGACGGCACCCGCGACGTGATCAACGAGGCCGTGGCGGGCAATGCCACCGGTGCGGGCCTCGGCATCGTGTGGCAGGAGGATCCCTTGGGCCTGCAGCCGGGCGAGGCCGAAGGCCCCGGCGACGGCGGCAGCGGGGCGAACGTCAGCGGCGGCACCAACATCTGGTACACCTACGCCAGCTCCCCCGTCGGCACCACGCTGCGTGCCAACATCGTGCAGCTGAGCGACAACAACACGACGGGCACGGGCCAGCCGGGGGCCTCCCGGCCGAACCTGTCCTTCAGCGGCTCCACCGCCGTGGTGGCCTACGAGGAGAGCTCCTGCGCCGGCGGCAGCGGCGGCAAGTGCATCGTCTACCACTCGTTCCCCTACTCGACCCCGGACACCAATTCGCCCGGAACGGTGATGAGCGACGTGACCCACAGCGCGCGGCGCGTGCGCATCGTGCTGCAGGGCGCCGCGGCAGCCGGCAGCTCGCCCCTGCGCGCCCTGCTGCTGTGGCGCGAGTCGCCGACCGCCGCGCCCGGCGCGCCGGCCGACATCATGATCCGGCGCGGCCTGGTCGACACCGTGGCGCGTCCGGGCTCCACCGGCTTCCTGCCTTCGGACCTGCTCGCCGACAGCCCGCAGATGCTGACGTCAGTGGTCGCGACCGGGGGCAACGCCAATGCGCATCGCGCCGTGATCCGCGGCGACTCCATCGCGCTGGCCTACGACAGCACCCCGGACGCGGTGGGCTCCGACCCGTCGCACACCGCGGTGCCGACGGCCACCTACAACCTGTTCATCGTCCGCTCGCTCGCGGGCGGCGCGCCGGGCAGCTGGACGCAGCCCGTGAACCTGTCGGGCGTGACCGTGAACGACTGGCGGGTGGTCGAGCCGCGCCTGGTGGCGACGCCCGGAACGATCGTCAACCCCCTGACCGGCACGCCGGACCCGGGTGACACGCAGAACACCAACGTGCTCTACGTGGCCTACGGTACCGAGGGCAATTCGCTCGCCGCGCCCTCCGGGCGGATCTACGTTTCCCGTTCGATCGATTTCGGCGCCAGCTTCGGTGCCTTCACCCCCGTGTCCCCGGTGACGGGCGGGCAGTCGGAGTCGCAGCTGCGGCCCACGCCGGACGGTTCGGGCATGATGGCGCTGTGGATGGAGGAGCAGACGCTCGGCGACGCGCAGACCAAGGACGCGATGTTCGCCCTCGCCTCGGTGGCCCATCCCGACCTCGGGCTCAGCGGGCGCGTCGGCCCGACCTTGCCCGGCGGCCAGCACTCCGTGAGCATCGTCGTGGCGAACAAGGGCCCTGGCGACGCGCCGCAGGTCGTCCTCACCGGCAACCTGCCCCCGGCGTTCACGGTGGCGGGCGCGTCCGGCGACGGCTCCTGCACGGCCAGCGGCGAGACCTTCACCTGCACCTGGCCGATGCTGGTGGCCGGGGCGACTGCCTCGGCGGACCTCGCCGTGAGCTCGACGGCCGTGGGCGAATTCACCCTGACCGCGTCGGTCACCAGCGCCGTCGACGATGTCGAACCGGCCGACAACAGCACCACCGTGTACGTCTCGGTGCCGTCGGTGGGGGCCACGCCGATGGTGTCCGCGACCGAAAGCAGCGGGGGCGGCGGCTGCACCCTGGCCAGCGGTCCGCGCTCGGTCGACCCCTTGCTGCCCCTGCTGGCCGCGCTCGGCGCCCTGAGTCTCGCGCTGCGGCGCGTGCGTGCCCGCACGCGGCAGCGCCGGTGATCGCGCACCCGGGGCCCGGCTGTGCCGGCTAGGTCCCGGGCGCGGTGCCCGCGGTTGCGCTCGTCGCGGCGGTCGCGGCCGGTGCAGTGGCGGTGCCGGCCACCGGTTCGTGCAGCGAGCGCTCGAACGACAGGCCGGAGCCCACGTAATAGACCGTGAGCGCGACGGCCGCGACCGCGATGACCGCAGCCAGGCCGGAGGCGCGCCCGCGCTGATGCCGCCCGCATCGGGGCGACGCGAACGGTCTGCGCAGGCTCGTGTTCTGACCGTGCATGAGGATCTCCGAAGGACGGGCCGCGACGTGCATGCCGGCCGGGGCGCGGCCCATCCGCCCCGATGCCTCGCGGGTTGCATGCTGATTGGATTCGATGACCGGCAGGGCGCCGGGGTTCCCCGCCGCCGGGATGGCGGCGAGCGCGGCTTCAGGACGGGTGGGCCGGGCCGAGCCTGGCGAGGAGCTCCTCCAGCGTGGCCGGCGAGAGCGCCCCGACGTGCGACGCGACCAGGCGGCCCCGCGCGTCGAACAGCAGGGTGGCGGGCAGGGCATGCAGCCCCAGCCGAGCGCCGGCTTCACCTCGCGCATCCAGCAGCACGTTGCGCAGGTCCAGTCGGCTCGCGGCGAGGAAGCGGCTGACCTGCGCCGGCCCCTCGCCCTGGTTCGCGAACACGAACTGCACGTCGGTCCGCCGCTGCTGGGCCTGCTGCAGCACGGGCATCTCGCGCCGGCAGGGCGGGCACCAGGTGGCCCAGAGGTTCAGCACCACCGGCTTGCCGGCCAGCGCGGCCAGGCGCACCGGCTGGCCGTCCAGGGACGTCAGCGTGAGGTCCGGCAGCGCGGCGGGGGGCGGAGCCAGCGCAGACAGCGCGAGCGTTCCCGCGAGCCAGAGCCCTGCACCGCCGCCGGCCGCGGCGAGGGCGGGTGCGGCCAGCACGCGCTGTCGCGCGACCAGCACGGCGGTTGCCGTCACCAGGCCCAGCAGGGCACCGACGGGGCTGAAGCCGCCGTCGCGCACGTCGAGGATGGACCAGGGCGCCTCGAGATAGGCCGCCTGGTTCACCAGCACGAACAGTGCGCGCGCGCCGAGCAGGCCGCCCGCGAGCATCGTGTAGAGGGCGGCTTCCATGGCCAGGCCGCGCCGTCGGCCCAGCCGCTCGCCGAGCCACCAGCCGAGGGCGACCGCCGCGAACACCACCAGCACGGACCAGGGCAGGGCCAGGGGGCCGATCGAAAGGGTGGGGTTCATCGGGTCCATCCCCGCGGGGGGTGGGGCCGCCGCGCGGCCAAGGTTCCGGTTTCCATCATGGTCGCGGAGTATGCCGGGCCTGCCCGAAGAACTATTCGCGAGCCGCCGGCGGTCACAGCACGGCGCGCAGCTTGGCCACCGTCGCCAGCAGCGGCGGCACCAGCCGGGCCTCGATGTCGGCGCGGCTCCAGGTCGAGGACGACACCGCCATGCCGATGGCGCCGTGGCAGCGGTCGCGGCGGTCGACCAGCGCCGCGGCGACGCCGCTGTAGCCGGGCTTGAACTGCTGCTCCCAGATGCACCAGGCCCGCGCCCGCGCGGTGCGCGCGTGCCGCGCGAAGAGCGCCGGGTCGGTGATGGTGTTCGGTGTGTGCACGGCGAAGTCGTGCTGGCGGACCCAGGCCTCCAGTTCCTCGTCCGCCAGCATGCCCGCCAGCAGCGGCCCGGGCGCCACCACGTGCGCCGGCGCCCGGGCGCCGCGCTGGTAGCCGACCGACAGCACCCGGGCGCTGTGGCTGCGCGCGAGGTAGGTGATCTCGTGCCCGTCCAGCACGCTGAGGTTCACCGTTTCGTGGGTCGCCTCGGCCAGCTCCTGCAGGAAGGGCTGCACCAGCCGTGGCAGGCGTGTCGCGTCGAGGAAGCTGTTGGCCAGGCGCAGGACGCGGGCCGACAGCCAGAAGCGCTTGCCGTCGGTGGCGGCGTAGCCCAGGTGGACCAGCGTCAGCAGGTGCCGCCGCGCCGCCGTCCGCGTGATCCCGCAGCGCCCGGCGCATTCCGTGGCGGTCAGCGTGGGGTGCTCGTCGTCGAACGACTCGATCACCCGCAGGCCCTTGGCCAGGCCCTCCACCAGGTCCTGCGGCTGGACCCGGGACGCCCCGGCCGGCCCCGGAATTACCCTTGTTTCGTTCATCTATCGCGCATTCTGGGCGATTCCCGATCGTCTTGCTGGAGCCGGCCCGGAGGCCCCAGTACCATGCGTCGGCCCGGGTCCGCGGGCTGCCTCCATGACCGAACTGCTCCAGCTCCTCTTCTCCGGCATGGCCACGGGGGGCATCTACGCCCTGGCGGCGCTGGGCTTCACCCTGCTCTGGCAGGCCTCCGGCACCGTCAACTTCGCCCAGGGCGAGTTCGTGATGCTCCCGGCCTTCGCGATGCTGGCGTTCGGGCACTTCGGCCTGCCGCTGCCGCTGGCCTTCCTCGCGACCTGCGCGCTGGCCGTCGTCGTGCTGGGCTGGGGGTTCAAGCGCGGCATCGCGGATCCTCTTCTGAAGTCGGGCCTGATGCCCGTCGTGGTGGCCACCATCGGCCTGGCGATCGCCCTGCGCAACGGCGTGCGCGCCGGTTACAGCGCCCAGGCGTTTCCATTCCCCGGCCTGTTTCCCGACAAGGTCTACCAGCTGGCCGGCGTCACCCTGAGCCTGGCCGACGCAGGCACGCTGGCCTTCGCCCTGGTGCTGGTGCTGGGTACCCAGGCCTTCCTCGCCCGCACCGTCACGGGCCGCGCGATGCAGGCCGTGGCGCAGAACTCCGAGAGTGCCACCGTGCTGGGGATCGACGTGCCGCGCATGGTGTTCTACACCTTCGCGATCAACGCGGTGCTGGCCTGCGCCGCGGCGCTGCTGGTCACGCCCACCTACCTGGCGAAGTTCGACATGGGGGAATCGCTGGGCACCAAGGCCTTCTTCGCGGCCATCATCGGCGGCTTCAACAACAGCCGCGGGGCCCTGGTCGGCGGCCTGGTCGTGGGCGTCTGCGAGAACCTCGCGGCCGCCTACATCTCGCCGGCTTACAAGGACGCCGTGGCGCTGGTCCTGTTCATGGGCGTGATCCTGTTCCGGCCGCAGGGGCTGCTGGGACGTAAGGTGGAACGGAAAGTATGACCGCCCGGCGCACGCTCCCGCTCGCCCTGGCGATGGCGCTCGTGCTGCTGGCCGTGCCGCCCTTCCTCAAGAGCTACGGGGTCTACCTTTTTTCCTACTGGCTGCTGTTCGTGATCGCGACCATGGGCCTGAACCTCACGGTGGGCTATGCGGGCCAGAAGTCGCTGGGGCATGCGGCCTTCTTCGGCATCGGCGCGTACACCGTGGCGATCGTCATGAAGGCCGGATTCAGCTTCTGGCTGGGGCTGCCGATGGCGATGGCCGGCTGCTTCGTGGTCGGCCTGGCGCTCGGCTTCCCCGCCCTGCGCGTGCAGACGCTGTACCTCGCCTTCGCCACCCTCGGCTTCAACACCGCCGTCTGGCTGGTGCTGCGCAACGAGGAGTGGCTCACCGGCGGCACCTTCGGCATCAACAACATCGCGCGGCCCGGCCTGTTCGGCCTGTCGCTGGACCAGCCTCTGCCCTTCTACTACTTCATCCTCGCGGTCACGGTGCTGCTGGCGCTGGCCCTGTGGCGCCTGCTCGCCTCGCCCTGGGGCAAGGCCTTCACCGCCCTGCGCGACAACCCGATCCGCGCCGAGAGCCTGGGCATCGATACGCGCGCCTACACGCTGCTGGCCTTCGCCATCGGCGCCGTCTACGCGGGCGTGGCGGGGGCCCTGTTCGCGCCGCTGGTGGAGTTCATCGAGCCCGCGCCCTTCGGTGTGAGCGCGTCGATCATGATGTACCTGATGGTGGTGGTGGGCGGCGCCGGCTCCTTCTTCGGGCCGCTCGTGGGAGCCGCCGTGGGCGTGCTGCTGCCCGAATGGCTGCGCTTCGCCCAGGCCTGGTACCTGTTCGTGTTCGGGATGGCGGTGGTCGCGCTGATGCTGTGGCTGCCCGACGGCCTGCTGAGCCTCCCGCAGCGGCTGCAGGCGCGCCGGCAGGCGAGGCAGGCGCGCGCCGCCGCGGGGGTCGTGCGCACGACGGGAGGACGCTCATGAGCGCCGCGCCCCTGCTCAAGGTGAGCGACGTGTCGAAGTCGTACGGCGCGATCCGCGCCGTCGACGGCGTCAGCTTCGAGGTGCTGCCCGGCGAGATCTTCGGCGTGATCGGCCCGAACGGCTCGGGCAAGACGACCCTGTTCAACAGCGTGCTGGGGCAGATCGCCCCGGACACCGGCCGCATCGAGCTGCAGGGCCGCGACATCACCGGCCTGTCGCCGGTGCAGCTCAATCGCCGGGGCGTGGGCCGCACCTTCCAGACGCTGCAGGTGTTCGGCAGGATGACCGTGCGCGACAACCTGCTGGTGGCGGCCCAGGAGCACCGCGGCAGCATGTTCGGCCGCATGTTCGCCCCGGGCGATTCGGGCCTGGGCGCCAAGGCCGACGCGCTGATCGAGCAGTTCCGCATCGGCCACGTCGCGCAGCGCAAGGCCGGCGAGCTGAGCTACGGCCAGCAGAAGCTGGTGGACATCGCGATGGCCTTCATGAGCGATCCCGCCCTGGTGCTGCTCGACGAGCCCTGCGCCGGCGTCAACCCTTCGCTGGTGGGGGGCATCTCCTCGCTGCTCAAGGCGCTCAACGCCAACCGGCGTGCGAGCTTCGTCGTGATCGAGCACAACATGGAGTTCGTCATGGACCTGTGTCATCGCATCCTGGTGATGGTCGAGGGCAAGGTGATGGCCGTGGGCACGCCGGCCGAGATCCGCGCCAACAAGCAGGTTCTGGACGCCTACCTGGGAAGCTGAATGGAGGCGCAGGACACCGCCATCGAGTTCGAGGACGTGGTCGCCGGCTACGGCGAGCTGACGATCCTCGACCGGCTGAACCTGCGCGCCGCGCGCGGGAAGATCACGCTGCTGATCGGGCCCAACGGCGCCGGCAAGAGCACGGTGCTCAAGGCCTTGTTCGGCCTGGCGCGGGTGCGGCACGGTCGCATCCGCCTCCACGGCGAAGACATCACCGGCGCCGGCGCCCGCGAGCTGCTGGCGCGGCACGGCATCGCCTTCGTGCCCCAGGGCCGCAACCTGTTCGGCCAGCTGTCCGTCTACGAGAACCTGGAGCTGGGCGGCATCACCCTGGGCATGAAGACCGCGCGCGAGCGCATCCCGCAGGTGCTGGAGCTGTTCCCGCGCGTGCGCGAACGCCTGCACAGCGCCGCCGCCTCGCTGTCCGGCGGCGAGCAGAAGCAGCTCGAAATCGGCCGCGCGCTGCTGCTGCGGCCCCGCGTGCTGTTGATCGACGAACCCTCCATCGGCCTGTCGCCCCTGGTCGTGCAGGACGTGTTCCGGCTGCTGCGCAAGCTGGCCGACGAGCAGGGCGTGACCGTGCTGATGGTGGAGCAGAACGTGAAGAGCGCGCTCAAGACGGCCGACGATGCGATCGCGCTGGAGGCCGGCCGCCTGGTTCTGCACAAGCCGGCCGGCGAGCTGCTGGCCGACCCCGACATCGAACGCCTGTTCCTGGGCGGCGGCCACGTGCCGTCCGCCCTCGCCTGACACCGACCAGAATGCAAGGAGCCTTCCCATGAACATCACCGGGACCACCCGGGTCTTCTACATCCTCGGCGACCCGGTCGCCCAGGTGCGCGCCCCCGAGGTCTACAACCACCTGTTCCGCGAGCACGGCATCGACGCGGTGCTGGTGCCGCTCAAGCTGCCGGCGGCGGCGCTGGCGGGCTTCCTGCAGCACGGCATGGCGGCCGAGAACATCGGCGGCTTCTGGGCCACCATCCCGCACAAGTCGGCGCTGGCGCAGCTGCTGAAGCCCGGCGATCCGGTGGCGTCCATCGCCGGCGCCGTCAACGCGGTGCGCCGCCTGCCGGACGGCCGGCTGGAGGCCGCGTTGTTCGACGGCATCGGCTTCGTCAAGGGGCTGGACCACTTCGGCATTCCGGTGGCCGGCAAGCGCGTGCTGGTGGTGGGCGCCGGCGGCGGCGGCCATGCGGTCGCCGCGGCGATCGCCCAGCGCGGCCCCGCCACCCTGGCGATCCACAACCGCACTCGGGAGCGCGCCGCCGGCCTCGTGCTGCGCCTGCAGCCGCTGGCCGGCGCGGCGGCGGTGGTCGCCGAGAGCAACGATCCGGCCGGCTACGACCTCGTCGTCAACTGCACCTCTCAGGGCCTGAAGCCCGAGGATCCCCTGCCGTTCGACGCCCGGCGGGTGGACGCGGGCGCGGCGGTGGTCGACATCATCATGACGCGCGAGCCCACGCCGCTGCTGCGTGCCTGCCGCTCGCGCGGACTGCGTGCCGAGGCGGGCTTCGAGATGCTCGTGCAGCAGGTGCCGGAGTACCTGCGCTTCTTCGGCCAGCCGGCGCTGGCCGACCAGCTGCAGGCCGACCTCGGGCCGATCCGCGCCCTGCTTTACCCGAAAAAATAGTACCCATCGTCACCACAACCAGGAGACAAGACATGGCCTTCCGACCCACCCACTGGCTCGCCGCCGCCGCGGCGGCGCTCGCGCTGCAGGCGCCCACCTGGGCGCAGCCGATCAAGATCGCCAATATCGTGGAGCTGTCCGGCGCCGGCGCCACATCGGGCACCAATTTCCGCGACGGCGTGCTGCTGGCGGTCAAGGAGATCAACGCCGCCGGCGGCATCCTGGGCCACAAGATCGAGACGACCACGGCCGACACCCAGAGCAACCCCGGCGTGGCCAAGGGCCTGGCCCAGAAGGCGGTCGACGACGACGTGTTCGCCGTGTTCGGCCCGGTGTTCTCCGGCTCGATCATGGTGAGCATGGCCGAGACGCGGCGCGCCGGGATCCCCAACTTCACCGGCGGCGAGGCGGCGGCGATCACCAAGCAGGGCAACCCCTACATCTTCCGCACCAGCTTCACGCAGGACGCGGCGATGCCCAAGATCGCCCGCTACATGGCCGACGGCCTGAAGGTGAAGTCGATCGCGCTGATCTACGTGAACAATGATTACGGCAAGGGCGGGCGCGAGTCGCTGATGAAGGCGCTGCAGCCGCTGGGCATCAAGGTGGTGGCCGATGTCTCCACCGAGCAGAACCAGCTGGACTTCTCGGCCGCGGTGCTCAAGGCCAAGCAGAGCAACGCGGACGCGATCTTCGTCTACCTCAACGAGGACGAGTCGGCGCGGGCGCTGCGCGAGCTGCGCAAGCAGGGCGTGACCAAGCCGATCGTGGGCGAGACCACGCTGGTGGGCCAGAAGGTGATCGAGCTCGCGGGCGAGGCGGCCAACGGCGCGGTCGCCCACGTCGGCCTCACGGTGGACGCCCCGATCCCGGCGATGCGCGCCTTCCGCGCCCGCTTCGAGAAGGAGTACCGCTACACGCCCGACCACAACGGCATCAAGGGCTACACCGGCATCTACGTGCTGAAGGCGGCCATCGAGAAGGTGGGCAAGCTCGATCGCAAGGCCGTCGCGCAGGCGATGCACGGCCTGAAGCTCTCCGCCGCCAAGGATCCCGGCGTGATCATGGACGTGGCCTTCGACAACAACGGCGACCTCGACCGCGAGAGCTTCCTGGTGGAGGTGCGGGGCGGCAAGCAGGTGATCAAGGAAATCCTGCCGCCCCTGGGCGCGAAGTGAGGACCGGGCCGGGATCTGCGCCGTGAGCATCTTCGACGAACCCAAGGTCGACGCGCACTGCCACGTGCTCGATCCCGCGCGCTTTCCCTATGCGCCCGACGTGGCCTACCGGCCCTCGGGCCAGGAGATCGGGCCGCTGGAGCAGTACCTGCAGGTGATGGATGCCTACGGGATCGTCCACGCCCTGCTGGTCGGACCCAATTCCGGCTACGGGCTGGACAACCGCTGCCTGCTGGATGCGGTGGCACGGGGCGGCGGCCGCTTCCGCGGCGTGGCGGTGGTGCGCAACGACATCGGACGCGACGAGCTCGTGCGCCTGCGCGAGGCCGGCGTGCTGGGCGTGGCCTTCAACGCCACGGTGCTCGGAGTCGAGCACTACCTGCAGGCGGGCCCGCTGCTGCGCCACCTGGCGGACCTGGACCTGTTCGTCTCGGTGCAGGTCGAGCACGACCAGCTGGTGGCGCTGCGGCCGCTGCTGGAGGCCAGCGGGGTGCGCATGCTGTTCGACCACTGCGGCCGGCCCCGCGCCGGCGGCGGGATCGCCCAGCCCGGATTCCAGGCCTTGCTCGCGCTGGCGCGCACGGGGAGGGCGGCCGTCAAGCTCTCCGGCTACCAGAAGTTCTCCGCCCTGCCGCCACCGTACGAGGACGCCTGGGTGTTCGTGCGGGCGCTGCTCGACGCGTACACGCCCGACGCCTGCCTGTGGGCCTCGGACTGGCCCTTCCTGAAGTCGCCGGTGCACCTGGACGTGGGGCCGCTGCTCCGGCAGCTGGAACGGCTGGTGCCCGCGGCGGCTGACCGCCGCCGCATCCTGTGGGACACGCCGCGGCGCTGGCTGCGCATCGAGGGCTGACGCGCCTGGCCAAGAAAAAAGCGGACCCGGAGGTCCGCTTTTTCGTGCCCGCAGGCGGCTCTTACTTGGTGGTGGGCTGGGCGTCGCCGGTCTTGTTTTCCTTGACGGCCTTCTTGCCTTCGGCCTTGCGGTGCGCCTTGGCGGCGGCCTTCTCTTCCTTGGAAGTCTTCTTGCTCGCGGTGGTGCCGGGCTGGTCGTCGCCGGCCTTGGCTTCCTTGGCGACCTTCTTGCCGGTGGTCTTGCGGTGCTCCTTGGCGGCCTTCTTCTCTTCCTTGGTGGCGGGCGCGCTGGGCTGGGCGCGGGCTTCGCCGGCCTTGTCGGCCTGGGCGTAGGCGCTGGAAGCCATCAGGGCGACGGCCGCGGCGATGGCGGCGAGCAGGGTCTTGATCATGTCAGGTGCCTCTTCGGTTCGTGGTGTGGTTGGACGTGGAATGCGGGACTGGCGAATTATGAACCAGTGTCCGGATGCTGCCTCAGAGGCGGCGCGAGCGCAACTGGGCCGGGGCAGGGACATCCCTGTCAACGCCTATCCGTCGCAAACGCGGCACACTCGCGGCTTTGCCGCAAGGGTTTGCCATGAGCGATCTCTCCGTTTTCCCTGTCAACCAGAAATGGCCTGCCGCGTTACCGGACCGGCTGCAGCTCTACTCGCTGCCGACGCCCAACGGCGTGAAGGTGTCGATCGCGCTGGAGGAGCTGGGTCTCCCTTACGAGGCGCACCGCGTCGCCTTCGAGGCCGGCGAGCAGATGTCGCCTGAGTTCCTGGCGCTCAATCCGAACAACAAGATCCCCGCCATCATCGACCCGGACGGTCCGGGCGGCAAGCCCCTGGCCCTGTTCGAGTCCGGCGCCATCCTGCTCTATCTGGCGGACAAGACCGGCCGACTGCTGCCGCGCGACCCGCAGGCGCGCTGGCACGCGATCCAGTGGCTCATGTTCCAGATGGGCGGCGTCGGGCCCATGTTCGGGCAGCTGGGCTTCTTCCACAAGTTCGCGGGCAAGGACTGGGAGGACAAGCGTCCCCGCGACCGGTACGCGGGCGAGGCGAAGCGGCTGCTGGCGGTGCTCGATGGCCACCTGCGCGGCCGCGAGTGGATGCTGGGCGACGAGTACACGATCGCCGACATCGCGATCTTTCCCTGGGTGCGCAACCTGGTCGGCTTCTACGGCGCGGGCGAGCTGGTGGGCTTCGAGGCGTTCGGCGAGGTGCGGCGGGTGCTCGACGCGTTCGTCGCGCGGCCCGCGGTGCAGCGCGGGCTCGAGATCCCGAGGAAGGAAAGCTAGGTCGGACGCAGGCGCAGCTGCCCCGGCAGCGGCGCCGAGCGGCGCAGCACGTCCTCGCCCAGCCACATGGCCGAGCGCAGCGCGCGCTGCGCCACCATGGGCAGGGGCATCTGCACGTAGTCGTCGTTGAAGACCTCGAAGCTGTAGTCGCCCGCGTAGCCCAGGGCGTCGAGCTTCAGCACCAGCTGCACCAGCTCCCGCGTGTGCACCCCCTCGCCGGGGAACACGCGGAAGGTGCGCGCCGTGGCCATGCGCTCCTCGAAGGTGCGCGTCTCCTGCCACATGAAGTCCGACAGCTGCACCAGGAAGATCCGGGACGGGTCGAGATCGTCGATGGCGTCCAGCGGTGTCTTCGCCGCCAGGATGTGGAACGAGTCGATGCCCAGTCCCAGGTTGGGGCAGTCGGCGCGGCACACGACGTCCCAGGCGGTGGTGAACTCGTTGACCGTGCGGCCCCAGGACAGGCCCTCGTAGGCGATGCGGATGCCGAGCGGGACGGCCAGCATCGCCAGCTTGCGCAGGTCGCGCGCGATGGGGTCCAGGTCCTGGCTGGCGTGCGCCGAGGTGGAGGAGCACGCCAGCAGCACCTTGCACTCCAGCGCCGCGCACATCTCCAGCATCGTCTTCGCGATGTCCACCTTGTACTGGTGGAGGTGGCCCGACAGGCCCTCGAAGTCGCGCAGCACCTGGAAGCCGGTGCCGCGCAGGCCGCTGGCGCGCACCGCCTTCACCGCGGCCCGCCAGCCCTGCGGATGGCCCACGAGGTCGTTGGCCTTGAGCATCACCTGGCTGAAGCCGGCCTCCTGCATCGCCTCCAGCTTGGCTTCCAGGGGGCCCGCCAGCGTGATCGTGTCCATGCCGAACGCCTGGATCGCCTGGTGCAGGCTGCGCCGGTGGTTCATGATTCCGGCTCGCTGTGCACCAGCTCGAACACCACGCTGCCCAGGTAGGTCCGGGTGATCGCGCCGCGGCGTTCGGTGTGCGCCGCCTCGGTCTCGACGAACTCCATGCCCAGGGCGCGCAGCGCCCGCACCGCCGCCAGCACGTCGGGCACGCCCAGGCCGATGCGCTGCAGGCGCTCGCTGTCGTCCAGCGAGTCGGCCTCCGGCTCGATCACCTGCAGCATGAAGCGGTTGGCCGGCTGCAGCGCGGGCGCCCGCAGCAGCTTGCCCGCGGGCATGATGCCGAAGCGCTGCTCGTCCGGGATCGCCTGGATGCCGAACAGCTCGCGGTAGAACTCCAGCCAGTCGTAGCTGCGCCCCGGCCCGATGTACTGCACGATGCCGAAGAAGTGCACGCCCGCGGTGGCCGGCGGGTTGCGCTCGACGCCGGGGATGGGCACGAAATCCACGTCGTAGATCGAGAACTCGCGGTAGCGGTCGACGAAGTAGATGCGGCTGCCCCCCACGCCGTGGATGGCGGGGATGTTCAGCTCCATCGCCTCCGGATGCGTGGGCACCTCCCAGCCGCCGTGCTCCAGCACGTAGCGGTAGGCCGCGCGGGCGTCGCGCACGCGCAGGGCCACCGCGCTGATGGCGGGCGCCTGTTCCCCGTGCGTGGCGCCGTCGGCGTCGCGCGGATGGGCGTTGACCACGATGTTGATGCCGCCCTGGCGGTACAGCAGCACCTCGCGCGAGCGGTGGCGGGCCACGGGCCGGAAACCCATCATCTCCAGCACCTGGCCCAGGGCCTGGGGCTTGGCGGTGGCGTACTCGACGAACTCCACGCCGTCGAGGCCGATGGGGTTGTCCTCGTCGCTGAACGAGTCCTGCAGGGGCTCGCGCGCGAGTTCGGGTTGCAGCAGCAGGTCGGACATCTTTCAATACTCCAGCCGCGCCACCGACCGCAGGTGGTCGGCGGTGGTCGTGGGAAAGCCGAAGAACTCCAGGTAGGCCGGGATCATCTCGAACAGCATGTCGGTGCCGACCTGGATGCGGCAGCCGCGCTCCTGCGCCGCACGCAGGAAGGCCGTCCTCTCGGTCTTCATGACCACCTCGCCCACGAAGGTGCGGGCCTCCAGGCGATCGATCTCGATGGGCAGCGGGTCGCCCGGGTCCATGCCCAGGGGCGTGGCGTTGACCACCAGGTCGCAGCCGGCCGGGTCGCGGCTGTCCGTGCTCACCATGATGGCGGGGTAGTGCGCGCGCAGGCGCTGCGCCAGCGCTTCGGCGGCGCCCGGCTGCGTGTCGTACAACGCCAGCGCCGCCACCCCGGCGGCCGCCAGCGAAGCGGCGATCGCGCAGCCGACACCGCCGCTGCCCACCACCAGGGCACGCGCGCCGCGCAGCACCAGGCCCTTGTTCGCCAGCCCGCGCACGAAGCCCTCGCCGTCGAACATGTCGCCCACCAGGCGGCCGTCGGGCGCGCGCCTGACCGCATTGCAGGAGCCGGCCACCTTCACCGTGGGCGTGACCTCGTCCAGCAGGTCCACCACGCTGACCTTGTGCGGCATGGTGATGAGCGCGCCGCGGATGTTCTCCAGCGCGAACAGGCCGCGCAGCACCGGCGCGAAGTTCTCCGGCTTGCAGCCCATGGGCACGACCACCGCGTCGATGCCGGCCGATTCGAAGTACGGGTTGTAGATCATCGGCGCCTTGAAGGCGTGCGTGGGCCAGCCCAGGTGGGCGATGAACTCGGTGCGGCCGGTGATGAGCATGGGTCGGGGGATGCGGGCACTCATGGCAGCCGGGGGTTGTCCGGGTCGTGCTTGCGCGCCAGGCCTTCCAGCGCGATCACGTAGCCCGGCACGCCGAAGCCGACGACGATGCCGGCGGCGGCCGGCGAGATGTAGGAGTGGTTGCGAAAAGCCTCGCGCGCATGCACGTTGGAGATGTGGCACTCGATCACCGGCAGCCCGTCGACGCCCTTGATCGCGTCCTGCAGGGCCACCGAGGTGTGGGTGAAGGCGCTCGGGTTGAACACGCATCCGAGCGCCAGCCCTTGCTTGAACAGGCGCCCGTACTCGTGGATCTTGTCGATCAGCGCCCCCTCCCAGTTGCTCTGGAAGCACTCGACCTCGTAGCCGAGGCGCTCCCCCGCCGCGCGGCAGAGCGCCTCCACGTCGGCCAGGCTTGTCGAGCCGTAGAGCGCCGGCTCGCGCGTGCCGAGCAGGTTCAGGTTGGGGCCGTTGAGGACGAGGACCTTCTTCATGGCAGGCTGAATTCGTGCATGGCCGGCGTCTTGCGCCCGGGACGCCCCGGCGGACAGTGGCCTTCAGGACGTACCGCGTCCCGCTTCACTTCCCGCCTTCGGCTTGCTTGACCGCGGCCTGGATGCTGTCGATCAGCTTCGGGTCGATCTTGGTTTTCAGGAAGTCGATCACCGGCGGCTGGGCGGCGGCGCGGAACTGACCCATCTCCGCGGCCGTCGGCGTGTAGACCGTGACGCCCTTCTCGGCCAGGATCTTGGCACCGTTGGCCGTGAAGGTGCGGTTGGCCTTGCGCTCCGCGGCGCAAGCCGACTTGGCCGAGTCGGTGACGACCTTCTGCAGGTCGGCCGGCAGCGATTTGTAGAACTTGTCGCTCATCACGAACCAGTCGACGCCGTAGTTGTGGCCGTCGAGCGTCACATGCTTCTGCACCTCGTAGAACTTGGCGAAGATGATCGTCGGCAGCGGGTTCTCCTCGCCGTCGACCACGCCGGTCTGCAGCGCCGTGTAGGTCTCCGGGAAGGCGATCGGCGTGGGCTGCGCGCCGAGGGCCTTCATCTCGGTGACGTACAGGGGGGTTTCCTGCACGCGGATCTTCAGGCCGGCCAGGTCCTTGGGCGAATGGACGGGCGTCTTGCCCGTGCTGAAGTGACGGAAGCCCACTTCGCCGAAGCACAGGTTGTGCATGCCGGTGGCGGCCTGGAAGTCGGCGGACAGCTTCTGGCCGAAGGGGCCGTCCATCACCTTGTCCGCGACCTCGTTGTTCGGGAACAGGTACGGGATGTCGGTGACCATCGCGTTCGGGTAGAAGTTGGCCATCACGCCGGAGGCGAGGCCGGCCTGGATGAAGCCGTTCTTCACGCCCTCCACCAGCTCGCGCTCGCCGCCCAGGGCGCCGGCGCCGAAGACCTGCACGTCGATGCGGCCGCCGCTCCTGGCCTTGACCTCCTTGGCGAAGGTGTCGGCCATCACCGCCTTGCGCGAGGTGGCCATGTCGACGGAGTCGGAGTGCGCCAGCTTCAGGACGAACTTGGCCTGGGCCAGGGCCGGCGTGCCGGCACAGGACAGGAGCGCCGCGAACGCGACGGCGGACAGCAGGCTGGAAGAGGGCTTCATGGGTGGGTCTCCTTGGGTTGGTATGTGCGGGAAGGGCGAGCGGGCGCTCAGTGAAGGTTGAAGGCGTGCGGCAAGGCGAGGCTCACCGCGGGAAAGAGGGCGATGACCACCAGGCCGACGAGCAGCACGGCCAGGTAGGGCAGGAAGCGCGGCGTGACCCGCTCCACGGAGGTGTCCATCACCGAGCAGGTCACGAAGTAGCACACGCCGAAGGGGGGAATGAAGGTGCCCACGCCCATGGCGATGATGATCACGATGCCGAAGGCCATCGGGTCGATGCCGTAGTTGTGCGTGAGCTGCAGCAGCATCGGGCCGAAGATCAGCAGGGAGGGCAGGCCTTCCAGAATGGAACCCATCACCACCATCAGGACCACGGAGAAGACCATGAAGGCGAAGGCCGAGCCTCCCAGCAGGGCCAGGAAGTCGGCCACCACCGACTGCAGGCCGCTGAGGGCCAGGGTCCACGAGAAGGCGCTGCCCGCGCTCACCATGAACAGCACCATGCCGGCCATGGCGCCCGATCCGGCCAGCGTGCGGATGAAGGTGCGCGGGTTCATGCCGCGGTAGATGAACACCGACACCAGGATCGAGAAAACCACCGCGATCGAGGAGACCTCGGTGGTCGTCGCGATGCCGCCGACGATGCCGATGATCAGGATGATGGGCACCAGCAGGGCGGGCAGCGCGCGGAAGCTCAGTCGCATCCGCTCGCGCCAGGAGATCGCCGGGCAGCGCGGCCAGTCGAACTTCTTCGCGCGGCGGTGGACGATGCCCATCAGGCACAGGCCCAGGACGGCGGCGGGCACCACGCCCGCCACGAAGAAGGTGGCCACGGACAGCGTCGTGATCGAGGCCAGCACCATCATCACCAGGCTGGGCGGGATGGTCTCGCCCATGATGCCGGCGGCCGACAGCACCGCGGCGCTCTCGGCCGGATCGTAGCCCTGCTGCCTGAGCATGCCCTTGAGCGTGGTGCCCACCGCCGCCACGTCGGCGATCTTGGAGCCTGAGATGCCGGAGAAGATGTACATCGCGACGATCAGCGCCTGCAGCAGGCCGCCGCGCATGCGACCGACCATGCCGGTGACCCAGTCGGCCAGCGGCTGGGTGAGGCCGCCGTCGGTCATGACGTTGCCGGCCAGGATGAAGAAGGGCACCGCCAGCAGGATGAAGCTGCTGATCCCGTTGGACATCGCCAGCGACACCGCCATCGGGTCCTCGCCGGAGCTGTAGATGAAGATGTAGGCGGTGACCGAGAGCACGTATGCGATCGGCACCCCGGCGAAGACCAGGAACAGCAGCAGCAGCAGCGCGAACGCGATGCCGGGGGAGCCCTGCCACGGACCGGTGAAGTGCTGGGCCAGGAACCAGGCCAGCGCCAGGACGGCGACGAGCGCGCCGGCGACGAGGTTCTCCTTGCCGGTGTGGCGGCGCAGCTCCGCCAGCGCGAACACCACGGTGAGGCCCATTCCCACGAAGAAGGGCAGCAGGGTCCACGACTTGGGGATCTGAAGCACCACGGTCAGGTTGGTCCAGGAGTCACGCCACATCGGCAGGGCGTACCCCAGGCCGATGACGGCCACCGCGATCACGAAGTAGTGGCGGGCGCACTCCGCGTATTCCCGCCAGCGCCTGGGCAGCCGGTCGATGCCTACACGTACCACCAAGTGCAGGCCGCGGTGGTAGGCCACGGCGCCGCCGATGAAGGCGAGGCTGGTCAGAGAGTATTCGGCGACCTCGTTGGCCCAGACCAGCGAGGTGTTGGACAGCGCGCGCAGCGCCGTGTTGCCGAACAGCAGCACCAGTTCGAGGAACAGGACGAGCGCGAGCAGCACGTCGAACGCGTGCTCGATGCGCGGGGCGAAGGGCCGATGGGGCAAATCGACGTGGGCGGCCGCGCCTGAGATGGACGGATCGGGCTCGGGAGCCGCGACAGCAGGATTCATCTTGGTGGGTTGTTCTGGATGCGGGGAGCACCCCCGCAAGCTGGAGCTCAAAATGTACCATCTGGTTAGTGGGTGGCTATCCAGGTTGACCCTAATGCCAGGGCCGCCCTGGTCTGCGCGATTCAGGGAAAACCCTGGGGTTCGGTGGCCGCTCAGTCCGCCCGCATGAAGCGCACGATCATCTCGATCACGTTCTCCCGCCGGCGCGCGATGTACGCGGGCGAGCGCGTGTCGAGCTTGAAGATCACGCCGAAGGTGTGGCGGTTGGAGACGTTGAAGAAGCTCAGCGCCGAGATCGAGGCGTGGATGTCCACCGGGTCCAGCCCCGGGCGGAACACGCCCGCCTTCACGCCGCGCTGATAGAGCTGGCGGATCGCGGCGATCGCCGGGACGTTCAGCTCCTGGATGTGCCGGGACTGGGCGATGTACTGGCCGCGGTTGATGTTCTCGGACATCACCAGGCGGATGTAGTTCTCGTGGGTCAGGTGGTGGTCGAAGGTGAAGGCCACCAGCCGGCGCAGGGCCTGCTCGGGCGCGAGGTCCTGCAGGTGCAGCTCCGCCTCGATGTCGCGCACCTTCCGGTACGACTCCTCCAGCACCGCGAGGTACAGGCCCTCCTTGCTGCCGAAGTAGTAGTAGATCATCCGCTTGCTGGTCCGGGTCGCCGCCGCGATCTCGTCGATGCGCGCGCCGGCCAGGCCCTTCTCGCCGAACTCCGCGGCCGCCACCTCCAGGATGTTGGCCCGGGTCCGTTCGGGGTCGTTGGTGCGGGTCGTCTCCTTGGCGGGCGGCTTGGCCGAGCGGCCGGCGGGACGCCTCTTATGTACCAGTTCGTTCATGCTGCCAGTATAGGGGCCGCCGGCGGCCGCGCAACGGAGGGCGAGGGCCGCTACAGCCCCAGGCTCGCTTCCAGGTAGCTGCGCACGCGGTCGGCGATGATGGCCGGGTCGTCCAGCGGCGGCCGTCGCGGATGGATGGGCTGGCCGTAGACGAACCAGCGCACGCCGCCGTAGAAGATGCCGCCGTGCAGCCCCATCAGGAGCTCGAACTCGCGCACGCTCGCGCTCCCGCGTGCGCGGCTGCCCCGGTGCCGGCGCGTTTCGCGGACCAGGCGCGGGAACAGCCGCTCGCCCAGCAGGGCGAAGAAGCGGTCGGGGATGCTGCGGTCGCTCAGGCCCGAGAACACCATGATGCGCACGAAGTCGCGCGTGAGCACGGTGCGCGCGTAGTCGACGTAGAAGCGCACGAGCTTGTCCTCCACGCCCAGGGAGCGGTCGTCGAGCAGCGCCTCCCACTCCTTCTTCCAGCGTCCGGCGAACACCTCCTGATACACGCGGTCCACCAGCGCCTGCTTGGTGGGGAAGTAGTGGTAGACGAGCGTGTGGGCGACGCCGATCGCGCCGGCCAGCTCGCGCAACTGCGCGTCCATGCCGTGCTCGGAGAAGAAGGTGATCGCCCCGTCCACGATGTGCCGCTCGCGCTCGGCCACCGGCATGCGGCGGCGCGCCAGCGGCTGCGTCGCAGCGGCAGGCGAGGACTTTCGCCCGCTAGGGTTTGTCCGGGGGGCGCGCCCATTCACCGATCTGTCGGCCATTCCTATGATTGTTGAACACCTGGTCAATACCAAAAATAGTAAACCGAAGCCCGGCCGCTTCCCATCCGGTCCGGCGCTGAACGAAGAAGGCATGCAGCCGCGATGAAGGCACCCCGCTTCGACTACGCCCGGGTCCGCACGGTGGACGAGGCCGTCGCGCTGCTCGTGCGGCATAGCGACGGCGCGCGCATCCTCGCCGGCGGCCAGACCCTGCTGGCGACGCTCAACCTGCGCCTGTCCGAACCGGCGCTGCTCGTGGACATCACCGGCATCCCGGAGCTGCAAGGCATCGAGCGGCGCGGCCACCGGCTCTGGATCGGCGCGCTCGCCACCCATGCGGACATCGAATCCTCGCCCCTGGTGGCCGAATGCGCGCCCCTGCTGGCGGCCGCCGCGCCCCACATCGCGCACCGTGCCATCCGCAATGCCGGCACCTGGGGCGGCTCGCTCGCCTATGCCGACCCGGCGGCGGAGTGGCCGGCGTGCCTGCTGGCCCTGGACGGCGAGGTGCACCTGCAGGGTCCGCGCGGACGGCGCACCGTGCCGGCGCGTTCCTTCTTCCGCGCGATCCTCACCACCGCGATGGAGCCCGACGAGGTGCTGCTCGGCACGGAAGTGCCGGTGGCGACCGCCGCCGACTGGTACGGCTTCGACGAACTGGCGCGCCGGCGTGGGGACTACGCCGCCGCCGGGGTCGCGGTGGCGGCACGCTTCGACGGCACGGTGGCGCGGCAGGTGAACCTGGGCCTGCTGGCCCTCGGCACGACCGCGGTGCGCGCCCCGCGCACCGAGGCCCTGCTCGCCGGCAAGGAACTCACCCCGGCCACCATCGAGATCGCGCTCGCCTCGCTGAAGGCCGAACTCGACCCGCTGCCCGACCTGCACCACGAGGCCGCCACCAAGCGGCACCTCGCCGTGGTGCTGGTGCGCCGCCTGCTCACCGCGGCCCATGCCAGCCGGGCGGCGCTCGCCGCCTGATTCCCCCTTCGAGACACCCATGCCCGAGCTGCACACCATCGAACTCACCGTCAACGGCCAGGCCCAGAGGCGCGCGGTCGAGCCGCGCCAGCACCTGGCGGACTTCCTGCGCGGCGCGCTGGGACTCAAGGGATCCCACCTGGGCTGCGAGCACGGCGTCTGCGGCGCCTGCACCGTGGAGGTCGACGGCCGCATCGTGCGGGGCTGCCTCACGCTGGCCGTGCAGGCCGACGGTCGCCAGGTGCGCACCATCGAGGGCGTGAGCGCCGACGGCGACGTGCGCGACCTGCAGGAAGCCTTCGTGCGCCACAACGCGCTGCAGTGCGGCTTCTGCACGCCGGGCATGGTGATGGCGGCCAAGGAGCTGCTGCAGCACAAGCCGGACGCAAGCCGCGAGGAGGTGCGCGAGTGGATGAGCGGCAACTACTGCCGCTGCACCGGCTACCACGCGATCGTCGACGCCGTCTGCGAGACGCTGGCCGCGCGGCGCAGCCGACCGGGAGCCTCGTCGTGAGCGGCCCCCGCGCCGCCGGCGAGGTGGTCGAGCGCCCGGAGCAGGGCGAAGCGCCCCTGCATGCGCTGACCGAGGACCCGCGCTACATCGGCGCGAGCCACGAGCGCCCGAGCGCCCGGCGCCTGGTCCAGGGCCAGGGCGTGTACGTCGACGACATCGAGCTGCCCCGGCTGTGCCACGTGGTGTTCTGGCGCAGCCCGGTGGCGCACTGCCGCATCCTCGGCATCCGCGCGGAGGACGCGCGCCGCATGCCGGGCGTCGTCATGGTCGCGGATGGCCGCGACATCGCCACCGTGTGCAAGCCCTGGGTCGCCACGCTGGCCCACCTGGCCGGCATGAAGTCGGCGCCGCAGTACCCCCTGGCCATCGAGCGCGCCTGCTGGCAGGGCGAGCCGGTGGTCGCGGTGGTGGCCGAAACGCGCGAGCAGGCGGAGGACGCGCTGCAGAAGGTGGAGGTCGACTACGAGATGCTGGAGCCGGTGGTCGACATGGAAACCGCGCTCGACGCGGCCACGCCGCTCATCCACCCCGAGCTGGGCGACAACCTGTGCTTCGCCCGCCACCTCGACACCGGCGGAGTCGACGAGGCCTTCGCGCGGGCCGACGCGGTGGTCGAGACCGAGTTCCAGTTCGGCCGCCACACGGGCGTCACGCTGGAGCCGCGCAGCCAGCTCGCCGACTGGAACGCCGCCGAACAGCGGCTGACGGTCTACCACTCCTTCCAGGCCCCGCACATGATGCAGGACCTGTACGCGCGCCAGTTCGACCTGCCCGAATCGGCGGTGCGCGTGGTCTGCAAGGACGTCGGCGGGTCCTTCGGCATCAAGGTGCACGCCTACCCGGACGACTTCGCGACGGTGGCGCTGTCCATGCTGTGCCGCCGGCCGGTGAAGTTCGTGGCCGATCGCATCGAGTCCTTCACCAGCGACATCCATGCGCGCCACCACCGGGTGAAGGCGCGGCTGGCGGCCAGCCGCGACGGCGAGATCCTCGCCTTCGAGATCGACGACCTGACTGGCATCGGGCCCTATTCGGTGTTCCCCCGCACCAGCGCCATCGAGGGCAACCAGGTGGTGAACCTGGTGGGCGGCCCCTACCGCCATCGCCACTACCGGGCCGACCTGAAGGTGGTGTTCCAGAACAAGACGCCGACCTGCCAGTACCGCGGCGTCGGCCACCCGATCGCCTGCGCGGTGACCGAGGGCCTGGTGGACCTGGCCGCCCGCAAGCTGGGCATGGACCCGCTGGAGTTCCGCCTGCGCAACGTCATCCCCGACGACGCCTACCCGGCCACCGGGGCCAGCGGCATCCAGCTGGAGGTGCTGTCGCACGAGGCCTGCCTGCGCCGCATCGCGCAGATGATGGACTACCGCGCGCTGCGGGCCGAGCAGGCGGCGCTGCGCCAGCGCGGCATCCACCGGGGCATCGGCTTCGCCACGCTGATCGAGCTCACCAATCCCAGCGCCGCCTTCTATGGCGTGGGGGGCGCGCGCATCGCCTCGCAGGACGGCGCCACCCTCCGCCTGGACCCGGCCGGCGGCGTGGCCGTCATGGTGAGCGTGGGCGAACAGGGGCAGGGCAACGAGGGCATCTACCGGCAGATCGCGGCCGACGCGGTGGGCGTGGACCTCGAACAGGTGCGCGTGATCACCGGCGACACCGATGTCACGCCTTACGGCGGCGGGACCTGGGCCTCCCGCGGCGCCGGCATCGGCGGCGAGGCGGTGCTGCTGGCGGGCCAGGCGCTGCGCGCGAACATCCTCAAGCTCGCCGCCCTGATCCTGAAGCGCGAGGCCTCGGGCCTGGCCGTGCGGCGCGGCCAGGTCATCGACGCGGCCACGCAGGAGGGTCTGCTGCCCTTCGCGGAACTGGGGCGCGTGGCCTATTACCGCTCCGACACCCTGCCGGGCGACTTCACCCCCGAGCTCATGGTGACGCGCCACTACGCACAGCGCGACTACCCCTTCATCTTCACCAACGGCGTGCAGGCTTCGTACGTGGAGGTCGACCCGGACACCGGCTTCGTGCGCCTGCTCAAGCACTGGGCGGTCGAGGACTGCGGGCGCGTGATCAACCCGCGGCTGGTGGACGAGCAGATTCGAGGCGCCATCGTGCAGGGCATCGGCGGCGCCCTGCTCGAGGAATGCCTGTACGACGAGCAGGGGCTCATGCGCAACGCGACGCTCGCGGACTACCTCGTGCCGATGAGCGCGGAGATGCCCGACATCGT
Source organism: Burkholderiales bacterium (assembly GCA_028868995.1). GTDB lineage: Bacteria > Pseudomonadota > Gammaproteobacteria > Burkholderiales > Burkholderiaceae_C > Ramlibacter. The sequence goes on along the minus strand of JAGWTH010000004.1, from coordinate 66,012 downwards.
CGTCGGGCACGTGCAGACGCCCACGCGCAGCAGCCAGCTGGGCGCCAAGGGCGCGGGCGAGGCCGGCACGGCCGGCGCGCCGGCGGCGGTGATGAACGCCATCAACGACGCGCTCGCGCCGCTCGGGGCGCAGGTGGGGTCGCAGCCGATCACGCCGGAAAAGATCCTGCGCGCGCTGGGCCGGGTTCCCTGAGGCGCGGCGTGCGCCCGCCTACGGGTTGGTCCCGATGCAGGGGGTCGACCCCGCTCCAACAATGGCCTCACTACTTTAACGATTGATCAATAAGGTGGCGCTGTCCCTCAACCATTTCTCCATCCGCACGCTGGATCTGGAGGCCACGCGCGACTTCTACGAGCGCGTGCTGCGGCTGACGGTGGGCCCGCGCCCGAACTTTCCCTTCCCGGGCCTGTGGCTGTACCGGGGCGACCCTGCCGACACCGCCAACGCGGTGGTGCACGTCATCGGCATCGACCGCAACGACCCCGAAGGACTGAAAAAGTACCTCGGCGACCGCGACGCCTCGACCCTGCGCGGCAGCGGCGCGGTGGATCACGTGGCCTTCTTCGCCACCGGGCTGGCCGACATGCTGGCCCACCTGCGCAGGCAGGGCGTGCCGGTGCGCGAGCGCACGGTGCCCGACCTGGGCCTGCACCAGCTGTTCCTGGACGACCCGAATGGCGTGGTCATCGAGCTGAACTATCCGGCGGCGGAACGGGCCGCGGCCGGGTCCTGACGCATGGCCCACCTGCTCGTGGCCGGGGGCTCGCTCGGCGGACTGATGGCGGCCAACCTGGCCGCCCGCGCCGGCCACACCGTCACCGTGCTGGAACGGGTCGCCGGCCCCATGACGGGCCGCGGCGCCGGCATCATCACCCATCCCGCGCTCGAGGAGGGGCTGCGCCGCTGCGGCATGGCGCGCGATTTCGCGCTGGGCATCCCGGTGGCGGGCCGCGTCACCCTCGACGGCGAGGGCCGTGAGCTGGGCGCGATGGACCTGCCGCAGGTGCTCACCTCCTGGAGCCGGCTGTACCAGCTGCTGCACGGCCTGTTGCCGCAGCTGCCGCAGATCGAGTACCGCCAGGGTGTCGCCGTGCAGTCAGTGGAGCAGGCGGGCGACCGCGTGCGCCTGCGCACCAGCGCCGGAACCTTCGAGGGCGACCTGCTCGTCGCGGCCGACGGCATCCGCTCCGCCGTGCGCCAGCAGTACTGGCCCGGGGTGCAGCCGGAATACGCCGGCTATGTCGCCTGGCGCGGGCTGGTCGACGAGGCCGTGCTCTCGCGCGGTGCGCACGAGGCGATCTTCGAGCGCTTCGGCTTCTGCCTGCCGCCCGGCGAGCAGATGCTGGGCTATCCGGTCGCCGGCCCCGGCAACGGCACCCGCCCCGGCGAGCGGTCCTGGAACTTCGTCTGGTATCGCCCCGCGCCGGCGCCCGGGCGGCTCCAGCAGCTGCTCACCGATGCCGACGGCGTGCTCCACGCGCAGGGCATCCCGCCCAACAAGGTGTCCTGGCGGGAGGTCGCGGCCATGCGCGCCGACGGCCGGCGCCTGCTCGCCCCCGCCTTCGCCGAGGTGGTGGAGAAGTGCGCGCAGCCCTTCCTGCAGCCGATCCACGACTTCATCTCGCCATCCATCGTCCAGGGCCGGGTCGCGCTCCTGGGCGACGCCGCCTTCGTGGCGCGCCCGCATGTCGGCATGGGCGTGACCAAGGCCATGCAGGATGCCCTGGCGCTGGCGGATGCGCTGCGCGACCACGGCGCGACGCCGCAGGCGCTGCAGGCGTATTCCGACCAGCGCGTGCCGGCCAGCCGGGCCGTGGTGCTGCGCAGCCGCCGGCTGGGCGCCTACATGCAGGCCTGCGGCCGCGACGGCAACACCGCCCAGCCGCGCGACGCGCTGGCGGTGATGGCCGAAACCGCGATCGACCCGGACCAAGCGAACTTCAGCGAGGAGACCCCCCATGAACGCACCGCAACGCAAACCATCGCCTGAGCTGTCCCGGCGCCGCCTGCTCCAGGCCGGCGCGGCCGGGGCCACCCTGGCGGCAACGCCCTTCGCCGCGAACATCGCGCGCGCCCAGGGCGCCAGCATCAAGATCGGCTTCCTGGCCCCGCTCACCGGCCCGTACGCGACCGAGGCGCAGGACCAGGTGCGGTCCGCGCAGCTGGCGATCAAGGACTTCAACGACGCGGGCGGTTTCAACGGCCGCAAGGCCGAACTGCTGGTGCGCGACGACAAGCTCAACCCGGGCGAGGCCGCGACCCGCACCCTGGAGCTGATCGAGAAGGACAAGGTGGACTTCATCGCCGGCTCGCTGTCCGCCGCGACCCAGCTGTCGATGAACGCGGTCACGCGCGAGCGCAAGGTGATCTTCGTCTCGATCAGCCAGTCCGACGCGATCAACGAGGCCAAGGACTGGAGCCCCTACACCTTCCACGAGGCGCTCAACCCGCACCTGACCTCCGGGGCCGTGGCGCGCTATGCCTTCCCCAAGTACGGCAAGAAGATCGTCTACCTGACCGCCGACTATGCCTACGGGCACGAGATGGTCCGCGGCTTCGAGCGCGCCGGCAAGGCGCTCGGCGCGACCACGCTGGCCGACATCCGCCACCCGCTCGGCACGGCCGACTACTCGGCCTTCCTGCCGCGCATCCAGGCGCTCAAGCCCGACATCCTGGTCCTGTGCAACTTCGGCAAGGACCTGGTCAACTCCTGCAAGCAGGCCACCGACTTCGGCCTGAAGTCCACCACCCGCATCATCACGCCGGTGCTGCTCTTCACCGCGCGCCTGGCCGGCGGGGCGGACGTGTTCGAGGGTGTGGTGGGTGGCACCTCGTACTACTGGGGGATGGAAAGCACGATTCCCTCGGCCAAGGTCTTCAACGACAAGTTCCGCAAGGCTTACGGCGGCGCGGTGCCCTCCGACTACGGCGCGCTCGGCTACGCCGGCGTGCGCAGCCTGCTGCAGGGCGTGCTGAACGCCCAGTCCACCGACAACACCAAGGTGGCCGACGCGATGCGCCGCCTCAAGTACGACTGGTACAAGGGCCCGCAGTTCTACCGCGAGTGCGACCACCAGTCGGTGCAGTCGGTGATCATCGTCGAGTCCAAGCCCGCCAGCGCGATGAAGGGCAAGGACGACGTCTTCGACATCGTGCACGTCGATCCGGCGAGCGAGGCCAACCTGCGCAGCTGCACGGAGCTGGGCTTCAAGGCCTGAGGCGCCGGTGGACCAGATCACGCCGTCGCTGCTGGCGCTGCAGCTCGTCACCGGCCTCGCCCTGGGTGCGGTGTACGCGCTGCTGGCGGTCGGCCTGTCGCTGATCTTCGGCATGCTGACGGTGGTGAACTTCGCGCACGGCGCCTTCTTCATGGTGGGCGCCTTCCTCGGCGTGTACTTCCAGGCCGCCACCGGCAGCTTCCTGCTGAGCCTGGTCGTGACGCCGCTGGCGGTGGGCGCCGTGGGGCTGGCCTGCGAGCGCTTCCTGGTGCGGCCGCTGTACGGCCGCGGCATCGACTATCCGCTGCTGCTCACCTTCGGCCTGAGCTACGTGCTCATCGAAGGCGTGCGCATGGTGTTCGGCGTCGAGGGCCTGCCTTCGAGCACGCCGCCGGCGCTGCGCGGCGCGGTGAACCTGGGCTTCGGCCACTTCCCGCTGTACCGGCTGGCCCTGATCGGCGCCACCGCGGTCGTGGTGGCGGCGCTGTGGCTGTTCATCGAGAAGACCCGCTACGGCCTGATCATCCGCGCCGGTTCGCGCGACCCCGAGATCGTGCGCATCCTGGGCGTCGACGTCTCGCGGGTGTGGTGGCTGGTGTTCGGCATCGGCACCGCGATCGCCGGCCTGTCGGGCGCGCTGGCGGCGCCCACCCGCGCGGTCACCCCGGAGATGGGCGTGAGCGTGTTGGCGGAGTCCTTCGTCGTGACGGTGGTGGGCGGCATGGGCTCGCTGCCCGGCGCGGTGGCCGCCGGACTGCTGGTGGGCATCGTGTTCAGCCTCACCTCGCTGGTCGCCCCGGACCTGGCGGAACTGTCCATCTTCGTGCTGATGGCGCTGGTGCTGCTGGTGCGCCCGCAGGGCCTGTTCGGCAAGACCGGCCTCATGAGCTGAGAAGGCAAGGATGGCCACGCTGTTCCACACCATCGCCCGCCATCGCGTGGCCGCGGCGCTGCTGTTCCTGCTGGTGTTCCCGCTGCTGATGCCTTACGACGCGCTGGCGGTGAACATCCTCGTCTTCGGCCTCTATGCCGTCGGCTTCAACCTGCTGTTCGGCTACACCGGCCTGCTGTCCTTCGGCCACGCGGCCTTTCTCGGCGTGGGCGGCTACGTCACGGGCATGAGCATCGTGTATGCGGGCCTGCCCTGGCCGCTGGCGGTGCTGGCGGGCGTGGCCGGCGCCGCGCTGGTGGGCGTGGCGATCGGCTTCCTCGCCATCCGCAGCCGCGGCATCTACTTCTCGATGGTGACGCTGGCGCTCGGCCAGATCGTCTACTACGCCTTCTACAAGGCGGAGCGCTGGACCGGCGGCGAGAACGGGCTGCGCGGCGTGCGGGTGGAGCCCACGACCCTCGCCGGCCTGCGCATCGACTTCACCAACCCCACGACCAAGTACTACGTGATCCTGGCCTTCGTGGCGGCGGCCCTCTGGCTGGTGTCGCGCATCCTGGCCTCGCCCTTCGGCGCCGTGATGGAGGCGATCCGCGAGAACGACCGCCGCGCCGCCGCCTGCGGCTACGACGTCGCGCGCTCCAAGCTGCTGGTCTTCGTGCTGTCGGCCGGCCTGTGCGGACTGGCCGGCGGGCTGCGGGCCGTGCACCTGTCGGTGGTGCCGATCGACTCGCTGCACTACCTGACCTCCGGGCAGGCCGTGATGATGTGCCTGCTGGGCGGCATGGGCACCTTCTTCGGGCCCTTCGTCGGCGCGGCCGTGTTCCTCTACCTGGAGGACGTGGTGACCAACCTCACCTCGCACTGGATGGCGGTGGTGGGCGTGATCTTCATGCTGTTCGTGCTGTTCTTCCCGCGCGGCATCTGGGGCACCCTGCTGCACGCACTGCGCCGGCGCCTGCGCGAGCCGGAGCCGCCCGCGGCCGGCGCCGTCGGCGAGCGGGTGGACGGCGTGGCGGAGGTTCCCCGGTGAGCGACGTGATCCTCGAGGCGCGCGACGTCGGCATGCGCTTCGGCCGCTTCCAGGCGCTGGCGAAGGTCAACGCGAGCTTCCGCGAGCGCGAGCTGTGCGCCATCATCGGTCCCAACGGCGCCGGCAAGAGCACCTTCTTCAACATCCTGAGCGGCTCCCTGGCCCCCACCACGGGCCGGGTGCTGTTCCGCGGCGAGGACGTGACCGGCCTGCCCCGGCACGCCTACGCGCGCCTGGGCATCGCCAAGAGCTTCCAGATCACCAACGTCTTCAAGCAGCTCAGCGCCCACGAGAACGTGCGCGTCGCGGTGCAGATGCGCACCGCCCGTTTCGACTTCCTGCGCGCGCGCAGCGCGCTGCCGGGTGTCGCCGACCGGGCCCAGGCCCTGCTGGAGCGCGTCGGCCTCGGCGCGGTCGCGCGGCGCACGGCCGCCGACCTCGCCCACGGCCAGCAGCGCGCGCTGGAGATCGCCATGGCGCTCGCCTGCGACCCGCGGCTGCTGCTGCTCGACGAGCCGACCGCGGGCATGTCGCCGGAGGAGACGACGGTCATGATGGACCTGATCGCCCGCCTGGCGGGCGAGCGCACGGTGATCCTGGTGGAGCACAAGATGAAGCTGGTGATGGGGATCTGCCGCCGCCTGATCGTGCTGCACCACGGCGAGCTGCTCGCCGAGGGCACGCCGGAGGACATCCGCGCCAACGACGAGGTGCGCCGCGTCTACCTGGGGCAGGGCTGAAATGGCGCTGCTCGAAGTCCGCGAGCTCGACGCCTGGTACGACCGCAGCCACGTCGTGCAGGGCATCTCCTTCGAGGTCGAGGCCGGCGAGATCGTCACGCTGATGGGCCGCAACGGGGCGGGCAAGACCACTACGCTGCGCACGCTGATGGGCCTGCTCGCGCGCAGCGGCGGCTCCGTGAGCTTCGACGGACAGCCGCTGCAGGGCCGGCCCGCGCACGCCCGCTACCACCTGGGGCTGGCCTACGTGCCGGAGGACCGCCGCATCGTGGCCGGCCTCACGGTGCGCGAGAACCTGCAGCTGGGGCTGATCGCCAGCGCGCGCCGCGGCGAGACCGACGCGATGATCGAGGAGATCGCCGCCACCTTCCCGCGGCTGAAGGAGCGCCTGGGCCAGGAGGCGACGTCGCTGTCCGGCGGCGAGCAGCAGATGCTGGCGATCGCGCGGGCCATGATGGCGCGGCCCAAGATGATCCTGCTGGACGAGCCGTCGGAGGGCATCATGCCGCTGCTGGTGCACGAGATGTTCCAGCTGTTCGCGCGCATGAAGCGCCAGGGCACCACCATCCTGCTGGTGGAACAGAACGTGGAGCGCGCGCTGTCGGTGTCCGACCGGGCCTACATCCTGGACCAGGGCCGCATCGTGCATGCCGGGGCGGCGGCCGACCTGCTCGCCGACACCGAGATCCAGAACCGCTACTGCGCGGTATGAGGCGGCCATGAAGGGAATGCACATCGACTGGGACGTGGGCATCGCGATGGACGACGGCGTCGTGCTGCGCGCCGACGTGTTCCGCCCCGACGCGCCGGGCCGCTACCCGGTGCTCCTGAGCTACGGTCCCTATGCCAAGGGCCTGGCGTTCCAGGACGGCTATCCCAGCGCCTGGCAGAAGATGGTGGCCGACCATCCCGACGTGCCGCACGGCTCGTCCAACCTGTACCAGAACTGGGAGGTGGTCGACCCCGAGAAGTGGGTGCCCGACGGCTACGTGTGCGTGCGGGTGGATTCGCGCGGCTGCGGCCGCTCGCCCGGCTTCGTCGACCACTTCTCGCCGCGCGAGACGCGCGACTTCCACGACTGCATCGAGTGGGCGGGCGTGCAGCCCTGGTCCAGCGGCAAGGTGGGGCTCTCGGGCGTCTCCTACTACGGCATCAACCAGTGGCAGGTGGCCGGCCTGCAGCCGCCGCACCTGGCGGCCATGTGCATCTGGGAGGGGGCCGCGGACTGGTACCGCGACATGACGCACCACGGCGGCATCCTCTCGACCTTCTGGGCCAACTGGTACGACATGCAGGTCAAGACCGTGCAGCACGGCCTGGGCGAACGCGGCCCGCGCAACCGCGCCAACCCCGCGCTGGCGGTCTGCGGCGACGAGAACCTGTCGGACGCGCAGCTGGCCGCGAACCGTTGCTCCTTCGGCGACGACATCCTGGCGCATCCGCTGGACGATGCGTACCACCGCGAACGCTCGGCGCAGTGGGACCGCATCACCGTGCCTTTCCTGTCCGCCGGCAACTGGGGCGGCCAGGGCCTGCACCTGCGCGGCAACACCGAGGCCTTCCTGCGCGCCGCCTCGCCGCGCAAGTGGCTGGAGATGCACGGGCTGGAGCACTGGACCCACTTCTACACGGACTACGGCCTCGCGATCCAGAAGCGCTTCTTCGGCCATTTCCTCAAGGGCGAGCGCACCGGGTGGGAGGACGAGCCGCCGGTGCGGCTGCAGGTGCGGCACGTAGCCCGGTTCGAGGAGCGCTGCGAGCGCGAATGGCCGATCGCCCGCACCCGCTGGACCCGCCTGCACCTGCAGCCGGCCGCCCAGGCGCTGGCGCAGGAGGCGCCCGCGGGCGCGGCCACGCTGTCCTTCGAAGCACTGGGCGACGGCCTGACCTTCCTGTCGGCGCCGCTGCCCGAAGCCACCGAGATCACCGGCCCGCTGGCGGCGCGGCTGTGGGCGTCCTCCAGCACCACCGACGCCGACCTGTTCCTGGTGTTCCGCGTGTTCACCGCGGACCTGCGCGAGGTGACCTTCGCCGGCGCGATCGATCCGCACACGCCGGTGGCGCAGGGCTGGCTGCGCGCCTCGCATCGCGAGCTGGATCCGCAGCTCTCCCGTGAATGGCGCCCCTACCACACGCACGCGCGGGCGCAGGCGCTCACGCCCGGCGAGCCGGTGGAGCTGGTCATCGAGCTGTGGCCGACCTCCATCGTGGTGCCGGCCGGCTGCCGCGTCGCGCTCACGGTGCGCGGCCGCGACTACCTGTACGCCGAGAAGACCGGCCTGCGCCTGTCGAACTTCAAGAACGAGCTGCGCGGCTGCGGCCCCTTCCTCCACGACGACCCGCGCGACCGGCCCGCCGGCACGTTCGCGGGCCGCACCACGCTGCATTTCGGACCCCGGCATCCCGCCTGGCTGCTGCTGCCGGTGATCCCGCCGGCGGCCTGAGCCTTTCCTCCACCACAGCACAAGGAGACAGAAGATGCACAGCAGACGCGAGTTCGTGAAAGGGGCGGCGGCGGCCGCCGCCGGCGTGGCGCTGCCCGGCCTGGCGCGAGCCGAGGCCGAGCCGGTGCGCGTGGGCCTGCTCACCGTCAAGACCGGGCCGCTGGCCTCCGGCGGCATCGACATGGAGCGGGCGCTGCAGATGTACCTGAACGAGCGCAAGGGCATGCTCGCCGGGCGCAAGATCCAGCTGATCGTCGCCGACACCGGCGGCGTGCCGGCCACCGCCAAGTCCAAGACGCAGGAACTGGTGGAGCTGAACAAGGTCGACGTGCTGATCGGCCCGCTGGCCGCCTTCGAGGCGCTGGCCATCGACGACTACCTGCGCCAGCACAAGGTGCCCACGCTGTCGGTGGCGGCGGCGGAGGACATGACGCAGCGCAAGCCCAATCCCTGGTTCGTGCGCGCCACCTCCACCTCCGCCCAGTGCTCGCACGTGATGGCGGACCACTGCGTGAAGGACCTCAAGTACAAGCGCATGGCGCTGATCGCCGACGACATCGCCTACGGCCAGGAGATGAACGCGGGCTTCCAGCGCGTGTTCGAGGAGGGCGGCGGCAAGATCGTGCAGAAGATGTTCCCGCCGCTCACCGCGCCGGACTACGGCAGCTTCCTGGCGCAGCTGAAGACCAACGTGGACGCGATCTTCCTGGGCTTCGCGGGCTCCAACGGCTTCCGCTTCGTCCGCCAGTTCAACGAGTACGGCCTGCGCGGCAAGATGGCCATCGTGGGCGGCATGACGGCGCTCGACGAGTCGGTGCTGCGCAACATGGGCGACGAGGCGCTGGGCATCCAGACCGCCTGCTGGTACTCGGCCGAACTGGCCAACCCGATCAACCAGCACTTCGCGCCGGCCTTCCGCAAGGCCTTCGGCTACGACCCCGGCTTCTACGCCGCGGCCACCTACACCAACGGCGCGGTGCTGGAGGCGGCGCTGAACGCGGTGAAGGGCAACGTGGCCAACAAGGAGGCCTTCATGGCGGCGCTGCGCAAGACCGACGTGCAGACCTGCCGCGGCCCGGTGAAGTTCGACCCGTACGGCAACGTGGTCGGCGACGTCTACATCCGCCAGGTGGAGCGCAAGGACGGGCGGCTGGTCAACGCGGTGATCAAGACCTATCCCGACGTGAGCCAGTTCTGGACCTACGACCCCAAGGCCTTCCTGGCCAACCCGGTCTATTCGCGCGACTGGCCGCCGGCGAAGAACCTGGAGAACTGAGCCGATGCAGATCTGGGCGATCCAGACCCTCAACAGCCTGGCCCTGGGGGGCCTGCTGTTCCTGCTGTCCTCGGGATTCGCCCTGATCTTCGGCCTGATGCGGGTGGCCAACCTCACGCACGGGTCGCTGTTCATGATCGGCACCTACGTCGCGGCGGTCACGGTGCGCGCGGGCCACAGCCTGCTGCTCGCCGCCCTCGCGGCGATGGTGACCGTGGGCGTGCTGGGCGGCCTGGTCGAGCGCGTCATCCTGCGCCGGCTGGCCGGCAATTCGCAGGGCCAGGTGCTGGCCACCCTGGGCCTGTCCTTCGTCGCCGCCGACGGCGCCCTGATGCTCTGGGGCGGCGACCCGCTGCCGGTGCAGGCGCCGGCACTGCTGGAGGCGCCGCTGCGCCTGTTCGGGCTGGTGTTCCCGACCTACCGGCTGGCGGTGCTGGGCATCGCGGTCGTCGTCGCCGTGCTGCTGTACCTGCTCATCGAGCGCACCCGGCTGGGCGCCATGATCCGCGCCGGCGTCGACGACATGGCCATGGCGCGCGCGGTGGGCATCCCGGCCTCGCGCCTGTTCACCGTCGTGTTCTGCCTGGGCGCGGCGCTGGCGGGCCTGGGCGGCACGCTGGCCGGGCCCATCTTCAACGCCTACCCGGGCCTGGACGCCGAGATGCTGCCGCTGGCGCTGATCGTCGTGATCCTGGGCGGCGTCGGCAGCCTGGGCGGCACCTTCGTCGCCAGCTTCATCGTGGGCTTCATGTACACCTTCGGCATCTTCCTGGTTCCCGATCTCGCCTACGTGGTGCTGTTCCTGCCGATGGTGGTGGTGCTCGCCTTCCGCCCGCAGGGCCTGTTCGGCAGGAGCCTCGCGTGAACCGGTGGCTGCCGCTCGCCGTCGTGGCCCTGCTGGCGCTGCTGCCCTTCGCGGTGGGCGAATACTTCGTCAACCTCGCCAGCCAGGTGGTGATCGCCATCGTGTTCGCCTCCAGCCTCAACCTGCTGGCGGGCTACGGCGGCCTCACCTCGCTGGGGCACGCGGCCTTCCTGGGCATCTCGGCCTACACCAGCGCCTGGATGGCGACCCGGCTGGGCCTGGGCCATGCGGTCACCGCGCCGGCGGCGCTGCTGGTGACCACCGCGACCGGCATGCTGTTCGGCTGGATCGCCCTGCGAGCGACCGGCCTGGGCTTCCTCATGCTCACGCTGGCGCTGTCGCAGATCGTGTGGGGCCTGGCCTACCGGCTGGTGTCCGTCACCAACGGCGACAACGGCATCTCGGGCCTCACCCGCCCGCATCCCTTCGGCTGGAACCTGGACATCAGCAGCAACTACTACTGGTTCTCGCTGGGGGTGGGCTGCCTCAGCATCTGGCTGATGAAGCGGCTGGTGGAGTCGCCCTTCGGCGCCAGCCTGCGCGGCACCCGCGACCAGCCGCGGCGCATGGCGGCCCTCGGCTACCACGTCTGGGCGATCCGCTGGACGACCTTCGTGATCTCGAGCTTCTTCGCCGGCGTGGCGGGACTGCTGTACGTCTACTACAACAAGTACATCCATCCCAGCGTCACCGCGGTGCCGGTGTCGGCCGAGGCGCTGCTGAGCGTGATCGCCGGCGGCGCCGGCACGGTGTACGGCCCGGTGCTCGGCGCCGTGATCGTGGTCATCCTCAAGAACTACGCCTCCGCCTTCATCGAGCGCTGGAACATGATGCTGGGCCTGGTGTTCCTGTTCATCGTGATCTTCATGCCGGCTGGCCTGGTGGCCGGCCTGTCGGTCGCCTGGCGGCGCGTGCGGGGGGAGCGGGCATGACGCCGGCGCTGGAACTGCGCGGGCTGTGCAAGCGCTTCGGCGGCATCGCCGTGACGCAGGACGTGTCGCTCACGGTGCAGCCCGGCGAGCGGCGGCTGATCATCGGGCCCAACGGCGCCGGCAAGACCACGCTGTTCAGCCAGATCGCCGGCGAGATCGGCTGCGACGCCGGCAGCATCCACCTGTTCGGCCAGGACGTCACCCGCCAGCCGGTGCGCCGGCGCGCCCACCTGGGCGTGAGCCGCACCTACCAGGTGATCACCCTGTTCGGCCGCGACACGCTGCTGCACAACGTGGTGCTGGGCATCCTGGGCGTGAGCGGCCGCCGCTTCGAACCGCTGCGCGCGCTCGCTTCCGAGCGCGAGCTGCACGAGGAGGCCATGCGGGTGCTGGAGAGCGTGGGCCTGGCCGCGCGGGCCCAGGCCCGCGCCTCGGAGATCTCCTACGGGGAGCAGCGGCGCGTCGAGATCGCTGTGGCCCTGGCGCAGAAGCCGCGCCTGCTGCTGCTCGACGAGCCGCTGGCCGGCCTGTCCCGCGACGAGCGCGCCATCGTGCGCGACCTGGTCGCCGCCATCCCGCGCGAGACCACCATCGTGATGATCGAGCACGACATGGACATGGCGCTGGCCTTCGCCGAGCGCATCGCGCTGCTGCATCACGGACAGCTGGTGGTCGAGGGCGACCGGGAGACGGTGGTCGCGGATCCGCGCACCCAGGAGGTGTACCTTGAGGGCTGAAGCGCTGGTCCTGGAGGATGTGCACGCGCACTACGGACGCAGCCACGTGCTGCACGGGGTCAGCCTGAGCCTGCGGCGGGGACGGCTGCTCGCGCTGCTGGGACGCAACGGCGCCGGCAAGACCACCACCATGCTGGCGATCGCGGGCCTGGTGCGCCCCAGCGCCGGGCGCATCGCGCTGGACGGCCGGCCGATCCAGGCGCTGACGCCGGAGGCCATCGCCCGCAGCGGCATGCGCCTGGTGCCGCAGGGCCGGCGGGTGTTCGCCAGCCTCTCGGTGCAGGAGAACCTGGCGGTGGCCGCGCAAAAGCGGGGTGGCGCGCGGCCCTGGAACCTGGAGCGCGTGTACGAACTGTTCCCGCAGCTGAAGCACCGGCAGCACCAGCGTGCCGGCACGCTGTCCGGCGGCGAGCAGCAGATGCTGGCCATCGGCCGCGCGCTGATGGGCAACCCGGACGTGCTGCTTCTCGACGAGCCTTCCGAGGGCCTGGCCCCGCTCATCGTCGAAGAGGTGGCCAAGGGCATCGCCCGGCTGAAGGACGAGGGCCTGTCCATCGTGCTGGTGGAGCAGAACTTCCGCCTGGCGATGCGCCTGGCCGACGATGTCGTCGTGCTGAACACCGGCGCCGTCGCGATGAGCGCCGGCGCCGACGAGGTGCGGGCGGCCCCCGAGCTCGCCACCGCCCACCTGAGCGTGTCCTGAGGCGAAGCATGTCCGTGCGCTTCGAGGTGAACGGCCGGCCCTGCGAGGTCGCGCCGGACGACCGCCGCACGCTGGTGGAGCACCTGCGCGAAGGACTGAAGCTGAAGGCGACGCGCTTCGGCTGCGGCCAGGAGCAGTGCGGCTCCTGCGTGGCGCTGGTCGACGGCCAGCCCAGGCATTCCTGCCAGCTGGAAGTCGGCCACCTGCAAGGGCGGTCGGTCGCGACCGCGGAATCGCTTGCCGACAGCGTCGAGGGGCGGGCACTCCTCGCCGAGTTCGAGCGCCTGCAGGCCGCGCAGTGCGGCTTCTGCGCCAGCGGCATCCTGATGCGCGCGCTGGCCTTCCTGCGCGGCGCGCCCGACGGCTCGCGCGAGGCCATCGCGCAGGCGCTCGAGCCCCACCTGTGCCGCTGCGGCGCGCATCCGCGCATCCTCGCCGCAGTTCAGGCGGCGTGGCTCGCCACGCGGGAGGGCCGCTGATGGCCCGGGAGCTGCCACCCGCGCTGGCTTCGCAGCCCGACCCGGCACTGTGGCTGGCCTTCGACCCGCCGGGCCGCGTGACGGTGCGCACCGGCAAGGTGGAGCTGGGCCAGGGCATCCTCACCGCGCTCGCGCAACTGGCGGCCGACGGCCTCGGCGTCGCGCCGGCGCAGGTCGACATGCGCCCGGCGTCCACGCACCGCTGGCCGAACGAGGGCTTCACCGTCGGCAGCCTGTCGCTGGAGCAGTCCGGTCCGGTGATGTCCACGCTGGGCGCGGTGCTGCGCGCACGCCTGCTGGAGGCGGCCGCCCTGGAATTCGGCCTGCCCGTGGCCGAACTGGAAGTGCGCGAAGGCCAGGTGCGCCATCTCGGGCGCGCCATCGGCTGGAACTACTGGCGGCATGGCGCCGAACTGCTGCAGCGGCCGGTGTCCCCCGCGGATTCGCTGGCGCCGCCGCAGCCGGGTGGCAGCGTGGGGACGTCGCTGCCACGCCTCGACCTGCGCGCCAAGTTCGCGGGCGGCGCTTTCATCCACGACCTGGAGCTGGCCGGAATGCAGCATGCGGTGGCGCTGCGGCTGCCCGTGCGCGGCGCGCGCGTCGTGGCGTTCGATGCCCGGCGTTTCGAGGAGCGGGCGCCGCAAGCGCGCTGGGTGCGCCAGGGCGACTTCCTGGCCTGCGTGGCCGCCAGCGAGCGCGCCGCGCGGGCGGCACTGGAGGTGTTGCGGTCCTGCGTGCGCTGGGAGAATCCCGAGTCGGCGCCCATCGGCGAAGACGCTGCCGCCTGGCTGCAGCGGCAGCCGGTCGAGGTGTCGGTGATCGAGCCCGAGCCGCCCGAGGCGGGCGAGACCGTGGAGGGCACCTGGACCCGGCCCTTCCTTGCCCACGCCTCCATCGGCCCCAGCTGCGCGCTGGCCTGGCAGCAGGGCGAGGTGCTGCGGGTCTGGTCGCATAGCCAGGGCATCTTTCCGCTGCGCGATGCGATCGCGCAGGTGCTGGGGCGCGCGCCTGAAAGCATTCACGTGCAGCACGTGGCCGGCGCCGGCTGCTACGGGCACAACGGCGCCGACGACGTGGCGCTGGATGCTGCCCTGGTCGCGGCGGCCTGGCCGGGCACACCGGTGCGGGTGCAGTGGTCGCGCGAGGAGGAGCTGCGCGAAGGGCCGCTGGGCGCGCCCATGGCCGTGCGCATCCGAGCGGCGCTCGGCGCGGACGGCCGCATCGCGCGCTGGAGCACGCGCGTGCTGAGCACCAGCCACAACACCCGCCCGGGCGTGGGCGGCACGCCCAACCTGCTGGCCGCGCCCGCGGTCGATGCGCGGCTGGAACGCACGCGGGACCTCGAGGTGCCCGAGGAACGCGGCGGGGGCGCCACGCGCAATGCGCGCCCGATCTACGTCGTCGGCGAGCGCGGCCTGGCGCTGTCGCTGGCCACGACCCACGTGCGCACCTCGGCGCTGCGCGGCCTGGGTGCCTTCGCCAACGTGTTCGCGATCGAGGGGATGATGGACGAACTGGCGCAGCGCGCCGGCTGCGACCCGGCGCAGTTCCGCCTGCGCCACCTGGAGGATCCGCGCGCCGTCGCGGTGCTGCAGCGCGTGCTGGCGATGTGCGACTGGCAGGGGCCGGGCGCCAGCGGCGACGCCGTCACGCGCGGCATCGGCCTGGCCCGGTACAAGGGCCGCGGCGCCTATTGCGCGGTGGTCGCGGAGGTGGCCCTGGAAGAGGCGGTGCGCGTGCGCCGCTTCTGGTGCGCGGTGGATGCGGGGCTCATCGTCAACCCCGACGGCGCGCGCAACCAGGTCGAAGGCGGCATCCTGCAGTCCCTGAGCTGGACCACCCTGGAGGCGGTGCGCTTCGACGGCGCGCGCCCCGTGGCGCAGGGCTGGGAAGGCTATCCCACGCTGCGCTTTCCGGACGTGCCGGCGATCGCGACCGAATTCGTCGGCAGCCACGAGAACCCCACGGTGGGCGCGGGCGAGACCGCGCAAGGCCCGACCGCCGCGGCGATCGCCAATGCGGTGTCGGTGGCGATCGGCCAGCGCGCCCGCGACCTGCCGCTGGACCGCGAGCGCCTGCTGCGCCTGCTGGCGCAATAGCGAGGACCTTCCGCGCGATCCTTCAGCGCGGCAGCGCCTCGACGAAGGCGAGCCAGGCGTCGCAGAAGGCGTCGGGCACTTCCGTGGCGGCCTGGTGGGCGGCCGGCAGCGTGACCCGCCGCGCCCCCGCGATGGCGTCGGCGATCTGGCGGCCTTGCGCGGGGGGCGTCGCCTGGTCCTCGGAGCCGACGATCACCAGCGTGGGCACCTGGATGCGGGGCAGCAGCGCGAGCTGCGCCAGGTCGCGCACGGCGGCGGCGCAGCCGGCGTAACCCTCCACGCTGGTGCCGCACAGGATCTCGCGCACGCGCGCGGCGACCTGAGGCTGCGCCTGCAGGAAGGCGGGCGTGAACCAGCGCTGCAGCGTGGGCTCGGCCAGCGCGGCCACGCCCGACTGGCGCGCGACGGCGATGCGGTCTTCCCAGGCCTGCGGTGCGCCCTGCTGTGCCGCCGTGTTGGCGAGCGTGAGCGACAGCAGCCGGTCGCCGTGGCGGATGCCGACCTGCTGGCCGATCATGCCGCCCAGCGAGGTGCCGGCCAGGTGCGCGCGGGCGATGCCCAGGGCGTCGAGCAGCGCCGGCACGTCGTCCGCGAGCTGCTCCATCGTGTAGGGCGCCGGCGGCGCACTGCTGCCGCCGTGGCCGCGCAGGTCGTAGCGCACGACGCGAAAGCGCGCGGCCAGCCGCGCGGCCACCGCGTCCCACAGGCGGTGGTCGGCCAGGATGCCGTGCACCAGCACCAGGGCGGGCGCGTCCTCCGCGCCATCGATCCGCACCGCGAGTTCCTGCGCGCCCACGCGCAGCTTGCGCAATGCCTCCCCGCTCATGCCGCGCCCTTCGCGATCGCCGCGTTGACGCGCGGCATCACCTCGGTGGCCATCAGCTCCATGGACCGCTGGCCCAGCGCCGGATCCTTCCAGTCGTGGCAGGCATAGAGCAGGGTGCCGAAGTCGCCCACCTGCCGGCGGAAGGCGAGCAGCTGGTCGACCACGCTGTCGACGGTGCCGGCGATCACCAGCTTGTCGACCACGTACTCCGGCGTGATCTCGCTGTCCGGCTGGGCCTGGTCCAGCTTGAAGAGGTTGGAGCGGCCGCTGAAGCCCACCAGCTTGCGCACCAGCTGCTTGAAGTAGAAGTGGTAGGGGCCTTCGGCGCTCTTGCCGTAACGCTGCGCGGTCTTCTCGTCGTCGGCGACGAAGATCGACTTGGCCACGCGCCACTCGGCCGGGCTGGGCTTCGCGCCCACGGCCTCGCGGCCTTCCACGTACTTGGGCCAGTGCGTCTTGACCCATTCCGGCAGCAGGAAGTTGGCCGAGATCGGCGTCCAGCCGCGCTTGGCCATCTCGGTCACGCCCTGGGAGAACGGCGCGACCGCGGTGCCCACGATGGGCGGGTGCGGCTTCTGGTAGGGCTTGAGGATCAGGCCCTGGCCGATTTCCGGGATCGCGGTCTGCCGGGTCGACACCTTGAAGAACTCGCCCTGCAGGTCCAGCGGCCCGTCGCTCTCCCAGATCTTGAGCACCATGTTGATGCTCTCGACGAACATGGCGTTGCGGTTCTTCTGGTAGTTGCCGAACACCTCCGCGTCCGACATCAGGCCGCCGGGGCTGATGCCCATGATGAAGCGGCCCTTCAGGATGTGGTCCAGCATCGCCACCTGCGCGGCGATCGCGGCCGGGTGGCTGTTGGGCATGTTGATCGTGCCGCTGCCCAGGACGATGTTCTTCGTCTCGTGCGCCAGCGAGGCGAGGAACATGAGGCAGGAGGTGACGTTCTCCGCGAGGTCGGTGACGTGCTCGCCCACGAAGGCCTCGCTGTAGCCGAGCCGGTCGGCCAGCAGGAAGGCCTCGCGGTCTTCCGCCAGGGTTTCGGTGGCGTTGCGGCCCGGCGGGTGCAGGGGCATCATGAACATGCCGAGTTTCATGGGGGGACTCCTGGTTTCAAGGCTGGGACGGCGCGGGGCTGCCGCGCAGTCGCTGGGTGAGGGTTTCGGCGCAGCGGCGCATGCCGCCGAGCACCTTGCCGGCTTCGCTGGTGTCCAGCCGGTCGGAGGCGCCGATGGCGGTGAGCGCGAGCACCATGGCGCCGTCCGGATCGAACACGGGCACGCTGAGCGCGCTGATGCTGCCGCCATAGAGTTCGCTGAAGTCGTCGATGCCGACCAGGCGCACGTAGCCCTGGCCGCGGATCGCGGCCAGCCGCTGCGCCAGCCCGTCGCTGTCCGGCACCTGGTTGGCCTCGCTGCGGCTCGCCGCCTCGGCGGCGATGAAGGGCCCGGTGAGCTCCTGCGGCAGCCAGGCCGCGAAGGCCAGGCCGGTGGCGGAAGTCAGCACCGGCAGCACGAGACCGGTGCGCAGGTTGTCGCTGACCGGCTGGCGCGACTCCTCCCAGCGCACGATGGTCGGGCCGTGGTTGCCCCAGACGCCCAGGCCCAGGGTCTCGTCGAGTTCGTCGGAGAGTTCCACCAGCGCCCGCGTGGCCACGCGCACGGCTTGCAGCCGTGCGATGTTCGGCCCGCTGTCGGTGAGCACGCTGCCCAGGTCGTGCGGCTGCGCCACCAGGTAGCGGCCGCCGCCGAACACCAGGGGCTGCCGGCCGGTGCGCTCGATGCGTTCCACCTGGCCCAGGAAGACCATGTGGTCGCCGCCGCGAAAGGCATCCATGCGCTTGCATTCCAGCCAGGCCGCGCTGCCGCGGATCAGGGGCACGCCGCCCAGGCCGGGGTCGGTGGCGCAGCCGGCGAACTTGTCGGCGTTGCCGCGGGCGAACTGGTTGGACACGGCGACCTGGTCGTCGGCCAGGATGTTCACGGCGAAGCGCTCGGCATCGCGGAACACGGGATGGCTGGGCGCGGTGAGCGACTGGCTCCACAGGATCAGCGGCGGGTCCAGCGACACCGAGCTGAAGGAGTTGACGGTCAGGCCGTGCGGCCGGCCCTGCGCGTCCACGGTGGTGATCACCGTGACGCCGGTCACGAAGGCGCCCAGCACCTGGCGCAGCTCGCGGGCGTCGAAGGATGCGCTCATGGATGGCCTCCGCTCTCCACCTTCTCGATGGCGCCGCTCCTGGCCGAGCGGAAGACCGCCTCCAGCGCGCTCACGTTGGCGATCATCTGCGCGCGCGGCACCGGGTAGGGCGTGCGGCCGGCGGCGGCATCCGCGAAGGCCTCCAGGTTGTGCAGCACGGCCGGGGCCGGGGGGATGTCCACCGAGGTCGCCTGGCCGCCGCGCAGGTGCGTCGTCAGCGTCCAGCCCTGGGGCGCCTCCGGGTGCGTCTTGTCGCGCACCTCGGCCCAGCCTTGCGAGCCGTAGACGGCGAAGCGGCCCGCGAAGGGCGTGGCCAGGATCGCGCTGATCAGCGCATGACCGCCCTGCTTGAAGGTGACCAGGGCTGCGAGCGTGTCGCCGTTGGTGAGCGGGCTGCCCAGCTGCTTCACGCTGCAATGCACCGTTTCCGCCTCGCCGAACACGCCGACGGCCAGGTCCAGCAGGTGGATGCCGGTGGCGGTCATGGGGCCGGCCGGCGCCTCCTGGCCCGACAGGCGCCAGTTGTCGCTGGCCAGCTGCAGGAACTTGTCCTGGCTGAAGTTGGCTTCCACCTGCAGCGGCGTGCCCAGCGCGCCGGACTTCAGCAGACGCATGACTTCCAGGATGGGCGGCTCGAAACGCTTCTCGTGGCCGACGGCCAGCGCCACGCCGGCCTGCTCCACCGCGGCCACCGCGCGCAGCACGTCGGCGCGCGACATGGACAGCGGCTTCTCGCAGAACACGTGCTTGCCGGCGCGGGCGGCGGCGACGATCTGGTCGGTGTGCTGCGAGTGCGGCGTGCACAGCACCACGCCCTGCACCTCGGGATCGGCCAGGGCCTGCTCGAAGGTCGACGAGAACGGCAGCCCGCGCTCGCGCGCGAAGGCCTCGGCCTGGGGACTCACGTCGGCGACACGCACCACGCGCAGCTTGTCGCTGCGGGCCAGCAGGTCGACGATGATGCGGCCCCACCATCCGAGGCCGATGACGGCGACTTTCAACATGTGCTCGCTCTCCCGGGTAGGCAGGGGGGGCCGGGTCGTGGAGAATCGCCCCCGTTTTCACTTCGACTGGAGTCCCGATGGCCGCAGCCTCCGAGCGCAAATCCACCCGCCCCCGCGGTACGCGGCCCGACGCCGTCGGCGTCATCGGGCTGGGCATCATGGGGTCGGCGATGGCCGCCAACCTCGTGAAGGCAGGCTTCGAGGTCTGCGGCTACGACCCGGTCGCGGCCGCGCGCAAGCGTCTGGCGCGTGCCGGCGGCACGCCCTGCGCGAGCGCCGCGGAGGTCGCGCAGCGCTGCGGGCGCATCGTTCTCTCGCTGCCCAGCGAGGCCGCCCTGGACGACGTCTGCCGCGAGCTCGTGGCCAGCGGCACGCGCGACCGCATCCTGGCCGAGACCAGCACGCTGCCCGAGACGGCCAAGCTGCGCGCGCGCGATGCGCTCGCGGCCGGCAAGCTGGTGCTGCTCGATTGCCCGCTGTCCGGCACCGGCGCGCAGGCGGTGAACCGCGACCTGGCCGTCTACGCGAGCGGCGACGCCAAGGCGATCGCGGCCTTCGCGCCCGTGTTCGAAGGCTTCGCCCGCGTGCGCTACGACGTCGGCGGCTTCGGCAATGGCATCCGCATGAAGCTGGTGGCCAACCTGCTGGTGGCGATCCACAACCAGTCGACCGCCGAGGCCATCCTGTTCGGTGCGCGTTCGGGCCTGGACCCGGCGCAGGTGGTTCGCGTGGTCGCCGACGGCGCCGGCGGCTCGCGCATGTTCCAGGTGCGCGGCCCCATGATGGTCGAGCGCAGCTGGGACCAGGCCACCATGAAGGTGGGGATCTGGCAGAAGGACATGCGCCTGATCCAGGAGGCCCTGCAGCGCACCGACACGCCGGCGCCGCTGTTCTCGGCGACGCTGCCGATCTACAACGCCGCGATGGCGCTGGGGCATGCCGACGACGACACCGCCGCCGTGTACTCGGTGCTGGAGCACATGATCGGCGCCGTCGCGCCCGGGAAGAAGCCCAGGCGCCGCTGAGCGGAGGAGCCGCCCGGGGCGGCTCAGCCCGCCTTCTTCCGCTGCAGCGGCACCAGCGCCCCCGGCGCGAACTCCTTCAGCAGCTTCGGGTAGGTCACCTCGGCCCCGGCCAGGAAGGTGTCCACCGCGTAGGTCACGTGGGTCATGAAGTCCACCTGGATGCGCGTGCGGTACACGTGCCGGCGCATCGCCTGGTAGAAGATGCCGCCGTGCAGGCTCCAGACGAACTCGATCTCCTGCTCCGTCACCGGCACTTCGGTGTCCGCCAGGCCGCAGTGGTGGCGCAGTTCGCGGCAGTACACCGGCATCAGCTCGCGCCGCACCAGCTGGATGTAGCGCCGGTTCAGCGTGGGGCTGGACAGGCCCGCGTGCATGTAGATGCGGATCCATTCGGGGCGGTAGGTCGCCTCCGAGTAGCGCCGGTAGAACTCGATCAGCCGTTCGCGCAGGGGCAGGGAGCGGTCCTGCAGCAGCGCGATCCAGCTGGGGTCCCAGCGGCCGGCGAAGACCGTCTCGTAGACCCGGTCGATCAGGGCCTGCTTGTTCTCGAAGTAGCGGTACAGCAGCGGCTGGGTGATGCCGAGGCGCTTCGACAGTTCGCGGGTCTGCCCGGAAAAGCCCGTCTCCGCGAAGTAGGCGATGGCGCCCTCGATGATCTGCCGCTCGCGGTCCGCGGGCGGCAGCCTCTGGCGCTTGCGCTGTGTCATCCACCGATCTTATTCGGCCTTGATGCCGTTGTCGGAGACCAGCTTGGTGTATTTGGCCTGTTCGCCGGCCAGGAAGGTCCGGAAGTCGGCCTGGCTGGTGGCCATGGCTTCCACGCCCAGGCCGGCGAACTTCTCCTTCAGGTCCGGGTCGGCCATGATCTTCGCCAGCGCCGCCTGGTAGTTGTCGACGACGGCCTGCGGCGTGCCGGCCGGCAGGTACACGCCCCACCAGTTGTCCGCCACCAGCCCCTGCACGCCGCCCTCGGCGAAGGTGGGGATGTCGGGGAACAGCGGCGAGCGCTTCGCGCTGGTGATCGCCAGCGGCCGCAGCCGGCTCGCCTTGATGAACTGCGCCACCGGCAGGGCGTCCGAGATGATCATGTCCAGGTGGCCCGCCACGACGTCGTTGACCGCCAGGCCGCCGCCCTTGTAGGGCACGCCCACCAGCTTGAGGCCGGCCTGGCGCATGAGGAGCTCGCCCGCGAGGTGCGACATGCTGCCCGGGCCGCTGGTGCCGAAGCTCAGGGCCCCCGGCTTTGCCCGGGCGGCACCCAGCAGGTCGGCCAGCGACTTGAACGGCGAGGCGACCGGAACCACCAGGATGTTCGCGCCGGTGGCGATCAGCGACACCGGCACGAAGTCCTTGTCCATGCTGTAGGGCACCTTCTGGATGATCGGGTTCACCAGGGCCGGCCCCAGGTTGCCGATCACGACGGTGTAGCCGTCCCCCGGCTGGCGCGCCGCGTAGTCCATGCCGATCGAGCCGGCGGCGCCCGGCTTGCTCTCGATGATGACCGGCTGCTTCCAGTAGGCGGCCAGCTTGTCGCCCATGATGCGGGCCATCAGGTCCGAGCTGCCGCCGGGCGGGTAGGTCACCACCAGGTGCACCGGCCGGGCGGGGAAGGTCTGGGCCTGGGCGACGGCCAGGCAGCCGAGCAGGCCCAGCGACCAGGCGAGGCGCCAGGCGGCGCGGCGGGCGGAGGCAAGATGCATGGAAATCCTCATTCGCTTTGGCCCACTCAGGCTATATGATCATTTGCTAAATAAGCATCCCCACTTTCCCTCATGTTCCAAGCCGCCGCCCCCGCCCGCCGCTCCGACCAGACCCTGGCTTACAACATGAAGTTGCTGGCCCACCACGAGCTCGGCGGCTTCGGCGGCCTGGGGGAGGGGATGTCCATGCAGCTCACCGGCGACGGGCGGCGCATCCTCTGGCTGGCGCACGAATCGGCCCCGAAGAACTTCACCGGCGTGGACGTGACCGATCCGCGAAGTCCCAAGGTGGTGGTCCAGACCGAGCTGCCGCACATGAAGGTGCGCTCCAACTCTCTGGACGTGGTGGGCGACATCCTGGCGGTGGCCTACCAGACGCAGACCGTGGGGCTGCAGCCGGCCGGGGTCGACCTGTTCGACGTCAGCCGGCCGGAGTCGCCGCGCCTGATCTCGCACTTCGACTGCTCCGGGCCGCACTCGCGCGGCGTGCATGCGCTGTGGTTCGTGGACGGCAAGACCATCCACATGTCGGCCGGCGCGCCGGACTTCCAGCCGCGCAATCCGCTGGACGACCAGTTCTACCGGGTGCTGGACGTGTCCGATCCCGCCAGGCCGCGCGAGATCGGCCGCTGGTGGTACCCCGGAACGCGCGAAGGCGACGAAGCGCCGGCGCCGGCGCGGCTGCCCCGGCAGTTCGACATGGGATTTCGCACCCACAACACCAACGTGTTTCCGGAGCGTCCCGACCGGGCCTTCCTCGGCTACATCGACGGCGGCCTGATCGTGCTGGACATCTCGGACCTGGACCGCATGAAGGTCGTGTCGAAGTGGAACCACTCGCCGCCCTTCAACGGCTTCACCCACACGGTGCTGCCGCTGTTCGAGCGCAATCTGTGGATCGTCAGCGACGAGTGCGTGCAGGACGACGGCGCAGACTGGCCCAAGCTGATCTGGATGCTGGACGCGCGCAGCGAGGCCAACCCGGTGCCCATCGGCACCTTCCCCGCGCCACCGTACGAGGCGTTCGCGAAGCGCGGCGGGCGCTTCGGCGCGCACAACCTGCACGAGAACCTGCCCGGGCCAGCCTCGTTCCGCTCCGACCGCATCATTGTCGGCAGCTGGTTCAACGCCGGCGTGCGCGTGTACGACACGCGCGACCCCTACCGGGTGGAGGAGATTGCCTACTTCGTGCCGGGCGCGCCGCGCCTGTCGCCGGCCGGCGCCATCCAGATCAACGACGTCTACGTGGACGAGCGGCGCATCGTCTACGCCGTGGACCGCTTCACCGGCGGCCTGTACGTGCTGGAGATGACCTTCTAGTGGAAAGCGGGCGCGACGCCCTGGCGGGCCGCATCCCGGTCACGCTGCTCACCGGCTTCCTGGGCGCGGGCAAGACGACGCTGCTGGCGAAGCTCGTGCGCCATCCGGACATGAACCGGGTGGCGGTGGTGATCAACGAGGTGGGCGAGATCGGCATCGACCACGACCTGGTGGCGATGTCCTCCGAGAACGTGGCCCTGCTGGCCAATGGCTGCCTGTGCTGCTCGGTGCGCACGGACCTGCAGGACACGCTGCGCGAGCTGTTCGGGCAGCGCCGCGCGGGAGCCATCCCCGACTTCGACCGGGTGGTGATCGAGACCACCGGCCTGGCCGACCCGGCGCCGGTGGTGCAGACGCTGGCCGGCGACACCATGCTGGCGGCGCACTACCGGCTGGACGGCGTGGTGACGCTGGTCGACGCGGTCAACGGACCGGGGCAGCTGCAGCGGCAGCCCGAGGCCGTCAAGCAGGTGGCGCTGGCCGACCGGGTGTTCGTGACCAAGAGCGATATCGCACCGGCCGACCAGGTCCAGCAACTGCAGGCGGCCATCGCGGCGCTGAACCCCGGCGTGCGGGTGTCGCTGCTGGTGAAGGGCGAGATCGCACCGGGCGAACTCACCAACCTGGGCCTGGCCAGCGCGCGCGCGGGCGCCCAGACCCTGAGCTTCCTGGGCGAGCCGCTGGCGGGCGAGGGCGGCCAGGGTGAGCGCACGCTGCGTCGCACGCCGGCGCACGACAGCGCCATTCGCACGCTCTCGCTGCGTTTCGAACAGCCGTTCACCTGGACCGCGTTCTCCGCCGCGATAGAACTGCTGGCGAGCCTGCGCGGGCCGGACCTGCTGCGGGTGAAGGGCATCGTCAACGTGGAAGGCCGGCCGGTGGTGGTGCAGGGCGTGCAGCACGTCTTCCACGAACCGGTGGCGCTGGACCGCTGGCCCAGCGCGGACACCGGCACGCGGCTGGTCTTCATCACGCGCAACATCGAGGCGGCCACCATCCGCAACCTGTTGCAGGCGGTGGCCGCCGCCGCGGGCGGCGGCTCCGCGTAGGCCGCGATCAGGCCTTGCCGGCCTCCCGCAGCCACCACACCGGCAGCTGGGTGCAATCCGATTCCTGCAGTCCCGCCTGCACCGCCGACTCGAACACCTCGAGCGTCTGCTCGGTGACCGGCATGCGGTAATGCTGCGCCGCGCCCTGCTCCAGCATGGTCCGCACGTCCTTGCGCATGCTGGCCAGGTCGAAGGTCGCGGCCTGCGGCTGTCCGGCCAGGGCCTGGGCGATCGCGGTGCCGCGCACCTTCAGCAGGTTGGGGCCGCCGGAGGTGTCGGCCAGGATGTCCATGACCCGGGCCGGGTCCAGCCCGAGCGGCTGGATCAGCGACAGCGCCTCGGCCAGCGCCTGCCAGTACACCATCAGCGGCAGGTTGATCGCGAGCTTCATGCGCGCGGCGTCGCCATAGCCGCCCACGTGCTCCACGCGCCGGCACAGCTGGTCCAGCACCGGGCGGGCCCGCTCCAGGTCCTGCGCATCGCCGCCGGCGAAGCCGAACAGCTTGCCCTGGGCGGCGGGGCCGGTGGTGCCGCCCACGGGGCACTCCACGTAGGCGGCACCGGCCGCCTTGGCCCGGGCGCCCATCTCCTGCTGCTTGGCCGGCGGCACGGTGCTCATCTCGATGAACAGCTTGCCCCTGGCGCCGCCGGCGAGCAGCCCGTCGGGTCCGAAGTACACGTCGTCCAGGGCCTTGGAATCCGTGAGGATGGTGACCACCGCGTCGCAGGCGGCCGCCACCGCGGCCGGCGTGGCGGCCCATCGGGCGCCCTCCTGCAACAGGGGCTGGGCGCGCTCCGCGCTGCGGTTCCACACCGTCACCTCGTGTCCCAGCCCGAGCAGCCTGCGCGCGATGGCGCTGCCCATCTTCCCCGTCCCGGCGATGCCGACCTTCATCGTAAACCCCCGTTCTTGCCAGCCACCAAATTATCATAAGATCAACAAGAAGACGAAGGAGACAAACCCGTGTTCTATACCTGCGCGCCCGGCTGCACCGACCCCACCCACCGCCACGCGGCGCCGAAGTCGGCCGCGGCCCGGGCCGCGTCGGCCAAGGCCACCGCCAGCCGGGCCGTGGCCCGCACCCGGCAGGGCAAGACCAAGGTGGTGGACCTGCACTGCCACTACCTGAACCCGGCGGTCAATGCCAAGACCGCCCACCTGAACGCGGGCAACTACGACCCCACCACGGTCTTCGCCGACGAACTCACCCGCGAGACCAACGTCCAGCAGATGAAGACCCGGGCGCCGAAGCTGACCGGCGTGACCGAGCGCCTGAAGGACATGGACCGCATGGGCGTGGACATCCAGGCGGTGTGCCCGGCGCCCTACCACTTCTTCTATTTCACCGAGCCCGCGTACGGCGCCGAACTGGCGCGCGAAGTGAACGAGGGCATCGCCAAGGTCGTGGCCGACACCCCCGACCGCTTCGTGGGCCTGGGCTCGGTGCCGCTGCAGAACGCGCAACTGGCCGTGCGGGAGCTGGACCACGCGGTGAAGAACCTGGGCCTGCGCGGCGTGGAGATCTGCACCAACGTCAACGGCAAGAACCTCACCGATCCCAGCCTGGGCCTGGAGAAGTTCTTCGCCCGGGCCGAGGAGCTGGGCATCCTGATCTTCATGCACCCGCTGGGCTGGACGCAGGCCGACCGCCTCACGCACCACTACTTCAACAACGTGATCGGCAACCCGCTGGACTCCACGGTGGCGGTGTCTCACCTGATCTTCGACGGCGTGATGGCCCGCCACCCGAAGCTCAAGGTGCTGGTGGCGCACGGCGGCGGCTACATCGCCCACTACTGGGCGCGCATGGACCACGCCTGGCGCGCGCGGCCGGACACGCGCACGGTGATCAAGCGGCGGCCCTCCAGCTACCTGGAGAAGTTCTACTTCGACACCATCACGCACGACCCGGAAATGCTGCGTCGCCTGATCGATCGCTTCGGCGCCGACCACGTGGTGCTGGGCACCGACTACCCCTACGACATGGGCGACGAGGATCCGCTGGGCATGGTGGCGCAGGTCAAGCGCCTGCCGCGCGCCGACCGCGACCTGGTCGTCGGCGGCAACGCGGCGAAGCTGCTGAAGATCAGGTAGCCGCGGCCTGGTATCCCGCCTCGCGCAGGGCCGCGAGGACGGCGTCGATGGCCTGCTGCACGGTGCGCGTGATCTCCTCGCGCGCGGCGCAAGGGTCCGAGCGCAGCGCCGCTTCCGCCCGGCCCGCCGCGAAGGCCAGCGCGTCCGCGCGCACGTTGGACGCCATGCCCTTGATGGAGTGGAACAGGCGGGTGAGTTCCTCGCTGTCCATCTCCTGCGCCTGCCGCAGCTGCTGGCGCGAGTTGTCGAGGCTGGTGACGAAGACGGGGACCACGGCCGCGAGGAACTCCTCGTCGCCGCCCAGCTGCGCCAGCGCGGCGGCCCGGTCGAAGGCGGGCAGCCGCTCGCCGTCCCCCGCGGCGGCGGCGGCCGGGACCGGGGCCGCGCCGCCCGTGCCGCGGGTGTGCCGCAGGATCGTGTCGACGACCCGCGCGACATCGAAGGGCTTGGCCACGTGGTCGTCCATGCCGGCGTCCATGCAGGCCTGGCGGTCCGATTCCATGGCATTGGCCGTCATCGCGACGATCGGGAGATCGCGGCCTTGCGGCAGGACGCGGATGCCGCGCGTGGCCTGCAGGCCGTCCAGGACCGGCATCTGCATGTCCATGAGGACGGCATCGAAGGAGGCGCCCTGCCGGTTGCGCTCCACCGCGGCCTGCCCGTCGCCCACGACCTCCACCCGCGCCCCGCTGCGCGCGAGCAGTTCCCGGGCGATCTGCTGGTTGACGGGATTGTCCTCGGCCACCAGCAGGTGGAGTCCGGCCAAGGGTTGCGCCTGCGCGGCCGGGACGGCCGCCGCGGCGGAGGCGGCAGGCCGGGGGCGCGCGCTGCGATAGGCCTGCCTCAGCATGCCGGCCGTCACCGGCTTGACCAGGTAGCCATCCAGCAGCGCCTGTTCCTGCGGCGGCTTCTGCTCCAGCATCTCGCGTCCCTGCGCCGTCACCATGATGATCATCGGCACCTGCGCGGCCGGGTCCAGGTCCCGGATCTCGGCGCAGGCCTGCCAGCCGTCCTTCCCCGGCATCCGCCAATCGAGGAACACCGCATCGTAGGGGCGGGACGCGCGCGCGGCCTGCATCCGTGCGATGGCGTCGCGGGCGTCCACCGCGGTGTCGGCCTGCCAGCCCAGGCTGTCGCACAGGCCCGCCAGCGCTTCGCGCGCGTGCGGGTTGTCGTCCACGATCAGGACGCGCGTCGCCTCGAGCGATCCGTCGCCTTCGTCCAGGGCCTGGTTCGCCCTCGCCAGCGTGACGGCAAACCAGAACCGGCTGCCCCGCCCCGGCTCGCTGCGCAGCTGCAGCCGCGACCCCATCAGCTCCGTCAGCCGCCGGCAGATGCCCAGGCCCAGGCCGGTGCCGCCGAACTGGCGCGCCGTCTCCCCCGTGGCCTGGACGTAGTCGGAGAACAGCCGCTCCTGCTCCTGCGGCGAGATGCCGATGCCGGTGTCCTCCACGGAGAACTCGATGGTGACGCGATCGCCCTCGCACGCGAGCAGGCGCGTGCGCACGACCACCTCGCCCTGCTGGGTGAACTTGACGGCGTTGCCGCCCAGGTTGATCAGGATCTGGCGCAGGCGCATGTCATCGCCCAGCAGGCGATCGGGCACGGCGGGGTCCAGGTCGTAGAGCACCTCCAGGTCGCGGGGGCCCACGTTGGCCGACAGGATCACCGACAGGTCGGCCAGCAGCTCCTCCAGCGAGAAAGGCCGCAAGTCCAGCTGCATCTTGCCCGCCTCGATCTTGGAGAAGTCGAGGACGTCGTTGAGCAGGCCCAGCAGGGAGCGCGCCGCGCCCTCCGCCTTTTCCGCGTAGTCCTGCTGCCGCGCGCTCAGGTCGGTGCCCCGCAGCAGCGTGAGCATGCCGAGGATCGCGTTCATCGGCGTGCGGATCTCGTGGCTCATGCTGGAGAGGAACCGGGTCTTGGCGCTGCTGGCCTGCAGCGCCTCCTCCTTGGCCTGGATCAGGGCGGCCTCCTGCCGCTTGCGCGCGGTGATGTCGCGGGCGATGCCGAGCAGGCCGATCAGGTCTCCCGCCTCGTTGCGGATCGCCACCTTGACGACTTCGGCGCAGAGGAGCTCGCCGACGGCGTCGAAATCGCAGGACTCGAAGGCCACGGGCGCGTCGCTGTCCAGGGCGCTCTGGTCCGTCGCCAGGTTGAGCTTCCCCGTGTCCGGGCCGAAGACGTCGGTCGCGGTCTTGCCGAGGACCTGCGCCGGCGCCAGCCCGTGATGGCGCAGGAAGGCGGTGTTCGCCAGCAGGAACCGGCCGGCCGCGTCCCGCAGCCACACCCGGTCCGGCAGGCTCTGGACCAGCGCCGACAGCTGCGCCTGCTGCGTGGCCAGCGCCTCCTGCGAGCGGACATAGGAGGTGATGTCCGAGAAGGTCCGCATCACGCCCCCGTCGGGCAGCGGCCGCGTGACGACCTCCAGCACGCGGCCGTCGCGCGTCTGGCGCAGGTAGGTCTGCGGCCCCGTCATGGGCGCCACCTTGTCCCCGACCGACACGTAGCCGCGCGCGACGGCGTCGACGAAGGCGAAGTCCGGCCCGAAGTCGCCGCGGTCGATCTGGAACCGCACGACCTGCTCCATCGTCGGCTGGGACTGCAGCAGGGCGTCGGGCAGGTCCAGCAGCTCCTGGTAGCGGCGGTTCCACAGGACCAGCCGCCCGGCGCCGTCGATCGCCGACAGCCCCTGTTCCATCGCGTCCAGCGTGATCTGCAGCGCGCGCGACTTCTCGGTGAGGGCCTGCTGGGCCTGCAGGTAGCCCGTCACGTCCGTGTACGTGCGCACGCTGCCGCCGTCCGCCAGGGGCTGCGTCGCGATCTCCAGCACCCGTCCGGTGGCCGTGCGGCGCAGGTAGCGGCCTGGCCGGAACAGGTCCGGCAGGGAGGGCTGCGGCGCGTCGCTCGCGGGCGCGAAATCGCCCCGCTGCCGCTGGAACTGGCCGATGTCCCACAGGGAGGCGCCGTGGTGCAGGAGCGCCTGCGGCAGGTCCAGCAGCTCGCCGGCCAGCCGGTTGAAGAGCACCACGCGGCCGGCCGAGTCGTAGCGGATGATGCCGCGCCCGGCGTTGTCCAGGGTGAGCCGCAGGTCCTCCTCGTACTGCTTGAGCGCCGAGACGTCGCTCAAGGCGTGGAAGACGGCGCCGTCGCGCGCGAGCCGCGCCACGACGCGGAACCACCGTCCGAGCGGCAGCGGCAGCTCGAAAGGGGCGCCGGGGAAGCGCAGGTTCTCCTTCAGCAGCGCGGCGCCGGCCGCCTTGCGCGCGTCCTCCGGGGTGCCCGCCAGTTGCCACGCGCGTTCGTACAAGGCCTCCATCGTGGAGCCGACCACCGCGGCGCGGTTCGCCAGGCCGTGCAGCGCGCAGTACGCCGCATTGGCCCAGACGATGCGGCCGCCCAGGCCGCAGACCACCAGGGCTTCGGGCACGTGGTCCAGCAGTTCGCCTCCCAGCGGGGCGGCGAATTCCCCGGGGCCCGGGAGCGCCTCCGGCAGCGCCTCGAGGGTGCGCCAGACGCGGATGCGGCCGCGCCCGGGGACCGGCAGCGAGGACACCTTGATGTGCAGGCCCCGGTGCTTGAACTCGAACGGGCCGGTCTGCGCCTGGTGGCGCGCGACGCCGGCGGCGATGTACTTGTCGATCTGCCCGATCTCGCTCGCATCCAGCCGCGCCTCGTAGAAGCGCCGCAGGTTGCGCGCGTAGGGCTCGCCCACCTGGATGTGGCCGTCGTGCTCCGGGAACAGCCGCAGGAAGGTGTGATTCCAGACCAGGGCACGGTCGTCGAGGTCGAACGCGCACATCGCCACGTCCGCGCCGTCGAGGACCGCGGCCTGCACGTGCAGGTCGTCGATCCAGCCGCGGTCGGACGCAACGGATGGAGGTAAGGAAGGGGGCGCGTTGTCCATGTCCCTTGGGGCCGCCGCAGGGAGGCCCGGAAGGATGCCTCGGGAGATGTTATGCGATGGCGGGCGACGGGATCGAAGGCGGTCGCCGCCTCAGGCCGCCTGCGCCAGCTCGATGCGCTCGACGGCGCCTTCCTCCACCAGCCGCCGCAGCAGGGAAGTCGCCGCCTCGCAGCTCAGGCCGGTGCGCTCGACGAACCAGGGTTCGGTGACCGGCCCGATGCTCATGCGGCTCAACATCTGCAGCACCCGCGCGGAGGGCAAAGCCAGGTCCGCCTCGGGCCAGCGGCGCAGCCGGTAGGCGACGTGGCGGCGGGGTTCGGCGGCCTCGGGCACCGCGCGCCGACGGGCGAACGGCAGCACGAAGCCTGCGAACCTTCCTTTTCCTGCCCGCGCCTGGAGGGTGGCGGGGTTCCCAACGAGCCCTTGCATGGACGCCATTGTTCCCTCGCGGATTCGGAAACAATCGCGTCGCTTCGTTACGGAGCTTAGGGATTTGGCTGGAGGTCCAGCGTCCGCCATCCGCCGGTGGCATACCGGACCACCCGCGGACCGTCGAACCGCCACAGGTGCAGCCAGCCGTTGTCCACCAGCCGGCGGACGACTTCGTGGCGCCGGATCACGCCCTCGATGGCCTCCTGCGGCGCGTCGACGACCACGGTCAGGCGCAGGGGCTCGTGCATCCAGCGCTCGCCATCGTGCAGGGACTGCAGCGACAGCCCGATGCGCAGGTCGCCGCCGTTGCCCTCGAAGACGCCGATGCGCCCGCCCACCACGTTGTGCAGCAGCTTGTTGCCGCTGCCCAGGCGCGCCGGGTCGCAGGTCGAGGCGTGGTACTGCCAGTTGATCCAGTGGGTCACCAGCATGGGCGCCGTCATGAGCAGCTCCAGCACGCTGCCGTCCGCATCGCCGGCGGCGTCGTAGTCGTGCAGGAAGCAGCGCCCGTCCAGCACCGCGCCCCGGGTGCGGTGGCGCGGCGCGATCACGAAGGCGGCGTTGCCGGCCAGGCCCCATTCGGGTCGGGTCTGGGCCCCGTCGTTCGCGCGGCGGCGCAGCCGCGCGACGAGTTGCTCGCGCCCTTCGCGCGGATCCAGCCCCAGGCGCGGTGCGCGTTCGCGGCGCACCTGGTCGCAGGCCTGGGCGAACACCGCCTGCAGGCGGTCCCAGCGCGCGCGGGCCCCGGGCGGCAGCAGGTCGAGGTCGAAGCCCTCGATCTCGTCGGTCGTGGTGTTGTGCAAGGCGGCGACGAAAACGGTCTGCTGCGGAATGGCGATGCCGCGGGTCCCCAGCCCGGAGCGCACAGCCGGTTCGTTGAGCAGTTGCGCCAGCGCGCGGGCGTTGACCTCGCCCGTCTGGCCGCAGCAGGCACCGCAGTCCAGCGCGGCGGCGTGGGCGTTGTTGCTGCTCTGGCTGCCGTGGCCCACCAGCAGCACCAGGGGCGCCAGCCGGTGTTCCAGCCCCATGGCGTGCAGCACCCGCGCTGCCAGGGCCACCTTGGCCTCGCCGTCCAGGCCGGCGAGGGCAGGACGGCAGACGGGCCGGTAACGCGCGGGCAGGCCGGCCAGGTCGTCCCGCGCGCGCGCGCCGGAGGACGGGCTCAGCCAGTGCGCCAGC
Organism: Burkholderiales bacterium; assembly: GCA_028868995.1. Lineage (GTDB taxonomy): Bacteria > Pseudomonadota > Gammaproteobacteria > Burkholderiales > Burkholderiaceae_C > Ramlibacter. The sequence goes on along the minus strand of JAGWTH010000004.1, from coordinate 33,863 downwards.
TTGCCGAGGTAACCCACGCCGGCGGCTTCGACGAAGGAGAAGGCCGCGGTGGGCCAGCGGGTGGCCGCGAACCACTGCTGCGAGGCGCCGAACCGGCGCAGCCGGGCCCGGCGGGCGGCTTCGCCGAGCGCCTTGCCGTCGTCGCCTCCCGATGCGTCCGCGGGCAGGATGCGATCCGCCACCTCCATCCCGGGGGCGAGCAGCCCCGGCAGCTGCGGGCGACGGGCCTGGGTGGCCAGCGGCGTGTAGGCCACCGGCAGGCCGAAGAAGCCCGCGAAGCCGAGGGTCTGGATGGCCGGCCAGGTCGCCTCGAGGGCGCGGCGCAAGGGTTCACTGCGCACGTCGATGCAGAACGCTGCCTGCACCTCAATCGCCGGTTCGCCCGCGGGCGGCACCTCGGGCCCGCCGGCCGCCCCCAGCCGGGACACCAGCTGGCGCTGGTAGCCTGCTTCGAGCGCCAGCTGCCAGGCCTCGTCCACCACGAGCGCCTCCTCGGCCTGCTGCAGCAAGGCGCCAGCCCGGCTCCATTCGGCACGCAGCGCCGCGAACGCCCGCCGTGTGGCGGCGTCGTCCCTGCACTCCAGCAGGATCGCGCCCCACGCCAGGCGGATCGCCAGCAGGTCGCGCAGGTGCCCGTCGGCCTGTCCCGCCAGCCGGGCCTGCCAGCCGAGGTAGGCGCACCACGACGCCCAGCCGTTGACCGTGAGCAGCACCGCTTCCAGGTAGTCCGCCCAGGCGGCCTCGGGCAGGCCCAGGCGCTGCAGCACCCAGCGCTCGGCGTCCTGGCGTGTGGCGGGCAGCGCGTGGAGCCACCGGCCCAGGTCCGGCAGGCCCATCAGCACGCCGATGCCGTGGTCGTGCGTGAGGGTGTCCCGCCAGAAGGCGTACAGGCCCTGGCCGCGTCCGGGCTGCCAGTCCGCCTGCTGCTGGTCGAACCAGGAGGCGCAGGTCTGGCTGACCTGGTGCGTGATCGCCTGCCTCCAGGTCAGGCGGGTGCGGCCTTGCGGATCGTCGTCGAGGATGTCGATCAGCAAGGGCAGCCGCGGGGTGCCCGGTGCCGCGTGCAGGGCGTCGACGCATTGCGCTGGCGTGAGGCCCGCGGACCGCGCGGCAGGCAGGGTGGCCAGCGCGTACGCGAGGTCGGCTTCGGTGATCCGGCCTGCTTCCCAGGCCTGCCGCACGTGGCTGCGGGAGGGGAACACCTGGATGTCGCCCAGGACGGCCATGCGGGCCGCGACCTGGCGCACGGTCAGTCCGATGCGTTCCCAGTGCGGATTGACGGCGATCGCCTGGTCCAGCGGCCAGGCGGGGGCGATCGCCCCGCAGGCCTGCTGGCAGGCGGCTTCGATCTTCCGGGTCCATGCTTCGTCGCCTGTCCGCGTTGCGGAATCGGACGCAGCTTCGGTGGGGCCAAGGGGGAGGGGAGCGAGTGTGGTGGTATCCATGGGTCGGTCCGGCGAGCGATTCACTTCAGGGCGGGCACGGCGGCAGGTCCGCCCGGCGTCGGGAGGGAGGCGCGGCTGCGGGCCGGCGTCCAGCGGGTCGGCCACAGCCGCAGGGCCAGGCGGGTGGACAGCTCGTCGACGTAGAACCCCGCGTAGCTCCAGCGCCGCCAGCCTTCCAGCGCCCGCGGGCGCAGCTGCAGGGTGACCAGGCAGAGATACATCAGGGCCGTGCCGATCAGGGCGGCCGGGCCGGCATGGGCGTCCGGCCGGTCCTGCAGGCCCAGCGGCAGCTCGTGGACCAGCCGGGCCACCAGGGTGAGGCCCGCCACCATGCCCAGGCCCGCGGCCGCACGCCACCCGGTGGCGGACGCATCGCCGCCGCGCCGCGCGGGCAGCCACAGCAGGGGAGCCCAGGCCAGGGCCAGGATCCCGCTCCACCACCAGGGCCAGGCGGCGTGGGCACCGGGGCCCGGCACCAGCCAGACGATCGAGGCGGAAAGCACGGGAGCGGCCACGAGGCTCCACGGCGAGAACGCGGACGAGCCCTGCATGCCCCGCAGGCGGGTGTCGCGCACCACGCTCGATGCGGACAGGAAGGCGTGGGCCTTGTAGAGCGAATGGCCGATCAGGTGCAGCGCGGCCAGCGTGTACAGGCCCAGGCCGCATTCGAGCACCATGAACCCCATCTGCGCCACCGTCGACCAGGCCAGCCGCACCTTGATGCTCACGCGCGTGAGCATCACCAGCCCCGCGAGCAGCGCCGTGCCCAGCCCGAAGCCGACCAGCAGCCAGCGCGCCACGGCCGCGGCCTCCAGCAGCGGTGCGAACCGGATCAGCACGTAGCCCCCCAGGTTGACGACGCCCGCGTGCAGCAGCGCCGAGACCGGCGTCGGCGCCTCCATCACCTGGATCAGCCAGCCATGCGCGGGCAGCAGCGCGGTGCGCAGGACCACCGCGAAGGCCAGGCACCCGGCGCTCGCCTGCAGCAGGGGCGAGGCGCCGGCCTGCGCCAGGTGCTGCCGCAGGTCGGCCAGCGAGCCGCTGCCCACGTCCGACCAGGCCAGGGCGGCCGCGACGAGGAGCAGGACATCCGCGAGGCGGTCCGCCAGGCGTTTCTTGTGCGCGGCCAGCAGGGCGAACGGCCGGTCGGGGTAGAAGCACAGCAGCCGCTGCAGCGCCACGCCCACCGCAGCCCAGGCGGCGATCAGCACCAGCCAGTGGCCGGCCAGCAGCAGCACGTGCACGGCGGCCAGGACCCCCGCGAGCGCGGCGACGTAGCGCGGCTGCCCGGTCTCGCCTTGCAGGTAGCGGCCGGAAAAGACGCCGATGACGGTGCCCAGCAACTGCACGAGCAGCGCCAGCCCGGCCCCCAGCGCAGTGGGTTCCAGCCACGGCGACGGCCCGGTGGCGGGCTGGCCGGAAAGCCCCGTCGAGGTCAGGGCGAGCGCGGCCAGTGCGCACGCCAGCGCCGCGCCTGAAAGAAGCCGGAACCGCCGCCAGGGCGGCTCGGCCCGCCCGTCGCGGGGTTGCGGCCAGGTTGCAGTCACGGCCATCAGGGCAGCGGGGGCCAGGATGACGGCCCAGGTCAGGACAGGGGGGAAATCCATGGGAGAGCAGCTTCGAATCGGATGGGCGCCATGGTGCTGCCCTGGAATGATTCTGTAAAATACATTGATGTGAACCTTTAAATTCACAAAACAGAACGATGAACCTGGAGCAGCTGAACTTCCACCACTTGCTCTATTTCTGGCGGGTCGCACGCACCGGGCACCTCACGCGCGCGGCGCAGGACCTGCACATCTCGCAATCCGCGCTCTCCGCCCAGATCCGGCAGCTGGAGGACCGCCTGGGCGAGCCCCTGTTCGAGCGGGAGGGTCGGCGGCTCGTGCTGACCGACACCGGTCAGCTGGTGCTGTCCTATGCCGAGAACATCTTCGGCCTGGGCCAGGAAATGCTGGGGCGGCTGCAGGGCCGCAGCGAGGGGATGCTGCGGCTGCGCGTGGGCAGCGTGGCCACGCTCTCGCGCAACTACCAGGAGAACTGGATCCGCCCCCTGCTCGCCGACCCCTCGGTGGTGCTGACGCTGGAGTCGGGCCTGCTGGAGGGACTGCTGGAGCGGCTGGTGCAGCACCAGCTCGACGTGGTGCTGGCCAACGAGCCGGTCGCCGCGGAGGCCGACCGCCCGTTGCACTGCCGCTTCCTGGGCAGCCAGGCGATCTCGCTGGTCGGCCCGGCCGGCGCGTGGAAGGACAGCAGCCTGCGCATCCCCGAGGACCTGGACGGCGTGGACGTCGTGCTGCCCGGGCCCCGGCACGCCCTGCGGGCGCAATTCGACGCGCTGTGCCTCTCCGCCGGCGTGAAGCCCCGCCTGCGGGCCGAGGTCGACGACATGGCCATGCTGCGCCTGATCGCGCGGGACAGCGGCTGGCTCACGGTGCTGCCCGAGGTGGTGGTGCAGGACGAACTGCGCTCGGGCGCGCTCGTGACCGTGGGCCGGTCCACCCAGCTGCAGGAGCGCTTCTACGCCATCACCACCGCCCACCGCCATCGCATCGAGCGGCTCGAACAGCTGCTGGCGAACGCACCCCGGCCCCCCGGCCTGTTACGCTCGCACGAATGAAGCAACGCACGGTGGCCTCGCTGCTGCCCTGGCTCGCGCTGGTGATCGCCGCCGGCGCACTCGGGGCCCTCGCTTCGCGGGAAGCCGCGAGCTTCTACGCGCAACTGTCCCGCCCGTCCTGGGCGCCGCCGGCCGGGATCTTCGGGCCGGTGTGGACGGCGCTCTACCTGATGATGGGGGTGGCGGCATGGCGCGTCGCGACGGCACTCGCGCAGCGCCAGCCCGGGCTGGCGCTGTTCCTCGCGCAGCTCGCCGCCAACGTGCTGTGGTCCTGGCTCTTCTTCGCTTGGCACCTCGGCGGCGTCGCGTTCGCGGACATCCTGCTGCTGGATGCCCTGGTGATCGCCACGATCGTGGCGTTTTGGCGCGCCGACCGGGCGGCGGCGGCACTGCTGCTGCCTTACCTGGGCTGGATCGGATTCGCCACCGCGCTGAACTGGGTGGTCTGGCAAGGCAACCCCGCGCTGCTCGGTTGAGAGGGCGCGTCCTTCGCGCCCCCGGTTCCTCAGGTCATGTGCCTTTCGGCCGAAGCGACTCGCATCGCCGGCTCACCCGGGTGCTTGCCCAGGTTCCACGGGATGGTGACGAAGGCCGTCAGGACCACCGGCACGAGCGCGATGAGGACGGCGCGCAGCCACTGGCCGGCGAAGATCTTGAGTTCGTGGTGCATGGCAAACCTCCTGGATGGAGGCTCCATGGTGGGCCGGGCGGCTTATCGTTTTCTTAGCGGCGGCTGGCCGGCGGCCGGGGCCGGAGCCGGTTGCCGGCCAGTGGAGCGATCAGGAGATCTCCACGACCCTGGCCGACCCGCTCAGGATGGGACCCACCAGGATCTTGTAGCCATCGGCATCGAAGCCGGCGGCGACGCGGCTCAGTTCCCGGGCCTCGTCCAGGCTCGCGGCGCTGCCCAGGTAGCACCAGTTGCGCACGACGTGGATCTGCTCGAGGTCGCCGCCGGACTCCATCAGGCCGACGGCGCCTTCGTAAGGCCAGCACCGCAGCTGCATGTGTTCGAGCGCGGCGAGCAGCTTGCGCCGATGCTCGTCGCGACCCTGGCTGCCTTTGCACGCGCCGGCGCAGCGGCCGATCATCGAGCGAAAACACGGGCGTCCGGGGACGAGCTTCTCCAGGCCCAGGAGCCCCCAGCAAAGCCGATGCTCGTCGGCCAGGTCGCGCAGCTTCTGCACCGCGGACTGACGCGTGGCGAAGATTCCGTACAGGTGGTCTTCACGCGCGAAGTCCACGCTGCGGGTGTCGACCACTTCGGGCTGCTCCCCCGTCCAGCGCAGGCTGCACAGCGCGCGATTGCGGCGCAACTTCTGGTTGAACAGCGGCAGCTTCTGCTTGACCATCCGGGCTTCGAGCAGCAGGGCGCCGATCTCGCCGGCCGTGCGGACGCAGTGGATCCGCCGGGCCTGCGCCAGCATCCTCGCCTCGCCCGGGTCGCGCAGGTGGGACAGCAGGCGCGAGCGCAGGTTGACGCTCTTGCCGATGTACAGCGGCAGGTCCTGGCGCTCCCCGTAGAACGTGTACACCCCGGGGGCGGCCGGTGCAGCGCGCACCTGCTGCCGCAGCAGGTTCAGATGGGTGTCGGCCGTCCGCATTGTTCGTCGACGTCCTGGTGAATGGAAGTGGCTCCGGTTGCGTGATCTGATTCCCCGCATTTTGATCGGCCTGAGAATTGCCCTCCCATGGCCTGATCAATCCAAAGTCATGCATGGTCCGACAAAGCCGGGCAGCCCAAGGCGCTCGGGCAGCAATGCGGCGGAAGCCTGCGTGGGCCGCTGGCGTTGCGCTCTGGACACGTCTCGGGCTAGCCCTGCGCCGCCGCCCCGTGCAGCCAGGAGAGGAAGGCTTCCACGGGCGGCCTCCTGGCGTGCCTGGCCGGATACACGAGGAAGTGCGCCTTCACGCGCACCGCCTTGTCCGAACTGAACACGATCCGCAGTCTGCCCTCGGCGATGTGCCGCGCAGCGATGGTCGAACTCTCCAGTGCCACGCCCAGCCCCTGCGCCGCCGCGTCGAGCGACATGTGCGCGCGATCGAACCGCAGCGTAAAGCGATCCGGTGCGTGGCGGTCGCTGTGCGCGCCGAACCAGTCGGACCACTGGACCACGCTGACGTTGCTCTGGATGAGCGGCACTTGCAGCAGTTGCTCGGGCCGCTTCAGCCGATGCTCCCGGATGAACGCGGGGCTGGCCAGCGGCACGATGCGTTCCTCGAACAGCGGCTCGACGACGAGGTTCGGCCATTGCGGCACGCCATAGCGGATGTCCAGGTCCGCCTGGCCGAGCGCGAAGTCGCTGTGCGTGTGCGCCGCCGAGAGGTTCAGCGCGATGCCGGGGTGGGCCTGGGCGAAGGCGTGCAGGCGAGGCATGAGCCACAGGCTGGCGAAGCTGGGCGTGGAGTGCACGTACAGGCTGTCCCGCACGCCCTGCTGCACGTCGTCGCTCGCCGCCACCAGTGCTGAAAGGGCGCCGCTGATCCGTCCGAGGTACTGCTCGCCGGCGGTGCTCAGGCGCACCCCGTGCGCGCTGCGCTCCAGGAGGCGCACGCCGAGTTGCGCCTCGAGCCGCGCCACCTGGTGGCTGATGGCCGAGGCGGTGAGGTGAAGTTCCGACGCGGCGTGCGCGAAGCTGCGGCGCCGCGCTACGGCCTCGAAAGCCAGGAGGTTGCTCAGGGGCGGCACACTCGGCATCGGGTCAACCCTGTGGTTGCATGAAGGAATGTCATCCTAACCTGATCACACTTCGCTTGTCTTCATGATGGCGCGCACCGAAGATGCGCACCCATCGAAAGGGAGGTGGCCCACCACCCCCGCATCCACCCAAGGAGACAAGCATGACTCAGGGCCTCTTGCTGCCGACTGCTCCGCTCGGCGAAGGCATGTCCCTCGCCGCGCGCGCCGAGCATTGGCTGCGCATCGCCATCGAGGTGCCGGCCGCGGCGCTGGTAGTGGGCGAAGTGCTGGTGCTGCTCGCCGGTGTCGTCATGCGCTTCGTCTTCGACAGCCCGCTGCCCTGGGCCGACGAACTGGCGTCCATCCTGTTCCTGTGGCTCGCCAACCTGGGAGCCGCCATCGCCCTGCAGCGCGGCGCGCACATGCGCACCACGGCGCTGGTCGCGCGCTGGAGCCCGCGCGCGCAGGCCTGGGCCGAGGCGCTGGCCATTGCCGCTCCCTGCCTGTTCCTCGTGATCCTGGCAGGCCCGATGGTTGACTACGCGCGGGACGAGTGGGTGGTGCAGACGCCGGCACTCGGTTGGCCCGGGTCGATCCGCGCGGCCGCCGTGCCGGTCGGCAGCGCCTGCATGATCGCCATCGGACTGCTGCGCCTCACGCGCGTCGGTCTGGCCGACCTCGCGGGTGTGGCTGTCACCCTCGCGGCGCTCGCGGGTGCGCTGTACCTCGGCGCGGACTGGCTGCAGGGCATCGGCAACTGGAATCTCGTGATCTTCTTCGCCGTGCTGCTCGGCGCTGGCGTGCTGTTGGGGGTGCCCATCGCCTTCTGCTTCGGGCTCGCAACGGTCGCCTTCCTGCTGTGCACGAGTTCCACGCCGCTGGAAGTCGTGAGCGGCCGCATGGACGAAGGCATGAGCTCGCTGATCCTGCTGGCCGTGCCGCTCTTCATCCTGGTCGGTCATCTGGTGGAGATGACGGGCATGGCGAAGGCCATGGTGGACTTTCTGGCCTCGCTGCTGGGGCACGTGCGTGGCGGCCTCAATTACGTGCTGCTCGGCGCGATGCTGCTGGTGTCCGGCATCTCGGGCGCGAAGACAGCGGACATGGCCGCCGTGGCGCCGGTGCTGCTGCCGGAGATGAAGCGCCGCGGCAACCACGAAGGTGAACTCATCTCGTTGCTGGCCGCATCGGGCGCGATGGCCGAAACGATCCCGCCTTCGCTGGTGCTCATCACGATCGGCTCGGTCGCCGGCATCTCCATCGGCGCTCTCTTCACCGGCGGCATCCTGCCCGGCGTGGTGCTCGCCGTGCTGCTGGCGGTGCTGGCGCGCGTTCGCAGTGCGGAGGTGGGGCACGAACGCAAGCGCGCGCCTGCAGCCGTCATCGGCCGCACCTTCCTCGTCGCGCTGCCCGCGCTGGCGCTGCCGGTGCTGATCCGCACCGCCGTCGTCGAAGGCGTCGCCACCGCCACCGAGGTGTCGACGGTCGGCATCGCCTACGTGGTCGTGGCCGGCCTGCTGATCTACCGCCGCTTCGACTGGCGTCGCGTCTACCCGATGCTCGTGGACACGGCCTGCCTGGCCGGAGCCATCCTGTTCATCATCGGCACCGCCACCGCCATGTCGTGGGCGCTCACGCAATCGGGCTTCTCCCACAGCCTTGCGCACCTGATGACGAGCGTGCCCGGCGGCAAGTACGGCTTCCTGCTCGTGTCCATCGCCGCCTTCGTGGTGCTGGGCAGTGTCCTCGAGGGCATCCCGGCCATGGTTCTGTTCGCGCCGCTGCTGTTCCCCGTGGCCAAGGCGCTGGGCGTGCACGAAGTGCACTACGCGATGGTCGTGATCCTCGCCATGGGCATCGGCCTGTTCGCGCCGCCCTTCGGCCTGGGCTACTACGCGGCCTGCACGATCGGCCGCGTGAACCCCGACGCCGCGCTGCGCCGCATCTGGCCGTATCTCGGCGTGCTGCTGGTGGGCCTGCTGATCGTCGCCTTCGTGCCCTGGTTCTCCATCGGCCTCCTGCACTGAGCGTGGCCGCCCCCATTCCCCCACAAGGACCTTCATGTCTGATCGCATCCAGCAACTCCGCGAGCGGGCCTACCGCATCCGCCGCTACGCCCTGCGCATGGGCGAAGTCCAGGGCCAGGGCTACATCGGCCAGGCCCTGGGCTGGGCCGACGTGCTCGCGGTGGCCTACGGCGACGCCTTGCGCTATCGCCCCGACGAGCCGGCGTGGGAGGGCCGCGACCGCTTCCTGCTCTCGCACGGCCACTACGCGATCGCGCTCTACGCGGCGCTGATCGAGGCCGGCATCCTGCCGGAGTCGGAACTCGAGACCTACGGGAGCGACGACAGCCGCCTGCCGATGTCGGGAATGGCGACGTACACGCCCGGCATGGAGATCTCCGGCGGCTCGCTGGGCCAGGGCCTGGCCATCGCCGTGGGCATGGCGCTCGCGCTGCGCCACAAGAAAAACCCTGCTTTCGTCTACAACTCGATGTCCGACGGCGAGCTCGACGAAGGCGCGACGTGGGAGGCCGCCATGGGCGCCGCCCACCATGGCCTGGGCAACCTGATCTGCCTCGTCGACATCAACAAGCAGCAGGCCGACGGCCCGTCGGGCAAGGTGCTGGGCTTCGAGCCGCTCGCCGACAAGTGGACCGCCTTCGGCTGGCACGTGCAGCGCGTCGACGGCAACGATCTGCCCGCGGTGCTGCACGCCTTCGACACCGCACGCGGCCTCGCCACGCCGCAGCCGCGCGTGATCCTGTTCGACACGCTCATGGGCAAGGGCGTGCCCTTCCTCGAGGCGCGCGACAAGAACCATTTCATCCGCGTCGACCCCCCCGAATGGCAGCAGGCCATCGAGGTGCTCGACCAGCTGCAGAACGAAGGAGTCCTCGCTTGAACACCGCCGTCGCCCCGAAGAAGCGCCTGACCACCTCGGCGATGATCGCCTCCATCGCGGCCGAAGGGCAGCGCGTCAAGGCCGCGCCCTTCGGGAAGGCGCTGGTGGAGCTCGGCGCGAGCCGGCCCGACGTGGTCGGCCTCACCGCCGACCTGGCCAAGTACACCGACTTGCACCTGTTCGCGCAGGCCTTCCCCGAACGCTTCCACCAGATGGGGATGGCGGAGCAGTTGCTGATGGCGGCCGCCGGCGGCATGGCGAAGGAGGGCCTCGTGCCGTTCGCCACGACGTACGCCGTTTTCGGCACCCGGCGCGGCTACGACTTCATCCACCAGGTGATCGCCGAAGAGAACCTCAACGTGAAGATGTGCTGTGCCTTACCCGGGCTCACCACGGGCTACGGGCCGAGCCACCAGGCCACCGAGGACATCGCCATGATGCGCGGCATTCCGGGGTTGACCATCGTCGACCCGTGCGACGCGCTGGACATCGAGCAGGCCGTGCCGCAGATCGCCGCGCACAAGGGCCCGGTCTACATGCGCCTGCTGCGCGGCAACGTGCCGCTGGTGCTGGACGAATACGACTACCGCTTCGAGCTGGGCAAGGCCAAGCTGCTGCGCGACGGCAACGACGTGCTGGTGATCGCCAGCGGCTTCATGACCATGCGCGCGCTCGAGGTGGCGCAGGCGCTGGCGGAAGACAACATCGGCGTCGCCGTCCTGCACTGCCCCACCATCAAGCCGCTGGACGAAGCGGCGATCGTCGAGGCGGTGCGCTACCGCCACCGGCTGGTGGTGGTCGCCGAAAACCATTCGGTGGTGGGCGGCCTGGGCGAGGCGGTGGCTTCCACGCTGCTGCGCCACCGCGTGCAGCCGGCCGGCTTCCAGCTCGCGGGCCTGCCCGACGCTTTCCTCGATGCGGGCGCGCTGCCAACGCTGCACGAGCGCTACGGCATCAGCCGCGACGCGCTCGCATCCCGCATCCGGGGCTGGCTCGGCTGAGTCCACTCCTCCTTCCCGCACTTCCTTCCATCAACGGAGTACAGAGCATGCTTCTCGCAGACAAAGTGGCCATGATCACCGGCGGCGCCGGCCTCAACGGCCTGGGTTTCGCCACGGCCCGCATGATGGCCGCGCAGGGCGCGCGCGTCGTGATCCTCGATCTCGAGCGGGCGGAGCCGGCAGCTGCCGCCGCACGTCTTGGGCCCCAGCACATCGGTATCGTGGCCGACGTCACCGACAAGGCTTCGTGCGAACGAGCCGCGGCCTCGGTTATGCAGCAGTGCGGCCGCATCGACATCCTCGTGAACAACGCCGGCATCACGCAGCCGCGCAAGACGGCCGACATCACGGACCGGGACTACGACGCGGTACTGGACGTCAGCCTGCGCGGCACGCTGCATATGTCGCAGGCGGTGATCCCTGCCATGCAGAGGGCCAAGGGCGGCGCGATCGTTTGCATCTCCTCGGTGTCGGCGCAGCGCGGCGGCGGCATCCTGGGCGGCCCCCACTACTCCGCGGCCAAGGCTGGCGTGCTGGGCCTGGCCCGCGCGATGGCGCGCGAATTCGGCGTCGACGGAATTCGAGTGAACTGCGTGACGCCGGGCCTGATCGCCACCGACATCAACAAGGGCTTGATCCCGGACGATCGCATGAAGGGCATCCTGGAGCAGATCCCCCTCAATCGCATCGGCGAACCCGCCGACGTCGCGGGTTGTGTCGTCTTCCTCGCCAGTCCGCTCGCCAAGTACTGCACCGGCGTGACGCTTGACGTGAACGGCGGAATGTTGATCCACTGACCCCGTACAGAGCAACACGCGCGCCGGCGCATCCGGCGCAAACCTTCCTTCACCACCCGCATCGGAGACAAGCGATGACCCAGGAAAAAAGCCTTTTGCCCCGCATTTCGCGTCGGCACGTCCTCACCGGCGCCGCGGCGCTTCCCCTGTTCACGATCCTGCCGCGGCGCGCCAGCGCGGCCGAATTCACCTACAAGCTGGCGACCGGGCAGGATCCGAGCCATCCGGTGAACAAGCGCGCCCAGGAGGCCATCGACCGCATCAAGGCGGCGACCAACGGAAGGTTGGACATCCGCCTCTTTCCGGCCAACCAGCTCGGCTCGGACACCGACCTCATGTCGCAGGTGCGCAATGGCGGCGTCGAGTTCTTCAACCAGGCAAGCTCTGTACTCTCCACGCTGGTGCCAGCGGCCGGCATTGTCAACACGGGCTTCGCCTTCGACGATTACGACCATGTCTGGCGCGCCATGGACGGCGCTCTGGGCAACTACGTGCGCGCGCAAGTCGAGAAGGTGGGCCTGCTCACGATGTCCAAGCCCTGGGACAACGGGTTCCGGCAGGTGACGATGTCGACGAAGCCGATCAACAGTCCGGAGGACCTGCGCGGCGTCAAGCTGCGGGTTCCCGCGGCGCCGATGCTCTCGAGCCTCTTCACCGCGCTGGGCGCCAGCCCGACCCCGATCAACTTCAACGAGGTCTATTCGGCGCTGCAGACCAAGCTGGTCGAAGGGCAGGAGAATCCTCTGGCCATCATCGCCACCGCGCGCTTGTACGAAGTGCAGAAGTACTGCAGCCTCACCAATCATGTCTGGGACGCCTACTGGATCCTCGGCAACCGCAAGGCGGTCGAACGCCTGCCGAAGGATGTCCAAGCCATCGTCTACCGCGAATTCGACCGATCCGCGAACGATGAGCGCGCTGACACCGCGGCACTGAGCAAATCGCTTCGCGCGGACCTGCAAGGCAAGGGCCTGCAATTCGCCGACGTGGACAAGAAGGCCTTCAAGGCTGCCTTGGCCAAGACGAGCTTCTACAAGGACTGGCGGGGCAAATTCGGCGACGAGGCCTGGAAGCTGCTGGAGCAAAACTCCGGCGCGCTGGCCTGACGCGCTTCCCTTCATCAGCCTTCGTGTCTGTCCCGCCGCCCGGCAGTGTGCCAGGCGGCGCGGGACGCATTTGCGCACCTCGAGATCCATGACCTCCCAGCTCGCCAACGCCATCCGTTTCCTTGCCATCGACGCCATCGTGCGGGCCACCGAGGGGCACCAGGGCGTGCCGCTGGGGATGGCAGAGATCGCGACGGCACTCTACACGCGCCATCTCAAGTTCCTCGCCAGCGACCCCACTTGGCCGGATCGCGATCGTGTCGTGCTCTCCAACGGGCACGGGTCCATGCTGCTCTATGCGCTGCTGCACCTCACCGGCTATGAGCGCATCGGGATCGAACAGATCAAGAGCTTCCGCGAGCTGGGCTCGCGCTGCGAAGGGCACCCCGAGATCGCGCCGGCGCATGGCGTCGAGGTAACCACCGGCCCACTGGGCCAGGGCATCGCGAACGCCTTCGGCATGGCGGTGGCCGAGGCCTACCTGAACGCCCGCTTCGGCGGCGGCCTGGTGGACCACTTCACCTATGCATTCGTCGGCGACGGCTGCCTGCAGGAAGGCGTGGGCCAGGAGATGATCTCGCTGGCCGGCCACCTGCAGCTCGGCAAGCTGGTGCTGCTGTGGGACGACAACCGCATCACCGACGACGGCAGCACGTCGCTCTCGATCAGCGAGGACGTGGCCGAACGCTTCCGCGTGGCGCAGTGGCACGTCGTGCAGGTCGACGGACATGATCTCGAGGCTGTCTCGGCCGCGCTGGACGCGGCGCGGCGCGACCCGCGGCCGTCGCTGGTCGCCTGCCGCACCGTGATCGCGCGCGGCATCGCGCGCCTACAGGGGCAGCGGGGCGGACACAGCGGCCGCCTCTTTCCCGAGGACGCGGAGATCGCGCGCCGCGAACTCGACTGGCCGTATGCGCCCTTTGAGGTCCCAGCGCCCGTGCTTTGCGAATGGCGCGCGGCCGGCCAGCGGGGCGCCGAGGCGCATGCGCGTTGGCAGGAGCGCCGCGCCGCACTCCCCGAAGCCGAGCGTGCGGAGTTCGATCGGGTGCTCGCGGGCGAATTGCCTCCCGGCTGGCGCGACGTTCTGCTGGCCTATAAGCGCCAGGCGCAGGAACGCCAGGACGTGCCGGGCGGCATCACGGTCTCGGCCGAGATCAACGATCTGCTCACCGACGTTTTGCCGGAACGCATGGTGGGTTGCGCCGACCTGGAAGCGCCCACCAGCCACAAGCGGCGGCTTCAGGCGTTCACCGCCACGCATCGAGGTGGCGCCTACTTGCACTGCGGTGTGCGCGAGCACGTGATGGGCGCGATGGCCAACGGCATGGCGGCTCACGGCGGCGTGTTGCCGCTGGCGGTGACCTATCTCGCTTTCTCCGACTACGAGCGGCCCGCGATGCGGATGGCCGCCCTCATGCGGCTCCCCGTGAAGTTCGTATTCAGCCACGACTCGATTGGCGTCGGCAAGAACGGCCCGACGCACCAGCCGGTCGAGATCCTGGCGTCGCTGCGCGCTATGCCCAACATGCTGGTGCTGCGTCCCGCCGACGCGGTCGAAGCCACCGAGTGCTGGGAGATCGCGCTGGAGCATCGGCAAGGACCGGTGTCGCTGGTGTTCGCACGCCAGGCGCTGCCCCTGGTCAGGCGCGGGCATCGGGACGAGAACCTCTCTCGCCGGGGTGCATACGTGCTCGCGGAAGCGGAGGGCGGCCCGCGCGCGGTCACGCTGCTGGCGACCGGCTCCGAAGTGCGCATCGCACTTCAGGCGCGCGAGCGGTTGCAGGCGGATGGCGTCCCCACCGCGGTGGTGTCCATGCCTTGCTGCGAGCGCTTCGATGAACAGGAGCCGGCGTACCGTGCGGCCGTTCTCGGCGCCAATCCGGTGCGCGTGGCTGTCGAAGCGGCGGTGCGTTTCGGCTGGGACCGCTACCTCGGCGACCGGGGCGGGTTCGTGGGCATGCTCGGGTTCGGCGCATCGGGGCCGGCCGAGGCGCTCTACGAGCGTTTCGGGATCACGGCGGCGGGAGTGGTTGCCGAGGCCAGGCGGCTGCTGGACTGAGCCGGCTGCAGTCTGGTGCGTCAACCCTGGAACCCTGCAGGAAAGAAGTTTTCGTGGGCCAGGGGACCCTTAAACCTTAGAAGACCTGGTGAAGCCCGAGCGCGATCAGCAGGATGCCAGCGATCGTGGTCATCCTGCGGTCGCCTTTGCCTCGGGCGAAGAGCTCCGCCACGTAATTTCCCGCCCACAGGGCAAGGAAGCTGAGCGCGGCGGACAAGGCCCCGATCAGGAACGGATCCAGTCCCAGCATCCCGGCGCTCATCCCCCCGCCCACATTGTTGATCGACAAGGCGATCCCGAGGAGCGTGGCTTCCTTCAGGTCGATGTGCTTGGAGTCGTCGCGGTCCGCCGTCTCCGGACGCAGGAAGATGCCCAGGACGGTGCCGCGCTCTTCGCGGGCATCGTCGGTACCGCGGCGGGCGCTCAGGCGAGGCTGGACGATCATCCATGCGCCCAGGGCGACCAGCAGCGCCATGGCGGTCCACGAGGAGAACGACCTGCCCAGGGCCTGCGTCAACTCGGCGCCCAGGAATGCAGCCAGCAGGGAGATGACGAACGTGATGGCCGCCACCCAGAGATTGACGGGAAGGCTGATCTTGATCCCGCCGAGGCTGTAGGCGATTCTCGCCCCGAGATTGTCGACGTTGTTCGCCAGGGCGATGCCAAGAGCCGGAAAGAAGGAGTGCATACGTCTGTCGTGCCAGGCGAACGTTCAGGGCATCGGCCAGGGCGCGGAATCCATGGGTGCGGGAGGCGCGCCGAGCATACCGCAGGACAACAGATGCGGCGCCTGCGGACTGCGGCTTCGGAGGCCCAGAAAAATTGATGTACATCCGCTTTAGCCAACAGCAATCCTAAAGTTGCCGTTCGTCGCAAGTCGTTGTTTTTATTGAAGATGATGGGCCGCGGCCGCGTGACATCTGGCGCCGGATGATGCACACGAATCCGCTCGGCTGTCACGCGGCCGCGCCAAAAGCGAAGCGTCCGGGCAAGACAGGCCCTGATCGCTTGCGTGACTATCGGCCTCTTCTTACAGTGCAACCCGGACAACCCGACATCCGGTCATCTAACCCGTGATGTCAATCAACTCGCTTGGTCAGGTAGGCGCCATCACCTGATTCCCCGCATGCGGGACCAAGCAAACCGCTGTTGGCGGTAAGGCCTGATCGGCACGCGTGCGTGTCGATCCACCTGTGGGGGCATTGCCTCGCCAGGAATCTCCCTAGGGAGCAGCAGCCCTGTTGGCTGCGCGCTCCGTTGTCGCCCTGACTGGCCCAGGGTGGCGCCCCTATGCCCTTTTCGTGTTCTTGCCGCACGCGGCCATCGTGCGCCTGGAGATTCCTATGCCTGAACTTGTCGCTCCACCTCGACTGATCAATGTGGACTTGAGTGGTATGTCGAAGCCGGCCGCGGCAGTCATCCGCTTGTGCGCGCTCGCCCCCGCTCCGGCAGATCACCCCGTTCTCGGTAACGCTGTGCACGGCGCCGTACAGGCCCTGAACGCTGTCACCTCGCGGATCGGTACGCCTGCTGCCACCTTGACGGCCTTCATCGAGGACCTGAATGCCGCAGCGGCAGAATTGCCGCAAGACGATAGCGCCGTGCATCAGCTCCTCATGGCGGGGCTGAGGACGAAATACCGAGTCTGGGACATGCTGGCGAGACTGAGTCCGACGTCCCCGACGCCTGTGCTGCTGGCCGCCGGAGCCGAACTTTCCCGCTGCTTCGTGCTGGAGGAGGTGTTCCGGCCGGGGGTTGCAAAGCAATGCGGGGACTTCCTCGCCTCCGGCGATTGTGGGGCTGGCGCATACGCGTATGCCGACCGTCTGATTTCCGAAGTCTCCCTTTGCGCTGTGGCTGCCCAGGCGCCCGGCGGCAAGGAAGAGCTTCTGATCGCCACGCGCATCCTGGTCTCGCTGGCTGGCCAACTGACCCCTCGCTACGAGGCGGCCCGAACCGCGGCTGGAGGTCTGCGGCAGATGACCGAGGCCGAGTTGACTGCTGCGATGCTTTGCCTGGTCGATCAGGTCGAAGCGGGTAATCCGCAGGCAGTCGCCGTGGCTTGCGCGTTCTTCCAGGGCGTGGCCTTCGATGTGGCCCTCGACTTGCCCTTCGAGCATTGCGTGCGGGGCGAGTGGATCGGTGTCCAAGATGTGCCGGGGGGGCTGATCAAGCTCGACCTCACCCCTGTGTTTCCCCAACTGGCTAAGGCCAAGCCCGGCCACGTGCCCGCCAGCCTGATCCTCACGCGCCCTTATCCGCAACTGCTCGCGACTCAGGCGTGCAAGCTCGTCGCACTGAACCCGACGGCGCGCTGCGTGCGGGATCTCCTGGTTGACAAAGACATCAGCAGCCGTGATCCCGTGCCGGGCTTGTCCACGGACGCCCAGGTCGCGCCATCGATTGCGCGTCTTCTGGAATCGCGCGGCAAGGCTGCTCTCCTGGCCGACATCGACAGGACGTTAGCTGCCTATACCGTGGCCGACTTCAGGCTGATCGGCACTTCCAAGCCCAGCTACACCACTGTTGGTCGAAGTGAAATCTGGGCGGCGGCGACCAAGCTCTTTCGGCACTGGGGGTGGGGGCTGCCGGTAGAGAACGCCGAGTGCACCGGAATGGCAGTGGGATCCATGGTGACGCCCACAGCCGCGACCGTGCAGCGCATCGATGCCGCTCACCGCGAGAGCCTTTCCGAGAAGGCTGTCGGCAAGCGGTACACGCAGGCGGGCCTCCTCGAGCATCACAACGCATACGCAATTGTCAGCGCCGAGCGCACCGCGCTGTTCACCTGTGCCCGCAGGGCCAACAAATTTGCCTTCACGGCTGATGTCTACCAGGTCGGCGTGAAGTTTGCGACTTTGCTGGACAAGCGCGTGGGTCCGTTGGGCGGCTTCACTCCCATTCCCTTGCCGCGTGTCTTGCAGGAGCAGATCAGCCTCTGGAGGTCTCACCTGAGAGCGCTCGTGGCACGTCTGAAGAAGCTCGGCTGGCCTGCCGCTCATCCGGTTTTCAAACGATGCACTGCCATCGAGCGCAACGATCCGGTCCCTCTGTTCTTCAGGATCACAACGCAGGGAATCGAAGACGTCGGCACCGCAGACATCTTGCACAACCTGCCCGAGGGGATCTTGGTTAATGGGGATGTCTTTCGACACTTCATGCCCAACGAGTTGCGCCTGCTGGGGGCGTCCTCTGATCTCATCGATGCTGCCATGAGGCACCAGATCGAGAACACGATGCGAGCTTCGGGATTCGCCAGCGTCGTTCAGCTCGCGGGGGTCGGTCATGTCGCGAGAATGATGGACGAGATCGCGGTGCGTCTTGGCTTCCTTCCCGTGCAGGGGCTGTCTCGGAGCCAGCGCAATGAAGTCTGAAGGCACGACCTCCAAACTCGTCGCCATCGCGGGAGGTCGACTCCAAATCGAGAGGCCGACGCAAGAAGATGGCGAGGCTCTGATTACCGTGACCGCGAAAGCCGCCCAGGAGGTGGCCGCATTCGACTCCTTTCTGGATGCGCTCGTGCGACAGTCGCCCGCGTTTCAGCGCTTGGGCGTAGCGGAACAGATGGTCGCATGCGTCGTCGCCCTCGAAGACGTGGCAGTGGAAGACGTCCACCCCATGCTGGCGGCCACCTCTAACCCGACGATCCTGCCGGATGGGTACTACGTCAGCTGGAAGGTCGGCAATGAAATGCGTCGTTGCAAGCTGTCGCCCCTGACCGTTCTTGCCCTGAAGAAGGTTGACCCCGAGAAGGTGAAGTGGCAGGCGACGATCGACTCATTCAGCCGCAACGCCGCTCAGATCTATCCGTTTCGACAGACCGGCCGAATCGACGCCCGTCTGCAAGAGATGCTTTGGGATCGGGCAGCCTGGCAATACCTGCATCTGCCGATGCCTGTGGTGGCTCATTTGACCGGCCTCGTGCGGCTCACGCTGCTGCCGGATACGGCGTGGCTGCGCCGCTTTGGGCTCCCGGTGCCTTCGCCTGAACTGGATGCAGCGCTCGAACCTGAGCTTGCCGAAGTGCAGGAGAGCATTGCTGAAGCGGTCTACTCGGGGGAGAAACAGCTCAGCGGTGCCTGGTTTGTGGACGAGCTGCTGAAAGCCTGCTCGGGTCTCATTGGCACGGGCGTCCAGCTGAGTGACGCCGCCGCGTGGAGATCTCTCGTGGGTCGCCTCCGGGATCTTGGCAACAAGCTCAAAACGGCTGGCCCCATCGAGGCGTTGCTCCTGGGGTGGACGCTGGATATCGCCACGTTCGGAAGCGCGCGTAAGAAGAACCCCCGCGTCAAGACGCTGGCCAATTACCTCAACTCGGCGGCGCGGAAGCTGCACAACGCCCTGCGCGAGACAGGGAAATCCCCGCTGGACATGACGGACGAAGACTGGGAGGAGTTCTTCGAGGGCCTGGACGTCGCTGAATCCGATGACGCCAACCTGCGCCCTGCGCTCGCGTCATTCCAGCGGTACCTGGTGCGCAGCATCGATGCCAAGCCTATCCCGCGTTTGTGGGCGGTAAATGCCCAGATTCGTGCTCCCAGAGCGAACGTGGTGTGGCCACATGAATTCGATGCGGTGGAGGCCGAAGTGGCGCGGCTCACTTTCGAGCCTCGAGTGCGGGATCAACTCGCGGTCTGGAACTTCGTGCTTCGCAAAACGCCGCTGCGGTTCGGTGAGCTGGTCGGCCTGCAGTTGCGCAGTATCCGGATCTTGGAAGGTGCTGTCGAGATTGCGGTCGCCCCGCACGGAGGGCTTCATCCTCTGAAGACCCCATCCGCTCGACGCATCTTGCCCGTGGGGAGCGTCCAAGAGGTGCAGCTCCTGCTGGATTGGCTCGAGCGGCGGCGTGTGGAGGGAGCAAGTACCGAGGATCTGTTGTTCGGCGATCCGGCGGCGCCAAAACGACTCTTCAAGATCGGGCTGTGCTATCGGGTGTATTCATCTGCGCTGAAGACAGTCACAGGCGATCCCACCGTAGTGGTGCACTCCACGCGCCACGCCTTTTTGTCCGCAGGCGTGGAGAGCAGGTTGCTGGAGATCGAGGTTTCCTCCCTGATCAACCCCCTGCAGGAATTGACGGCCTGGGCAGGCCACAAGAGCGTAGGCACAACGTTTTCGACCTACGCACACTTGGTCGAACGCGTCTTCCGCCACTGGACGGACGAGGCAATCCAAAAGCATCTGACAAGGCACGTCGATGCAGCCCGATGGATTGGGTGCAGTCCCGAGCCGCTGCGCCAACGCCTGCATCGCAAGGGGGCTCAGGCTTGGTCGCTCTGGCAAGAGATCGTGGAAGCGACGGGGACGGCACCGAGTTTGATTGAAACTCATCGAACAGGACCGGCCCGCGCCTCGATCAGCACTGCGCCGATCTCTCGGTTTCGCCAGTTCGTCCGGGTCGCCCACGATCTGTCGGAGGTGGTCGACCCGACTTCTGTGGCTTTGCGCAACAGTGTCACCGCGGACTCCGTTGAAGCAGTTCTGGCGGTGCTGCAAGGCGACTTTGAAAGTTCCATGGGGAGCAAGGTCCCGTGGAGAAGGAAGGCCGAGGCGCTGAACTTCAGCCGGCTGTCCAGGCCCGGTTGGGACAATCTGATTTCGGCGATGGAGACGCCGGTCGATCGCGCCGCGCTGGCTGCGGTGTGCGGCGCACTACGTCCTTCTGGTATCGATCTTGACGGTGCCGCCAGGTTCTTGGGAGAAGCTCTGCGGGTGTTGAAGTCGGCGGGATTTGCGGCCAATCGGTTCGTCATCCGGTACGCGCAAGAAGAGGGGGCACCCGCTTTGGCGCCGCTGACGGTCATGAAGGCGCAAGCGCGCTTCGAGGGTGTCTACGGCGCTACGCCTCAGGTCGAACGGGTCAGAGTCAGGCGAAGCCGCCCGGCTTCGTATCTGCTGCTGCTCGCCAACCCCACGGATGGCACCCGCTGTGCCCCCGCCGCATCCAGCGACCTGCGCACACTGCGTGCAGTGGCGGTATGCGCAGCCGCTTATGACGAATTTCTGAGGAGGTCGGATGGTTCTGCCGCCCAAGAAGATCATTCAAATTGATCTTGTCCGAAAGGCCGGTCCCCTTGCCATGAAGGATCTGGCGACCCTGGAACATCACATGCGGACCTTGCTCGCTCCGTTCAAGCTCGGGCGGCGTCTGGACGGGCAGGTGGTGCTTCAAGACGAGACCCTGTCGATTGCTTTCCTTCTCGAGTGCTCGGGACAGATGGGGCTGGGATTCGGTGAGGGATCCGTCTCAGCGCCGGAGCATGAATTCCAACGGGAGGCCCAGGCGGTGGAGGCCTTTCTGCGCTCCACGCTGGATCTCTTGTACGAGCAGGCGAGTTCCCTGCGCGCAACGCCCTATGACGTCAGTTCGGCTGTCGAGCGGGCTCAGGCGCTCGGGGTGTTGAAGGATCTTTGCTGGAGCCAGGAAGGCGTATCGAGTGGCGCGGCGGCGATGGCCTACCCGGAAGGGCAAATCGAGGAATTCCGACTGTCGGCGATGCCCGGCCGCCTCCTTGCACAGGTGCCGGTGGTCGTCTCCTTCTACATCCTGGCAGTTGGGGTCTCGCGCATCGAAATTCGGCATGCCAGGGGCTCGGTGCATGGCGGCAGGAGTCTTCCCCCGCGTGCTTCCGTTCAATGGGACGCGGCTCTGTATCCCGATGTGAGCGCTGCGCTTTTCAGGTTGATGCATGAGGGCGAACTCGTGTCGCTGCCTCTGTTCGCCGTGATCAAGCCCACTGGGGTGGTGAATGCCTATCACCTCGCGGGTGAGGCGGTCGGACTACTCACGCGGAGTCATTAAGAAGGGGATACTGGAGCTCACTTGTGGTGTCTGCATGCTAAGCATGAATCACTTTGCATGCGAGGTGACTCCGAGGTCTGTTTATCAGTCTGCTCTGTCACTTTGATGGCAAGAGCTTCAAGCTATTGGACCGCATGGCTTGGTCAGCCAAATCGGCCGCTTAGTTGTGGAGCAGAGGGAATCCAATTTTCTCGCAGCAGTGTTTCAAGCGCCATATCGGCTGAACCTTGCAACAACAACTCCGCCCTCACGGAGCGCTTCCCGGTCGACTCTTCGGCGCCCTCGATTGAGCAACAGGTCGAGGCGCGCAATTCTCGCGCTGGAGCTCGTTGAAGACCTTGCGGCTCTCCTTTGCGGCGCCGAGGAATGGAGCGAAAAAGATTCTCGGCGCCTGCTTGGCTGCACGGGAAGCCTCTTCAAGGACTTGGGACCAGATATTTCGCATGGGACTACCTCCCAGCGTTTAAGGCTACAGGCAAGTGCAAGCTTGTCAATGACTGGAACGGACCTTTCCGATTCGGACTGTGCATCTGAATATCGGTCCCGCTCGGGGCGCGGCTTTCAGTCACAGGTGAAGCCGTCAGATGCCATCGCTGAGGCGAGATCGGAGGCTGGACGGCTGTGTCCAGCGTTGGGACCGCCAGGGGCAAATCGGTCTCCGGGCTGCTGCAGGTTTCCTAGACACCCTATTAAGGTGCATAGGGCAGGCGCTCGGCTGGACCAGCTTCTGGCAGCAGCGGCAGGCCCACTTGCCGTAGAAGTGCCGGTGCACGAAGAATTAGGCCGGGACGTTGTCCAGCCACAGCGAGTCGAT
Source organism: Burkholderiales bacterium (assembly GCA_028868995.1). Classification (GTDB taxonomy): domain Bacteria; phylum Pseudomonadota; class Gammaproteobacteria; order Burkholderiales; family Burkholderiaceae_C; genus Ramlibacter. The sequence goes on along the minus strand of JAGWTH010000004.1, from coordinate 11,632 downwards.
GCGGATCATCGCAGCCACTGCGCCAGCCAGGCAGCGCACTCGGCTCCGGGGGCGGCCGGCCAACTGACGCTGACGGTCGTGCCTGCGCGGGGCAGTTCGATGCGGATGTCCCCGGCTCCGGCGACGCCAGCCGGATGCGGCAGCGCCAACGGCACGAAGTCGCCGCCGCCATTGGCCTGCGGTACCGTTTGGGTCGGCAAGCGATGCTGCCGGCGCCAACTGTGCACCAGGTTTGCGCTCAAGCCGTGCTGGCGAGCTACCCGCACGACCGATTACCCTGCCTCTTCGCATTGGGTCAGCACCTTCGCCTCCAACTCCTCCGGGTGAGCCCTGACCTTCCTGCGTCGTGCGTGTTCTGTAGTGTCCATTTGAACCTCTCGTGGGCACGATGCTGCACACGCGACAGCGACGGCCAAAGATGGGATGGCTGGACGCTCACCACGCTCTATCGTCTGTGGTCTGTGCGGTTTCGTCAGGTCATGGACAGGATTTTGACGTGTGGCTATCACGTGACGTCTCTGTAATGGCTACTTTATGCGGCGCCGATGTGGTGCGGCTGACCCGCCATTGCGCTATGACCCTTGCCATCCGCTTCCGCGCTCTTCGCTGCTTGCTGTCGATCGTAGCCTTGTGCTCGGCTGCATCTGCGGCCCAAGCGCAGTCTTTGACCGTATACGGCGCGATGGGATACGACGAAGCCGTTGTCCATGCCTTTACTCAGGCCACCGGTATTGCAGTTAAGTTGGTCCACTTGAGCACCGGACCACTTTTGGCGCGGGTGCAGGCCGAAGGGTCACGGCCGCAATGGGACGTGCTGTGGTTTGACGGGAATATGGGGATGCGGGTGATCGCGTCGCGTCATCTGCTGGACTGCGGCTGGACCCCGGCCGTGGATTACACGGCGCAAGGCGAGGCCTTGCTGCCGGCCGATCGCTGCTATCTGCCGGTGGGTATGACCTATGCCGACGCCTTGCTGGTCAACACTGCGCGGCTGGCGCCTGCTGCGCGCCCGCAGAGCTGGGGCGATCTGGAACGTCCCGCGTTGCGCGGCCGTGTGGGCATGAACAATCCGGCGATTTCCGGTCCTGCATTTCCGATGGTCGCTGGTGTGCTGCAGGCGATGGGCGACACGGCGGGTCAGTCCTATTTCAGCCGCCTGAAGGCTAATGGCCTGCGCGTGTATCCGACCAACAGCGTGACTCTGCGTGCGCTGCAGTTCGGTCAGATCGACGTCGCCGTCGTGCAGAGCTCGGCCGCGGTCGGTTTCGCCAGCAAGAACCCGGCGCTGCGCGTGGTGCTGCCGCAGCCGGCCACTGCGCTGCCGTCGAACTTGGCGATCGGCGTGCACGCCGTCGGCGCGAACCGCGATGCCGCGCGCCGATTCGTCGCGTTCGTGCTGTCGCCGGCCGGTCAGGCTGCGCTGCAGCAGGGCGATGCGGAAGCCGACTCCAACTACATGCCCTTGGTCGCTGGCGTGAAGCCGACCGCCGCCGCCGCCGCGCTGCCCGCGGTGCAGGTGCAGCGACTTGACCCCACGCAATGGGGACCGCGCGAAGCTGCTGTCGATGCCTGGTTCACTGCGCATGTCGTGCGCTGAACCGCTGCTGCGCACCCGCGGCGCGAGCGTCGCGATCGGCTGGCAGCGCGTCAGCGCAGCGCTGCTCGGGCGCGTCGGCGTCGGTGTACTGGGGTTGGCTGCGCTTGCGCTGTGGGGCTGGCCTCTGCTCGGGTTTCTGCTCGGCGCGGTGCTGCCCGGGCTGATGCACGGCGACCTGCGCCCGAGTCTGCAGCCGCTGCATGACGCGCTGGGCAGCGGCATGCTGGCGGCCTTGCGCAATTCACTGCTGGTGGCGCTGGCCGCAGCCGGTCTGGCGCTGCCGCTGGGCGGCTGGCTGGCGTGGCTGCGCGTGCGCAGCGCGCTGGCCTGGCGTGGCTGGATCGAAGCCGGGGTCTGGGTGCTGATGGTGATGCCGGGCTATTTCCTGGCGTCGGGGTGCATGCTGCTGGCGGCGCCGATCGGTCCGCTCGCCAGCTCGCCGTCGGCACTGGCCGCCGCGCAAAGCCTGCTCGGCCCGCTCGGCATCGTGCTGGTGATGGCGTTCAAGGCTCTGCCTTTCGTGTTCCTGGCGCTGCATGCCAGCCTGGAGCAGGCTGCCGCAGCGCCGCAGGAGGCTGCGCGCGTGCTCGGGCTGCGGCCACGGCAGCGGCTGTGGCTGGGCGTGATGCTGCTGCTGCCTGCACTGGTCGCCGGCTTCGCCGCGGCATTCGCCGAGTCGATCAGCGATTTCGCGGTCGCCGCCACGCTCGGCGCCGGCAGCGGCTTCACGCTGGCGACCTATGCGATTGAGCAGGCGGTCAACGCGATGCCGCTCAATTTTCCCAGCGCCGCGGCGAGTTCCTGGATGCTGCTGAGCCTGATCGTCCCGGCGCTGCTGCTGCAGTCTGGTGCAAGCCGCGCCGGGCGCAGCATGCGCACGCTGGGACCGCGCCACCGGCCGGCCCCAGCCGTGGTGCTGGGAGCACGCGCGACGGCGCTACATCTGAGCGGCGTCATGCTGATCGGCATGGCCACGCTGGGCATGCCCGTGCTTGCCGCGCTCAGCTTGGCGTTCGGGTCCGGTGCGAACGACGCGCTCGCGTATCAGTCGGTCCTGGGCGCGTTCGCATATTCGCTGCGACTCGCGCTGGTCGCGGCCAGCATGACGCTGGTGTTCGCGTGGCCGATTGCGAATTTGGTCAACCAGAGCGGGCGCGCGGCGCGTGTGCTCGACCTGGTCCTGCTGGCCGTGATGGTGCTTCCCGGCATTGTGCTCGCCAGCGCCTACGTGCTTGTCTACAACCAGCCGATCACCCCGCTGTACGGCGGCAGCACGCTGCTGGCGATGGCCTATGTCGCGCTAGCGCTGCCGGCGACGGTCAAGGTGCTGCAAGGCCCGCTCGCGCAGCTGCACCAGGCGCTGGTCGAGACCGCGCAGGTGCACGGGCTGTCGCGCTGGCAGGCGCTGCGCGCGATCGAGCTGCCGCTGCTGGCCAAGCCGCTGTTCTCGGCCTGGCTGCTCGCGGTGCTGCACATCGCGTTCGAGCTGCCAGCGTCCGAGCTGCTGTACCCGGCCGGGTCGCCGCCGCTGGCGGTGGCGCTGCTCGACGCCGCGGCTGGCTTTCAGTTGCAGCTGCAAGCGCGATTGCAGCTCCTCGGTATCGGCCTTCTGCTCGCTTTTGCGACGCTCGCCTACCTTGCGTTCGGCCGTCTGCGTGCCGGCGCCGTTGCGGATTCCCTGAACCCCTGACTATGCCTCTGCTTCTTGTCGACGACGTACACAAGACCTTCGGCTCGCATGCCGCGCTGCAGGGCATGAGCTTGGCGGTCGGCCACGGCGAAATCGTCGCGCTGCTCGGTGCCTCGGGTTCGGGCAAGACGACCTTGCTGCGAATGGTCGCCGGGCTCGAGCGGATCGACCGCGGCCGCATCGTTCTCGACGGTGTGACTGTCGATGCCCCCGGACAGCAGCCGCTGCCACCGCAGCAGCGCAGCCTGGGCATGGTGTTCCAGGACTATGCGCTGTGGCCGCATCTGAGCGCGCTCGGCAACGTTGAGCTGCCGCTGCGCGCGCGCGGCCTCGCCGACGCACGCCAGCAGGCGCAACGCATGCTCGAGCGCGTCGGCCTTGGCGCACTCGGCGCGCGCCGCCCGCACCAGATGTCAGGAGGCCAACAACAGCGCGTCGCGCTGGCGCGCGCGCTGGCCGTGCGCCCACGCCTGTTGCTGTGCGACGAGCCGCTGTCTAACCTCGATGCAGCGCTGCGCGACGAGCTGCGCGATCTGATCAAGAACGTCGCGCGCGAGCACGGTGTGGCTGTGCTCTACATCACTCACGACCAGCGCGAAGCGCTGGCGCTGGCTGATCGCGTCGGCATCGTCGAGCGCGGCCGGCTGCTGCAGATCGACACCCCGCACCTGCTGCTGCAGAAACCTGATTCGGCTGCGGTCGCAGCGTTTCTCAAGCTGTATGGCCCCTGGCCGGTGCACAGCGACGCTGGCACGATGAAGACCCCGTGGGGCGCCACGCTGGCCGACGCAGCTGCGCAGCAGGTCTACCTGCGCGGGTCGGCGCTGCGCGTGGCCGACCCAGCCGCCCCGGGTGCTGTGCGCGCGCGTGTCACCGACAGCATCGAGACTGCCGACGGCTGCGAACTCGGCTGCGAGTTGCACGGCGTCGGCATCCGGTTCAGCTCCCCAACCCGGCTCGATCCCGGGTTCGACGTGCATCTTCTGATCGACACCGGCCAGGCGCTGACCTATCCGTTAAACCTTTCCTGATCCAACCTTCCAGAGGCATTTGATTCACGATGAACGCGACACAATGGGGCGGATTCGCCGCCGTCTTTTTGGCTTCAGCCGTCGAATGGGTTGAGGCTTTCACCATCGTGCTGGCGGTCGCGCTGAGCATCGGCTGGGCCGGAGCCAGCGGCGCTGCGCTCGCAGCATTGGCTCTGGTCGCCGCGCTGATCGCCGCCACCGGGGCTGGACTGGCCGCGGTGCAGGCTGATATCGGCGCGATTCGCATCGCGATCGGGGTATTTCTGTTGCTCTTCGGCCTGCGCTGGTATGTCAAAGCGGTGCGCCGCTACTGTGGGCGCACCAAGCTGCACGACGAAGACCAGGAGTTCCGCGACACCCGAGAAGCCTTGAGCCATGCCGAGCGCCACGCCGCGTGGCTGATCGCGTTCAAGGGAGTGCTGCTGGAGGGCCTGGAGGTTTGGCTGCTGGTGGTCGCGCTAGGGCACAACATCAGTTATGGCCAAGCCACAGCCGGTGCGTTGGCAGCGCTGCTGGCGGTGATCGCCGCTGGCGCACTGCTGCGCCATCCGCTGAACAAGGTTCCTGAGAACACGATGAAATTCATCGTCGCCTGCGCGCTGTTGGCATTCGGCAGCTTCTGGACCATTGGAGGTTTGTTTGACGAGAACCAGGCTTGGCAGCTGGGCGACATCACGCTGGTCGTTCTGTTCGCTGTGTACTTCGGCATGGGTCGATTGATGGGCGCCAGCCTGAGTCGCCCTGTCGTCACCCCGTCGATCGGAGCCTGATATGCGCAAAGTTCTGCAACTGGTTTTCGGCGAACCGGCCAATATCGCCGCGGTGGCGCTGGCCTTGGCGGTCTCGGCCGCGGCCCACCAGGTTTGGCCTGCAGCCAGCGGCTGGATCTTGGTGCTGGCGCTGCTCGCCGGGGCCGGCTGGATGGCGTCGCGTTAAGGCTGTCGCAGCTGGACGCTGGTCAGCGTCCAGCTGCGCGCGGTACATTGTGTCTTAGCTGCGGGGTAGGGTGACCGGCAGCGGCGCGCGCAGCAACTGCGCACCGTTACTGGCGTCAGGTGCGGCCTCGTAGACCGTCGCTGTATGCGGATCCTCAGCCATCGTCCGGGCGCCCGGCAGTGTTACCAGATGGGCCGGAGTTCGCGGGAGGCCATCGGTCCGGATCAGATCCAGCGTGCCGTCCTTGTCCGAGCTGAAGGCGAGTTGATGGCGCGCATCGTACCCCGCAGCATCGTTGCCTACCCCGTGGGCGCCGCCGACGCCGTCGTTCTGGTCGATGGCTTGCAGCGTACGGGTGTCGACCACGTCGATGTGGTCCTCATGCGCAAGGTAGACCCGTTGCTGGTCCGGCGCCAGGTGCAGATAGTCCCAGTGGGACGGCATGCCCAGCGATATCGCGGACGGGGACGGCGGCGCGGCGTGGGCCGTCAGACTCAGCGCGGTCAGCAACAGCACACACAGGGTTTTCAGGCGGTGTGAGGGCATGCAGGTTCAAGTCAAAAGCTCTGCATTGCAGCCCAAATCGATGGCGGTGTTTTGGCGTGGGTCTGACGAGACTCTCAGCAGATCCGCTACTGTCATGAAATATTCATCAAAAACCCCTACAACCCTGGCGCTTAATCCACACAACACACGTTATGCATGTCGCTCTCATGCACGGATTGATGGGCGCACACGCCTGGGCTCTGCCCCTGTTCCAGGGACGTGCGTTGCTGATCGGCGCTGTCGCCAACGAGTTGCGTGCGGTCTTGCACGTCCGCTTTGGTGACGATGTCACGCCGTGTCCGACAGGGAACGCGCAGACTGTCGAACCTGAGCAGGCCTTGGTGCAGCTGCAGCAGGGCCGGTCGTGGGCGGTGTTGATCTGTTGCGGTGATGACCAGTTGCAGTCAATTTACACTTGGCTGATGCGGCTGCGCCAGTCCCAGCAGGGGCGTGAAGCCACGGTGCTGACCCTGGTCGACGATTTGACAAGCGCTTGCGCTCCCCGCCTGTTGCGAGCTGGCGCCGATTTGGTGCTGCCCTACATCACGCCTTCAGCCCAGTTGAGCCTGCAGATCGAACGTCTGGCCAAGCGCCTGTCCCACACGCTGGACGGCGTCCTTGAGCTGGCGCCAGGTCTGGTTCTGATCGCGGCCACATGCGAGCTTGAACACGGCAACCAGCGCCACGCATTGCCGCCACAGTCTTTGCGGCTGCTGTGGGCGCTGGGCAGTCAACCGAGTCAGGTGCTGAGCATCATGCGCTTGCGTATGGCGCTGGACATCCCGGCCGCGGCCAACGATCAGGCGCTGCACACCGCGGTCGCACGACTGCGCCGTCAGCTGCGCCCATTGGGTCTGGCTGACGCGCTGCAGACCCTGCACCGCGTGGGCTACCGCTGGAGCCTGACGCCGCAGCGTTGACAGGGCTCCGGGCGCGCGCGGACGCGCGGCGCTGCGATCGACAGCAGTGATTTTCATTTGGTCAGACGACGGACAGGCGCCTGACACAGCCGGTTCACGGCGGATGCCTGTAATGAGCGGCCGTGCCGACGCGGCGGTTGATTCACCTATTCGCATTTTTCGATCTCGACGGAGTACGTATGAACAAGCAGACATTTCGCCTGAGCCTGCTGGCCCAAGCCGCGATGCTGAGCCTGATCGCCGCCACCGCGGCTCAGGCCCAGACCACCCCGACCGACCTCGGCGCGGTGCAGGCCGGTGCGCAAAGCGACAGTGCCAGCGCGAAAAAAGGCACGGCGCCGCAGCAGGCGCTGAGCCAGGGCTCGCTGGTCGCAACCCAGCCGCAATCGATCGTCAGTCAGCAGGTGATCCAGAACACGAATGCGTCGACCGCGACCTACACTGACATCGTCGCCATTACCCCCAGCGTGACCGATATTGAGCCGAACGGCGCTGGCCTTTCCGAAGCTTCGTCGGCAGTCGGCGGCCCCTACATCCGCGGCTTCAAGGACGGCCAATACAACGTCACCTTCGACGGCATCCCCTGGGGTGACTCGAACGACTTCACCCACCACTCGACCGTCTACTTCATGGCCCAGGATCTGGGTTCGGTGGTGGTCGATCGTGGCCCGGGTGACGCCAGCAACATCGGTCCGGCGACTTTCGGCGGCACCATCGCCAACCTGTCCAAGGAACCGCTGGATAAGCCGCAGACCACGCTGTACGGAACCATCGGCAGCTGGAACACTCGCCTAGCGGGCGCCGAATTTGATACCGGCGTGATGAAGAACTACGGCGATCTGCGTGCGTTTATCGACTACCGCCAGATTACTAGCGATGGCGCGCTGAGCAATGCCGGCCAGCGTCGCGGCAACCTGTTCATCAAGGCAGAAAAACCGGTCGGCGAGCAGTCGCTGCTGACCTTCGTGGCAATGAAAAACAGCACGGTCGAGCACAGCCCGATCGGTGCGACCAGCTATCCCTACGTCGATCCCAATATGGGCACCAGCGCGCTGCCGGGCCAGATGCAGGCCCTTGGCAGCAACTACGCCTACAACAGCAATCCGCTCAGCCAAGCCTATGGACCTTACAACTACGACGACCTTCAGTCCGACTTTGAATATGTCGGCCTTAACACCCGAATCGGCAACTGGGCGGTCGACAACAAGCTCTACACCTACGCGTACTACCACAATGGCTATTCGGGTAGTGCCCCGAACGATCAAGCCTGCGCGTATGGCACGCTGGATTGTGTGAACGGCGTCAGCGACGGCACGATGCCAAACGCCGCTGCGTACAACACGGCGGGTACGTCGCCGGTCACCAACAACAGCGACGGTACGGTCAATCTGTATCAGATGTATATGAACTATCGTTCTGTCGGTGACATCCTGCGTGCAGAGGAACAGCTGACCAACGGCACGCTGAAAGCCGGCGCCTGGATCGACCATCAATACAACAGCCGTTTTGAGACCAGCAGCTACGCCGGCAACGGGGTCTACAACAGTGACCGCAAGATGCAGGACACGCTGGACCAGTTCCAGCCCTACGTCGAATATGCGTGGAACGCCGCTCCCAACCTGATCGTGACACCCGGATTGAAGTATGCCTACTTCCGTCGCACGCTGGACGCGCAGATCAACCAGGGCACCGGTCTGCCGGCAACTGCGGACCAGACTTGGACCAAGTTGCTGCCGACCCTGGACCTGCACTACAAGCTGCAGCCGGGCTGGGTGGTCTATGCCCAGGCCGCCGAAGGCTTTTTGGCGCCGAACCTGAATACCTTCTACAACACCAACCCGAACCAGGCAGCCGCTGCGGTGTCGCCTCAGAAGACTGCGAACTATCAGCTGGGTACGACTTGGCGTTCGGACCGTATGACCTTGGCCGCCGACGTCTATCGCGTCAACGACAACAACGCTGTGACCAAGGTGAAGTTCACCACTGGCGGCACCCCGGTCTACACCTATGGCCAGTCTCACTTCCAGGGCGGCGAGGTCGAAGGCACGTATGTGTTGGGTGGCGGCTTCAGCGTTTACGCGAACGCGTCGTACAACGTGGCCATCGACGACAACCCGGGCAACAGCGATTACGGGCAGCAGTTTGCCGGTGTGCCGAAGCACACGGAAGCACTGGCGCTGCTGTACACCCGCGGTCCTTGGGATGGTTCGGTGGTGACCAAGTTCATCGGTTCCCGCTACGGCGATTACGCCAGCCCCAGCCACCCGGTCTATCCTTTCGGCGCGGTGGCGTTGACCAACCTGAACCTCGCTTACACCGTGCAGGACGGGCAGGGCGCGCTACCCAAGGGCGCAAAGATCAGTCTGCAAGTAACCAATCTTTTCAACAAGAACGAACTTTCTTCGCTTGCAGGTTACACCTACAGCGGCAACATTCCGCTGTTCTTCAACACCCCGCCTCGCGGCGTGATGCTGAATTTCTCCTACCCGTTCAACTGATCAGCCCTGCTTGATTTTGGCCGCGGACCGCTGAGGCCCGCGGCTATCTCCATTTAATACCTGCGATGAACTTGGACACATTGATGCAAGCCACCCAGACCTCGGGCGGCATTCTGGAACTGATGACGCTGCTGCTGCTGGTCGCACTGGTTGTGGGCATCGAACGCATGCTAGCGCTGTCGCGGATGCAGAGCCAGTGCGACGGCTGGGTGGCCGAGTTGAAGAAACACAAGGAAGTCGACGCCGCGGTGCTGCAGCCGCGTCTGAACCAGAATCCGACGTCACCGGCTGCCCATGTGGTTGCAGTGGCGCTCGCGCATGATCTGGGCGACACGCTGGATCATTTCTCCAATCTGCTGGAAGAAGCGGTGATGGGTCAGGCGCCGCGGGTCGATCGCGGGCTGTGGGTGCTCGACACCATTGTCACGCTGGCTCCGCTGCTGGGTCTGCTGGGCACCATCGTCGGCATGTTCAACACCTTCCAGGCGCTGTCGAACCCCGGCGGTGCCACCCAGCAGGTGACCGGCGGCGTCGGCGTGGCGCTGCTGTCGACCGCGGCGGGTCTGTTCATTGCGGTTCTGGGTCTAGTCGCATTCAATGCGCTGAACCAGCGCGTGCGACTGATCATCCATCAGCTTGAGCGGATCAAGCTGATGCTGGTCAATCGCATGGTCGCCCACTACCGCTGATCGGGGTGCGCGATGAAGTATTTCGAAACCAAGAAGGCACGGATCGAGATCATCCCGATGATCGACATCATGTTCTTTCTGCTGGTGTTTTTCATCATGGTGACATTGCACATGATTCCGAACGCTGGGCTGGCTGCGCGGCTGCCTACCAGCTCGACCGCTCAGGCCATGCCCAAGCCGCAGATCACCTTGGGCGTCGACAAGGCCGGTTTGATCCACTACCAGCAGCAGACGCTGAGCGCCGGCCAGTTGACGCTGATGCTGCGCGCACGCCCCCAACCCGATCAGCTGCAGGTGACTATCGCCGGTGATCGCGACACCTCGCTGCAGCAGCTGATGCGGGTGATGGACGCCTGTCGCGCTGCCGGCGTAACCAAAGTCGGTCTGGCTGCGCAGGCTGCCAGCGGTTCATGAACGCGGCGGCGATGCTCGGGCGACCGCTCGACGCGGATGCGCGGCGTTGGCGCTTGTCGTTCGGTCTGGCCTTTTTGGCCGAGCTGAGCTTGGCCGGTGCGCTGTGGTGGCTGGGTCAGCAGGTCACGCTGCCCCCTCCGCCGCCGATGCAGATCGAGCTGGCTCCGCCAGCCCAGCCCGCACCCACCCCTCCGGTGCCGAAACCGCCGCGCCCTCATCCGGTCCAGCATCACCCGCCGCGATCGGTGCCGTTGCCCCAACCCCAGCAAGTCGCACCACCGACTCCGGTGTCGCTGAGCAAACCGGCCATGCCGGTCGCCGCGGTCAAACCCCCGCAGCCTGCCCCGGTCAAACTTCAGCCACTGGCCCCGGTCAAACCCCCGCCACCGGCCCCGGCGCAACCCGATTCGGCCGCGGTCAAACTCAGCTTCGAGGCGCAGCTGCGCGACGCCATTCAGTCGGCGGTCCGTTTTCCAGAAGCCGCCCGTTTGATGCGTCTGAGCGGTCGTGCTCAGATCGGCTTCGATTGGAAGGACGGCTATATCAGCCATTTGCACATCGTACGTAGTAGTGGTGTCGACATCCTCGACAAAGCGGCGCTGCACACTGTGCAGATCGCGCCTTCCCCGCCAACTCCACCGCAGTTTTCGGGGCGTGCAATGGCCTTTGAGGTCTGGGTGGACTTCACCCTACACGATGACTGACTGCACGGGAATGCCGATGTTGATCAAGGCCCCATTCAAATTCGCCACGCTGGCGTTGACATTGCATTGCGCAGCACCTACACAGCCGTCGATGGCAGCCGATGCGCCGCAGATCGCGATGGTTCACCATCTATTCGACCAGCATTGTGTCGCATGCCACCGTGCCGATGGCAGCGGTGATGAGCTGCCACGTTTCTTCGCACCAGTTAATTCTGGAGAACGACGGCCCCTGGTTTCATGATTGAACACCCTTGCTGCACAAACTCGTTCGGGGCGTAGAGCCGGCTCCGCTCGTTTGAACACGCAGCAGCCTGAGATAAGTGGATTGGCTGCGGCTTGAACTTCTTCAATCCCAGGCCCCTGCCAGGCCGCCGGAGGCGCCCCGGTTGAGCCCATGTACTCATGGTTCAACCCATTCCGCTGCGGCCTGCATCGGCGGCAGCGAGTTGAAGTAGACCATGTCCCGCGTTTGCCCGTCGAGGCTTTGATGCGGCCGGCGCGCGTTGTAGAACTCGAAGTAGCGCGCCAGCTCGAGCCGCGCGGCGCTGACGCTGTTGTAGGCCTTGAGGTAGACCTCCTCGTACTTCACGCTGCGCCACAGCCGCTC
>JAGWTH010000022.1 GCA_028868995.1 Burkholderiales bacterium | reverse complement strand
CAGCTGGGCGTGAGCCGGCCCTCGGTGCGCGAGGCGCTGATCGCCCTGGAGGTGGAAGGCTGGGTCGAGGTGCGCATCGGCTCGGGCATCTACGTGCAGCCGCGCGAGCGGCGCGGCCCGGCGCAGGCGCCGCGAAGCGGCCAGGGCGCGGTCTCCGACTGGGGCCCGCTGGAGGTGATGCGGGCCCGCGAACTGGTCGAGCCCGAGGTCGCCGCGCTGGCCGCTCGCCATGCGCGCCGGCCGCAGGTCGCCGCCATCACGGACGCGCTGGACCGCATGCGCGACGAGGTCGCCGCGGACGTGGAGCCCTCCGCCGGCGACGAGGCCTTCCACGAGGCCGTCGCCCAGGCCTGCGGCAACGAGGTGCTGGGCGACACGGTGCGCGGCTACTGGGGCGCCCGCCACGGACCGCTGTTCGAGCGCCTGGGCGACTATTTCGAGAATCCCGCCTCCTGGGCCGCGGCGCTCGCCGAGCATGCCGCGGTGCTGGAGGCGATCCGTGCGCGCGACCCGGACGCCGCGCGCGCCGCCATGCGGCAGCACCTGAAGAAGGCCACCGGCCGCTACAGCGCGAGCTGGCGCCGCGCCAACCGATCCTCCTGAGACCATGACACCCTTCATCCGACTGCACCCGAACGACGACGTCCTGATCGCCCGCTCCCAGCTGGTGGGCGGCACCGCCGTCGAGAACGTCACCACCCGCGGCCTGATCCCGCCCGGCCACAAGGTCGCGGTGCGCGCCATCGCCCCCGGCCAGCCGGTGCGGCGCTACAACCAGATCATCGGCTTCGCCAGCCGGGCCATCGCTGCCGGCGAGCACGTGCACACGCACAACCTCGACATGGGCCCCGAAGGCGGCGCCTTCGCCCGCGACTACGCCTTCGGCGCCGACGTGAAGCCCGAGCCGGCGCGGCGCGAAGCGACCTTCCTGGGCATCAAGCGGCCGGACGGACGCGTCGCCACCCGCAACTACATCGGCGTGCTCTCCAGCGTGAACTGCTCGGCCACCGCCGCGCGGGCGATCGCCGACCACTTCTCGCGCCGCACCAACCCGCGGGCCCTGGCGGACTTCCCCAACGTCGACGGCGTGGTGGCGCTCACCCACGGCACCGGCTGCGGCATGGACACCGAGGGCCTGGGCATGCGCCTGCTGGAGCGCACCCTGGCGGGCTACGCCACCCACGCCAACTTCGCCGCGGTGATCGTCGTGGGCCTGGGCTGCGAGGCCAACCAGATCAACGCCTGGCTCGCCCACAGCAGCCTGCGCGAGGGTGAGACGCTGCAGGTCTTCAACATCCAGGACACGGGCGGCACCCACAAGACCGTGGAGAAGGGCATCGCCCTGGTGAACGCCATGCTGCCCGCGGCCAACCGCGTGCAGCGCGAGCCCTGCAGCGCATCGCACATCACCATCGGCCTGCAGTGCGGCGGCTCCGACGGCTACTCCGGCATCAGCGCCAACCCGGCCCTGGGCGCGGCGGTGGACCTGCTGGTGGCGCACGGCGGCACGGCCATCCTGTCGGAGACGCCCGAGATCTACGGCGCCGAGCACCTGCTCACGCGGCGCGCGGTGAAGCGCGAGGTGGGCGAGAAGCTGGTCGAGCGCATCCGCTGGTGGGAGCACTACACGAAGATCAACGAAGGCGAGATGAACAACAACCCCTCGCCCGGCAACAAGGCCGGCGGCCTGACCACCATCCTGGAGAAGTCGCTGGGCGCCGTGGCCAAGGGCGGCACCACCAACCTGCAGGCGGTGTACGAATATGCGGAGCCGGTGAAGGCCCACGGCTTCGTCTACATGGACACGCCCGGCTACGACCCGGTCAGCGCCACCGGCCAGGTCGCCGGCGGCGCCAACCTGATCTGCTTCACCACCGGCCGCGGCTCGGCCTACGGCTGCGCGCCCTCCCCTTCGCTGAAGCTCGCCACCAACACGGCGCTGTGGCGCAGGCAGGAGGACGACATGGACATCAACTGCGGCGAGATCATCGACGGCGCCGCCTCGGTGGCCGAGATGGGCGAGCGCATCTTCCGCCTGGTGCTGGCCACGGCCTCGGGCGAGCCCACCAAGAGCGAGCGGCACGGCTACGGCCAGAACGAATTCGTGCCCTGGCAGGTCGGCGCCGTGATGTGAGGAGCAAGGACATGGCAAGAACGATTCCCGCCGCGCAGCTGCGCACCACCGTCTCGGGCATCATCGCCGCCGCCGGCAGCGCGCCGCAGGAGGCGCAGACCGTTGCCGACAACCTGGTGCTGGCCAACCTGAGCGGCCACGACTCGCACGGCGTGGGCATGGTGCCGCGCTACGTGGACGCCGTGCTGGAAGGCGGCCTGAAGCCCAACGCCGGCGTGGCGGTGAAGCTCGATGCCGGCAGCCTGCTGGCGCTGGACGGCCAGCGCGGCTACGGCCAGGTGGTGGGCGAGCAGGCGATGGGGCTGGCGATGCAGCGCGCGCAGGAGACGGGCAGCTGCGTGATGGCGCTGGCCAACGCGCACCACCTGGGCCGCATCGGCCACTTCGCCGAGATGGCGGTGGCGCGCGGCCTGGTGTCCATCCACTTCGTCAACGTGCAGTCGCGCCCGGTGGTCGCGCCCTTCGGCGGCGGCGACGGCCGCTACGGCACCAACCCCTTCTGCGTGGGCATCCCGCTGGCGGGCCGGCCGCCCTTCCTGCTGGACTTCGCGACCAGCCGGGTGGCGCAGGGCAAGATGCGCGTGGCCCACAACGAGGGCCGGCAGGTGGAACCCGGCCTCCTGATCGACGAGAAGGGCCGGCCCACCACCAACCCCGGCGTGGTCGTGGTGCCGCAGCCGGGCGGCCTGTTCGGCGCCCTGCTCGCCTTCGGCGAGCACAAGGGTTACGGCATGGCGGTCGCCTGCGAGCTGCTGGGCGGCGCCCTCACCGGCAGCGGCACCTGGCACCGGCCGGCGGACGACCGCCGCGCCGTGATCAACGGCATGTTCACCGTGGTGGTCGACCCCGGCAAGCTGGGCACCCAGGCCAGCTTCGAGCAGGAGGCCCTGGCCTTCGTCGACTGGCTGAAGCAGAGCCCGCCCGCGCCGGGCAGCGATGGCGTCCTGCTCGCGGGCGAACCGGAGCGCCAGGCCCGGCGCGAACGCGAGGCCTCGGGCATCGCCATCGACGACCAGACCTGGGCGGAAATCGTCGCGGCGGGGGCGAAGGTGGGGGCTCGGGTGGCCTGAAGGGACCGGATTTACAGGATCCGGGCCAGCGCCGCGTCGAGGTACTCCGACGGCACCTTCTTGAAGCCCGAGCGCGCGAAGCGCTGCAGGCGGCCCACGATGAAGGCGGTGAGCACCGAGGCGCCCACCTGGGCGTCCACGGTGGGCGTGGCCGCGTCGCCGGTGCCGCGCAGGCATTGCTTCAGCGAGGACTCCACCTTGTCGAAGAACTGGTTCATGCGCTGCTGCAGGCGCTCGTTCTCGAACACCAGGGCGTCGCCGACCATCACGCGGGTCATGCCCGGGTTCTTCTCGGCGAACTGGATCAGCATGGCCACGATGCGGCCGGCCTGGGCCGTGCCGGCGGGCTCGCGCTCGGTGATCTGGTTGATCAGGGTGAAGACGCTCTGCTCGATGAACTCGATCAGCCCCTCGAACATCTGCGCCTTGCTGGCGAAGTGGCGGTACAGCGCCGCCTCGCTGACCTCCAGGCGGGCGGCCAGGGCGGCCGTCGTGATCCGCTCGGCTCCCGGCTGCTCCAGCATCGCCGCCAGGGCCTGCAGGATCTGCACCCGCCGCTCGCCCGGCTTCGGGCGCTTGCGCGCCGCCGCGGCCGGGGCGTCGCCACCGGGGGTGGGTTCGGGGGTGTCGAGCTCGGCGTGGGACATGGCTTGGCTGGGTCAGCGGTTGCAAATTGATTCTCGCATACCCGACCGTGAGCGCCGCCCGGGGGCCGCCGCCGGTCGGGCCCAGGGCGCCAGCGGGCGCTTACCCCGGCAGGGGAAGTGTCACTTTCAGGCCACGTCCGCCCGCCCCCGGCTGCAACTGGAGGTGACTGCGGTGCACCCGGGCGATTTCCTCGGCGATGGCCAGGCCCAGGCCGCTGCCCTCGCCCTGGGTGCCCTGCACGCGGTAGAAGCGCTCCAGGATCCGGGGCATCTCCACGGCCGCCACTCCCGGACCGTCGTCTTCCACCTCGAGGAAAGGCGTGGCGCCGCGGCGGCCGCAACGGATGGTGATCGTGCCCCCCTCACGGCCGTACTTGACGGCGTTGTCCACCAGGTTGGACAGCAGCTCGCGCAGCAGCCATTCGTGGCCCATGACCTGCACCGGGTCGGCGTCCAGGCCCAGGTCGATGCGCCGGGCGGTGGCGGCATCGAGGTGCGCCTCGAGCGCGCCCTCGCACAGGGCCTTGAGGTCGACGTGCTGCTCCGGCTGCGGCTGCAGGCCGCGGGCATCGGCGCGCGACAGGGCCAGCAGCTGGTTGGCCAGCTGCGAGGTGCGCCGGGTGGCGCCACGCAGCTTGTAGACCTGCTCCACGGGCAGCGCCAGGGTCTCGCGCCCCGGCGCGGCGGCGGCCGCCTGGGCCCAGGCCTCCACCTGCGCCTGCAGGCCGGCGAGCGGGGTGCGCAGCTGGTGTGCCGCATCGGCGACGAAGCGGCGCTGGCCCTCGGCCTGCGCGTTCACCAGCCCGAACAGGCGGTTGAGGGAGTGCACCAGCGGCCGCACCTCCTCGGGCGAGGCGGCCTCGTCGATCGCGCTCAGGTCCTGGGGCGAGCGGCGCTCCACCGCGTCCTTGAGCGTCAACAGCGGCTTGAGCGCCTGCTGCACCGCCCAGCGCACCGCGAAGGCGGCCGCGGCGATCAGCACGAAGTTGGGCAGCAGCACCCGCCGCAGGACGGTGCGGGCCCACTGCTGGCGCGGGTCGGACGCGTCGGCCACGACGACCGTCACCTCGCCCAGCACGGTCGCCTGGCGCTGGCGCGCGATGCGCCAGGTGGCGCCGTCGTGCTCCTCGCTGTGCACCTCGGGCTGCTCGTCGGCGGGCGGCAGGTCCTCCAGCCACGCCGCGCCCTCCAGCACCTTGCCGTCGGCGTCGAGGATGGCATAGGCCGAGGCGCCGGGGCGGTCCTTGAGGAATTCCTGCAAGGGCGGCGCCAGCATCAGCAGCGGGCCGTCGCCCGATCGGCCGATCACCGAGTCGGCCACCAGGGGGAGCAGCGACAGCAGGCGCTGGTCCTGCTGGGCGGCCGCGTTGTCGGCGGAGTGGTACTCCACCCAGGCGTTCACCAGCGCCAGCACGATCAGGGGCGCGATCAGCAGCACCAGCAGGCGGCGGCGCAGACCGGAAGTGACCCCGAGCACCTCCGCCGCCGGCGCGCGGGCGGCGGCCGCGACGGGCGGCGGCGAAGCCTTCACTCGCCTTCGGCCGCGCGCAGCTCGAGGCGGTAGCCGAAACCGCGGATCGAGCGCAGCGCCACGCCGTAGGGCTCCAGCTTGCCGCGCAGCCGGGAGATGTAGACCTCCACGGCGTTGGGCGTGATCTCCTTGTCCCAGCCGGTCAGGGCCTGCAGCAGCTTTTCCTTGCTGGCGGGCTTGGGGGCGTTGATCAGGAGGTATTCCATCACCGTCCATTCGCGCGGGCCCAGCTCCAGCGGCACGGACTGGCCGTTGCGCTGGGCCGCGGCGCGGCGGTTGGCCGTGTCCAGCTCGATCGGGCCGAAGCTCAGGACCGCGGAGGTGGCGGCCTGCGAGCGGCGCAGCAGCGCGCGCAGGCGCGCCAGCAGCTCGGGCAGCTCGAAGGGCTTGATCATGTAGTCGTCCGCGCCCAGGTCCAGGCCCTGCACCCGGTCGTGCAGGGCGTCGCGCGCGGTGAGGATCAGCACCGGCGTGTTCTGGCTCGCCATCTCGGGGCGGCGCAGCCGGCGCGTCAGCTCCAGGCCGTCCATCTGGGGCAGCCCGATGTCGATGATGGCGGCGTCGAACACCTCGGTGCGCAGCACCTCCTCGGCGCGCTCGCCGCTGCCGACCCAGTCGACCGCGTAGCCGGCATTGGTGAGCCCCAGCTTGATGCCGCTGGCCACCATCACGTCGTCTTCGACCAACAACAGGCGCATGGCTATTTCGCCCGGATCATGGTCCCGTAGGCCTGGTCCGTGAGGATCTCGAGCAGCATCGCGTGCGGCACCCGGCCGTCGATGATGTGGACCGCGTTCACGCCGGCCTTCGCGGCGTCGAGCGCGCCGGCGATCTTGGGCAGCATGCCGCCGGAGATGGTGCCGTCGGCGAACAGCTCGTCGATCCGCTGGGCCGACAGGTCCGTCAGCAGCTTGCCGGACTTGTCCAGCACCCCCGGCGTGTTGGTCAGCAGGACCAGCTTCTCGGCCTTCAGCACCTCGGCCAGCTTGCTCGCCACCACGTCGGCGTTGATGTTGTAGCTCTCGTTCTCGTCGCCGAAGCCGATCGGGCTGACCACGGGGATGAAGTTGTCCTCCAGCAGCGCGCGCAGCACGCCCGGATTGATCTCCACGATGTCGCCGACCTGGCCGACGTCGTGCTCCTTGCCCGGGTCCTTGGCGTCGAGCATCTTGAGCTTCTTCGCCCGGATCATGCCGCCGTCGCGCCCCGTCAGGCCCACGGCCTGGCCGCCCGCCTTGTGGATGAAGCCGACGATGTCCTGCTGCACCTCGCCGGCCAGCACCCACTCGACCACCTCCATGGTCTCGGCGTCGGTGACGCGCATGCCCTGGATGAACTCACCCTTCTTGCCCAGGCGGTTGAGGGCCTGCTCGATCTGCGGGCCGCCGCCGTGGACCACCACGGGGTTGATGCCCACCAGCTTCAGCAGCACGACGTCCTCGGCGAAGTCGGCCTGCAGCTCGGGATCGGTC
The DNA here is from genome assembly GCA_028868995.1 of Burkholderiales bacterium. GTDB lineage: Bacteria > Pseudomonadota > Gammaproteobacteria > Burkholderiales > Burkholderiaceae_C > Ramlibacter. Next base: position 53,775 of record JAGWTH010000022.1, on the reverse strand, counting down.
ATCGCGTTGCCGCCGTACTTGATCACCATGGTCTTGCCATGGAACCTGCGGATGTACGGCAGCGCCTGGGCCAGGATCTCGGCCTTGTCGCGCGGGGCGATGTGGGTGACGTCGTTCATGGGCGCCTGGTGGGGGAATCCCCCGATTTTGCCGCAAGCCGGCGGCCCCCCGCCCGCGGGCGGGCCTCAGCGGCGCGACGCCAGGAAGCGGTGCCAGCGGCGGGTGCGGAAACGCACGATGCTGTAGTAGGCCCACAGGTAGGTCACGACGAACAGCCCGCAGAACGTGATCAGCAGCGGGGTGCTGCGCCAGAACAGCATCGCCGGGATGGCGCTGACGACCACGAAGGCCAGCAGGTAGGGCGAGGTGCGGTTGTTGCGCATCAGCATGCGCCGCGCCTCGTCGTCGTGGAAGACATGACGCACCACCCGCCGGAAGATCAGGTGGTGCAGGTGCAGGCCGTCCGGCAGGCCGGGCGAGCGGCCCATGGTGCGCTTGCGCCAGATGGAGAAGATCGTCTCCCAGATCGGGTAGGCGAGCAGCAGCACCGGAAACCAGGGCGACACCTGGGGATGGCGCTGGACCAGCTGCACGGTGCTCAGGGCGATGACCCCGCCCCACAGGTAGGCGCCGCCGTCGCCGGCGAAGATCAGGCCGTGGGGGTAGTTCCACAGCAGGAAGCCGATGGTGGCGCCGGCCAGGACCACCATGACGCCGGCCAGCTCACGGTCGCCGACCGCCAGCGCCACGTAGGCGATGGCCACGCAGCAGATCAGGGTGAGGATGCCGGCCAGGCCGTTGTAGCCGTCGATGATGTTGATCGAATGCGGCAGGCCGGCGACGGCGAACAGCGCCAGCGCGACGCCCAGCCAGGGCATGGCGGTGAAGAGATGCTGCAGGCCGGGGATGTCCACACGCGGCACCGCGATGCCGAACAGGGCCCAGGCCGCCAGGGCCGCCAGGCCGGTGCCCAGCATGCGCCAGCGCGGCTTGACGCTGTGGGTGAGATCCTCGAGCAGGCCGGTCACGGCGGCGATGGCCGCGACGGCGCAGTAGCCCAGCGCATCGCGCCAGGGAATGGCAATGCTGTTGGCGACGTGGAAGAGGGGCTCCGACAGCACCATCCATAGCCAGCCGGCGAGACAGGCCGCCAGCATGGCGGCGCCACCCAGGCGCGGGACGTGGCCGATGTGGAAGCGCTGGGGCACGTCGGTGAGCTGCCAATAGCGGCGCGAGCTCTCCTGCCCCGCGCGCAGCAGGGCGGCGCAGCCCACGACGGACAGCAGCGCACTCAGGATCAGCAGGATCAGCATTCCGTCAAACCTTGTTCTCTCCCTGCCGCCTATTTTCTCATCAACGGCGAAACCGGCTCCCGGGGGCTTCAAAATGCGCCGCAAGAGGCAGGCCAGCCAGGACGCTGGCTACTCCGTCTGTACGCCAGCCACGAGTTGCCACCGATACGATTGCACGCAAAATCTGAACAATCATCACAACATCGCAATTGACACCGGGCCGCTGATCGCGGCGCTGCGCAAACGGCTCCCAGGAGTGCAGCACTTGCACCACGGTTTCCACGGCAACGGCGAGAGTCTCTCTCATCCCAGGCGATAAAATCCCCCGAAGGAAAGAGAGGGGTAACCCGCATGAAACTTGTACCGGTGGTGCTCTCGGGGGGCGCCGGCACCCGCCTCTGGCCCGCCTCGCGCCAGGGCTTCCCCAAACCCTTCATGAAGCTGGGGGGCTCGTCCTTGCTGGCGCAGGCGATCGCGCGCGCGCAGGACTGCGGCACCGACGAGCTGCTCCTGATCACCAATGAGGACTATCTTTTCCTGAGCAAGGAAGTGATCGAAGAGCTGGACGATCCGCCCACGACCCACTACCTGCTGGAACCGAAAGGGCGTAATACCGCCCCGGCGATCGCGCTGGCCGCCTTGCAATGCGAGAAGCTTCACGGCCCCGACACGGTCATGATCGTGCTGCCGGCGGACCACCTGATCCCGGATGTCAAGGCGTTCGTCGCCTGCGCGATGGAAGCTGCCCTTGTGGCCCAGAAAGGCCAGCTGGTGGTTTTTGGCATCCAGCCCACGGCGCCGGACACGGGCTTCGGGTACATCGAGGTGGAGCGCATCTCCCGAAAATGCCAGCCGGTGCTGCGCTTCGTGGAGAAGCCGGACCTAGCCACGGCGCAGTCCTACCTGGCGACCGGGCGCTACTACTGGAACAGCGGGATGTTCTGCTTCACGGCAGCAACCATGCTCAAGGCCATGGACAAGCATGCGCCCCAAGTGCTCGAGGCCGCGCGCGCCGCGATAAAGGCCAGCAAGACGATGGCGGAGATCACCCGCTTTGAGACGCACACCTTCAGCCTGCAGCCGGACATCAGCATCGACTATGCGGTAATGGAAAAGGCCGCGAACGTCAGCGTGATCCCGGCGAAGTTCGGCTGGAGCGACGTGGGTTCCTGGCCGGCGGTGGCCGATGCGCACCAAGCGGACGCCAGCGGGAACACCCTGGTCGGCGACGTCGTGGCGCTCGAAACCCACGGGACGCACGTGCAGGTCGACAGCCACCAGCCGAAAGTCGTGGCCACAGTGGGCGTGACGGATCTCGTGATCGTCGACACTCCGGATGCGCTGCTGGTGGCCCGCAAAGGCGCTGCCCACAACATGCGCGCGGTAGTCGACACACTGCGCTCGCGCGGACACGAAAGCACGCAGCTGCCGGCGCGGGTGCGCCGGCCGTGGGGCACGTACGCCACACTGAAGGAGGATCCCGGCTACAAGGTCAAGCGGATCACGGTAAAGCCCGGGGAGAGCCTGTCGCTGCAATATCACCACCAGCGCGCGGAGCACTGGGTGGTGGTGCAGGGGCTCGGGTTGATCCAGGTGGGCGACCAGGAATTCAAGGCCAGCCCGGGCCAGTACCGCTACATCCCGGCGAAGGAAAAGCACCGCCTGTCCAACATCGGCACCGAAGAATTGGTGTTGATCGAGGTACAGTGCGGCGGCTATCTCGGGGAGGACGACATCGTCCGTCTCGCCGACAGCTACGGACGTGTGTAATACTACGCGGGCGCAAGGCGCCCGGCAGCGGGTTCCGGGCCACTTTGCACGACCCCGGGGCGGCCGAATTGCCCTGTTTGACAATCTATCAGTAATCGCTCCGCCACCAGACGCGTGAACCATCCCAACTTGGATGGCACCGCCGGGTCGGGGCGCAACCAGACAACCCTGAGATGCTGCAAGCCCTATGGGCCTATCGAGGTTTCGTCCTCGGCACCGTGAGGCGGGAATTCCAGCTCCGGTACCGCAATTCACTGTTGGGGGCAGCGTGGACAGTGCTCAATCCCCTGGCCATGATCCTGGTCTACACGGTCGTCTTCTCTCAGGTGATGCGTGCCCGTCTCCCCGGGACAAATTCGACGTTCGCCTACAGCATCTACCTCTGCGCGGGCGTGCTCACCTGGGGGCTGTTCTCGGAAATCACGATACGCGCCCAGGGCGTCTTCCTGGACAATGCCAACCTGCTGAAAAAACTCAACTTCCCGCGTCTCACTCTGCCGGTGTCCGTGGTGGCTACGGCATGTTTGAATTTCGCCATCGTCTTCGGACTTTTCACCGGGTTTCTTGTCCTGACGGGGAATTTCCCGGGTCTTGCGTACATCGCCTTGCTGCCGGTGCTGGCGATCCATGTTGTCTTTGCAATTGGATTGGGCATCAGCCTCGGCGTTCTGAACGTGTTCTTCCGCGACGTAGGGCAGCTCTATGGCATCGTTTTGCAGTTCTGGTTCTGGCTGACGCCGATCGTGTACTCGCCCAGCATCTTGCCCGCGCGCCTGCGCCCGCTGCTCGAACTCAATCCGCTGACGCACCTGACGACCGCCTACCAAACCATATTGGTGAGTGGCAACTGGCCAGACTGGGAGTCGCTAGGCGCTGTAGCCGTCGTGGCCGTTCTCCTGTGTATATTTGCCGCGCGGTTGTTCCGTAAACGCTCCGGCGAGATGGTGGACGAACTCTGATGGGCACGATCCACGTTTCGCAGCTGGGGAAAGCCTACAAGCAGTACCCGACTCGCTGGGCCCGCCTGGCGGAATGGCTACTGCCCGGGAAAAAAGTCCGGCACGACCTGAAATGGGTGCTGCAGGACGTTAGCTTCACGGTGCGTCCCGGTGAAGCGGTGGGTATCGTGGGCATCAATGGTGCCGGCAAGAGCACGCTGCTGAAGATGATTACCGGCACCACCCAACCAACCACCGGCACAGTGAGTATCGACGGCCGGGTCGCGGCGCTTTTGGAGCTGGGGATGGGCTTCCATCCGGATTTCAGCGGCAGACAGAACGCCTACATGGCAGGACAGCTCCTGGGGCACACCGTGCAGCGGATCGATGCCCTCATGCCCGCGATCGAGGCCTTTGCAGAGATCGGCAGCTACATCGACGAACCAGTGCGCATCTACTCGAGCGGGATGCAGGTGCGGCTCGCCTTCAGCGTGGCCACGGCCGTTCGCCCTGACGTGCTGATCGTGGACGAGGCGTTGTCCGTGGGGGACACGTATTTCCAGCACAAGAGCATGGATCGGATCCGCGACTTTGCGCAGCAAGGGACAACGTTGCTTATCGTCAGCCACGACGCCGTTGCGATTCAGGCCCTATGCGACCGCGCCATTCTGCTGGATGGCGGTGGGCTGGCGATGGAGGGCACCCCGCAGGCAGTGATGGATTACTACAACGCGATGCTTGCGGAACGCAAGGAACGCCAAACTGTCCGGCAGCACATGACGTCCGCGGGCATGCAGACCATATCTGGCACGGGAGAGGCCACGGTCGTGGACATCAAGCTCCTCAATCGCAACGGCGAGCACGTCGAGCGCGTCGAAGTGGGAGAGACCGTGACCCTGCAGATCCAAGTGGATGTGCGCGCCCCGCTGGATCGGATGGTGCTCGGATACGTGATCAAAGATCGTCTCGGCCAGCCGATGTTCGGTACGAATACCGAGCACCTGGACTGCGTGGCTACCGGCGTACTTGCCGGAGAGGTTCTGACTTACGCTTTCACCTTCGAAGCAGATTTGGGCGAGGGCACCTATTCAGTGTCCACGGCCATCGCCGATACTGCCAGCCACCTGAGCCGCAACTTTGAATGGCTCGATCTGGCTCTTGTCTTCCAGGTCGTGAACCTGTCGCATTCGCCCTTCGTAGGATCTGCCTTCCTCCCCGCCCGTCCGCGCGTCGACCGCCACGCCCGCCATGCCGAACCTGAGCAGCAAGCTTCGTGAGTGGCTCCGGGCTTTCCTCGGCCTGCATCCGACCGCCACGCTATCCGGCGAGTCCTTTTACGATCATCTTGCCCATCGGCTGATGTACGTGCCGCGGGTGTTCGGCAGCCGCGAGCGGCTGCATGTTGGCGAAGGGGTGGTTCTCAACGACGCCCTCATAAACACCAGTTCTGGATCAGTGACGCTGAACGACCACGCTTTTTGTGGCCACGGCGTGTCGCTCTTGACAGGAACACACGACTACCATAAGCGCAGCCGCGAAAGGCAGACGACGGTTCCCGAAGGAGGTCGAGATATCGTGGTCGGGAAAGGAGCCTGGATAGGCTCCAACGTGACCGTCTTAGGCCCCTGTGTGATAGGTGAACATGCTGTCGTAGCCGCTGGATCCGTGGTCGTCTCAGACATCGAACCTATGAGCGTCTACGCAGGTGTTCCTGCCCGCAAGATCAAGACCATCGCTCCACCCATCACGTGAACCAGAACTTCTACCGCGCGTTCGAGGATCGCTTCCGCGGCTCGCGTGACCTTATCAAGAACCGGCTGTCGGCATACCGCCCCCTTCTCAATGCGATTGCCTCGGCGTACCCGGCAGGCAATGCCGTGGACCTTGGCTGCGGCCGCGGGGAATGGCTCGAACACATGCAGGACGCCGGATTGCGTGCGGTGGGCGTCGACTTAGACGACGGCATGCTCGCGGACTGCACCACACGCAACCTGCCCGCCGTGCGGGGCGACGCCATCGTATATCTGCGGACTTTGCCCGCAGAAAGTCAGATTCTGGTTTCGGCGTTCCACTTCGTCGAGCACATCACCTTCGCGGAGGTTCAGACCGTGATAACGGAGTCCCTCCGGGTGCTCCGGCCGGGTGGTCTTCTTATCCTGGAAACGCCGAACTCCGAGAACCTGACCGTCGGCGCTTCGTCGTTTTATCGCGACCCGACGCATCAGCGCCCGATTCATTCGTCGCTCCTGGTTTTTGCGGTAGAGCATGCCGGTTTCGCCCGCGCCAAGCTGCTGCGCCTGAATGAGGATGGCGCATTGCGCGCCAAGCCGCGCCTGGACATCCTGGACGTTCTGAACGGCACCAGTCCCGACTACGCTGTAGTGGCGCAGAAAGCGGCGGAGCCGGCCTTCATGGCCAACTTCGACGCGGCATTCGGACGCGATGTCGGTCTCTCGCTGGCGCAGGTGGCACGGCGGTACGATGACGAATTGCACCGACGTTTCGAGACGTTGCAGCATGAGCTGACCCGCACCGTGCATGCCATGCAGCGGATGGATGCCGTTCACCAGCAGCAAGCAGAGCTGCTAGCCACGCATGCCTCCCAACTCGCTCAATTGCGGAAGGCATTGAGCCCACTTTTGTGGCTACGTGCGCAGTCGCGACGGCTCGGGACTGCCATGCGATCGCTCATCGGCCTTGGACTTCGATCGGGCATTCGTGCAGGCAAGGCGGCCGCTCGGCGCGTTCCATTCCTGAAGGCTGCCGCGGCATCCGTCTTAAAGAGATTTCCATCGCTCGCGCGGCAGGTCGAGCGATTCTCCAATGCACCCGGTACAGCGCCGGCAGCGCATACGCTTCCTCCCATCACCGACTTCGAGCAGTTGCGCTCCGTGCGGCTAATGCGTGCGCTCGCGGAACTGCCCGAGCAGGCGAGCGCCGCGGCCCCCGTTAGCTATTTACAGGTCAGTGACGATGCGCGCTGAGAAAATTGCCATTGTGATCCTCACGTGGAACGGCATCCGCCTCACCCGCCGATGCCTCTCGTCCTTGAAGCCGGAGGCGCTGCCGCGAGGCGTGCAGGTCATCGTGGTGGACAACGGCAGCAACGACGGAACGCCTGAATTCGTGCATTCAGTGCCGGGCGTGAAGTTGATCGAAAACGGCAAGAACCTCGGCTATGCCAAGGCAGTCAACATCGGCATTCGTGCAGCGGATCCTCAAGCCGACATCATTTTGCTGAACAACGACGTCGAACTGATCGAGCCCGATTGGTTGGAGCGCCTGGCTGGCGCGGCACATGCCGACCCCGAGCTCGGTATCACCGGCGTCAAGATCGTCCGCGACGACGGAACCCTCCAGCATTGCGGAGCTTACCTTCCGCTCGACACCATGTGGGGGCAGCAAGTCGCGGGAGGTGAAGTGGATATCGGCCAATATGCCGGGATGCAGTACTGCGAAAGCGTGGTGTTCGCCTGCGCTTACATCAAGCGCACGACGATCGAGCGGATCGGTCTTCTTTCGGAGGATTTCTTCGCCTACTTCGAAGACACCGACTATTGCCTGCGCGCCAAGCTCGCCGGGCTGAAGGTGGGGATGTACGGAGACGTCCGGGTACACCACTCGGAGAATTCCAGCACCAAGATCAACAAAGTTAGTCACAGCGACATCTTCTTGGCGAGCCAGCAGACATTCAAGCGAAAGTGGGGAGCGTTGCTGGCAGAGACCCGGTATTCGCGCTCGCTCGACTGGCATTCGATCATCAACTTCCCCTCAGGCTACGCGGGCTCGTCACGCAGCTTTGTCCAGTCACTGGACAATCTGGGTGTTTCGGTGCGCTACCAGTACGTCTACGGCCCCGGAACCGTGTTTCCCGTTCCGGAGCCGGAGCATACCGATTCGTACGTGGTCAACATGGTTCGCGCCCGCCCGTTCGGCAAGGCCCCGGTGCAGGTGGTCTATGCCCAGGGGGACGTGTTCCACAAGAACACCGGCAGGTACAAGGTGGGGTTCACGATGCTGGAAGTTGACGGCCTCCCTCCTGAATGGGTTCGTCAGGCGAACTTGATGGACGAGGTCTGGGTGCCTTCCACATTCAACGAGCGGACCTTCCGGGATTCAGGCGTGGAGGTTCCAATCCGCGTGGTCGCTCTGGGCATCGACCCGGCCTACTTTTCACCGTTCATCCGGAATAGAAGGTCCGGCGAAGAGTTCACGTTCCTATCAGTGTTCGAGTGGGGCGAACGGAAGGCTCCTGATGTGTTGCTGCGCGCATTCACTGATGAGTTCGGCGCCGGCGAACCGGTGCGGCTGCTTTGCAAGGCCAACAACTTCGATCCTGGTGTGAGCATTCGCACTGAAATTGCAAAACTCGGCCTGCGCAGCAACGGCGGTCGCGTCGTGATCGCGGAGAATCAAATCCTCCAGCACTATGAGCTGGGCGTGCTGTACCGTTCAGCTGACTGCTTCGTGTTGCCGACACGTGGCGAGGGCTGGGGCATGCCCATACTCGAGGCTATGGCCTGTGGGTTGCCCGTGATCGCAACCAACTGGAGCTCGCAGACTGATTTCATGACCAGCGACAATTCGCTCCCGCTGGAAATCGATGGGCTGATTCCTGCGGTGGCGAAGTGCCCGTACTACGAGGGTTTCCGCTGGGCACAGCCCTCGTACGAGCACTTGAGAACTCTCATGCGTTGGGTGTACGACCATCGGGATGCTGCGCGGGCAATCGGCGCTCGAGCTGCTCAGGACGCGGCCCATCTTTGGACGTGGGATCGCGCGGCGGAGCGAATCGTGGATCTGATCTCCGAGAGGCAGCCATGACGGACCTTCGCGTCGCCCAGAATTGTCCGGGCTCTCCGGCGCTGGCCGAGTTGCAGTGGCGGATCGCCGTGGTTATCCCTAGCTACAAGGTCACGCGCCATGTACTGAGTGTGATTGCCGCGATAGGTCCGGAAGTTTGGCGCATCTACGTCATCGACGACAAATGCCCCGAAGGGTCTGGTGCTCTCGTCGCAGAGCATTGTAAAGATCCGCGCGTGAGCGTGGTGTACCACGAGACGAACCAAGGAGTCGGTGGCGCAGTGATGACCGGCTATCGCAGTGCGATTGAAGAGGGAGCCGAGGTCATCGTGAAAATAGACGGTGACGGCCAGATGGATCCGGCGCTCATTCCGAGTTTCGTGGGCCCGATCGCAACCGGAGAGGCGGACTACACAAAGGGCAACCGCTTCTTCAATTTGGAGCGCATTCGCGAAATGCCCTCTTTGCGGCTGTTCGGCAATGCGGCGCTGTCCTTCATGACCAAGCTGTCGTCCGGCTACTGGGACCTCTTCGATCCGACCAACGGCTACACCGCCATACACGCTGACGTCGCACGACAGCTGCCGCTCGCCAAGATCAGCCGCCGCTATTTCTTCGAGACGGACATACTGTTCCGCCTCAACACAATCCGAGCCGTGGTCGTCGACGTGCCCATGGACGCGCGCTATGCAGACGAGGTAAGCAATCTGAACATATCTCGCATCGCAGGCGAATTCTTGATGAAGAACGTACGAAACTTCTTCAAAAGGATCTTCTACAACTACTATTTGCGTGATCTGTCCGTCGCTTCGATCGAATTGCCTCTCGGCCTCCTGCTCCTTGCATTCGGCATGAGTTTCGGAGGGATCCACTGGCTCCGCTCGGTTCAGGCAGGCGTGGCCGCATCCGCGGGCACAGTCATGCTCTCCGCCCTGCCCACCCTCATGGGATTGCAGTTGCTTTTGGCCTTCCTCAACTATGACATCGGGTCAGTACCGCGGCGCCCGATCCACCGGCAATTCCTCCGTCGATGAACGGCCGAGTCTTCCAGGCGGTCTGGAGCCGCCAGTTCCTCGTGTTTGCCACTGGTGGAGTTGTGTCGGCCCTCGTGGACATCGGGTCCATGCTGCTGCTGCTGCGATCCGGGGTCACTCTCCTGACCGGCACCAGCTGCGCGTTCGTGTTCGGCCTCGCCGTCAACTACATGTTTCATGCGCACATCACGTTCCAAACCCAGCGAAGTCTTTCATCCGCGGGACGGTTCCTCATCATCGTCGGGGTCAATTACCTGACCACGCTCGCATTTGTGTTCGCTGGGCAAGCCTTGCTGGCCAGCCCTCTCGCAGGAAAAATCGCCTCGCTCCCTGTCGTAGCGGTGACGGGGTTCCTTCTGAGCAAGCATTGGGCATTCCGATGAACTACGAGCTGCTTCCCGTCCGCTTCGACACGGAGGCGATTTCCGCCTACGTACGGCTCTTCGGCGAGTGCTTTCCCGGAACGAACAAATTCAACCGTCAGTACGTCGAGTGGCTCTACCAACAGAACCCCTACGGTCCCGCAGTGGGCTTCGATGCCTGGTTGGGAGACCGGCTCGCATCTCACTACGTGGGAATCCCTATCGCGGCTCAAGTGGATGGAACTCCGGCACGAGCGCTGCTCTCCTTGAATACCGCCACCCATCCTGAGCACCAGGGACGCGGTCTGTTCACCAAGCTAGCCGAGAGAACCTATGACACGGCAGCAGAACAGGGCTTGGATCTGGTTTTCGGAGTGGCGAATGCCAACAGCACTCCAGGGTTCACACGGAAGCTGGGATTCCAACTGGTCGAGCCACTCGCCGCAAAGGTGGGGCTAGGATCGCTCGGCATCGATTGTGCGGAAGTTGAAAAGAGGGCCCAATTTCGCACATCCTGGACCCCTTCGGGCCTGGCTTGGCGTTGCGCAAACCCGAACAACAGGATCTCGCATCGAGTGCGTGGTGATCGTCTGCAGTTGTATGCACCTGCAATTAGTCCGGCGCTGCAAGCTTATGCGGAGCTCGGCGCACGTGGACTCGCAGCGCCCAGCGCGGCTGATCGCCGCACGTTGTCGCCGCTTCGCCTCTATATCGGACTCGAGCCCACGGGGCTGCGACCGGCGCGCGCGTATGTGGACATTCCTCAGCGTCTGCGGCCTTCTCCACTGAACCTCATTTACAGACCCCTAAGTACGATTCGTGAGCGGCTGGATGCGGGCAGCGTGAGTTTCTCGTTTCTTGACTTCGACGCATATTGACATTGAGCCGAAGCCCATGGAGCCCCTCGCCCTCTTCTTTTTTGCCCATCAAGACGACGAATTCGGCGTCTTTGAGCACATCGTTCGGGCGCGCGCGTCAGGGCAGCGTGTTTGCTGTGCCTACCTCACCAGCGGAGTCGCAGAGCAAAACTCGCCGACAAGGCGCAACTCCGAATCGACACGAGTGCTGCTGCAACTCGGAGTCGCCCCTGCGGATATCCATTTCCCCGGCCAGGAACTGGGCATAGCCGATGCCCACCTCGTTCGGCACATTGAGCGCGCTGTCGACTGGATTGCGACTTGGCTAGCTGGTCTCTCATCGGTGGCTTCGGCATATCTCCCGGCCTGGGAAGGCGGACACCACGATCACGACGCACTTCATGCGGCCGTGTTGCTCGCCGCCCGTAGGACAACATCGGGCGCGCGTTTGCGCCAATTTCCACTTTACAACGCCTACCACTGCCCCAGTCCGTTCTTCCGGGTATTCAAGCCATTGCCCGTCAACGGTCCCGCCGAACATCTTCCGATCCCCTGGAGGCGTCGGCTGCGCTTTCTCCGCTATTGCCTGAGCTATCCGTCACAGGCGAAATCGTGGGCAGGTCTCTTGCCCTTCACTATCCTCCACTACGTCTTGAGGGGCATCGAATCCGAGCAAGACGTTTCACTACAACGATTGCGTGAGCGCCCCCACCCAGGCCCTTTGTACTATGAACGGCGTGGATTTTGCACATGGCCAGAAGTACAGCAGGCCGTGTGGGCATGCGTCCAACACGAACTGCCGGTGGGCGCAGCGTGACCTGCATATCCGCGACCACTCTCCGCTGGCGGGACCGCTTCGCCACCTTCGGCCCGGCCCAGTTTCTTTGGGCGGGGATGTTCATTCTCTTCGTCTCTCTCGAATTCAGAGCAGCCGGAATCTACCCGGTGGTCTTCGCGGACGAATGGTCGTATAGCAGTTTCGCAAGGCTGCTTCCACTTCGGGATGCGAGTGTCCCGTCGTATCTGTATCTTGGACTGTTCAAGTCCACCCTCATCTGTGGTGACGGGTTCCTGGAGTGCGCTCGGACAATCAACAATGCTCTGATCGTCCTCACGGTTCCCCTGATCTACTTGGTAGCGCGAAGAGTATGTGCGTCCTGGCCCGCCGCTTTCATCGCCCTCTTCTCCGTAGCCGGCGCGTTCGATACTTACACGATCTACTTTATGCCGGAGACGATGTATTTCGCCGGCTTCTGGCTGCTTACCTTGGCAGCATTGTCTTCCCGCTTATCCTCGCCGTCTCGCTACGGACTGTGCGTCGGCGCCCTCCTCGGCGCACTGAGTCTCGTGAAGGTCCACGCACTATTCCTGCTTCCTGGGTTGGCGTTACTTGGAGCCTACCGCCAGTGGGCCGGGCGGCGGACGGACTGGTTGCGTTCAGCCGTGAAGTCAATGGCATTGACGGCTACCGCCTTTTCCGTGGTCAAACTGGGCATGGGCTTTCTGCTCGCCGGAAGCCACGGTGTCACCGTCTTTGGCAGTCTCTACGGTGCACAGGCAGGAGGCGTGGTCCACGGCAAGCCTTATGGCCAGGTCGCTCTCGACGCGATGCGCAATCTGACGGGACATGTCATGGCGCTAGCCTTGATGTTCGGCGTACCCCTCGCCGCCCTGCTTTCGCTCCGCTGGCGAAGTGGCAACGACGATCTTGGCGAAGGCAAGGCTGCACCCCAGCTTATTGCCGTCTACACCCTTATCGTGTTACTACCCCTACTAGCCGTAGTAGGATACTTTACAGCCTCAGTCGCCGGTACCGGCCCGTACGAGTCTCTAAGCAGACTCCACATGCGTTACTACAACTTCGCGTTTCCACTGCTGCTGGTGATCGCCGCGTCGCAGTCGGAATCGGCCAAGAACTTCGCACTTCGTCGCGCTGTATATGCGGTTGTCGTCGGGTCGATTGCGGGATACGGACTCCACGAACTCCTCCGGACTTTTAGTCCCAGCATGGTCGACAGCCCCGAATTGAGAGGCTTGACGCTGAGCCCCACGCTGTACTTGGTTCTCGGCATTGCTGGCATCCTGGCCACTTTGGTTTGGTCGTTCAATACACGGTGGGCCGTGGGAATGTTTGTGTTCGCCCTGCTTCCCTTGATGGCACTCACCAGCAACTGGCAGGTCAGCTCTGAAGTCCGCAAACGCCAGCTTGCCGATGTCTACGACGAAGCAGGACTCTTCACGAAGCGGTATCTGGGCCCTTCAGCGTCCCACCTCACTGTCATCGCCCCCGATCCAGCTGCGTTGCTGCGCACGCTGTTTCATATTGACAATGCAGACGTCAAGAGCATGCAGCTAGCTCCCGGCTCTCACATCGACGTCGATCACCTGCCTGCCGGAACTGAATGGCTCCTGCTGATCGGCGATTACCAGCTCCCTTCCCCATATCACTCGGGAATGGCAGCAGGTAAGTTCAGGCTTGTCAGGACGGCTCAGGACTACACCGTGGATTTTCGCCGAGCATCCTGGCCCGGAGTACTCGCGTATTCCCAAGGACTCTCGACTCCCGAGCCGTGGGGTACCTGGTCGCTTGGACGGGAAATAACCCTTGAATTCGCGGATGACCTGCCACTTCGTTTTCAAATTCTGCTACAAGGACACTCCTTCGGCATCAACGATAATGCGGACTTCCGGATCCAAGTCGGAGTGCAGGAGCGTACGTTCCGACTCCCCAGCGACCAGGACGGATACGTAAGCCTGGAATTCGCCCCTGGCGCGAACCAGCGGGTGGTCCGCATTACCATTCCGCATCCGCTTTCACCCAAGAGCGTCGGCCAGGGTGACGACCTCCGCGAGCTCGGTCTCGGGCTGATTCAGCTTCGCATTACCCCCATGCGCCCTGCGCAAAGTTCCTGAGTTTCACGCATGAGCAAGAAGACAGCGATCATCACTGGAGTCACAGGCCAAGACGGTGCCTACCTGGCGGAACTGTTGCTCCAAAAAGGCTATAGCGTCTACGGCGCCTACCGCCGAACCAGTTCCGTGAACTGGTGGCGTATCGAGGAACTTGGCATCCAGAATCACCCCGACCTACATTTGGTCGAGTACGACCTCACCGATCTGGGCTCGAGCATCTCGTTGATACAGAAGGCACGACCTCAGGAGATCTACAACCTCGCTGCCCAAAGTTTCGTCGGTGTCAGCTTCGATCAACCCACCACGACTGCGCAAATTACGGGCCTCGGCCCGCTTAATCTCCTCGAGGCAATCCGCCTGGTCAACCCGAACATTCGCTACTACCAAGCCAGTACGTCCGAGATGTTCGGAAAGGTCCAGGCCGTCCCTCAGAAGGAGGACACCCCCTTCTATCCGCGCAGCCCGTATGGAGTGGCCAAGCTATATGCCCACTGGATGACAGTGAACTATCGTGAGAGCTACGGCATTTTCGGAACCAGCGGCATCTTGTTCAATCACGAGTCCCCGCTGCGCGGGCGCGAATTCGTGACGCGCAAGATCACCGATGCCGTGGCCAAGATCAAGCTTGGGATGCTCGACTTCTTGGAGCTCGGCAATCTGGACGCCAAGCGTGACTGGGGCTTCGCCAAGGAGTACGTCGAGGGCATGTGGCGGATGCTGCAGGCGGATCAGCCAGACACGTTCGTGCTTGCAACGAACCGTACTGAAACAGTGCGCGACTTCGTGCGTATGGCTTTCAAGGGAGCGGGCATTCAGGTGGAATTCCGCGGAACGGCCGAATCCGAAACAGCCGTGGAGACCGCAACGGGCAAGACGGTCATGCGGATCAATCCCCGCTTCTATCGTCCTGCCGAAGTGGATCTGCTGATCGGGGATCCTTCACACGCTGGCAGGGTGCTGGGCTGGAGTCCGCAGACCACGCTGGAGCAACTTTGCGACATGATGGTGAAGGCGGACCTTCGCCGCAATGAGAAGGGCGTTTCCTTTTGAAGATTCTGCTCACGGGCGCTGCCGGTTTCACGGGGCGGCATTTCGCGAGGATTGCCCGAGCTGCGGGGCACGACGTCATTCCGCTCGTATCCGACCTTCTGGACGCCACAGCGATTGCCGAGGAGGTGGGCCGCGTGCAGCCGGAATGGATAGTCCACCTGGCTGCTATCAGCTTTGTCGGGCATGAGGTCGAGCGGGCCTTCTACGATGTGAACGTTTTCGGGACCCTAAATCTGCTGGCAGGCGTGAAGGAATGTCGCAGCCTCTCGAAGCTGTTGGTGGCCAGTTCAGCCAACATCTACGGCAACACCGAGGCCTCTCCCATCCGCGAAACTCAGCCGCCCGCGCCGGTGAACCACTATGCCGCCAGCAAGACGGTCATGGAGTTCATGCTTCGTGCGCGGGCGGGCGACGCGCCACTGGTCATCACCCGGCCGTTCAACTACACGGGCGTCGGTCAGTCGCTGCAATTCGTCATTCCCAAGCTGGTTGACCACTTCCGCCGTCGAGCAACGACCATTCCGCTCGGGAACCTTGACGTCGAACGCGAATACAACGACGTGCGGTTCGTATGTGCGGCGTACCTGCGCCTCCTGGAGTCGCCCGTGACATCAGGCACTTTCAATGTTTGCACCGGTGTCACCTATCCGCTCCGGTCTGTCTTGGGCCTCCTCGAGGAGCTGAGCGGGCATGAGATTCAGGTGGAGGTGACCCCTTCGCTTGTGCGCGCCAATGAGATCCGGCGATTGTGCGGAGACCCTGCATTGCTTCAGCAGACCATTGGCGATGGTCCCACCATATCGCTGCGAGACACGCTATCCTGGATGCTGGCATCCGCGGGCGAGGTCGATGCATGATGCGCGTCATTTTTGGTGCGACCTCGCTGCTGGGAACAATGACCGGCATCGGACAGTATGCATTCCACCTCGCGCGCGGCCTTCAGCAACACCCCGAAGTGGACCTGACCTGCTTCTACGGCCGCAGCTTCGAGCGCGAAGTTTCGCCGCGACCGCTGCGAGTCAAGGGGCCGCTGCGCACTGCGATCCGCAAGTACGTTCCGCACGCGTATGGGGTGCGTCGGCTAATGCAGCAGGTGCGTTTCAATCGTGGGTGCCGGAAGAACCAATTCGACGTTTACCACGAGCCGAACTACTTGGCCCTGCCGTTCGACGGCCCTTCGGTCATCACGGTTCACGATCTGTCCTGGATTCGTTTTCCGGATACGCATCCTCCCGAGCGCGTGCGTGCCATGGACCGGTACTTTCTGCCGTCTTTCGAACGTGCTTCGGTCGTGCTGACAGACTCGGATTTCGTGAGGAACGAGGTGCTTGACGTATATGGAGGCGCCCCAGAACGCATCATCTCGGTGCCGCTTGGGTTGGACCCAGAGTTTCGTCCTGCGTCAAAAGAGGAAACGCACGCCGTACTTGCCCCCCTCGGATTGGAGCACGGGCGCTATTTTCTGTCGGTTGGCACCCTGGAGCCACGCAAGAACCTGAAATCCACACTCAGCGCGTTCGGAGCTCTTCCGCCAGCACTGCGCAGCCGCTACCCTCTGGTACTGGCCGGAATGAAGGGCTGGCGCACCAGTTCGGTCGAAAAGCTGCTCGCGCCGCTGGTCCAGAGCGGAGAAGTCCGTGTGCTGGGATATCTTGATCGCACGGATCTCGCCAGGGTAATGGCCGGCGCGCTCACCATGGTCTACCCGTCGCTGTACGAGGGTTTCGGACTGCCGCCACTGGAAGCCATGGGATGCGGCGTTCCCCCAATCATTTCCACGGCTGGCTCCCTGCTGGAGGTCGTTGGAAATGCAGGTCTAGCCGTGGAACCCGAAGACATTGCCGCGCTTGGGTCTGCCATGACTCGTATGGCGGAAGACTCGCATCTGCGGGCCCGCTTGTCGATGGAATCTCGGACCCGCGCGGCCACGTTCACCTGGGACCGTTGCGTGGACCAAACCGTCGCCGCTTACCGGCGGGCCATTGCGACCTCGCGATAGAGAGCCTCATACCGCCCGGCCATCGCGTCGGCTGTGAACAACTCGTCGAATCGACGGCGGGCAGCTTCTCCCATCTCGCGAGCAACATCGGCACGATCCAGAAGGTCCTGCATGGCGCTGCGCAGTCGTTCCGGATCTTCCGGGGGAACGACGTGGCCCGTCACTCCTTCTTCGTTGACGTAGGTGGTTCCGGTAGAAATGTCGCAGGTCACCATGGGGCGGGACGCCATACTGGCCTCCACCAGCGCCATGCCGAACGCCTCCGTACGCACATGCGAAGGAAACACGAATGCGCGACAGAGGTGCAGGAGGCCCATCTTGTCTTCCTCACTGACGTGTCCGACGAGTTCCACGTTGGAGAGCCCTGCGTCGGCAATTTGCTCCTGCAATGCAGCTACTCCGGGCCCGTCGCCAGCGATCACCACCTTTCCGGGAAATCCATTTGCGGCTTCGACCAGCGTGTGCAGGCCCTTGTAGTACCGCGGCACGCCGACAAAGAGGAAGAAGTCCTCGCCAACCCGATTCCGCCACTTCCTGATGGCTTCGGCGGAGGGCTGCGGGTATTCCGATTCCTCGATGCCGTTGGGAATCAGCGCGATTTCACGTGGCAGTCGCGAAAGGACGTCGCTGCTACGGATGTATCCCGGCGAGGTCGCAACCACTGAGTCGACCGCACGCAGGAAGCATTCCCGCATGGGCGCGTAGACCTTGAGCGCCCACTTCTGCTTGACGATATCCGACTGGTAGCTCACCACTGCAGGCTTGCCGCGCCCCCATAAAAAATAAAGGACGTCAGCGAACGGCCACGGATATTGGTAGTGAATGACATCAGCCCATCGCGCATGGCGCCGAAACTCCCAGAGGGCACGGACAGAGAGCGGCACGGAGGCAATGTCCACCGTGCGCTGGCTCCGATGAACCTCACCTTCGGGACGGTGCAGAACCGCCGGGCGCGGGTCCGGACTCAGGGTAAAGATCCGGCTCTCGTGACCGCGCTTCTGGAGAGCCCAACTCAGCTGCGAGATGACATGCTCAATGCCGCCGACCGTGTCCGGATAGTAGGTCTTGAAAACGTGAAGGATACGCAAGTGCGAAACTGGCTTTAAATAGCCCGTTAGGAAATCAGGGCATCAGTTCGGCGGACCGCAGAGCAACTCCCTGCCTGTCCTTGGCCGACAACTGCGGCTGGCCCGCCGGCAACTGACCCAGCGGCCATTCGATGCCGATCGCGGGGTCGTCCCAGGCAATGCACCGCTCATGCTCCGGCGCATAGTAGTCCGTCGTCTTGTACAGGAAGTCCGCCGACGCACTCAGCACCAGGAAACCATGGGCGAAGCCAGGCGGGACCCAGAACTGCCGCTGGTTGTCCTCGCTCAGCTCGACCCCCACCCACCTCCCGAACGTGGGCGACGAGCGCCGCACGTCCACGGCGACGTCGAACACCGCCCCGCGCACCACCCGCACCAGCTTGCCCTGCGGCTGCTTCAGCTGGTAGTGCAGCCCGCGCAGGACGCCCTGCGCCGAGCGCGAATGGTT
This sequence comes from Burkholderiales bacterium, assembly GCA_028868995.1. Taxonomy (GTDB): domain Bacteria; phylum Pseudomonadota; class Gammaproteobacteria; order Burkholderiales; family Burkholderiaceae_C; genus Ramlibacter. Next base: position 35,221 of record JAGWTH010000022.1, on the reverse strand, counting down.
GTCCTGCACGAAATCCAGCGCCAGGCCGGTCGCCTCGCGGAACACCTTCTGGTTGTAGCTCTCGAGGAAGAACCCCCGGGCATCGCCGAACACCTTCGGCTCGAGGATCATCACCTCGGGGATCTCGGTCCGCGTGACCTTCATAGCGAACGGTTCCCTTCGCGCAGCACGTGCAGCAGGTACTTGCCATAGCCGTTCTTCTTCAGCGGCTCGGCCAGCTTCTGCAACTGGGCGTCGTCGATGAAGCCGGCGCGCCAGGCGATCTCCTCGGGGCAGGCGATCTTCAGGCCCTGGCGGTGTTCCAGCGTGGCGATGAACTGGCTGGCTTCCAGCAGGCTTTCGTGGGTGCCGGTGTCCAGCCAGGCGTAGCCGCGCTTGAGGATCTGCACCGACAGCTGGCTGCGCTCCAGGTAGGCCTGGTTCACCGCGGTGATCTCCAGCTCGCCGCGCGCGCTGGGCTTCACCGACCTGGCGATGTCCACCACCTGGTTGTCGTAGAAGTACAGGCCCGTCACGGCGTAGTGGCTCTTGGGCTGGGCCGGCTTCTCCTCGATGCTGGTGGCGTTGCCCTTCTGGTCGAAGGCCACCACACCATAGCGCTCGGGGTCGTGCACGTGGTAGGCGAAAACGGTCGCCCCGCTCGCCTGCGCATCAGCCTGCCTCATCAGCGGCGCGAGGTCGTGGCCGTAGAAGATGTTGTCGCCCAGCACCAGCGCGCTCGGGTCGTTGCCGACGAACTTGTCGCCGATGATGAAGGCCTGGGCCAGGCCGTCCGGGCTGGGCTGCACCGCGTACTGGATGTTCAGGCCCCACTGGCTGCCGTCGCCCAGCAGCTGCTGGAAGCGCGGGGTGTCCTGCGGCGTGCTGATCACCAGGATGTCCTGGATGCCCGCCAGCATCAGCGTGCTGAGCGGGTAGTACACCATGGGCTTGTCGTACACCGGCAGCAGCTGCTTGCTCATGGCCAGCGTGGCCGGGTGCAGCCGCGTGCCGGAGCCGCCGGCCAGGATGATGCCTTTGCGTCGGGTCATGTCGTGAGGGTTTCTTGCAGCATCCGCGCCACGCCCTGTTCCCAGGGCGGCAGGACCAGCCCGAAGGCGGCGCGGAAGCGGGAGGTGTCGAGGCGTGAATTATGGGGGCGGCGCGCCGGCGTGGGAAAGGCGGATGTGGGCACCCGCTCCACCTGCTCCGGTCCCGCCTTGAGCGCCTGGCCGGCCTGCTGCGCCTGGCCCAGGACGAAACGCGCGTAGCCGTTCCAGGTGGTCTCGCCGGCCGCCGCCACGTGGTAGATGCCCGCGGGGGCGGTGCCGGCGGCGGCGCTGCGCAGGGCATGGGCCGTGACGTCGGCCAGCAGGTCGGCGCCGGTGGGCGCGCCGTGCTGGTCGTCGATCACGGTCAGGCGCTCGCGCTCGCGCGCCAGCCGCAGCATGGTCTTGGCGAAGTTGCCGCCGCGCGCGCCGTAGACCCAGCTGGTGCGCAGGACCAGGTGGCGCGGGTTGGCGGCCACGATCCGCTCCTCGCCGGCCAGCTTGGTGCGGCCGTAGACGCTCAGCGGACCGGTGGGGTCGTCCTCGCGCCAGGGGCGGCTGCCGCTGCCGTCGAACACGTAGTCGGTGGAATAGTGGACCAGCCACGCCCCCAGGCGGGCCGCCTCGACGGCGATCACGCCGGGCGTCACGGCGTTGACCTGGGCGGCGGCCTCGGCCTCGCTCTCGGCCTTGTCCACCGCGGTGTAGGCCGCGGCGTTGACGATGGCATCCGGCCGCACGGCGCGGATGGTCGCGGCGACGCCGGCGTCGTCCATGAAGTCGCCGCACAGGCCGTTCTCGGCGCCGGACCCCAGGGCCACCACCTCGCCCAGCGGCGCCAGGCTGCGCTGCAGCTCCCAGCCCACCTGGCCGCTCTTGCCGAAAAGCAGGATCTTCACGGCGCGCTCAGTCCGCCCCGGCGTACTGGGTGGCGATCCACTCGCGGTAGGCGCCGCTCTGCACGCGCTGCACCCAGTCGCCGTGCGCCAGGTACCACTGCACCGTCTTGCGGATGCCCGTCTCGAAGGTCTCGGCCGGCTTCCAGCCCAGTTCGCGCTCGATCTTGCGCGCGTCGATGGCGTAGCGGCGGTCGTGGCCCGGGCGGTCCTTCACGAAGGTGATCTGCTCCCGGTAGCTGCCGCCGGCCGCGCGCGGGCGCAGTTCGTCCAGCAGCGCGCACACCGTGTGCACGATCTCCAGGTTGGGCTTCTCGTTCCAGCCGCCCACGTTGTAGGTCTCGCCCACCCGGCCCGCTTCCAGCACGCGGCGGATCGCGCTGCAGTGGTCGCCCACGTACAGCCAGTCGCGGATCTGCTGGCCGTCGCCGTACACCGGCAGCGGCTTGCCCGCCAGCGCGTTGACGATCATCAGCGGGATCAGCTTCTCGGGGAAGTGCCAGGGCCCGTAGTTGTTGGAGCAGTTGGTGGTGAGCACCGGCAGCCCGTAGGTGTGGTGGTAGGCCCGCACCAGGTGGTCGCTCGCGGCCTTGCTGGCCGAATAGGGGCTGTTCGGCTCGTACTTGTTCTCCTCCGAGAACGCCGGGTCCTGGGGGCCCAGCGAGCCGTAGACCTCGTCGGTGGACACGTGCAGGAAGCGGAAGGCCTCCTTGTCGCCGGCCGGCAGTTGCGACCAGTAGCCCCGCACCGCCTCCAGCAGGCGGAAGGTGCCGACCACGTTGGTCTCGATGAAGGTGCCCGGGGCGTGGATGGAGCGGTCGACGTGCGACTCCGCGGCGAAGTTGACCACCGCGCGCGGCCGGTGCCGCGCGAGCAGCTCCTCCACCAGCGCCTGGTCGCCGATGTCGCCCTGCACGAACACATGGCGGGCGTCACCTTCCAGGGAGCGCAGGTTCTCCAGGTTGCCGGCGTAAGTCAGCTTGTCGAGGTTGAGGACGGGTTCGCCCACGGCGGCGATCCAGTCCAGCACGAAGTTGGAGCCGATGAAGCCGGCTCCTCCGGTCACGAAAATCACGTACGAGCACTCCCCATGGCGAGTCGCCTCCCCCGGAGGCCGCTTCTCAGGTGAATTATCTCATCCGGGGTTGACGCGATTGCTTACATCCAAAGGGCTCAGAAGTGGATCCCCCGCATCACCTGCTGCAGCGCCAGCGCCTCCGCCGACAGCTGCGCCCCGGCCTCCTTGCCGCCCTCGGCCGCCCCCTTCCCTCCCCGGGCCGCGGAAGAATCGGGGAACAGCCGGAAGGCGGTGTTCATCACGATCTGGGCGACCCTCGGCGCCACGGCATGCAGCAGCTCGCCGGCGATGCCCAGGCGGGTGGCGATGCGCACCGGCTTGTCCAGGCAGGCCTGCGCCACCAGGTCGGCCGCCTCCTCGGGCGACAGCGTCGGCACGTTGTTGTAGATCTTGGTGGGCGCGATCATGGGCGTGCGCACCAGCGGCATGTTGATGGTGGTGAAGGTGACGCCCTGGTCGTGGAACTCGCTGGCGGCGCAGCGGGTCCAGGCGTCCAGCGCCGCCTTCGAGGCCACGTAGGCGGAAAAGCGCGGCGCATTGGTGAGCACGCCGATCGAGCTGATGTTGACGACGTGGCCGCCGCCGCGCGCCACCATCGAGGGCAGCAGGCCCATGGTCACGCGCAGCGCGCCGAAGTAGTTCAGTTGCATCGTCCGCTCGAAGTCGTGGAAGCGGTCGTAGCTGGACTCGATGGCGCGGCGGATCGAGCGGCCGGCGTTGTTCACCAGGAAGTCGGCGCCGCCGTGGTCCTGCAGCACCTGCTGCACCAGCTGGTCGCAGCTGGCCATGTCGGCCAGGTCGGCCGGATAGGCGACCAGGTGCCAGCCCTTGGCCTCGGCCTCGCGGCAGGCCTCGTCCAGCTTGTCGGCATCGCGCCCGCAGATGATCGTGGTGGCACCGGCTTCGGCGAACTTGAGCGCGGTGGCCAGGCCGATGCCGGACGAGCCGCCGGTGACCAGCACCACCTTGCCGCCGACCTTGCCGTTCAGCGACCGGTCGACGAACAGGTCGGGATCCAGGTGGCGCTCCCAGTAGTCCCACAGCCGCCAGGCGTAGTCCTCCAGCTCGGGGCAGGCGATGCCGCTGCCTTCGAGCATGGCCTGCGCCTCGCGGCTGTCGAAGCGCGTGGGATAGTTGACGAACTGCAGGATGTCCGCCGGCAGCCCCAGGTCCTTCATGATCGCGTTGCGCATGCGCCGCACCGGGGCGATGGCCAGCAGCCCCTTGCGCACCGGCTTCGGGAGGAAGCCGAAAAGCGCCGCGTTCACGAACAGCCCCAGGCGCGGCGCGTGGGCCGCCTTGGCGAACACGGCCAGCACGTCGCCCACGCGGTAGCCCACCGGGTCCACCAGGTGGAAGCAGCGCTTCGCGATGCCCGGCTGGTGGCTGATGTGGTCCAGCGCCGCCACCACGAAGTCCACCGGCACGAGATTGATCCGACCGCCCTCCAGGCCGATGGCGGGCATCCAGGGCGGCAGCAGCTGCCGCATGCGCTGGATCAGCTTGAAGAAGTAATAGGGACCGTCGACCTTGTCCATCTCGCCGGTGCGGCTGTCGCCCACCACCATGGCCGGCCGGTACACCGTCCACGGCACCCGGCGCTCCTGGCGCACGATCTTCTCGCTCTCGTGCTTGGTCATGAAGTAGGGGTGGTCGAGGTTCTCGGCCTGGTCGAACATGTCCTCGCGGAACACGCCCTCGTACAGGCCCGCCGCCGCGATCGAGGACATGTGGTGGAAGTGGCCGGCGGCGATGGCCCGGGCGAACTCCACCGCGTGCCGCGTACCCTCCACGTTGGCCTCCACCTGGCTCTCGGCGTCGGCGTCCAGGTCGTAGACGGCGGCCAGGTGGTAGAAGTGGTCCACCTGCCCCTTGAGCCGGCGGGTGTCCTCGGCCGACACGCCCAGCCTGCGCGCCGTGAGGTCACCGAAGACGGGAATGGCCCGGGCGGCGCTCACCCCCCAGTACTTGCGCAGCGCCGCCACCTTGCCCTCGCTCTCGCGGCGCACCAGGAAGTGCACCACCGCACCCCGGCGTTCCAGCAGTCTCTTCACCAGCCGCTTGCCGATGAACCCGGTCGCGCCGGTCACGAAGTAGTGCATGGACAATCTCCTGTCGACTTGCTCCAGATCATTCTGCATTAGGCGGGGACGCCTACACATCCCCTGCCTGCGCGCTAAAGTCGCGTGGCAGGCACGCCCCGTGCCGCAGCAACCCCAAGGAGAAGACCCATGGTGACGAAAGTGAAGACATCGGGCCGCGCCGCCAAGGCGTCCTCGGCCCAGCTTGCGGCGACCGTGAAGGAGTCGGCCCAGCAGATCTGGCTGGCCGGCCTGGGCGCCTTCTCCAAGGCGCAGGCCGAAGGCGGGAAGGTGTTCGAGGCCCTGGTGAAGGAAGGCCTCGGCATCCAGAAGCGCACCCAGGCGGTCGCCGAGGAGAAGCTCTCCGAGGCCGCCGGCAAGATGAGCTCCATGGCCTCCGAACTGTCGACCAAGGCCTCGGGCCAGTGGGACAAGCTGGAAGGCATCTTCGAGGAGCGCGTGTCTCGCGCCCTCAACAAGCTGGGCGTGCCCACCTCGCGCGACGTCGAAGCGCTGGTCAAGCGCATCGACCACCTGCAGCACACCGTCTCCGCCCTGCAGGGCGGGGGCGCGCGCAAGGCCGCGGCCAAGCGGCCGGCGGCCGGCAAGAAGGCGGCGCCCGGCAAGAAGGCGGCGCCCGCCAAGCGCGCGCCGGCCCGCAAGGCGGCCGGCTGAGCGTGGCCCGGGTCCGCCCCTTGCGCCGGCGGCCGCGCATCGCGCTGGCCCTGGCCGGCGGCGGCCCGCTGGGTGCGATCTACGAGATCGGCGCGCTGTGCGCGCTGGAGGAGGCGCTGGCCGGCATAGCCTTCACCGCCCTGGACCACTACGTGGGCGTGTCGGCCGGCGGCTTCATCGCCGCGGGACTGGCCAACGGCATCGGCCCGCGCGCCATGTGCGCGGGCTTCATCGAGGACAGCGGCGCCCCCGAGGTGTTCGATCCCGCCTGGCTGTCGGTGCCGGCCTGGGGCGAATTCCTGCGCCGCGCCCGCCTGCTGCCGGCACTGGCCGGCACTGCGCTCTGGCAGGCCCTGTGGCAGGGCAAACCCTGGCTGCAGGCGCTGGAGGGCATGGCACCGGTGCTGCCCACCGGCCTGTTCTCCAACGAGGAGATCGACCGGCGCCTGGCCGCCCTGTTCTCGCAGCCGGGCCGCAGCAACGACTTCCGTGCCCTGCACGGCCGCCTCACCCTGATGGCCACCCAGCTCGACACCGGCCGCGCGGTCGCCTTCGGCTCCCCCGGCTGGGACGACGTGCCGATCTCGCGGGCGGTGCAGGCAACCTGCGCCCTGCCCGGGCTGTTCCCCCCGGTCACCATCCATGGCCACACCTACGTCGACGGGGCCCTGACCAAGACCATGCATGCCTCCGCCGCGCTGGAGGCAGGCGCGGACCTGGTGCTGTGCCTCAACCCGCTGGTGCCCTTCGACGTGCCGGGCGTCGCCCAGGGCGGGCTGGCGGCGGTGCTGAGCCAGACCTTCCGCACCATGATCCGGTCGCGGCTGGAGGTGACCATGGGCCACTATGCCCGCACCTACCCGGGCAGCGACATCGTGCTGCTGGAGCCGGACCCGCGCGACCCCGAGCTGTACGGCGCCAATCCCTTCAGCTACGGCCAGCGCCGGCGGCTGGCGGAGCACGCCTACCAGCAGACCCGGGCCTGGCTGCGCGCGCACGAGGCACGGCTCGCCCCCCGGCTGGCGCGCCACGGCGTCGCGCTGCGCACCGACGTCCTGCACGACGAGCACCGCGTGCTGATCCAGCCCCGGGAGCCGCGCAGCCTGGGCTCGGCCCTGCAGCGCCTGGCCGCCGTGCTGGACGAGCTGGAAGGCAAGCTGCACCCGGCCTGACCATGGCGAAGAAAGCCCCGCGCCGCACCGCCGAACGCATCCTCGAGGTCACGCTGGACCTGTTCAACCGCTTCGGCGAGCCCAACGTCTCCACCACGCTGATCTCCGCCGAGCTGCGCATCAGCCCCGGTAACCTGTACTACCACTATCCGGCGAAGGAGGAGCTGGTCAACAGCCTGTTCGACCGCTACGACCGGGCGCTGCGCGAGCTGCTGAATGCGGCCGACGGCGCGCGGGACGTGGAGGACGCCTGGTTCTTCCTGCACACCCTGTTCGAGCTGATCTGGCAGTACCGCTTCCTGTACCGCGACCTCAACGACCTGCTGTCGAAGAACCGCCGCCTGGAGACGGCCTTCCAGGCGGTGCTGAAGGACAAGGCCCGGGCCGTGCGCTCCCTGCTGGACGGAATGAGCCGCTCCGGCGCCGTGCGCATCGAGGCCGGCGAGCGGGAGGCCACCGCCACCAGCATGGTGGTCGTGCTCACCTACTGGCTGAATTTCGAGTACGTGCGCGACCCGCGCCATGCGCTCGAGGGCGAGGCGGCGCAGCGGGCGCTGCTGCGCGGCGCGCGCCACGTGCTCCATCTGCTGGTACCCTATCTGGAACCTGCGCAACGCGCGCACCTGCTGCAGCTCGCCGGTGCGTACGGCAACGATCCCGCCGGAGGCTGAGCGCAGGCTGCAGGGAGTACAAGCAGCGATGGCCCCATGGACGGCCTTTCCGCAGCCGGGCGTCTACCGGCACGACACCGCCAGCCTGAAGCGCGACTGGCCGCGCCTGCACGCGGGCGACGTCGAGCCGTGGCCGGCCGATGCACGGGTGCTCGCGGCCTGGGTGCTGTTCCACAACGGCGAATTCGCGCAGGCGGCCGCGTCCGGACTGGCCGCCGGCGGCGCGGGCCTCACGGTGGCGAACAAGGCCGCCTGCATCTACGCCACCTACCTCGAGCCCGACCCGAAGCGGCGGCAGGACCTGTTCCTCCAGACCGCCCAGCAGGCCGAGCGCCAGGCGCAGGCGGAGCCGGACAACCCCAACGCCTGGTATTGGCATGCCTATGCCCTGGGCCGCTACAGCCAGGCGGTCAGCGTGGCCCGCGCGATGGCGCAGGGCCTGGGCGGCCGCGTCCGGCAGTCGCTGGAACGCACGATCGCGCTGCAGCCGCTGCATGCCGACGCGCACGGCGCGCTGGGCGCCTTCCATGCGGAGGTGATCGACAAGGTGGGGGCGCTGATCGGCGGCATGACCTACGGCGCCCGCAAGGACACCGGCCTGGCGCTGTTCGTCGAGGCGCTGCGGCTGCACCCGCGCTCGCCCGTGCTGGCGCTCGAATACGCCAACGCGCTGACGATCCTGGAAGGCGAGGCCGGCCTGAAGGAGGCCTCGCGCCTGGTGCGGCAGGTCGCCGCGCTGGAGCCGATCGACGCCAAGGAGTGGCTCGACGTGCGGCGCGCGCGGACCGACCTGCAACCCTCCTAGTCGTCCGGCCAGGGCAGCATCAGCGCCAGCAGCGACAGGCGCTCGAACTCGGGCTGGAAGCGCTCGATGATCTCCTCGGGCCGCGGGCACAGCAGCGTGTCGGCCATGACGCCGAACTGCACGCCGCCGGCGTAGCTGAGGACCGACACGCCCAGGCCGATGTCGCCGGACTGCGGCACCCAGAACATGCAGTCCTGCAGGGTGGCGCCCAGGAACTTCAGGCGCTCGCGGGGACCCGGCACGTTGGTCATCACCGCCGTGGCCTTGCGGCGGAACAGGTCCAGGATCGCGTCCTGCGCCGGCTTGGTCAGCAGGCCGGCGACCGCCAGCACCGCGAAGGCCAGCAGCGGCTGGGTGCTGCCCTTGAGCTCCTCCATGCGCCGGCGCACCTCGTGCACGCGCTCCACCGGGTTGGCGATGCCCACCGGCAGCAGCAACGGCACCAGTCCGAAGTGGTTGCCCAGCTTCCAGGCCTGCTCGGGGGCGCGCAGGTTGACCGGCACCATGGCGCGCACCTCCATGCCCGCGACGTCATCGCCCTGGGCGCGCAGGTACTGGCCGATGGCCCCCGCGACGCAGGCGAGCAGCACGTCGTTGATCGAGCAGCCCAGGGCCTGGCCCACCACCTTCACCTCGTCCAGCGGCAGCGGCGGGCACCAAGCCACGCGCTTGCTCGTGCCGGGCTTGCCCTTGAGGCGCGTGGGCGTGTCGTCCGGCATCGTCAGCAGCGCCAGCGCATCGCGCCCCACCCGCCAGCCCAGTTGCGCCAGCTCCGTCGAAGCGTGGGCGCGCTTGCGCGGGTCCAGCACCAGTTCCAGCGTCCTGGCCGCGTTCTCGCCGGCGGCCTCCAGCGCCTTCACGGTGAGGCCCGCCAGCGGCTCGATCAGGTGCTGGCCCAGCCAGGCCTCGACCGCATCGGCGCGGTGGCCGCGCCGACGGTGCGACGGCGGCTTGCCGCCGTCGACCAGCGACATCGTCACCTGGATCAGGGCGATGCCGTCGGCGATGCAGTGGTGGATGCGCACGATCAGGGCGCTGCCGCCGTCGTAGTCCTCCACCAGGTGCATCTGCCAGAGCGGCCGGGCCCGGTCCAGCGGCACCATGGCCAGCTCGCCGATGCGCTGCTGCAGCGCGGCCTGCCGGTCGCCGTGCGCGTGGCGCGGCAGCTTCTCGCGCACCACGTGCTGGCGGATGTCCACGTCGTGGTCCACCCAGCGCGCGCCGCCGGCGTCCTCGACGACCCGCTGGGCGAAGCGGTCGTACTTCAGCAGGATGTCCTCCACGCGCCGGCAGAGGTCCTGGTAGCGCACCCGCGGCCGCAGGGTCCAGACGCCCAGGATGGCCATCAGGTTGCTGGCGGAGTCCATCCGCAGCCAGGCGGTGTCGACCTTGGACATGCGCTCGCCGGCCGGCTTCCTCATCGTGGACTGTCTCCTCCTGGTGTGGACGTGCCTCCCTATTCTGGCGGCTGGCGGGAAATTAAGATACTCGCCCCTTCCCACGCCGATCCGGAGCATCCATGGCCGATCTGAATGCCGATTTCGAAGCCGCCGTCGCCAACTCCCGCAAGCTGCCTCAGCGGCCGGACAACGCCACGCTCCTGAAGATCTACGGCTTGTACAAGCAGGCCACCGCGGGCGACAACGGCGAGAAGAAGCCCGGCTTCGGCGACCTGGTGGGCCGCGCCAAGTGGGACGCCTGGAACGGCCTGAAAGGCACCGCCGCCGACGACGCCAAGCGGCAGTACATCGAGCTCATTCGCTCCCTGGGCTGAGCGCCCGCGGGGCCCCGCCTACTTCGCCTTCTTGGCGGGCGTCTTCGCGGGCGTCTTGGCGGGCTTGTGCGCCTGCGCGTGCGGCTTGCCGTGCGCGGGCTGGCCCTCGTGCTGCGCCTCGTGGCGGGCGAGCCCCTCCTCGAACGCGTTCAGCGGGTCGTGGTGCGCCAGCAGCTGGTCGAGGTTGTTGACGATCTCGGTCTCGATGCGGTGCCGGAACACGCCCAGCAGCAGGCCCAGCTTCGCGTCGAGCGCGAACTTGTCCTTGGCCACATGCAGCTCGCCGTGCGCGCCCGGCCGCTTGAAATGCACCACGTCGTGGGCCCTGCCCTCCTCGTAGGTGCATTCCATGTCGAGCTTCTTCTCGGCGACCTCGGCCCAGCGCAGGGCGAGCTTGCGCGCCTTCTCCAGTCCGAGCTTGTGCGTCCGCGTGATGTGGATGTCAGCCAACAGGGCCCTCCTTCAGTCTTCGGTGCCGCTCCTCCTTCGGCAGGGCGGCCAGCTGCCTGACCGCATCATAGAACCGAGACCAGTCGCCGCCCTCGGCGCGGAACAGGCGCTCGAAGCCCGGCACCAGTTCGTCGTAGGCCGCCTGGGCGCCGAACAGGGCGTTGTTGGCCTCGCGCACCCACCGGTCGTAGCCGCGCCAGGCGAGCGGGTCGCCGCCGGCGGCCTCCTTCATCCGCGCGTAGTCGGCGCGGAACTGCGCCAGGATGCGGCGCTTGCCCTCGTCCTTCTCACGCGGCGTGAGGCCCGGCTGCGTGTACAGCGCGTCGAGTTGCGCGCGCGCGGGCCGCACGAGCGACTGGAACAGCTTGCGGCGCGCCTCGTCGGCCGCGTACTCCCGGCGCGCCTGCTCGCCCGCCTGCGCGGCGAGCCACTGTTCGGCGCCCAGGCGTTCCACCGCGGTGGCGAAGGACTCGTCGAAGGTCGTGTCGCCCTTCACGTAAATCAGCTGGTGCGCCAGTTCGTGGAAGATCAGGCCCGCGAGCTCGCCCTCGGGGTAGCCGAGGAAGGTGTTCAACAGCGGGTCGCCGCCGGCCCAGTTCATCAGGCCCAGCGTCGAATACGCGGGCACCGGATAGACGCCGGTCTCGTAGCCCTCGCTCGCCACCCGCGCGGCCTCGGCCTGGGCGTCCCCCTCGTGGTAGTAGCCGCGGTAGCCCACGCAGCCGGTGAACGGGAAGCACCAGGTCTTCAGCTGCAGCGAATAGGGCGGGGCCGCCGTCACGTTCCAGATCGCGGCGCCGCGGTGCAGGTCGGCGTAGCGGCGGTAGCTGGCGTTGTCCGGCAGCTTCAGCGCGGTCACCGCGAAGGCGCGGATGCGCTGCGCCAGCTCCAGCCGCTCGCGCAGGCGCCCGGGCGTCAGGGGCTCCCGCACCAGCTCGTCGACCGGCCGGGCCGCGCTCATGATCTGCAGGTGGCCCGACACGCTCTGCCAGTAGTAACCCAGGTTGGAGCAGCCGCTGAGGCCCAGCGTGCCCGCCAGCGCCAGCACCGCCACCCCGGCCAGACCGATGCGCAAGGCCTGTTTCCTCACGCCGGCCGGACTTCGACCAGGCAGTCGCAGAACACGGGGGCGCGGCCCATGTCGGTCAGGCGCTGGCTGGTCAGCTGGTTGACGTTGGTGCCGTCCAGGCCCAGCTTGCGCCACCAGATGCCCAGGCCGTTGACGACGCCCGGACGGGCGCGGGGGGAGATGCGGGCGCGGCAGCGGTACTCGCCGCGGTCGTTGAAGACGCGCACCACCTGGCGGTCGGCGATGCCGCGCGCGGCCGCGTCGTCCGCGTGGATCTCCAGCAGCGGCTCGCCCTCGATGTCGCGCAGGCTCTTCACGTTCACGAAGCTGGAGTTGAGGAAGTTGCGGGCGGGCGGCGAGATCATGGCCAGCGGGTAGCGGTCGGAACTGCCGGCGGCCTCGTAGTTCGGCACGTGGTCCGGCAGGCCGTCCAGGCCCTGGCGCGCCAGCCGCTCGCTGAAGAATTCGCAGCGCCCCGACGGCGTGGGGAAGCGCCCCTCGGCGAAGGGTGCGTCCGGCACCTGCAGCGAGGCGAAGCCTTGCTGCAGCAGCCGGTCGAAGTCGACGTGGCCCGCGAAGGCGCGCCGGCACAGCGACTCGTCGCTTTCCGCGAAGCAGGGATCGGTGAAGCCCAGGCGCGCCGCCAGCTCGCGGAACACCTGGGTGTTGGGCCGGGCCTGGCCTACGGGCGGGATGGCCGGCTGGTTCAGCACCACGTCGGTGTGGCCGTAGGTGCCGTGGATGTCCCAGTGTTCCAGCTGCGTGGTGGCCGGCAGCAGGTAGTCGGCATAGTCGGCGGTGTCGGTGCGGAACTGCTCCAGCACCACCGTGAACAGCTCCTCGCGGGCGAAGCCGCGCGCCACCTTGCCCGACTCGGGCGCCACCGCCAGCGGATTGCTGTTGTAGACCACCACCGCCTCGATCGCCGGGCCGAAGGCGGGCGAGGCGGGCCGCAGCAGGTCGTCGCCGATGGTGACCATGTTGATGGTGCGCGGCCGGCGGTCGCCGAGCAGGTCGGGCCGCTGCAGCCCGGCGCGGTCGGCGGGGAAGAAGCCGGAGCTGGAAAGCAGCAGGCCGCCGGCGCGGTGCCGCCAGGCACCGGTGAGCGCGGGCAGGCAGGCGACCGCGCGCACCGCGTTGCCGCCGCCGTGCACGCGCTGCATGCCGTAGTTCAGGCGGATCGCGGCCGGCTTCGTCGTCCCCCAGTCGCGCGCCAGGTCGCGGATCTGCCGCTCCGGGATGCCGCAGACCGCGGCGGCGCGCTCCGGCGTCCAGCGCAGCGCCCGCTCGCGCAGCGCCTCCCAGCCCAGGGTGTGGCGCGCGATGTAGTCGTGGTCCAGCCAGTCGTGGACCACCAGTTCGTGCATCAGCGCCAGCGCCAGCGCCGCATCGGTGCCGGGCAGCAACTGCAGGTGCTCGTGGCATTTCTCCGCCGTCTCGGTGCGCCGCGGGTCGATGCACACGAGCTTCGCGCCGCGCCGCTTGGCCTCCTGCGCCAGGCGCCAGAAATGCAGGCTGCTGGCGATGGCGTTTCCACCCCAGACCAGGATCAGCTGCGACTCGGCGAAGAACTCCACCTTCATGCCGACCTTGCCGCCCAGCGTCTGGTTCAGGGCCTCGGCACCGGCGGAGGCGCAGATGGTGCGATCCAGCAGCGAGGCCCCCAGGCGGTGGAAGAAGCGGCCGGCCATGGCCTCGCCCTGGACCAGCCCCATGGTGCCGCAGTAGCTGTAGGGCAGGATGGCCTGCGGGTCGCGCGCGGCGATCGCGCCCAGGCGGGCGGCGATGTCGTCCAGGGCGGCCTCCCAGGACACCGGCTCGAACCGGCCCGAGCCCTTGGGGCCCACGCGCCGCAGGGGCTGCAGCAGGCGCTCGGGGTGGTAGGTGCGCTCCAGGTAGTGCGAGACCTTGTTGCACAGCACGCCCGCCGTCGAGGGGTGATCAGGGTTTCCCTGGATCCGCCGCGCCACGCCATCCTGCACCGTTGTGACCAGGGCACAGGTGTCGGGGCAGTCGTGGGGGCAGGCGCCCAGCACCTCTCGGGTGGCCGGGACGGGGATCGCTTCGAGGGTGGACATGGGCGGATTGTCGTCCAGCGGCCACTGAGGTGTGCCAGGGAGCGACGTCTGCGGGTAAATTGCCACAGACCGCCCGGCGTCGCCAAAGACCGCCTGGCGGGCGATCGGTGACACACGGATGACACTCTTCACAATGGGACACATGCTGAACCGACGTACCTTCACCCGGGCAGCCGCGGGCGCTCTCGCCGTGCTCGGCGCCCCGGCGCTGCGCGCCCAGAGCGATCGCATCCTGCTGGCTGAGTCCGCGCCCTTCACCGGCCCGGCCGCCCAGCTCGGCATCCAGTTCAACCTGGGCGCCAGGCTGTACTTCGAGCAGGTGAACGCCCAGGGCGGCCTGCACCGCCGCCCGGTGGAGATCGTGACGGCCGACGACGGCTACGAGCCGGACCGCTGCGCCGAGAACACGCGCAAGTTCATCGCCGAGGACCCGCTAGCCCTGTTCGGTTACATCGGCACGCCCACCAGCGTGGTGGCGCTGCCGCTGGCCACGACCGCCGGGGTGCCCTTCATCGCGCCGTTCACCGGCGCCATGGCGCTGCGGCGGCCATTCAACCGCTACGCCTTCCACATCCGGGCCTCGTACAACGACGAGACCGAGCTGATCGTCAAGCAGCTGACCTCGCTGGGCCTGCAGAAGATCGCGGTCTTCTACCAGAACGATGCCTACGGCAAGGCCGGCCTCGACGGCGTGGACCTGGCGCTGAAGACCCGCAACATGAAGCCGGTCGCCCTGGCGACGGTGGAGCGCAACTCGGTGGTGGTGGCGCCGGCGGTGAAGACGCTGGTGGCGGCGCAGCCGGACGCCGTCGTGCAGGTGAGCGCATACAAGTCCTGCGCGGCGTTCATCCGGGAGGCGCGCAAGGCCGGCTACGGCGGCACCTTCTTCAACGTGTCCTTCGTGGGCACCCAGGCGCTGTCGGACGAACTGGGCAAGGAGGCGGCCGGGGTGGTGGTGACGCAGGTCGTGCCCTCCCCCTACAGCTCGGTGACCCCGATCGCCCGCGAATTCCAGGACGCGGTGAAGCGCGGCGGCGCCAAGTACCAGGCCAACTACTCCAGCATGGAAGGCTACATCGCGGCCAAGGTGCTGTCCGAGGGCCTGCGGCGCGCCGCCAAGCCGACGCGCGACGGCCTGATCGCCGGCCTGGAGTCCATCCGCGGCGAGACCTTCGGCGGCTTCAACGTGTCCTTCTCGCCCACCGACCACTCGGCGTCGCACTTCGTGGAGCTGTCGATGCTGACGGGCGACGGGCGGGTGCGGATCTGAGGGGGCGCTCAGGCCCCTGATCCGGGGAAGCTGCGCAGCTGCGCCAGCCCCTCCATGAACGCCTGGCAACGCGCCAGCTGCTCCAGCGTCACGTACTCGTCCGGCTGGTGCGCCTGGACGATGCTGCCCGGCCCGCACACCACGGTGCGGATGCCGGCGCCCTTGAAGATCCCGGCCTCGGTGCCGAAGCCCACCAGGGTCGTGCGCGGCTCGCCCGCCAGCCGCTGGGCCAGCTTCGTCACGTCGTCCTCGGCGGAGCCGAGGAAGCTGGGCACCTCGCAGATCGTCTCGAAGCGGAAGCCCGTGCCCGGCGCCACCTTCTGCATCGCCGGCTCGAGCGAGCGCGCGTAGGCCTCCACCTGCGCCTGCATCGCCCGCGCGTCGGCCGTGGGCAGGTCGCGGAACTCGTAGCGGAACTCGGCGTCGCGCGGTACCACGTTGTCGGCGATGCCGCCGTGGAACTGGCCCACGCTGGCGGTGGAGAAGGGCACGTCGAAACCCGCGTAGCGCGGCTCCTCGCGCTCGAAGGTCTCGGCCAGGTCGCGCACCCGGCCCACCACCCGCGCGGCCATCTCGATCGCGTTGACCGACAGCGGCGTGAGCGAGGAGTGCGCCTCCTTGCCGCGCACGCAGCAGCGGAAGCGGTAGACGCCCTTGTGCGCGATGGCCGGCACCATGTCCGTGGGCTCGCCGACGATGCAGGCGAGCGGGCGGATGCCGGCGTCCTTCATGTCTGCGATCAGCTCGCGCACGCCGAAGCAGCCGATCTCCTCCTCATAAGTGAACGCCAGGTGGATGGCGAACGGCGCCGGGCTGGCCAGGAAGGCCTCGGCGTGGGCCACCGCCATGGCGATGAACCCCTTCATGTCGGCCGAGCCGCGGCCGTACAGGCGGCCGTCGCGCACGGCGCCGGACAGCGGGTCCACCGACCAGTCCTGGCCGTCCCAGGGCACGGTGTCCGTGTGGCCGGACAGGATGATCCCGGCCGGCTTGCCCTCGCCCAGGGTGGCGAACAGGTTGGCCTTGCTGCGGTCGGCGTTCCAGGTCAGGCGGCTGCGCACGCCCAGCCGGGCCAGCTCGTCGCGGATGCAGTGGATCAGGTCGAGGTTGGAGTTGGCGCTGACCGTGTTGAAGCCGATCAGCGTGCGCGCGAGTTCCAGGGCACGCGGCGAGGGGGAGGATGCAGCCATGGCCGGATTGTCGCCGCTGGCGGAATACCCCTCATAGGCACGCTCCTTGCACGGCGCTAGACTGGCGGACTCACAGCAGGACCCCTCCCTCCCATGAAGCTCCTGGACTCCATCGTCACCCAGGCCGCGTCCATCGCGGCCGTCCGGCGCGACATCCACGCCCATCCCGAATTGTCCTTCAATGAGGTGCGCACCTCCGACCTGGTGGCCGCCAAGCTCACCGAATGGGGCATCCCGGTGCACCGCGGCCTGGGCGGCACCGGCGTCGTCGGCATCGTGAAGAACGGCAACTCCTCGCGCGCGGTCGGCCTGCGCGCCGACATGGACGCCCTGCCGATCCAGGAGCTCAACACCTTCGCCCATGCCAGCCGGAACGCCGGCAAGATGCACGCCTGCGGCCACGACGGCCACACGGCGATGCTGCTGGCGGCGGCGCAGCATTTCGCGAAGCACCGCAACTTCGACGGCACGGTCTACCTGATCTTCCAGCCCGCCGAGGAAGGCGACGGCGGCGCCCGCGAGATGATCAAGGACGGCCTGTTCGAGAAGTTCCCGATGGAGGCGGTGTTCGGCATGCACAACTGGCCGGGCGGCCAGGTGGGCCGCTTCGCCGTGAGCCCGGGCCCGGTGATGGCCTCCACCGCCGAATTCAAGGTGACCATCCGCGGCAAGGGCGGCCACGGCGCCATGCCCAACCTGGGCGTGGACCCGGTGCCGATCGCCTGCCAGATGGTGCAGGCCTTCCAGACCATCGTCAGCCGCAACCTCAAGCCGATCGACGCGGGCGTGATCTCGGTGACCATGGTCCACGCGGGCGAGGCGACCAACGTGATCCCCGACAGCTGCGAGCTGCAGGGCACCGTGCGCGCCTTCCGCGAGGAGGTGCAGGCGCTGATCGAGAAGCGCATGAAGCGCATCGCGGAGCACACGGCCCACGCCCACGACGCCACCTGCGAATTCGAGTTCCGCCCCAATTACCCGGCCACCGTCAACTCGAAGGCCGAGGCGGAGTTCGCGCGCCGGGTCATGGTCTCCATCGTCGGCGAGGAGAACGTGCTGGTGCAGGAGCCCACCATGGGCGCGGAGGACTTCGCGTACATGCTGCAGGCCAAGCCCGGCGCCTACTGCTTCATCGCCAACGGCGACGGCGCGCACCGCGAGATGGGCCATGGCGCCGGCCCCTGCGTGCTGCACAACCCGAGCTACGACTTCAACGACGACCTGATCCCGCTGGGCGCGACCTACTGGGTGCGCCTCGCCGAGGAATGGCTGGCGAGGAAACCGGCATGACCGGTGTGAACCAAGCTTTTTCCCGCAGCTACGCCGAAGCCCGGCAGAAGTTCCTGGCGGCCGCCGGCGCGGCCGGCCTGCGGGTGGAGTCGCGGCTGCATCCCCGCAAGGGCCTGCAGGGCGAGGACCTGGCCATGGATGTCGTGCGCGAGGGCGATGCCGGCGCGGACAAGGTGCTGATCGTCAGCAGCGCCTGCCACGGCGTGGAGGGCTTCTGCGGCAGCGGCGTGCAGGTGGCGGCGCTGGGCGATGCGGCCCTGCGCGCCCGGGCCGCCGAGCGCGGCGTGGCCCTGCTGCACATCCACGGCCTCAATCCCTTCGGCTTCTCGTACTTCCGCCGCACCACCCACGAGAACGTCGACCTGAACCGCAACTTCCACGACTTCTCGCAGCCCCTGCCGGTGAACGCCGGCTACCGCGAACTGCATGCGCTGATGGTGCCGCCGCAATGGCCGCCGGGCGAGGACAACGCCCGCGCCATCGCCGGCTACATCGCGCGCCACGGGGAGAAGGCCTACCAGGCCGCGGTGTCGGGCGGCCAGCACGAGTTCGCCGACGGCCTGTTCTACGGTGGGCGGGCGCCGACCTGGAGCAACGAGACCGTGCGCGAGGTGCTGCGCGCGCACGGGCGGCGCGCCGGCCGCCTCGCCTGGATCGACCTGCACACCGGCCTGGGACCCAACGGCGTCGGCGAGCGCATCTACGCCGGCCGCAACGACCCGGCGGCGCTGGCGCGCACCCGGCGCTGGTGGGACGGCGGCGGGCGCACGCCCATCACCTCCTTCTACGACGGCTCCTCGACCTCCGCGGTGCTCACCGGCCTGATGTTCGGCTCGGTCTTCGACGAGTGCCCGCAGGCCGAATACACCGGCATCGCCCTCGAATACGGCACGGTCCCCATCCTGGAGACGCTGCAGGCCCTGCGCGGCGAGCAATGGCTCAACGCCCACCCGGAGGCCCCCGCCGACCAGGCGGCGGCGATCCGCCAGCGCATGATGGACGCGTTCTACACGGACACCGACGACTGGCGCGAGCGCATCGTGGCCCAGGCGCGCGAGGCGATCCTGCAGGGCATCGACGGGCTGGCCGGCTAGGCAGCGGCGCGCGACTGCGCGATCACCAGCAGGCCGTCGAAGATCAGGCTTTCCACCAGCTCGAAGGGCACCGACATGTGCGGGGCCATCTTCCAGCCGGCGCCGCCGGTCATGTAGCAGGCGGGTTCGGCGCCGCAGCGGCGGCGCACGTGCTGCACCATCCGCTCGATCGCCCCGGCGATGGCGAAGGTGCCGCCGCTGGTGAGCGCGTCGCTGGTGTTGGTGGGGAACTCGCGCACCTCGCCGGTGGGCACGTGCAGGCCGGCGGTGCCGCTTTCCAGGGCGCGCAGCATGATGCCGTGCCCGGGCAGGATGAAGCCGCCCAGGAAGCGGCCCGAGGCGTCCACCGCCTCCACCGTCACCGCGGTGCCGATCATCACCACCACCATCGGGCGCTCGGGGCCGAGCGCCCGCATGCGGTGGCGCGCCCCGATCATGGCCACCCAGCGGTCGGCGCCCAGGCGGGTCGGGTGGTCGTAGCCGTTGACGACGCCGGCCTCGGCGGCGCTGGCGACCACCCAGTGGGCCGGCGTGGGCCACAGCTCCTCCATCTGCTCCTCGACCCGGCGCTTGATGGCGTCGCCGGCCACGCAGCATCCGAGCATGCGCTGCGGCTCGGGCAGGCGGGCCCACTCGCCGTCGGCGAGCTTGTCGATGTTCTCCAGGAATTCGGCGCCGCTGGCGAGCGGGAGGGCCCCCACGGCACCATCCGGGTACAGCGCCCATTTCAGGCGCGTGTTGCCGATGTCGACGGCGAGGAACATGGGGCCGGCGGCCTCAGGCGGCCGCCCGCAGCGGACCCTGCATCGCCGCCAGCGCGTCCGAGGCGGCCTGCGCCGTGGCCTGGACGGCGCCGCAGTCGCGGTGGGCCTGGCGCAGCCCGGGCTGCAGGGCCTCGACGGCCCGGCGGGACGGCTCGATGCCCTCGGCGGCGGCCCCTTCGTCCTCCACCTTCCGGGCGACGGCCTCGAGGCGCTGGCGGGCCGGCTTCCAATCCTCGTCCAGCCATTGCGCCAGGGCCGCGAGCACGCTCGCGCGCCGCGCAGCGGCGGCCTGGGTGCGCTCCAGGGCCTGCTGCGCAGCCGTGTTGACGTCGCGCAGCAGCTTCAGCCGGGCCACCAGCAGTTCGCAGCGCGCGCTGTCCTCGCGGATCTGCTGCTGCACCGCCGCGTCGCCGCCCTGGGTCTGGCGGGCCTTGAGCTGGTTGCGCATGTCCTGCAGCCAGCGGGCCCCCTGGTCCATGATCTTCTCCAGGGCGCGCATCTCGGCTTCGATCTCCAGCGCCATCCGGTCGGCGCCGCCTGACGCCGACGACGGCTTCTGCAGCGCCTTCAGGTCGTCGGCCAGGTCCTCGGCGACCCGCAGCACGCGGTCGTGCTGCTTGCCGAAGGTGGCGGCCGCTTCCTTGCCCTTGCCGGTGGCACGCGCCAGCCAGCCCTTGGGCTGCACCAGGGAGAAGTCCAGCTGGCCGAGGGCGTCGTGCAGGGCCGTGCAGGCGACGCCGAGGGGCCCGAAATCGCCCTCGCGGCCGCGCACGGCCGCCTCGAGCTGCTGGCCCAGCTCCACCAGGCGGCGCACGTGGCCGCTGCCCGCGTCGGAGGCCAGCTGGTCCAGCCACGCCGCCGGCGAGGCGGCAGGCTGCGGGCGCGCCTTCAGCTGCGCCAGCTTGGCCGGCGTCATCAGGGAGGCCGTGCGATCGTCGTCGGTGTCGCTCATGGGCCGCAATGGTAAACCCGGCCGTCGCGCCGCGACAGGGGCGGGGTCAGAGAGCGCCAAGCCAGCAGGCCCGCTGGATGGCCGCCATCTTGTTGTCCACCTTGAGCTTGCTCATGGCATTGGCCAGGTGGTAGTTCACCGTGCGTTCGCTGCAGCGCAGTTCCTGCGCGGTTTCGCGGGCCGTCTTGCCCTGGAAGGCCAGCTCCAGGCATTCGCGCTCGCGCGGGCTCAGGCGCGAGCGGGCGGTGGCGATGGAGCGCTTGACCAGCGGCCAGATGTTCAGGGCCGACCAGGCCATCAGGGCGGCCTCGGCGCGGTCGGTGAGCTCGCGCGGGCTGAACATGAAGCACTCGAAGGCGCGCCCCGCGGGCAGCGGGAACTCCACCCGCACCAGGGTCTGGTAGCCATGCGCCAGCCACAGCGTGCGCCAGCGGCTGGCGTGCAGGGGGTCGGACTTGGCGATGGTCTGCCAGGCCACCAGCGGCGCGTCCGAGTCGCGCCAGCGCGCCCCGAAGTCGCGGCTCTCGGCCAGGGCCGCGGCGGCCTCGGCGGCCAGCGGGGGGTGGACGGCCACCACCTGGCGGTCGTCCGAGCCGCCGAACGGGTCCGGGCCGAGGACGACGACCGCCTCGACCGAGAATTCGCGCAGCGCGGCCACCCAGTCACTGAGGATGCCGTCCAGGCTGACGCTGTCAAAGTTAACAGGGATCCCCATGCCGAATCGTCCGTACCACCGCCGGGCTGTGACAATATCACCAACCGACGACGCCCCATGAACGAGGAACTGCAGCGTGCCGCCTACTCCCTGCCGCCGCTGGCTGCATTCGAATCCGTGACCATGCATCTGCGCCGGAAGGCCCCCGCCGAGGTCCTGCAGTCCCTGGTCGAGCCGATCCTGCACCCCTCGCGCTGGCGCATCCGCGCGCTGGGCGTGTCCACGCTCGTGGGCCACCCGCTGTTCTACGCGATCTGGGCGCTCTGGCTGCGGCAGCCCTACGAAAACCTCGCCCTGCGCATGCTGATGGCGCTGCTCGGTCTGAGCCTGTTCGTGATCCCGGGGGTCACGGCCTCGCCGCCGACCCGCGCGGCGGCGATCATCTTCTCGGGCGTGTTCTGGGTCACCCTGCCCTGGTTCTTCTCCTGGATGTATTTCTGCAACAGCGGCAATCCCGTCTGGCTGGCCAGCATGGGCGCCATGCTGCTGATCTACTACCACCTGACGGACTGGCGGCTGGCGACGGTGGGCGCGGCCAGCGGGGTGCTGGTCGCCTGGCTTTGCTTCGAGGCCCTCGGCCCGCCGGCGCCGCCCATCGGCCTGCAGCTGGCCGCCACCAACACGATCGTCCTGGGCTTCTGCTGGTTCATGGGCCTGGTGCTGGGCCTGTCCTCGTCCAACCTGCGCCGCGAGCAGCTGAACTACACGCTGGGCACCATGGGCATCATGGCCCACGAGCTGCGCACGCCGCTGGCCACGATGCAGCTGATCGCCGAGGCGGTGCGCAACGAGGCGCCCCAGGTCCCGGGCGAGAGCGGCGAGCGCCTGCAGCAGCTCGGCACGCGCCTGAACACGCTGGTGCGCAACATGAACCACCAGATCGACATGCAGATCACCAACGCCCGCCTGATGCGTCCGGTCGGCGCGCCCGAGCGGATCTCGGCGGCGGACCTGGTGCGGCGGGCGGTGGAGGCCTATCCCTACCGCAGCACGCGCGAGAAGCAGGCCGTCGTGGTGCAGGTGTACAGCGACTTCCGCTTCGTCGGATCGCGGGACATGTTCACCCAGGTGGTCGACAACCTGACCAAGAACGCGCTGCGCTCGCTCGCGTCCGCCTCCTCCTCGCCCCAGCCCGGCGACCTGCTGATCGAGATCGGCGCGCACGGCAACCGGGGACGGATCGTCTTCACCGACAACGGCGTCGGCATGGAAGAGAGCCTGCGCAAGCGGATCTTCCAGCCCTTCTTCTCCACCGACCGCGGCACCGGCCACGGCCTGGGCCTGGCGTTCTGCCAGCGGGTCGTGCACGGCGCCCACGGGACGATCCGGGTGAAGACCGCCCCCCACCAGGGTGCGGTGTTCACCATCGAGCTGCCGGTGGCGTAGCACAATGCAGCTTCCCGTCAGCCCACCATGACCTTCCCCCTCTTCCATCGCCCGGGCACCGTCGTCTTCCTCGACGACGACCCGGACTACCTCGAGATGCTGGCCCTGGTGCTGCCCCGCAGCTGGCCCCTCAAGCTGTTCCTGCGGCCGGCCGACTGCATCGCCCACCTGATGCAGGAGCCCCCGTTCTGGGAGGCGGACGCCTGGAACCAGCAGCAGCTGATCAGCCTCTGGCGCGAGGGCAAGCCGCTCATCCCGCAGATCCTCGCCTACTGGTCGCGCTACACGGAGCGCTATGCGCTGTCGCGGGTGGTGGTGGTGGACTTCTCCATGCCCGGCATGGACGGCCTGCAGGTGCTGGCCGAACTGGGCGACTGGCCCGGCGCGCGCATCCTGCTCACCGGCCAGGCCGACGAGCAGGTGGCCGTGCGGGCCTTCAACCGCGGCCTGATCGACCAGTTCATCCCCAAGCAGACGCAGGACATCTCGCGCCGGCTGCGCGAGGCGGTGGAACACCTGCTGTTCACCTCCCATGCGCGGCATGCGCAGCTCTGGCGCGGCACGCTCACGCAGGAACAGGGCAGCCTGCTGCGCGCGCCGGGCGTCGACACCTGGCTGGCCGACTTCACCCAGAAGCACTGGGTGGAGCACGTGGTGATCGGCGCGCCCTTCGGCGTGCTGGGCATGGACACCAACGGCAAGGTCGCCTGGCTGCAACTGGAGACCCGGCAGGGGCTGTCCGCCCTGGCCGAGCTGGCGGAGGTGGCCGGCGTCGCCCCGGCCGACGTGGAGGAGATCCGCGCCGGCACCCGCCTGGCCGACATCGAGCTGCGCCAGGCGCTGTCGTCCACGCAGCCGATCTCCCTGGTCAACGCCTTCGCCGTGGGCGACACCGGCGGGCTGCTGGGAGCCGTGTTCCCGGTGGAGACCCCGAACGGCCCCGACCCGGACAACAGCTACAGCCGCTGGCTGGCGCGCCAGCCTAAAAGACACGTCCAGGACTGATCAGTCGCGCGCGCGGGTGCGGCGGCCGATGGCCCAGTCCCAGGGTTTCACCAGCGGGGCGACCTCCGCGGCGACGGCCTCGACGTGGGAGAGCTCGGCGTCGGTGAGGCCGGCGTTGAGCGTCAGGCGCACCATCGAGCGGTTGCGGCTGGTGGCCGGGGCGCAGAACACGGCGCCAAACACGCCGCGGTCCTCCAGCGCGTCGCGCAGGGCCAGCGTGTCGGCCTCGGGGCCGGCTTCCAGCGAGAGGATCTGCTCGCTTCCGTGCTGGATGGGGTAGCCCAGCGCCGCCAGCGCCGAGCGCAGGCGCGTCGTGTTGCGCTTCAGGGCCGCGCGCGCCGCGTCGCTGCGCCGCACGACCTCCAGCGTCGCGCGCAGCCCGGCCACCTCCTGCGGCAGCAGGCAGGAGCTGAAGATGCTCGGGTAGCTGTGGCACATCAGGTAGGGACGCAGTTCCCCGGGCATGGTGAAGAAGCCGGCCCGGCCGGCGAAAGCCTTGGCGAGGCTGGCGGTGATGAAGTGCACGCGATCGGACAAGCCCAGTTCGGCGCACAGCCCGCGGCCTTCCGGCCCGTGGGTGCCCAGCGAGTGGGACTCGTCCACCAGGATCATGCAGCCGTGCCGCTCGGCCGCTTCCACCATGCCCTCCAGCGGGCACAGCGCTCCGGTCGTGCTGTAGACGGAGTCGACGATCACCAGTCCGGCGCCGTGGCGCGCGGCCATGCGCTCCAGGTGCTCCGGGTCGTTGTGGCGGAACGCGTGCGCCGGCGCGCCGGCGGCGCGCACGCCCTCCCACAGCGACATGTGCGCGAGGCTGTCGACGTACACCGGCGTCTGGGGATCGGCCACCACCTGGATCAGCCCGAGGTTGGCCGTGTAGCCGGACTGGCACAGCAGCGCGGTCTCCTTGCCCACGTAGGCGGCCAGCGCCTCCTCCAGCCGCGCGTGGGCGCTGCCCTCGAGCTGGAACACGCCGGACTGCACCACGAAGTCGCGCTGGTCGCGCAGCGCGCCGATCTGCGCATTGACGATGTCCGGGTGGCCCGTGATGGCCAGGTAGTCGTTGCCGTCCAGGCGGACCGCGTCGGGCCCGGGCGGCCGGCCGTGGGTGACGAAGCGCTTGCCCCACTCCTTCTCGTAGCGCTCGCGGAAATCCCGTTCGATGCGCGCGCGCAGGTGGGGCGACAGGCCCGGACCGGTCGCCGGCGGCCGACCGGCGGCACGATCCGTGAACTGCTTCTCAACGACTTCCATGGACGACTCCTGATTCAGAAGCCGTCCATTGAAGACAAGATGGCTGGACCGTGGAGGCCGACCCCTGTCAGGACTGACAGGGTGCCTTACATCTCGTTGCGCCGATGTAACAGTCGCTTCGACCGGGCTCCTAGTTCAGCTGGCCGTGGCAATGCTTGTACTTCTTGCCGCTGCCGCAAGGGCAGGGGTCGTTGCGGCCCACGCGCGGCAGGCCGCCGGCCAGGGCCATGGCGGCCGCGGCCACCGGCCGCTGCTGCCCGGCAGTCGACGGGTCCAGCGTCGTCTGCGCCTCGCCCGTCTCGGTGGGCGCGGTGTAGGTGACGTTGGCGATGCGCTCGGCGCGGACCTCCAGGTCCTCGGCAGCCTGCTCCACCTGCTCGGCGGACTGGACCTTGACCGTCATCAGCACGCGGGTGACCTCGTTCTTCACCGCGTCCAGCATCTGGCCGAACAGCTCGAAGGCCTCGCGCTTGTATTCCTGCTTGGGCTGCTTCTGCGCATAGCCGCGCAGGTGGATGCCCTGGCGCAGGTAGTCCAGCGCCGCCAGGTGCTCGCGCCAGTGCGAGTCGATGGTCTGCAGCAGCACCATGCGCTCGAAGTGGGTGAAGTTCGCCTCGCCGATCTGCGTGACCTTTTCCTCGAAGGCCGCGTTGGCGGCGGCGACCACCTTCTCGACGATGTCCTCGTCGGTGATGGCGCTGGCGGCCTCGACCGTTGCCTTCAGCGGCAGGTCGATGCCCCATTCCTCGGCCAGGACCTTCTCCAGGCCGGCCAGGTCCCACTGCTCCTCGACCGACTCCTGCGGCACGTACTGGCGCACCAGGTCGGTGAAGCAGCCCTCGCGCAGCGAGGCGATCTGCGCCGAGAGCTGGGCGGCGTCGAGGATGTCGTTGCGCTGCTGGTAGATCACCTTGCGCTGGTCGTTGGCGACGTCGTCGTACTCCAGCAGCTGCTTGCGGATGTCGAAGTTGCGGCCCTCGACCTTGCGCTGCGCGCTCTCGATGGAGCGCGTGACGATGCCCGCCTCGATGGCCTCGCCCTCGGGCATCTTGAGGCGGTCCATGATGGCGCGCACGCGGTCGCCCGCGAAGATGCGCATCAGCGGGTCGTCCAGGCTCAGGTAGAAGCGCGAGGAGCCGGGGTCGCCCTGGCGGCCCGAGCGGCCGCGCAGCTGGTTGTCGATGCGGCGGCTCTCGTGGCGCTCGGTGGCGATGATGCGCAAGCCACCCAGCTTCACGACCAGCTCGTGGTCCTTCTCCCATTGCGCGCGCATCTCGGCGATGCGCTGCTGCTTCGCGGCGGCATCGAGCGTCTCGTCGGCCTCGATCGCCTCGACCGCCTTCTCGACGTTGCCGCCCAGCACGATGTCCGTGCCGCGGCCGGCCATGTTGGTGGCGATGGTGATCATCTTCGGCCGGCCGGCCTGGGCGACGATCTCGGCCTCGCGCGCGTGCTGCTTGGCGTTCAGCACCTGGTGCGGCAGGCCGGCCTTCTTCAGCAGCTCGTCGATGATTTCCGAGTTCTCGATCGAGGTCGTGCCCACCAGCACCGGCTGGCCGCGATCGTGGCACTCGCGGATGTCCTGGATCGCCGCCTCGTACTTCTCGCGCGTGGTCTTGTAGACGCGATCGAGCTGGTCCTCGCGCTTGCTGGGGCGGTTCGGCGGGATCACCACCGTCTCCAGCCCGTAGATCTCCTGGAACTCGTAGGCCTCGGTGTCGGCCGTGCCGGTCATGCCGGCGAGCTTGCCGTACAGGCGGAAGTAGTTCTGGAAGGTGATCGAGGCGAGTGTCTGGTTCTCCGGCTGGATGGCCACGCCTTCCTTGGCCTCCACGGCCTGGTGCAGGCCCTCGCTCCAGCGGCGGCCCTGCATCAGGCGGCCGGTGAACTCGTCGACGATGATGATCTCGCCTTCCTGCACCACGTAATGCTGGTCGCGGTGGAACAGGTGCTGGGCCCGCAGCGCCGCGTTGAGGTGGTGCATCAGCGAGATGTTCGCCGGGTCGTACAGCGTCGCGCCCTCGGGGATCAGGCCCAGGTTGGCCAGGATGCGCTCGGCGTTCTCGTGGCCCTGCTCGGTCAGGAACACCTGGTGGCTCTTCTCGTCCACCGTGAAGTCGCCCGGCTTGGTGACGCCCTCGCCCGTGCGCGGGTCGGCCTCGCCCTCCTGCTTCACCAGCAGCGGCACCACCGACTTGATCGCCAGGTACAGGTCGGTATGGTCCTCGGCCTGGCCGCTGATGATCAGGGGCGTGCGGGCCTCGTCGATCAGGATCGAGTCCACCTCGTCGACGATGGCGTAGTTCAGGCTCCGCTGCACGCGGTCGTCCACCTCGTACACCATGTTGTCGCGCAGGTAGTCGAAGCCGTACTCGTTGTTGGTGCCGTAGGTGATGTCGGCGCCGTAGGCGGCCTGCTTCTCCTCCTTGGGCATGTTCGGCAGGTTCACGCCCACCGTCAGGCCCAGGAAGTTGTACAGGCGGCCCATCCACTGCGCGTCGCGGTTGGCCAGGTAGTCGTTGACCGTCACCACGTGCACGCCGCGGCCCGACAGCGCGTTGAGGTACACCGGCAGCGTCGCGGTGAGGGTCTTGCCCTCGCCCGTGCGCATCTCGGCGATCTTGCCCTGGTGCAGCGCGATGCCGCCGATCAGCTGCACGTCGAAGTGGCGCATCTTCATGACGCGCTTGGAGGCCTCGCGCACCACCGCGAACGCCTCCGGCAGCAGGGCGTTCAGCGTCTCGCCCTTGGCCAGCCGCTCGCGGAACTCCTGCGTCCTGCCGCGCAGCTGCTCGTCCGACAGCGGCTCCAGCTTCGTTTCGAGCGCGTTGATCTGTTCCACCGTCCGCCGGTACTGCTTGAGCAGGCGGTCGTTGCGGGAACCGAAGATTTTGGTCAGGAGGTTGGTGGCCATGGGGCGCGGTCGTCGTCACGGGCCGGCGAGGCGCGGCCGGACGGCGCAGTCCTTTTGTTGTTCAACAACGTGATGTGGAGCCGCCGGGCGCCTTTCGCAAGGGACTTGGAGCCCGTCGGCCAAAACCGGGGATTTTAACTGTGCGGGGTGCGGCGCCGGCCAGCGGGGAGATGGCCCGCCGGGCGGGGCTTGCGGCGGTACGGACGGGGACCGGCCAGCCGCCGCCCCGGCGACGGTCAGTTCGGCCGATGGCCCGGCAGCAGGGTCACCTGGGCCAGGTTCTGCGCGAGCGGCGCCGGCGGCGGCGCCGCCGCCTGCACCGGCCCCGGCTTGCCGGCGCCCGCCAGGAACTTCTGCGGGTCCTGCTGGACGCCCTGGACCAGCACCTCGAAATGCAGGTGCGGCCCGGTCGAGCGGCCGGTGCTGCCGACCAGCGCGATCTGCTGGCCGCGCTTGACCAGGTCGCCCTTCTTCACCAGCAGTCTCGATGCATGGCCGTAGCGCGTCACCAGGCCGTTGCCGTGGTCGATCTCCACCATGTTGCCGTACTCGGGATGGGGTCCGGCGGTCACCACCACGCCGCCGGCCGCGGCCACGATGGGCGTGCCCACCGTCGCCTCGAAATCGAGGCCGGTGTGCAGGGCCTGGCGGCCGGTGAACGGGTCGATGCGCCAGCCGAAGCGCGAGCCGATCGGCGCGCCGGCCACGGGCGCCTGCGTGGGCACCATCATCTTCTTCAGGCGCTGGTCGATCAGGCGCGACTCCATCACGGTCAGCAGGTCGGTCCGCTCGCCCGTCAGCCGCTCCAGGTCGTCCAGCGTGGACTGAAGTTCCTGCAACGACAGGGGCCGGCCCTCCACCAGGGCGCCGCCGCGGCCGGGAGGCGTCTTCAGGTCCTGCGGATTGATGCCCGCCAGGCCGGAGACGCGCTCGCCCAGGGCATCCAGCTGCATCATGCGGGCCTGCATGTCCCCCAGCTTGCGGGCCATGGCGTCGAGGTTCTCGCGCATGAAGCGGTCGCGCTGCTCGAATTCGTCCCGCGCCACCACGCGCACCAGCGAACCGATCACCGGCCAGTGCTCGCGCGCGGCCTTGAGGAAGACCCACTGGTACAGGCCCAGGGACATCAGCATCAGCACGAGCGACAGCGTCAGCAGCGCGAGCACCAGGCGGGTTCCGCTCAGGTGGATCGCATGGCTGCGCGCCAGGCGCGCATCCGTGATAATGAAATGCATTCCCTTCCCCTCTCGTGTCCTCGTCCCCCACGCTGCGCCGCCATCACGCCGTGACCCTGCAACAGGCCGCGGAGGAGGCGCCGACGCTCGCGCGGCTCGCGCAGCTGGCGCGCGAATCGGGTGAACGCCTGCGGGCCGTGGAGCCCCTGATCCCGGCGCCGCTGCGGGCCTCCATCCGGCCGGGCCCCATCGACGGGAGCACCTGGTGCCTGCTGGTGGACGGCAACGCGGCGGCCGCGAAACTCAGGCAGCTGCTGCCCGTGCTGCAGCGCAAGCTCAACAGCCGTGGCTGGGAGGTTACCGCGATCCGGCTGAAGCTTGGAAGCCACCAAAAGTAAACGACCAGGCCGCCCGTCCTCGCGGGTGGACCGGCCGTCGCGGCCGCGCCGTTCGTCCGCATGCGGGCGCCGGACGTCTGAGGGCCGTGAATGGTGCCGGTTGTCCGAATCGAACGGACGACCTACCGCTTACAAGGCGGTTGCTCTACCGACTGAGCTAAACCGGCTGGCGCCGAAAAATCTTACTTGACCCGCTTGAGCGCGGGGCGCGGGCCGCCCGGCGGCTTCGGCGGCTCGGGCTCGGGGGGCCGCTGGCCCTCCTCCGAGCTCACCAGCTGGACCACCTTGGCGTCGTCCACCGGGGCCGCCGGCACGCTGGACAGGGGCGAGGGCTTGCCCGCGGCCGGCTCCTCGGCGGGCGCGCCCGCCACCGGGACCGGGAAAGCCATGCCCTGGCCGTTCTCGCGCGCATAGATCGCGATCACCCGGTCGACCGGGACCATGATCTCGCGGGCGGTGCCGGCGAAGCGCGCCTTGAACTCGATGAAGTCGTTGCCGAGCTTGAGCGAGCTGGTGGCGTCGTAGCTGATGTTCAGCACGATCTCCCCGTTCTTCACGTACTCGCGCGGCACCTGCACCGTTTCGTCGACCAGCACGGCCACATAGGGCGTGAAGCCGTTGTCGGTGCACCATTCGTACAGGGCCCGGATCAGGTACGGGCGGGTGGACGTCGATTCGAGGGCGTTCATGCGGCGGGGAGACTGCTGGACCGCTAGCTTAGCGCTTCGCTCGGCTGCTTATTTCCGCATCACCTTTTCGGACGGCGTCAGGGCCTCGATGTAGGCCGGGCGCGAGAAGATGCGCTCGGCGTACTTCAGCAGCGGCGCGGCGTTCTTGGACAGCTCGATGCCGTAGTAGTCCAGGCGCCACAGCAGCGGCGCGATGGCCACGTCCAGCATCGAGAAGTTCTCGCCGAGCATGTACTTGTTCTTCAGGAACACCGGCGCGAGCTGGGTCAGTCGGTCGCGGATGTGGGCGCGGGCCTTCTCCAGCGCCTTCTCGTTCGACTTGGCCGCGCGCGACTCCAGGGTCGACACGTGGACGAACAGCTCCTTCTCGAAGTTGAGCAGGAACAGGCGCACGCGGGCGCGGTCGACCGGGTCGCCGGGCATCAGCTGGGGATGGGGGAAGCGCTCGTCGATGTACTCGTTGATGATGTTCGACTCGTACAGGATGAGGTCGCGCTCGACCAGGATGGGCACCTGGCCGTACGGGTTCATCACGTTGATGTCTTCCGGCTTGTTGTACAGGTCGACGTCGCGGATCTCGAAATCCATGCCCTTCTCGAACAGCACGAAGCGGCAGCGATGCGAGAAGGGGCAGGTCGTGCCCGAGTACAGCACCATCATCTTGAAAGTCCTCAAAAAACCAAAAAGAGTGGGCGCGGCTGCAGCCCACTCTGCGCGAAGGATGCAGCCCGGCCGGCGCCGGGCTGCCTAACCCGCCATTTTATTGGACGTCCGGCCAGGCCGCCCCGGGGCCTACTTGATGTCCTTCCAGAACGCCGCGTTGAGGCGCCAGACGATGATCGTGAAGCCGACCAGGAACAGCATGACCCAGACACCCACGCGCACGCGGTGGTTGCGGCCGGGTTCGCCCATCCACTGGAGGTAGCCCACCAGGTCGCCCACGGCCTGGTCGTACTGCTCGCGCGTCAAGGTGCCGGGCGTGACCTGCTTCCAGCCGGTGAAGACTTCCAGTTCCTGGCCGTGTTCCTCGACCTTCTGGAACACCGGCTCCCGCTCGCCCTGCAGTTCCCACAGCACGTGGGGCATGCCCACGTTCGGGAACACCAGGTTGTTCCAGCCGGTAGGCCGCGACGGGTCACGGTAGAAGCTGCGCAGGTAGGTGTAGAGGTAGTCCGCGCCGCTGCCGCCTTCGCCCGAGCGCGCGCGGGCGATCAGGGTCAGGTCGGGCGGGACGGCGCCGAACCACTCCTTGGCCTCCTTCGGGTCCATCGGCGACTTCATGAGGTCGCCCACCTTGTCGCCCACCGTCAGCAGGTTGTCCTTGATCTGCTGGGAGGAGATGCCCAGGTCTTCCAGCCGGTTGAACCGCATGTAGGCGGCCGAGTGGCAGTTGAGGCAGTAGTTGACGAACAGCTTGGCGCCGGTCTGCAGCGCGGGCAGGTCGTTGGTGCGATTGGGCGCCTGGTCCCAGTGCACCGGCTCTTCGGCCGCCTGGGCCAGCGCCACGGCGCCGAACGCGAGCAGCACGGTGAGGATCAGTTTCTTCATGTTCTCGTCGCTCCCGGGCTTCAGTGCGCGAAGGTGATGCGGTCGGGCACGGGCTTGAAGGCGCCCATGCGGCTCCACCACGGCATCAGAAGGAAGAAGCCGAAGTAGTAGACCGTGCCGACCTGGGCGACCAGGGTCCCGCCGGGCGAGGGCGGCTGGATGCCCAGGTAGCCGAGCACCAGGAAGTACGCCACGAAGACGCCGTAGACCGCCTTGTGCCAGCCCGGCCGGTAGCGCAGCGAGCGCACCGGGCTGGCATCCAGCCAGGGCAGGAAGAACAGGACGATCACCGCGCCGCCCATCACGACCACGCCCCAGAACTTGGCGTCCAGGGAGCGCAGCAGCAGGATGGCGACGACGGCCGCGACCAGCGTGGCGATCTTGCCGGCGGCGGACAGCCGGCCCTTGATCAGCGTGACGGCGCCGGCCAGGGCGACGATCGCCGTGAACACGTTCACCATCACCTCGGTGGTGGCGCGCAGCATCGAGTAGAAGGGCGTGAAGTACCAGACCGGCGCGATGTGCAGCGGCGTCTTCAGCGGGTCGGCCGGGATGAAGTTGTTGGCTTCCAGGAAGTACCCGCCCATCTCCGGGGCGAAGAAGATGATGGCGCTGAACACCATCAGGAACACCGACACGCCCACCAGGTCGTGCACCGTGTAGTACGGGTGGAAGGGGATGCCGTCCACGGGGTGGCCGGCGGCGTCCTTCGGGTAGTCCTTGGCCTTGATGTCGATGCCGTCAGGGTTGTTGGAGCCGACGTCGTGCAGCGCGAACAGGTGCGCCACCACCAGGCCCAGCAGCACCAGCGGGATGGCGATCACGTGGAAGCTGAAGAAGCGGTTCAGCGTGGCGTCGGACACCACGTAGTCGCCGCGGATCAGCAGGGCGAGGTCCGGTCCGACGAAGGGGATGGCGGAGAACAGGTTGACGATCACCTGGGCGCCCCAGTAGGACATCTGGCCCCAGGGCAGCAGGTAGCCGAAGAAGGCCTCGGCCATCAGCATCAGGAAGATCAGGCAGCCGAAGATCCAGACCAGCTCGCGCGGCTTGCGGTAGCCGCCGTACATCATCGCCTTGAACATGTGCATGTACACGACGATGAAGAAGGCCGACGCGCCGGTGGAGTGCATGTAGCGGATCAGCCAGCCCCAGGGCACCTCGCGCATGATGTACTCGACGGAGGCGAAGGCCAGGGCCGCATCCGGCTTGTAGTTCATCACCAGGAAGATGCCGGTGACGATCTGGATCACCAGCACCAGCAGCGCCAGCGAGCCGAAGAAGTACCAGAAGTTGAAGTTCTTCGGAGCGTAGTACTCCGACATGTGTACGCGGTAGGCGTCGAAGGCCGTCGGGAACCGGTTGCGCAGCCAGTTGTCCAGCTTGGCGACGGCACTCGCGTTCGGGGAGATTTCCTTGAATTCAGCCATGGTGCGTCCGATCAGGCTTTCTTGTCTTCACCGATCAACAGGCGGGTGTCCGACAGGTACATGTACGGGGGCACTTCCAGGTTGTCGGGTGCGGGCTTGTTCTTGAACACGCGGCCGGCCAGGTCGAAGGTGGAACCGTGGCAGGGGCAGAGGAAGCCCCCCTCCCAGTCGTTCGGCAGGGAAGGTTGCGGACCAGGCTGGAACTTGTCGTTGGGCGAGCACCCCAGGTGCGTGCAGATGCCGATCACCACCAGGTATTCGGGCTTGATGGAGCGCCACTCGTTGTGGCAGTTCGCCTGCAGGGGGTAGGCGGTGCGCTTGGACTCGGGGTCGGCGACCTCGCTGTCCGTCTTCTTGAGGGAGGCGAGCATTTCCGGGGTGCGGCGCAGGATCCACACGGGCTTGCCGCGCCATTCGACCGTCATCTTCTCCCCGGGCTGCAGCCCCGAGATGTCCGCCTCGACCGGGGCGCCGGCGGCCTTGGCCCGCTCGGACGGCTCGAAGCTGCTGACGAAGGGAACGGCGACGAAGCCCGCTCCCACCGCTCCCGCGCAACCTGACGCGATCAACCACGTCCGTTTGCTGGCGTCCACCGTGGAATTGCTCATGAAGTCCTCGAGGAATTCTCGTTGTTGAGGGTCAGCCGGCGATTGTAGCGGCTCGTATTCAAGGGATTCCACCCATATGCGCAAGTGCGCATGCAGTGTTCCCGGATGCTCCATACTGGGGCCCCCGCAACCCCAAGGAGTTGAGCTTGAGCAAGCTGCTGCAGGAATTCCGCGAGTTCGCCGTCAAGGGCAACGTGGTCGACCTGGCCGTCGGTGTCATCATCGGCGCGGCCTTCAACAAGATCGTGGAGTCGCTGGTGGGCGACATCATCATGCCGGTGGTCGGCCGCATCGTCGGCAAGCTCGATTTCTCCAACCTGTTCTTCGTCCTGGGCGCCGTGCCGGCGGGCACCCCGGAGACCCTGGATGCCCTGAAGAAGGCCGGCGTGCCGGTGCTGGCCTGGGGCAACTTCGTGACGGTGGCGGTCAACTTCCTGATCCTGGCCTTCGTGATCTTCCTCATGGTCAAGCAGATCAACCGGTTGCGCCGCAGCCACGCCGAGGCCGAGGCGAAGCCGGCGGAACCGCCGCCGACGCCGGAGGACATCCAGCTGCTGCGCGAGATCCGCGACAGCCTGAAGTCCAGGAACTAGGCACCCGCCAGCCGCCGGGCCATCCGGACCGCCGCCAGCAGGCTGGCCGGGTCGGCCCGGCCGGTGCCGGCGATGTCGAAGGCCGTGCCGTGGTCCGGGCTGGTGCGCACCAGCGGCAGGCCCAGGGTCACGTTCACGCCCTGCTCCACGCCCAGGTACTTCACCGGGATCAGTCCCTGGTCGTGGTACATGGCGACCACGACGTCGAACTCTCCCCGCCTCGCCCGCATGAAAACGGTGTCGGGGGCGAACGGTCCGTGCAGGTCCAGTCCCTCGCGCTCGCCGGCCTGCATGGCCGGCACGATCACGTCGAGCTCCTCCCGGCCGAACAGCCCGCCCTCGCCCGCATGCGGGTTGAGGCCGGCCACGGCGATGCGCGGGCGCCGCCCCAGGGCGCGGGCCAGCGTGCGGTCGGTGATGCGCAGGGTCTCGAGCACCTGGCCGTAGGTCACCGCGTCCAGCGCCTGGCGCAGCGACAGGTGGATGCTGACCAGGACGGTGCGCAGTTCCTCGTTGGCGAGCATCATGCGCACCGGCATCTGTTCGACCGCGACGCCCGCGTGCCGCGCCGCCTCGGCCTGCAGCAGCTCGGTGTGGCCCGGGAAGGGCACGCCGGCGGCGGCCAGCGCCTCCTTGTGCAGCGGCGCGGTCACCAGGGCGGCGACTTCGCCGCGCAGGGCGGCGCGGGCGGCCCAGGTCACGGCCTCGGCCGCGAGGGCGCCGGCCGCGGCGCTCACCCGCCCCACCGGCGGCGGCTCGCCCAGGCGCTCACCGACCTGCAGCAGC
Source organism: Burkholderiales bacterium (assembly GCA_028868995.1). GTDB lineage: Bacteria > Pseudomonadota > Gammaproteobacteria > Burkholderiales > Burkholderiaceae_C > Ramlibacter. Next base: position 383 of record JAGWTH010000022.1, on the reverse strand, counting down.
GGGATGCAGCGCGGCGGCAACCTGGCGGCCTCGCCGGTCGCCTCGATGTCGGCGATCGCCAGCGGCGGCAGCCCGCCCGCCACCGCCGCCGTGCCCCGGCGCAGGCAGGCCAGGTCGCCCACCACGAAGCAGCCCCGCAGCAGACCCGGCTCCTGCAGCCAGGCCTTGGCGATGATCTCCGGGCCGATGCCGGCCGGGTCGCCAAGGGTGACCGCGATCGGCTTCATCCGTATGAGCGAGAAATCCCGTCCTTCAGGGCGGGGAGGGATAGCGCGCCGTGCGCGAGCACGGCCCTGATCTCGCTTTCCTTTCTTCGTTGGGCTATCTTGTTTATACTGTATGCGTGTCCAGTACTTCCGCCTTGACCGCCACGCGCGTGCTGC
>JAGWTH010000080.1 GCA_028868995.1 Burkholderiales bacterium | reverse complement strand
GGCGCGCTGCTGGCCGGCGTGACGGCCGACCGCTTCGGCCTGGCCGCGGCCGTCTGGCTGGTGGCGGGGCTCACCTTCGCTTCCGGGGCCGTGGTGGCCGTGCGCATGCGCGAGACACTCGCCCGCCCAGGGCCTGGCTCGCATCCTCGACAACCCGCCACGCCACGGACACACGCATGAGCTCTTGCCAGCAACTGCTCCTCGGCGGCTTCGCCGCGGCCAGGACCTGGGTGTCCCGCCGCCCGAGGCCGATGTCCATCCTGGCGGAATGGATGGTATACAAATGCGAGTCATTCGCATTATCATCGAGGCCTCATCCACGGATTCATCCATGCGCACTCGCCTCCTCGCCCCCCTGGTCGCCCTGGCCCTCGGCACCGCCCTGACGGGCGCCCTGGCCGCCGACGCACCCGAATTCAACCTCGCCATCCAGAACCACCGCTTCGATCCGGTGGAACTGAAGGTCCCCGCCGGCCAGAGGGTGAAGCTCGTCGTCCACAACCAGGACCCCACGCCCGAGGAGTTCGAGAGCCACAGCCTGAACCGGGAAAAGGTGATCCCGGGCAAGACCAAGGCGACCCTGTTCATCGGGCCGCTTAAGCCCGGCCGCTACGAGTTCTTCGGCGAGTACAACGAGAAGACGGCCCGGGGCGCCATCGTCGCCGAGTAAGGACGACACCATGTTCGCCGCTGCTCTGATCGTGTTCCGGGAGTCGCTCGAGGCGGCCCTGTTCGTCGGCATCGTCGCGGCGGCCACCCGGCAGCTCGCGGGCCGCGCGCGCTGGCTCTCCGGCGGCGTGGGCATCGGGGTGCTGGGTGCGGTTGCGCTCGCGCTCGCCGCGCGGTGGCTCAGCGAACTGTTCGACGGCATCGGCCAGGACCTGGCGAACATCGCCATCCTGTCGCTGGCGCTCGCCATGCTGCTGTGGCACTGCATCTGGGTCAGCACGCATTCCCGCGAGATGGCCCTCCAGGCCCGTCACCTGGGCGATTCCGTGTCGCAGGGTGAGCGCACCCCCTGGGCGCTGCTGGTCGCCGTCGCCCTCGCCGTGCTGCGCGAAGGGGCGGAGACCGTGCTCTTCGTCGGCGGCGCGATCGGCGGCTCGGCCTCCATCTCCACCCCGGACGTGGTGGCCGCCTGCGCGCTCGGGCTGCTGCTGGGAATCGCCGCTGGCCTGGTGATCTACGGGGGCCTCAGCCGCCTGCCGACCCGGCACATCTTCGCCACCACCAACGTGCTGATCGCCATCCTCGCCGGCTCCATCGCGAGCCAGCTGGTGAAGGCGCTGGCGCAGGCCGGCTTCATCGAGCGCTGGACGACGCCCCTGTGGGACACCTCCGCCGCCTTGTCCCCGGAGTCGGCGCTCGGCACGCTGCTGCACGCGCTGGTCGGCTACGACGCGCGGCCGTCCGCGGCGCAGCTCGGCTCCTACCTGGCGGTCCTTCTGGTCATCTACGGCGGCACGCACCTGCTGCGCCGCACCGCGGCGGGCGTCGCGGTGCGGCGGACCTGAACCCGCGGCTCGCGCGTCGCTCTGGTAGCATCCTGGCGGTGAAAATCGCTCGCGTCCTGCTGCTGGTGCTGCTGTCCGCCTTGCTCCCGATCCGGGGTGCGATGGCGGCCGCCCTGCCCTGCGCAGGGGCCGCGGGCGCGACAAGCGGGATGCACCAGATGCACGAGATGCAGGCGTCCCACGGCGGCCACCATGACGAAGCAGGCGCCGATGCGCACATGGTTGGCAAGATGAGCCATGGCCAGCATCACCATGAAGGCGCGGCGGGCCAGGGTACCTGCAACCTGTGCTCGGCCTGCTGCTCGGTGCCGCCGCTGGCGAGCGCCGTTCCCGGCGTGCCGCTGCCGCACGCGGTGGCGAGCGTCGCCTTCCCCGATCTCACCTTCCCTGCCCCCAGCTTCCTGTCCGAAGGCCAGGAGCGACCTCCCCGAAGCATCTGACCCGATGAGGCCTCCGCGCGAGGCCTGATGGGACCCGTGCGTCCGCCGCACGGGCACGCGCCGGCTCGCGGGAGCCGGCGCCCGAGATGTCTTCGAACCATGAACCATTGCAAGCTCCCCGGGCGAATGCCGCGGGTGATCCGCCCGGCCGCCGCCGCGCTCGCCGCCCTGGCCCTGGCCGGCTGCGCGTCCTTCTCCCAGGACGGCGGCTTCGGCACCGTCGACCAGCTCACGAAGGAGCGCGTCGGCCAGGCCCCTTCCTACCAGCGCACGTCCGAACAGGCCGAAGCGGCCCGGGCCCGCGTCGCGCAACTGCTGAAGCAGCCGCTGAGCGCCGACAGCGCCGTCGCGATCGCGCTGTTGAACAACCAGGACCTGCAGGCGGGCTATGCCGAGCTCGGGATCGCCGAGGCGGACCTGGTGCGCGCCGGCCGCCTGGCCAATCCCGGCTTCAGCTTCGGCCGCTTGAGCGGCAACGGCATCGTCGAGATCGACCGCGCCGTGATGTTCGACGTGCTGGGGCTGTTCACTATGCCCGTCGCCAGGGAGGTGGAGCAGCAGCGCTTCGCGCAGGCGCAGCTGCAGGCCGCCTACGACACGGTCGGCGTGGCCGCGCAGACCCGCAAGGCCTTCTTCGAGGCGGTGGCCGCGCAGCAGCTGGTGGGCTACGCCGCGCAGGTGAAGGACGCGGCCGACGCTTCCAGCGAACTGGCCCGGCGCATGGTCGCCGCCGGCAACTTCAGCAAGCTGGACCAGATGCGCGAGCAGGCCTTCTCCTCGGACGCGACCCTCCAGCTCGCCCGGGCGAAGCAGAAGGCCGTGGCGGCACGCGAACAGCTGGTGCGGGCCCTGGGCCTGTCGGGTGAGCAGCTGGCCTTCCAGCTGCCGCAGCGGCTGCCCGACCTGCCCGCGGCCCCCGCGGAGCCCCGGGACGCCGACCAGGCCGCGCTGGACAGGCGCCTGGACGTGCAGATGGCGAAGCGCTCGACCGAGGCGACGGCGAAGGCGCTGGGACTGTCGAGGGCCACCCGCGTGATCAACGTCCTGAACGCCGGCTACCAGAACAAGAGCGTGAGCGGCGAAGCGCGCAGCAACGGCTACCAGATCGAACTGGAATTGCCGCTCTTCGACTTCGGCAGCACCCGGGTCGCGCGCGCCGAGGCCACCTACATGCAGTCCGTCCGGCGCACGCAGGCCGTGGCGGTCAAGGCGCTCTCGCAGGTGCGCGAGTCGTACGCCGCCTATCGCACCGCCTACGACGTGGCGAAGCACTACCGAGACGAGGTCGTGCCGCTGCGCCAGCGGATCTCCGACGAGAACCTGCTGCGCTACAACGGCATGCTCACCGGCGTGTTCGAGCTGCTGGCCGACGCCCGGGAGCAGATCGCCGGCGTGACCGGCGCCGTCGAGGCCCTGCGCGACTACTGGGTCGCCGAGACCGA
>JAGWTH010000056.1 GCA_028868995.1 Burkholderiales bacterium | reverse complement strand
TTTCGATCAAGCCCGCGCCAGCCGTGGCTTGCACGCGATCTCGCATACAGCGATTTCGAATCCCACCCCGGGCAGCAGCCGCTTTCCTGTTGCGCGCCAACTACTTAGCACGCTGGCCCGGATTCATTCCGGACACCAGTGCGCGGAGGCGGGAATCCAAAGCGTTGAAGCTGCGCTGGGATGACGCTGTCGCGTCACCACGCCGGCAGCGGTTCCTCCTTCAGCTGCCCGCGCAGCTCCGCGTAGTTCGGCACCACGGTTTTCACCGTCTCCCAGAACCGCGGGCTGTGGTCCATCACCCGCAGGTGGCTGAGTTCGTGCGCCACCACGTAGTCGATCACCGGCAGGCGGAAATGCACCAGACGCCAGTTCAACCGGATCGAGCCGTCGGCATGCGCGGTGCCCCACAGAGTGCCGGCGCTGCTCAGCGACAGCTTGCGCCACTGCACGTCCAGCCGGGGCGCATAGTGGTTCAGGCGCTCCACGAACAGCCCCCTGGCCTGGCGCATCAACCAGGCCTGCACCGCGTCGCGGATCTGCGCCGGCTGCGCGGTGTGGGGCAGGCCGATGTGCAGGGTCTGGCGCGCCACGCCGGGCAGCGTGCCGGTGTCGGTGTGCAGCACGCCGCCGGTCTCGCGGAAGTCGTGGCGCGGGTCGAGCACCACGAACACCTGCTCGCCGAGGTAGGGGAAGGCGGCGCCGTCGCGCCAGTGGATGCGCGCGGCCTCCAGCCGCTCCTGCCGTTCGCGGGAGGCCTCGAGCTTGTTCACGATCCAGCGCGCCTTGGCGCGGATCGCCTGCTCGACCTCGTAGAGGGGCACCCAGCGCGGGGCGCTCACCACCAGCCCCTCGGGTCCGACGGAAAAGCCGATGTTCTTGCGCCGGGCGCGGCGGAATTCGTAGGCGACCAGGACCTCGCCCAGCAGGGCCTGGCGGTTGGCGTCGGGATGGCGGAAGACCTGCGGCGTGAGCACGCTGTCCAGCGGTTCGCCGCGGACCGGGACGAGGTCTTCAGGACGCGGCGCGGGCTCGGGAGCCGCCGCGGGGGGCACCGGTTTCGGCTCGTCGAACAGGTCGAGGAGGAGCTGAAACGGCGAGGGCATGGCGTCCGATTCTACGGGCGGGCCCCCGCCCCGGCCAGGGCTCAGGCGGTGGCGGCGTGCTTGCGCGCCTCGTGCGCGTAGGCCTCGGGGTCCAGGCGGCGCATTTCCGCCTCGATCCAGGCCTCGACCTCCCGCGTGATGTCGTCGGCCTCGCGGCCTTCGCTGGGGATGGGCCGGCCGATCGAGACGTCGACCACCCCGGGACGCTTCACGAAGGCCTTGCGCGGCCAGCAGCGCGCGGAGCTCACGGCGATCGGGATGACCGGGGCGCCCGTGGCCACGGCCAGGCGGGTGCCGCCGGACTTGTAGTTGCCCGCCTGGCCGCGGGGGATGCGCGTGCCTTCCGGGAACATGATCACCCAGGTGCCCTGCGCCAGCAGGCGCTTGCCCTGCTGCACCACCTTGTTGAAGGCCTGGGCCCGCTGGCTGCGGTCGATGTGGATCATGTCCAGCCGGCCCATCGCCCAGCCGAAGAAGGGCACGTACAGCAGTTCCCTCTTGAACACGTAGGCCAGCGGATGCGGCATGAGCACCGGCATCAGGAAGGTCTCCAGCGTCGACTGGTGCTTCACCAGCAGGATCGCCGGGCTGGTCTGGCCGGAGGGGAGGTTCTCCGCGCCCCGCACGCGCCAGCGCACGCCGCAGATCACGGTCAGCCCGTGCATCACGACGCCCAGCCAGGCCCGCGCGATGCGGTACAGCGTGTAGGGGGAGGCGAAGGGCGTGGCCACCAGGATGGCCAGCGCATAGGGGACCACCGTGACGCCCATCCACAGGGCGTGCAGCACGGAACGCAGGAATGCCATGTCTTGCCTCCCGCTCAGGCGGCCCGCTCGGGACCGGGCGCCGGCCGGGCCGCCGGCGCGCGGGCGATCAGCCAGTCGGCGAAGGCCGCCAGGTCCTGGTGCACGCGCGTGCCGGGCGGGTAGCCCTCGGGCAGCGCCTGCGCGTCCAGGCCCACCGCCTTGCCGGTGAGCACCAGGTGCGGCTGGCAGCCGAGCACCGCGCCGGCCTGCAGGTCGCGCGGCGTGTCGCCCACCACGTGGGTGGTGCGCAGGTCGATGCCGAAGCGCTCGCCGATCTGCTCGAACAGCCCCGGCTGCGGCTTGCGGCAGGAGCAGTTGTCGTCGGGCGTGTGCGGGCAGTAGAACACCGCGTCGATGCGCCCGCCGTGGGCGGCCAGCGCCTTGTGCATCTTGGCGTGGATGGCGTTGAGCGCGCCGATGTCGAACAGGCCGCGGCCCAGCCCCGACTGGTTCGACGCCACGGCCACGTGCCAGCCCGCGTGGTTCAGGCGGGCGATCGCTTCCAGCGCGCCGGGCAGCGGCTGCCACTCCTCGGGCGTCTTGATGTACTCGTCGCTGTCGAAGTTGATGGTGCCGTCGCGGTCGAGGATGACGAGCTTCATGACGTCCTTATTGGGCCAGGCGCGAGAGGTCGGCGACGCGGTTCATCGCCTGGTGCAGCGTCGCGAGCAGGCCCAGGCGGTTCAGGCGCAGGTCCGCTTCTTCCGCGTTCACCATGACGCCGTCGAAGAAGGCATCCACCGGGCCGCGCAGCGCGGCCAGCGTCTGCAGCGAGCCGGTGTAGTCGCCGGCCTCGAACTGCGCGCGCGCCTCGGGAGCGATCTTCTGCGTCGCGGCGTACAGCGCCTTCTCGGCGTCCTCCTTCAGCAGCCGTTCGTTGACGTGGGCGTCGGCCTTCTCGGCCTTCTTCAGGATGTTGCCGATGCGCTTGTTGGCGGCGGCCAGCGCCGGCGCCTGAGGCAGCGCCGCGAAGGCGCGCACCGCCGCCAGCCGCTTGGCCACGTCGCCCAGGCGTTGCGGGCGCAGGGCCAGCACCGCCTCGACCTCCTGCGCGCTGTAGCCCTGCTCGCGCAGCAGCCCGGCGAGGCGCTCGTAGATGAAGTCCGTGAGCTGTCCGGCCGTGTCGGGCTGCGCCTGAGGGAACAGGCCCAGCGCGGTGGCCACCAGCGCGTCCAGCTCCAGCGGGAGGTCCTTCTCCATCAGCATGCGCACGATGCCCAGCGCGTGGCGGCGCAGGGCGAACGGGTCCTTGTCGCCGGTGGGCAGCTGGCCGATGGCGAACAGGCCCGCCAGCGTCTCCAGCTTGTCGGCCAGCGCGACGGCCAGCCCCAGGGCGTTGCGCGGCAGCGCATCGCCGGCGAAGCGCGGGCGGTAGTGGTCCTCGATCGCGATGGCGATCTCGTCGCCCAGCTTGTCGTGGCGGGCGTAATAGCCGCCCATGATGCCCTGCAGCTCGGGGAATTCGCCCACCATGTCGGTCAGCAGGTCCGCCTTGGCCAGGCGCGCGGCGATGTCGGCCTCGTGCGCCAGGTGGTCGCTGCCCATCTGGGCGCCGATCACCTTGGCGATGGCGCGCACGCGCTCGATGCGTTCGCCCTGCGTGCCGAGCTTGTTGTGGTACACGACCTTGGCCAGCCCCGGCACGCGCGACTCCAGCGTCTTCTTGCGGTCCTGGTCGAAGAAGAACTTGGCGTCGGCCAGGCGCGGGCGCACCACGCGCTCGTTGCCGCCGATGACCGCTCCCGGGTCCTGCGGGCGGATGTTGCTGACCACCAGGAACTTGTTGGTGAGGCGCCCGTGCGAGTTGAGCAGCGGGAAGTACTTCTGGTTGGCCTTCATCGTGAGGATGAGGCACTCCTGCGGCACGTCGAGGAATTCGCGCTCGAACTCGCAGGTCAGGACGTTGGGTCGCTCCACCAGCGCGGTGACCTCGTCCAGCAGCGCCTCGTCTTGCACCGGGTGCGCGCCGCCGCCGACGGCGTGGGCGGCGGCCTTGAGCTGGCGCTCGATCTCGTCGCGGCGCTCGGCGAAGCTCGCGATCACCGCGCCCTCGGAAGCGAGGATGGCCGCGTAGCTGTCGGCGTCCGGGAGCGTGATCCGGGGCGACTTCGCCTCGAAGCGGTGGCCCTGGGTGGTGCGGCCGGCCTGCAGGCCCAGGGCCTGCACCGGGACGACGTCGTGGCCGTGCAGGGCGACCAGAGCATGCGCCGGGCGCACGAACTTCACGTCGGTCCAGCCGTCGGCCAGCTGGTAGGTCATGACCTTGGGGATGGGCAGCTTCGCGATGCTTTCGGCCAGCGCCTTCTGCAGGCCCTCGGCCAGCGTGACGCCCTGGACCGTGCTGTCGTGGAAGAGCGCCTCGGCCTTGCCGTCCATCGCGCGCTTGAGCTTCGGCACCGCGGACGCGTCGGCGCCCAGCGCCTGCAGCTTCTTGAGCAGCGCCGGCGTGGCGTTGCCGGCGGCGTCGAGGCCGACGCTCACGGGCATCAGCTTCTGCGACACCGCCTTGTCCGGCGCCTGCGCGGCCACGGCCGTGACGTGCGCGGCCAGGCGGCGCGGCGAGGCGTAGGGGATGAGCTTCGAGGCAGCCGTCGCCAGGCCCTGCGCCTTCAGCTGCTCCAGCAGCACGCCGGCGAAGGACTCGCCCAGCTTCTTCAGCGCCTTGGGCGGCAGTTCCTCGACCAGGAGTTCGACCAGGAGGTTGTTCGTCGCCATCACGCGGCCTTCTTCTGCAGTTCGGCCACCCACTCGCGCGGCGCCATGGGGAAGCCCAGGCGTTCGCGGCTGTCGTAGTAGCTCTGGGCGACGGCGCGCGCCAGGTTGCGGATGCGGCCGATGTAGGCCGCGCGCTCGGTGACGCTGATCGCTCCGCGCGCGTCCAGCAGGTTGAAGCTGTGCGCCGCCTTCAGCACCTGCTCATAGGCGGGCAGTGCCAGCTGCTGCTCCATCAGGTGCTTCGCCATCTTCTCGTGCGCGCCGAAGGCGGTGAACAGGAACTCGGCGTCGCTGTGCTCGAAGTTGTAGGTCGACTGCTCCACCTCGTTCTGGTGGTAGACGTCGCGGTACTTCAGGCCCTCGGTCCACTGCAGGTCGTAGACGTTGTCCACGCCCTGCAGGTACATGGCCAGGCGCTCCAGGCCGTAGGTGATCTCGCCGGTGATGGGCTTGCAGTCGATGCCGCCCACCTGCTGGAAGTAGGTGAACTGGGTCACCTCCATGCCGTTGAGCCAGACCTCCCAGCCCAGGCCCCAGGCGCCGAGCGTCGGGTTCTCCCAGTCGTCCTCGACGAAGCGGATGTCGTTGCTCTTCAGGTCGAAGCCCAGCGCCTCCAGCGAACCGAGGTACAGCTCCAGGATGTTCGCGGGCGCCGGCTTGAGCACCACCTGGTACTGGTAGTAGTGCTGCAGGCGGTTCGGGTTCTGGCCGTAGCGGCCGTCCTTGGGCCGGCGGCTGGGCTGCACGTAGGCCGCCTTCCAGGGCTCGGGGCCGATGGCCCGCAGGAAGGTCGCCGTGTGCGAGGTGCCGGCCCCGACTTCCATGTCGTAGGGCTGCAGCAGCGCGCAGCCCTGGGCGTCCCAGTACGACTGCAGCTTCAGGATGATTTGCTGGAATGTGAGCATAGGCTGCGGGGCGGACGTCGTGCCACCCCGGTGCGGCGCGGGCCGAGGCCCGCGGAACCGGTCATTTTAGGGCTGCGGCCCAGGCAGCCGCCTGCGCGCCGCCGCCAGGGCGGCCAGAGCAGCCAGGATCCACAGGGGCGCCAGTCCCAGCCGGGACACCCAGCGGGCGAACGGTGTCAGGTTCGTGCCGCCTTCCACCTCGCCCACCAGCACGCCGCGGGTGAGGCGAGGCAGTTCGCGGGTGACGCGGCCGAAGCGGTCGATGATGGCGGTGGCGCCCGTGTTGGTGGCACGGATCATGGGACGCTGGAACTCCAGGGCACGCATGCGGCTGATCTGCAGGTGCTGGGGGATGGCCACCGTGTCGCCGAACCAGGCGATGTTGCTCATGTTGACGAAGATGGTGGGCGCGCCGGCGGGGTCGGCGAAACGCTTACCCAGCTCCTCGCCGAACAGGTCCTCGTAGCAGATGTTGGGCGCCAAGCGCTGGCCGGCCCAGGCGAAGGAGGGCTGGACCACGGCGCCCCGGTTGAAGTCCCCCAAGGGGATGTTCATCATGCGGGTGAACCACTTGAACAGCGGCGGGATGAACTCCCCGAAAGGCACCAGGTGGTGCTTGTCGTAGCGGTAGGTCGCCGCGCCGGGGGCGAAGCCGAGGACCGAATTGGTGTAACCCGCCTGGAAATTGCCCAGCGGGATGCCCAACAGCGCCGCCCGGGAGCCGTGGGCGAAGCTGGCGCGCAACGCGTCCAGGTAGCCGTCCGGCAGCTGGTCCGGCAGCAGCGGGATCGCCGTCTCGGGCGCCACGACCAGCTGCGCGTCGGCATCGCCCAGGTGCCGGCCGTACCACTGCAGCGCGAGCGGAACGCCCGAGCCCGACTCGAACTTCTCGTCCTGCGGGATGTTCCCCTGCAGCAGCGCGACGCGCAGCTTCCCTCCGGCGGGCGGCGGCGCGGCCAGCCAGGTCTGCGCGTTGCAGGCCGCCAGCAGGCCGGCGCCGGCGAGCACGGCGACCCGGTACGAGCGCCGGCCGCGGGCGGAGGGCGAAGCCAGTTGCGCGAGCAGGCAGGCCAGCCAGGCCGCCACGGCGGTGATGCCGTAGACGCCGATCCAGGGCGCGAGCGCGGCCAGCGGGCCGTCGGTGTGGGCGTAGCCGCCGGCGCCCCAGGGAAAGCCCGTAAACAGCGTGCCGCGCAGCAGCTCGGCGCCCAGCCAGAGCCCGGCGAACAGGGCGGCGTCGCGCGCCGGCCGGCCGGTCGCGCCCCGCCGCCAGAGGAAGGCGGCCAGCGCGTAGTAAAGGGCCAGGAAGCCCGCCAGCAATAGCACGGCAGCGGCGGCCAGCGGCGCCGCCAGCCCGCCGTACACGTGCATGGAAATGAACAGCCACCAGAAAGTGCCCGTGAGCCAGGCGGTGGCGAAGGTCCAGCCCAGCACGGCGGCGGCGCGCGGGCGGGCCTGCCGTTGCAGCAAGCCGGCCAGCACCCCCAGGGACAGCAGCTGCAGCCACCACAGCGGCTGGCCGCCGTCGGGCCAGGCCAGCGCCAGCGCCTGCAGCACGCCGGCCGCGGCGGCCGCGAGCAGCGCGGCCCCGCGCGGCGCCGGCAAGTTCAAGACGCGGGACCGCCCGCGTCGGCGGGCGAGACCTTGAACCAGCGCACCGCGCCGCCCTTGGTGTGCAGCACCACGAACTTGAGGCCGGCAAGCAGGGCCTGCTCGCCGCGCTTGGGCACGTGCCCCATGCGGTGGGCGATCAGGCCGCCGACCGTGTCGAACTCGCGTGCCTCGTCGTCGCTCGCGAGCGGGACGCCGAAGGCCTCGCTCACGCGCTCGAGCGGCGTGTCGCCGCTCACGCGGTAGGTGCGGTCGGCCAGGCCGAAGATGTCGCCCTCGTCCTCCTCGATGTCGAACTCGTCCTCGATTTCGCCGACGATCTGCTCCAGCACGTCCTCGATCGTGATCAGGCCCGCGACGCGGCCGAACTCGTCGATGACGATGGCCAGGTGGTTGCGGTTGCCGCGGAACTCGCGCAGCAGGTCGTTCAGTCCCTTGCTTTCAGGGACGAACACCGCCGGCCGCAGCAGCGCGCGCAGGTTCAGGTCGGGCGAGCGCTGCAGCTTCAGCAGGTCCTTGGCCAGCAGGATGCCGATGATGTTCTCGCGGTCGCCCTCGTACACCGGGAAGCGCGAGTGCGCCGTGTCGATCACGACGTGCAGGATGTCCTCGTAGGGCGCGTCGATGTGGACGAGGTCCATGCGCGGCGCGGCCACCATCACGTCGCCGGCCGTGAGTTCGGCCATCCGGATCACGCCTTCGAGCATCACGCGGGACTCGGGCCCGATGATGTCGGCTTCCTCGGCGTCGGCCAGCGTCTCGATCAGCTCCGCCTTCGAGTCCGGGCCGGGATGGATGAATTCGGCGAGCTTCTGCAGGAAAGTGCGCTTGTCCTGCTTCTCGTGCGCGGGACGCGCAGGGTGGGGGTCTGACACAGCCGTGAGGCGGGAGTGGAGTTGCCCATAGGATACCGGATCGGCCACGCGGGACCGCCCGGCCGCCGGGCGGTTCAGCCCCGGTCCTTGTCGCGCGGGTCGGAAGCGCCGCGGCGCAGCTCCTGCAGGCCCGCCAGGAAATCCAGCAGGAACTTGGCGCGGCGCTTGAGCCGATAGTCGGCCTTGGCCACCTGCTCTTCCACCATCTCGGTCACGCGGCTGTCGAGGGTGGCCGGCGGCAGGCGCAGGTAGGCCTCGGTCTCGCTGCCCTCGCGCTCCAGCCTGGCGCCGGCATGGCGCGCGATTCGGATCATCGCGGTGTTCTCGGACAGCGCGTGGATGAACATCAGCTCCACCCCCTCGTTGCGGGCGTGCACGACGGCGCGGGCGAACAGGAGCGAGCCGTAGCCGCGGCCGCGCGCCTTCTTCATCACCGACACGCCGAACTCGGCGCCGGCGGGCTCGTCCTGCTGCTGGGGCAGGAAGGCGAGGTGCGCCATGGCCAGCAGCTCCAGCCGGCGATTGAAGATGCCGAAGACGATGTCGTGCTCGAAGTCGAGCCCGTCGACATAGCGGCGGATCTGTTCGTCGTTCGCGCTGTAGCCGAAGCGCAGGTAGCGGTCCTGCTCGTCGAGCGACAGCAGGTGCGCGGTGATCTGCCGGCGATGCCCCGCGCGCAGCGATCGGATGGGGACGAGCCCTCCGGCGCGAGTGTCTTGCTTGGGTGCATCCATGGCCATGACTTTAAGGGTTTTCCCGTATTCTTGCCGGTAAATGGGCACTGCAGGGGACATCTTCCTGCGAACCCTGCGGCAGGGTCCACAAGCCCGCGTGCGGCGTGCTACAAATGGTTTCATCCACGGCACGCCCCATGCCCGCCTCGTTCCCGTCCGCCTCCCCCTTCACCCGCGCGACCAAGGTCATCGCCGTGGCCGACGTGGTGGAGTCGGTGCGACTGATGGAGCTGGGCGAGCAGGCGTTCATCCAGCGCTGGCACCGGTTCGTCAATTTCGTGCAGGAGCAGGTGGCCCTGCATTCGGGCCGGCTGCACAAGAGCCTGGGCGACGGGCTCATGCTGGAATTCTCCGACGCGGCGGGCTGCGTACGCGCGATGCTGGCGATGCAGGCCTGGTTCCGCGAAGTCAACCAGGGGCTGCCCGCGGAGGAGCACGTCCACCTGCGCATGGGCGCGCACGTGGCTGATTTCGTCGCCGACCAGTACGACATCTACGGCACCGACGTGAACGTCGCAGCGCGCATCGCCAGTCTGGCCGGACCCGGCGAGGTGGTGATCTCGGCGACGCTGCGGCAGCGGCTCGGGCGCGCGCTGCAGTTGCACCTCGACGACCTGGGCCGCTGCCACCTCAAGCACGTGAAGCAGCCGGTCCACGCCTTCCGCATCGCCCAGGCAGGTCCGGCGCCGGTGCTGCCGGCGCCGGCGGTCGATGCGCGCAGCCTGCGCGCGACGGTGGCCGTGCTGCCCTTCGGCCGCCGCGGGGAAGGCGCGGGGGAGGCCGGCGGTGAATCGCTGGCCGACGAACTGGTCGCCGCGCTGGCCTGCAGCGACGCGCTGCAGGTCGTCTCACGCATGTCCACCGCGGCCCTCGACGCCGGGCGCGACAGCCTGGACACCGTGCTGCACGAGGTCGGCGCGCGCTACGTGCTCACCGGGCGTGCCCGCGGGCAGCCGGGTGCGGTGACCCTCTTTTCGGAGCTGGCGGAAACCGCCAGCGGGCATGTGATCTGGGCGGACCAGTGCGAATCGGCCGACGGCAGCGCCGGCTTCATCGACAGCCACGCGCGCGCCCGGATCGTCGCCGCGATCCATGCAGCCGTCATCCGGCACGAGATGGAACTGGCCGATGCGCGGCCGCTGCCGGCCCTGGAAGGGGCGACGCTGCTGCTCGCGGCCCTGGGACGGATGCACAGGCTCGCACCGCTGGACATGGAGCAGGCCCGGCGCATGCTGGAGCACCTCCTCGAGCGCTGGCGCCGCCACCCGACGGGCCATGCCTGGCTCGCGCACCTGCACGTCCTGCGCGTGCAGCAGGCCGCAGCGGGCTTCGCGCGGGAGGACGCCGCCCTGGCGCACGCCCACGCCGGCGTCGCCGTGCAGTGCGACCCCGGCTCGCCGCTGGTGCTGGCGCTGGACGGCCATGCCAGCCTGCACGGGCTGCGCAATGCCGAATCGGCCGCAGAGCGCTACGGCCAGGCCCTCAGCCTGAGGCCGCGGCACTCCCTCGCCCGCCTGTTCCAGGCCGAACTGCTGGCCCTTCAAGGGTCCGGACGCGCGGCGCTCGGCCTGGCGCTGGCCTCGCAGGAGTCGCTGGAGCTGGAACCCCTGCGCTACATGTACGACGCGGTGGCCGCACTGGCGGCGCTGGTCGACGGCGACGCCTCGCAGGCCGTGCAGTGGGCACAGCAGTCGGTGCAGCGCAATCCGCGCTACCTGCCCGCCTGGCGCACGCTGGTGGTGGCCCAGGTGGAGAGCGACCGGTTGGGCGAAGCGCGGGTGAGCCAGCAGCAACTGCTCAAGCGCCTGCCTGCGTTCACGGTACGCAGCTTCGCCGGCTCGACGCCCATGGAGGAGATGCTGGAGGCGCGTTTCGCGCAGGCGCTGCTGCAGGCCGGGGTGCCAGCGGCCTGAGCCGCCCCTTTTCACCAGCGCGCGGGCAGCTTCTTCTTGAGGGTGATGCGCTTGATGCCCAGTTCGACGTAACCGCCCTTTTCCAGATCCTTCAGCAGGCGGCTCACCATTTCGCGCGAGGCCCCGACCCGGCTGGCGATCTGCTGGTGCGTGATCTGCGTGAGCAGGACGGGCGACTGGTGAGTGGCGGGCCCTTGCTGGCCTTCGAGCGTATGGATCACCCGCCCGTACACGTCCATCAGGGCCATCTGCCGGGCCGTCTCCGTGGCCGAGCGGGCTCGCCGGATCACCTGGGTGACCAGCTGCAGCGCGAACTGCGGTTCCTCGGCCAGGTGCTGCTGCACGGCGGCACGCGAGACCAGGGCGCACAGGCAGTTGTCCAGCGTCATCACGGAAGCCGAGCGGGAGCCGCCGTCCAGCGACATCTCGCCGAAGTAGTCGCCCGCCTCGATGGTGCCGTAGGTGATCTCGCGGCCGTTCTCGTCGGTGGCGTAGACCTTGACCTGGCCTTGCAGCAGGACGAACAGCGAATCGCCCGGCTCGCCCTCGTTGAGGATGATGGTGTTCTTGCGGTAGTTGCGCACGATGCCGCGAGCGGCGAGCCTCGCGAGGGAAGGATCTAGCTGGGCCAGCAGCCTGTCCTGCTCGATCGCGGTCTTCGACCCGTTCATGGCGTTTTTCCCCTGGACGAAAACTCTAGCATGGCCTCTCGTGGCCCCCAAGAGGGCGGGCTAGTGCAGTGGGTCGTGCAGGTGCGCGGCGCCGATGGGCGGCAGCACGGCGACCTGCCCGACCAGCGCTCGCACCCCGTTGGCATGGGTCTTGGCGCACATGCTGCGCACGTGGCTGCGCACGGTGGACACCGCCACCTTCAGCTGCGCCGCGGTCTGGGGCGCCGAATAGCCCTGGCACAGGATGCCCAGCACCTGCTCCTCGGAAGGCGTGAGGCCGTGGGTGCGCGCGAAGAAGCACAGCATCACGGCATCGCAGACGGATGCGCGCGAGAACAGCAGCGCGACGGTGGTCTGGGCTTCCGTCCGTTCGCCACGCAAGGGCACAACAGCGACACTCACGCGCTGGCGGCTGGACGTGCGCAGAGCGATCAGGCAACGGCGCCCCGTCTCTGCTCGCGCCAGGGCCTGGGCCAGGACCCTGGACTGGCAGGCGTCGGTCGTCTGCAGCATGCCGTCGTGCACGGCCAGCACCTGGCGCCGGGCGAGTTCCTGGCGGGCTGCCAGGTTCACCTGCAGCACCCTGCCCTGGGGCGAGGCCAGAACCACGCCATAGGCGAGCTCATCCATCACCAGGGCCCAGCCATTGCCGGGCCCCGCCGGCGCAGTCGCATGCACGACGCCGCCGCAAGTGACATCCACCTGACCATCCATGGACTTCTCCCTCTCTGCGGAATGCAGCTTAGGAAGGCGCCCGGCACCGCCGTTAGACAATTTCCGGGGCGCAGCCGGTGAAGGATTCACCTTGACCGGGAACTCAGGCCCGCTCGATCAGATCCATGCACGCGGCCCTGAGGCGGGCGTCGGAGGCGAGCGCCACGTGCGGGACGCCGGACAGCAGGCGGTTGTCCGCCCCCGGCAGCGTGGCGGTCGGCGCGGGGAAGACGACGTTGTCGCAGTTCGAGTGCCAGCAGGTGGCCGGCGGCAGCGGATGACGCTGCTCGTCGCGCGCCAGTTGCGCGAGCCACTCGCTGCCCGGGCGCATCTGCCGGCCGTTGGGCGTGCGCGAGAAGCGGGCGAGCCAGGTCCCCCGGTGCGGCGTGCCGATGGTGACGAGGTGCGCGATCGCGCCCTTCGGGGCCCCGCGCCACCACGCACGCGCCGCGAGGCCGCCCATGCTGTGGCACACGAGCACGGGCGGGCGCCCGGTCAGGCGCGCGACGCGGTGCACCGCATGGTCGACCGCGCCGCGGTAGGCGTCGATGGAGGCGAAGGGCGGCTCGAGGTTCACGGCGATGCAGGCCCGGTCGCGCGCACGCAGTTCGTTCAGCCAGTCGTTCCAGAAGCCTCGATTGCACAGGAAGCCGTGGACCAGGACGACTCCGGTGCGCCCCGCGCAGGATGGGGCCAGGTGGTCCGGCTGCGCCTGCCAGCGGAAGGGTTGCCGCCAGTAGAAAGTGCGGAACATCTGGAGCGCTTCGCGCAGCCAGGCTTGCGCCAGCTGCGAAGCCGTGGGCGCCGGCACCGCGCCGCCCGAACCGAGGCGGGACATGAGGACCAGCTCGAGGCCCAGCGTCACGGGACCGACGGACAGGACGGCCAGCCCGCCCAACGCCGCCTGCAGCGGCGCCTGGGGCCAGCGCCATGCCAGCCATGCCAGCGCCAGTGCGCACTGCGACAGACAGGCGACCTGCAGCAGGCGCGCGAGGCGGGAGCGGCGGGGCATCGCGGCAGTATCCCATGGGGCGTTCCCCCCGCACCTCGGTCGCGGCTAGACTGGGGACGCCATGAACACCGCGCAAAGGATCCGCGAGGCCGTCGCCGAAGTCGAGCGCCTGCGCGAGGAGAGCCGCAGCCTGCCGGACATCGGGCATGCGGTGGTGCGGCTCAAGCGCTTCCAGGCGGGGCGCTTCGCCGGCACCTATGCGGACCTGCTGGATTCCGCCGCATACGGGCCGGCAGCCCGGTTCTTCCTCGAGGAGCTGTACAGCGATCGCGACTACGGCGAGCGCGACGCGCAGTTCGTCCGCATCGCGACCGCCGTCGAGAAGCTGTTTCCCCAGGATGTCGCCGAGACGGCGGCGGCCCTGGCCCACCTGCACGCGCTGACCGAGTCGCTGGATCACGCGATGGCGCGCGCCATCCCGCTCGCGGACGCCGAGGATGCCGAGGCGTATGTGCGGGCCTGGAAGTCAGTGGGCCGCCGCGAGGATCGGCAGCAGCAGCTGGAGGCCGTGCTCGCGCTCGGCACGGAGATGACGCGGCTCACGCGCCTGCCGGGGCTGCGGATGATGCTGCGCATGATGCGCGGTCCCGCCTCCGCCGCCGGGCTCGGTGCGCTCCAGCGCTTCCTGGAGGCAGGTTTCGACACCTTCGCTTCGATCGCGAAGCAGCGAGGCGGCGCGGAGCGTTTCCTCGCGACGATCCGGGAGCGCGAACAGCTGCTGCTGGACCTGCTGTTCGACCAGGGCACTGTCGCGTGCGAGACGGAATTGCGGCGCATCCTAGGACAAGCCCGCTAGCCCGCGCGCCGTGCAGCTGGGGACAATGCCGCGCGAAGGAGCATCGGATGACGCAGAAGCACTGGCTCGCCAGCTATCCGGCGGGCGTTCCGCACGAGATCCACCCGGAGCAGTACAAGTCGCTCACGCAGCTGATGGAGGAGTCGTTCCGCAAGAATGCCGACCGTCCGTTCAGCGTCTGCATGGAGCGCTGGATGAGTTATCGGGAACTCGATGAGCGCTCGCGCGCGCTGGGTGCCTGGCTGCAGTCGCGCGGCCTGGAGCCGGGCGCGCGCGTGGCCATCATGCTGCCCAACATCCCGCAGTTCGCCGTGACCATGGCCGCCGTGATCCGCGCCGGCTACACCTGCGTGAACGTGAACCCGCTGTACACCGCGCGGGAGCTGGAACACCAGCTGAAGGATTCGGGCGCCACGGCCATCGTGATCCTGGAGAACTTCTGCCACACGCTGGAAGACGCGATCGGGCACACCGAGGTGCGCCACGTGGTGGTGACCGGGATGGGCGACCTGCTGGGCGGCCTCTACGGCCGCTGGATCACCTTCGCGGTGCGCCACCTCGCCAGGATGGTCCCGGCCTACCGGCTGCCGCTCACGGACGGCCGGACCGTCACTTCCTTCTCGCGGGCGCTCTCCGAGGGTTCCCGGCTCGGCCTGCGTCCGGCGGAGCAGTCCCTCGACTCCGTCGCCTTCCTGCAGTACACGGGCGGCACCACGGGCCTGTCCAAGGGCGCCGTGCTGACGCACGGGAACATCGTGGCGGCCATCCTGCAGGCCGAGGCCTGGTTCACGCCCGCGTTGCGCAGGGTGGGCGACGTGAGCCGCACGAACGGCATCGCGGCACTGCCGCTTTACCACATCTTCGCGCTCACCCTGTGCCTGCTCGCGATCCGCTCGGGTTCGCACCTGACGCTGATTCCCAATCCGCGGGACATCGGCAAGTTCGTCGAGGTGCTGAAGAAGCGGCCGTTCCACATGCTGCCGGCGGTGAACACCCTGTTCAACGCGCTCCTGCAGCAGCCGCAGTTCCGCTCCCTGGACTTCTCCCAGTTGTGCGTGTCGCAGGCGGGCGGCATGGCCGCCTCGGAGGGAACGGCGCGTCAGTGGCGCCAGGCCACCGGATGCGTGATGGTCGAAGGCTGGGGCATGAGCGAGACCTGCGCGATCGGGACGAACAATCCGCTGGACGCGGCGACGTTCTCCGGGACCATCGGCCTGCCGCTGCCCAGCATCGACATCGCGATCAAGGACGACGATGGGAACGATCTTGCGCTGGGCGAGGCCGGTGAAATCTGCATCCGCGGCCCGAACGTGACCCCCGGCTACTACCTGAAGCCGGAGGAGAACGCGAAGGCGTTCACGGCGGATGGATTCCTGCGCACGGGCGATGTCGGCATCATGGACGAGCGGGGCTACACCCGCATCGTGGATCGCAAGAAGGACATGATCCTGGTCAGCGGCTTCAACGTGTTCCCGAACGAATTGGAGAACGTGATCTCGCTGTGCCCCGGCGTCGTTGAATGCGCGGCCATCGGCGTACCCGATGAAAAGCAGGGCGAGGCGATCAAGGTGTTCGTGGTGCGCAGCGATCCGGCGCTCACGGAGGAGGACGTCGCCCATCACTGCCGCGAGAACCTCACCGGCTACAAGGTGCCGAAGTACATCGAGTTTCGGGACGAGCTGCCGAAGTCGAACGTGGGCAAGATCCTGCGCAGGGAACTCCGCGCGGCCCACTAGCCGCACGTCGATGAATCCGCCTTCTCCCGCCCTCCCGCCAGGAGTCGTCGTGCTCGAGCGCGGCTGGCTCTCGTCCAACAACGTCGTCGTCCTCGGTCGGGACTCGGCAGCTGTGGTCGACAGCGGTTACGTCACCCATTGTTCGCAGACGGTGGATCTCGTCACCCGGGTCGCGGGCGGGCGCCCCGTCCATTTGCTTGTGAATACCCACTTGCACAGCGACCATTGCGGCGGAAATGCTGTCTTGCAGGAGGCGTTTCCCGGGATCCGGACCCTGATCCCGCCTGGTCTGGCCGCGGCGGTGCGTGACTGGGATGAGGTGGCGTTGACCTATGAACCGACGGGCCAGCGCTGTCCCCGGTTCGGGTTCGACGCGACGCTTGAGCCTGGGGGGACGGTGCTGCTCGGCGACCTGCGGTGGCAGGCGCATTCAGCGCCCGGGCACGACCCGCACTCCGTGATCCTGTTCGAGCCGGAGTCCCGTACCCTGATCTCGGCGGACGCCTTGTGGGAGCACGGTTTCGGTGTGGTCTTCCCCGAACTGGAAGGCAAGAGTGCGTTCGCGGAGGTCGCCGCCACCCTGGAAGTGATCGAGCGCCTGCGTCCGAAAGTCGTCATTCCCGGACATGGAAGGGTTTTTACCTGCGTGGAGGAGTCCCTGGCCCGGGCCCGCAGCCGGCTTGCCGCCTACCTGGCCGATCCGCGCAGGCACGCCACCCATGCAGCCAAGGTGCTGCTGAAGTTCAAGCTGCTGGAGCTCCAGGAAGCCTCCTGGGACGACTTCGTCGCCTGGGCCGAGGCCACTCCCTATCTGCGCCTCCTGCACGAACGGTTCCAGTTGGCGCCGACCTCGGGGGCGTGGAGCCGCCAATTGCTCGAAGATCTCATCGCCGGCGGCAGTGCTCGCCGCGAGGGCAACCAGCTCCTGAACGCCTAGATCTCCGGTCGCAAAAAACAAAGGGCCCGGCATTGCTGCCGGGCCCTTCGTCGCTATAACAGCCTGACGATGTCCTACTTTCACACGGGAATCCGCACTATCATCGGCGCAGAGGCGTTTCACTGTCCTGTTCGGGATGGGAAGGAGTGGGACCACCTCGCTATGGTCATCAGGCATAACTTTTTGCCGGCTTGGCTTTGGGCCAAGACAGCCAATTCATAGAGTCTTGTCAGCTTGCAGCCTAGTTGGCTGCGGGTATCTTGATTGCGTTCAACCCGGCATAAGCCTTGATCGAAGACATCGGAGGCAAGCTCCGGTTTCGTCAAAGTTATAGGGTCAAGCCGCACGAGCAATTAGTACTGGTTAGCTTAACGCATTGCTGCGCTTCCACACCCAGCCTATCAACGTCCTGGTCTAGAACGACTCTTCAGGGGGCTCGAGGCCCCGGCAGATCTCATCTTGAAACGAGTTTCCCGCTTAGATGCTTTCAGCGGTTATCTCTTCCGCACTTAGCTACCCTGCAATGCCACTGGCGTGACAACAGGTACACCAGAGGTGCGTCCACTCCGGTCCTCTCGTACTAGGAGCAGGCTTCCTCAAATCTGCAGCGCCCACGGAAGATAGGGACCAAACTGTCTCACGACGTTTTAAACCCAGCTCACGTACCTCTTTAAATG
>JAGWTH010000021.1 GCA_028868995.1 Burkholderiales bacterium | reverse complement strand
GCGCACCGGGTGGCCCTGCTCGCCGAACACGTCCCACAGCGTGGTCGGGCAGGCGAAGGGCTCGGGCGGGGGCAGGCCGCGCTCCTTCACCGCCTGGGCCAGCTTGCCCTCCAGCCGGCCGGGCTGGCTGATGCCCGTCAGGTCGCCCTTGACGTCGGCCAGGAACACCGGCACCCCGATGCGGCTGAAGCTTTCGGCCAGTTTCTGCAGGGTGACGGTCTTGCCGGTGCCGGTGGCGCCGGTGACGAGCCCGTGGCGGTTGGCCAGCCCGGGCAGCAGCTGGGCCTCGGTCTGGCCATTCTGGGCGATGAGCAGCGGTTCGGCCATGGCAGCGAAAAGTAGAATGGAGGTCTTCCGAGAGTACAGCACAGAACAAGGAATCCTCCGTGGCCGGTCACAGCAAATGGGCGAACATCCAGCACCGCAAGGGGCGCCAGGACGAAAAGCGCGGGAAGATCTGGACCCGGGTCATCCGTGAAATCATGGTCGCGGCCCGCCAGGGCGGCGGCGACCTGTCGGCCAATCCGCGGCTGCGCCTGGCCGTGGACAAGGCCAAGGCGGCCAACATGCCCGCCGACACCATCAAGCGCAACATCGACAAGGCCACCGGCAACCTCGAGGGCGTGAGCTACGAGGAGATCCGCTACGAGGGCTACGGCATCGGCGGCGCGGCCATCATCGTCGACACCATGACGGACAACAAGGTCCGCACGGTGGCCGAGGTGCGCCACGCCTTCAGCAAGTACGGCGGCAACATGGGCACGGAAGGCTCGGTGGCCTTCCAGTTCAAGCACTGCGGCCAGCTGATCCTGGCCCCGGGCACCAGCGAGGACAAGGTGATGGATGTCGCGCTGGACGCCGGCGCCGAGGACGTGGTCACCGGCGACGACGGCGCGATCGAGGTGCTGACCGCTCCGGGCGATTTCGAGACGGTGAAGAACGCCCTGGAGGCCGCCGGCCTGAAGCCCGAGGTGGCGGAAGTCACGATGCGTCCCGAGAACACGATCGAGCTTTCCGGCGAGGACGGCCAGCGCATGCAGAAGCTGCTGGACATGCTGGAGGACCTGGACGACGTCCAGAACGTGTACACCAACGCCGAGATCGCGGAATGAAAATTCTGGTCATCGGCGGCGGCGGGCGCGAACACGCGCTCGCCTGGAAGCTCGCGCAATCCCCCAAGGTGCAGGCGGTCTACGTCGCCCCCGGCAACGGCGGCACCGCGCTCGACGCGCGGCTGGAGAACGTGCCCATCACCGACCTGCGCCAGCTGCGCGACTGGGCCCTGGAGCAGAAGATCGCCTTGACGGTGGTCGGTCCCGAGGCCCCCCTGGCCGCCGGCGTCGTGGACGATTTCCGGGCCCACGGCCTGCGCATATTCGGCCCCACCCGGGCGGCGGCCCAGCTGGAAAGCTCCAAGGCCTTCTCCAAGGCCTTCATGGTGCGTCACGGCATCCCGACGGCGGAATACGAGACCTTCAGCGACGCCGCCCAGGCCCATGCCTACGTGGACCGCAAGGGCGCGCCCATCGTGGTCAAGGCCGACGGCCTGGCCGCCGGCAAGGGCGTGGTGGTGGCGATGAGCGCCGCCGAGGCGCACGAGGCCATCGACTTCATGCTCCTGGACAACAAGCTGGGCGTCACGCACAACAGCGGCGGCGCCCGGGTGGTGATCGAGGAGTTCCTGCAGGGCGAGGAGGCCAGCTTCATCGTCCTGTGCGACGGGAAGAACGTGACGGCCCTGGCCACCAGCCAGGACCACAAGCGCCTGGGCGACGGCGACCAGGGGCCCAACACCGGCGGCATGGGAGCCTATTCGCCCGCGCCGGTGGTGACGCCCGAGGTGCACGCCCGCGCGATGCGCGAGGTCATCCTGCCCACGGTGCGGGGCATGGAGAAGGACGGCATCCCCTACACAGGCTTCCTCTACGCCGGCCTCATGATCGGCCGGGACGGCCAGGTGAAGACGCTGGAGTTCAACTGCCGCATGGGCGACCCCGAGACCCAGCCGATCATGATGCGGCTGAAGTCGGACCTGTTCGACGTGATGATGGCCGCCACTTCCGGCACGCTGGACCAGGTCGAACTGCTTTGGGACCGCCGCACGGCGCTGGGCGTGGTGATGGCCGCCGCCGGCTATCCCCTGGACCCGCGCAAGGGCGACGTGATCCAGGGCCTGCCCCGGGACGCCGAGGACGCGGTGGTGTTCCACGCGGGAACGGTCGCCCAGGACGGCCACACCGTCACCTCGGGCGGCCGCGTCCTGTGCGTGACCGCGCTCGCGGACACCGTGAAGGCGGCGCAGGCGCGCGCCTACGAGGTGCTGCGCGGCATCTCCTTCGCCGGCGCCCAGTACCGCCGCGACATCGGCTTCCGCGCCATCAGGGGTTGAGGGATGGAAGACCGCCGGACGCAGGTCCGCGACTACCTCCGGGGCCTGCAGCAGCGCATCACCGACGCCTTCGGCGCCGTGGACGGCCAGCCCTTCCGCGCGGACGAATGGCGCAAGGAGCCGGGCGAGCCGCTGCAGGGTGGCGGCCGCACCATGATCCTGGAAGGCGGCCACGTGTTCGAGCGCGCCGGCTGCGCCTTCTCGCAGGTCACGGGGCCGCGACTGCCGCCTTCGGCCACCCAGCACCGGCCGGAACTGGTCGGCGCCGGCTTCGAGGCCATGGGCGTGTCGCTGGTCTTCCACCCGCGCAACCCCCATGCGCCGACGGTGCACATGAACGTGCGCATGCTGGCCGCGCTGCCGCGGGACGCCGAGCCGGTCTACTGGTTCGGCGGCGGCATGGACCTCACGCCCTACTACGGCCACGAGGAGGACGCGGTGCACTTCCACACCGTGTGCCGCGACAGCCTGGCGCCCTTCGGCGCGGACAAGTACCCGCGCTTCAAGGCCTGGTGCGACGAGTACTTCTTCCTGAAGCACCGCGACGAGGCCCGGGGCATCGGCGGCATCTTCTTCGACGACCATTTCGAGCAGGGCTTCGAGGCGAGCTTCGCCATGATGCGCTCGGTGGGCGACGCGTTCATCGGCGCCTACCGGCCGATCCTGGAGCGGCGCAAGGACACGCCCTGGGGCGAGCGCGAGCGTGCCTGGCAGCTGCTGCGCCGCGGCCGCTACGTCGAGTTCAACCTGGTCTGGGACCGCGGCACGCACTTCGGCCTGCAGTCGGGTGGGCGCACCGAGTCGATCCTGATGTCCATGCCGCCGCACGCGACCTGGGCCTACCAGCACCAGCCCGAGCCGGGTTCGCGCGAGGAGGAGCTCCTGCGCCGCTTCCTGCCCCGGAGGGACTGGGTTTGAGCGACGCGCCCCGGCGCGTGGGCATGTTCGGCGGCGCCTTCGACCCGCCGCACCGGGCCCACGTCGCGCTGGCCGAGGCCGCCCTGCGGCAGCTCGGTCTGCAGCGCCTCTACATCTTCCCCACGGGCCAGGCCTACCACAAGGACCGCGCGCTGACGCCGGCGGAGCACCGCCTGGCGATGGCGCGTCTGGCTTTCGGTTCGCTGCCCGGCACGGTGGTCGACGACCGCGAGCTCAGGCGCGCCGGTCCGACCTACAGCATCGACACCCTGCGCGAGCTGCAGGCGCAGCATCCGGGCGCCGAGCTGTACCTCCTGATGGGCGAGGACCAGGCCGCGGGCTTCGGCCGCTGGCGCGCCTGGGAAGAGATCGCGCGGCTGGCCGTGCTGTGCGTCGCCGGGCGCAGCGGCCACGGCGGCCTGGACAGCCTGCGGGCCCTGCCGGGCGTGCGCGTGCAGCCGCTGGCGCTGCCGCTCATGCCCGAAAGCGCCACCGACATCCGCGCCCGGCTCGCCGCCGGGCAGGGCATCGCCGCTCTGGTTGAGCCGGCGGTTGCCCGCTATATTGAAACCCATCACCTCTATCGAGCCATCGGATGACGACTGAAACCGGCGCCAAGAAGGACACGCAGAAACTCCAGAGGGCCATCGTGGACGGCCTGGAGGACGTGAAAGGCCAGGACATCCAGGTCTTCAACACCGAGCACATGTCCCCCTTGTTCGAGCGAGTGATCGTCGCCTCGGGCACCTCCAACCGCCAGACCCGGGCGCTGGCCTCCAGCGTGATCGACGCCGTGCGCGACGCGGGCTTCCCCAAGCCGCGCGTGGAGGGCGAGGAGAACGGCGAGTGGATCATCGTCGACTGCGGCGCCGCGGTCGCCCACATCATGCAGCCGGCGATCCGCCAGTACTACCACCTCGAGGAGATCTGGGGCGAGAAGCCGGTTCGCCTGCGCGTGGGCGCGCCCAAGCCGGCTGCGCCCGCCAAGGCCCCGGCGCCCGCGAAGAAGGCCGCCAGTCCCAGCCTCCGGCGCAGCAGCGCCGTGAAGACCGCGCAGCGGGAGGCGGCCGCCGCCGACAAGGCGGGCGCGAAGAAGCCTCCGGCGAAGAAGGCCCCGGCCAAGGCCGGGGCGAAGGGCGCGGCGGCCCGGCCCGCGGCCCAGGCGCCGGCCGGCAAGGCGGGCGCGAAGAAGGCGCCCGCGAAGAAGGCTGCCGCCAGGAAGGCTCCCGCGAAGTCCCCCAGCCGCAAGGCCTGAGCATGCGGCTGCTGGTGGTGGCCGTCGGGCAGCGCGTGCCCGACTGGGCCCAGGCCGCCTGGGACGACTACGCCAAGCGCTTCCCGCCCGAGCTGCGGCTGGAGCTCAAGGCGGTCAAGACCGAACCCCGTGCCTCCAAGACCATCCCGGCGCTGCTGGCGGCCGAGCGCGAACGCATCGAGGCCGCGATCCCGCGGGGAGCCCGCGTGGTGGCGCTGGACGAGCGCGGCACCGCGCTCACCACCAAGGCCCTGGCGGACCGCCTCCGGGCGTGGCAGCTGGAGAACGATGCCGTCGCCCTGGTCATCGGCGGCCCCGACGGGCTCGACCCCGCCTTCCGCCAGGCCGCCCACGAGCGCATCCGCCTGTCCGACCTGACGCTGCCGCACGCGATGGTGCGGGTGCTGCTGGCCGAACAGCTCTATCGCGCCTGGTCCATCCACACCGGCCACCCCTACCACCGTGAGTGATTTCGTCTACCTCGCCTCGCAGAGCCCCCGCCGCCGCCAGCTGCTGGAGCAGCTCGGGGTGCGCTACGAACTGCTGCTGCCCGATGCCCACGAGGACAGCGAGGCGCTGGAGGCCGTCCGGCCCGGGGAGGCGCCCGCCGCCTACGTGCAGCGGGTGACCGGCCTCAAGCTGGACGCGGCCCTGGAGCGCCTGCGCCGCCGCGGGCTGCCCCCGGCGCCGGTGCTGTGCTCGGACACCACCGTGGCGCTGGGCCGCACCCTCTACGGCAAGCCGGCGGATGCGCGCGACGCCGCGCGCATGCTGCGCGAGCTGGCCGGACGCACGCACCGGGTGCTGACTGCGGTGGCGGTGCAGGCCGGCCGGCGGCGGCTGGCGGCCCTGAGCGAGTCGCGCGTGACCTTCGCGCCCCTGACGCCCGCGCAGATCCGCGCCTATGTGGCCAGCGGCGAACCCATGGGCAAGGCCGGCGCCTATGCGATCCAGGGGGGCGCAGGGGCCCACATCGTCCGCATTGCCGGCTCCTACAGCGGCATCATGGGACTGCCGCTGTACGAAACGGCGCAACTGCTTCGGGCGGCGCGGGTGCGGCAGGCGGCCTGACGCCCGCAGGCGCGGCGCCGGTGACGATTCCTGAGGTATCCTGACCGGCAGCCGAGCGCAGGGACAAGAACATGCAGCAGGACATCCTGGTCAACTGGTCGCCGCAGGAGACGCGGGTCGCGATCATCGAGAACGGCGCCGTGCAGGAACTGCACGTGGAACGCACGCTGGAGCGCGGGCTGGTCGGCAACATCTACCTGGGCAAGGTGGCGCGGGTGCTGCCCGGAATGCAGTCGGCCTTCATCGACATGGGCCTGGAGCGCGCCGCCTTCCTCCACGTGGCCGATGTCTGGCAGCGCCAGCCGGACGGGGAGCCCCCGGCGGCGGCGCGCGGCACCCAGCCGCAGGTCCCCATCGAGAAGCAGGTCTTCGAGGGCCAGGCCCTGATGGTGCAGGTGATCAAGGACCCGATCGGGACCAAGGGCGCGCGCCTTTCGACCCAGATCAGCATCGCGGGCCGGCTGCTGGTGTTCCTGCCGCAGGACGACCACGTGGGCGTGTCGCAGAAGATCCCCGCCGAACAGCGCGACGCCCTGCGTCGGCGCCTGAACCAGCTGGTGGGCGAGGAGGGCGGGGGCTTCATCCTGCGCACCAACGGCGAGGACGCCAGCGACGCCGAACTGGCCGAGGACATCGCCTACCTGCGCAAGACCTGGGCGCGCATCCGGGAATCCGCGACCCGGCTGCCGCCGCCGGCGCTGCTGCACCAGGACCTGAACCTGCTGCAGCGGGTGCTGCGCGACCTCGTCACCGACGAGACCCAGGCCATCCGCATCGACTCGCGCGAGCAGTTCGGGCTGCTGGCCGAATTCGGCAAGGAATTCATGCCGGCGGCGGCCGCCAGGCTGCAGCTGTACAAGGGCGAGCGGCCGATCTTCGACCTGTATTCGGTGGACGAGGAGATCGACCGGGCCCTGGGCCGCCGGGTGGACCTCAAGTCGGGTGGCTACCTGATCGTCGACCAGACCGAGGCGCTCACCACCGTCGACGTCAACACCGGCGGCTACGTGGGCTCGCGCAACTTCGACGACACGATCTTCAAGACCAACCTGGAGGCGGCCCACGCGATCGCCCGCCAGCTGCGCCTGCGCAACCTGGGCGGCATCATCATCGTCGACTTCATCGACATGCAGCGCGAGGACCACCGCGACGCGGTGCTGGCGGAGTTCCGCAAGCAGCTCGCACGCGACCGGGTCAAGACCATGGCCGGTAGCTTCTCGCAGCTGGGCCTGGTGGAGATGACCCGCAAGCGCACCCGTGAGTCGCTGGCCCACATGCTGTGCGAGCCGTGCCCGTCCTGTCAGGGCAAGGGCACGGTGCGCACCCCCCGCACGGTCGCCTACGACATCCTGCGCGAGATCCTGCGCGAGGCGCGGCAGTTCAACCCGCGCGAGTACCGGGTGATCGCCGCGCCCCAGGTGATCGACCTGTTCCTGGACGAGGAAAGCCAGCACCTGGCGGGACTGTCGGATTTCATCGGCAAGCCCATCTCCCTGCAGAGCGAAAGCGCCATGGGGCAGGAACAGTACGACATCGTGCTGCTCTGACGTCCCCTCCCCAGGAGGGAAGCGCGCTCAGCGCCTGCCGGCGAGGATCTCGCGCGCGATCGCGGCCACCTGGGCGGCGCTGATCGCCGGCAGGCAGTCGGTCCGGCTCATTCGGTGGTCCTCGCAGCCCGCCTTGCCGCAAGGCACGCAGGGCAGTTGCGCCTGCATCAGGGTGACGTTGCCCATGGTCTGCGCCGTGCTGCGCCGCGCGAAGTGCACGGGCTGGCCTTGCGCCAGGCGTGGCCAGGGCGCCCAGCGTTGCGGATTGGTCGGACCGAACACGGCGAGCGTGGGCACGCCGCACGCCGCGGCCAGGTGCGACACCGAGGTGTCGGGCCCGATGTAGAGCGCAGCGCCTTGCAGCAGGGCCGCGAGCTGGCCGAGGGAGAGGAGGCCGGCGTCCAGCAGCTGCTCGGGCGGGGCCGCCCCCTGCATGGCGGCGACCGTCTCGCGATCGCCCGCGGCCGGCCCGCCGGTCAGGACGATCTGCCGGCCCGCCTGAGCGAGCGAGGCGACCAGTTCGCGGAAATGCGGGATCGGCCATTGCTTGTACGGCCACATCGAGGGCGCGTGCACCACCACGTAGCCCGGCGCGAGCCGGCTTGTCAGGGCCTCGGGCAACGCCTCGCTGGCAGGGGGCACCAGCCGCGCGGCAGGCGACTGCGCTGCGCGCCAGGGGGCGAGCAGCGCCAGCTTCTCCTGCACCACGTGGACCTCGCCCAGGTCGCCGGCACTGGTCACGACGTGGTCCAGCAACAGCCGCTTCCACCAGTTGCTGCCGCCCTCGGGCGGCAGGATGCCGCTGCGCCGGCGGGAGGCGAGGGCGCCGATCAGGTGGGCCCGGTCGCTGGCCTCGGCCACCAGTGCCAGGTCGTAGCGCCGCCACAGGCGGCGCGTCAGGCGCAGGCTGCCGCGCCATCCGGGCCGCGCTGGCGCCGCGATCACTTCCCGCACGTCCTGGTTGCCATCGAGCATGCCCAGCGTCCCTTCGAACCCCAGCACGTCGATCGCTGCATCCGGCCACAGGCGGCGGGCAGCGTGGATCAGGGGCGTGGTGAGAAGCACGTCGCCGATCTGGCGGGTCACGACCACCAGGATCGAGCGCATCCCGCCGGTCACAGGCCAGGACCGCCGGAGCGGCTGAGCGCGTGAAGGCGGGCGTAGAGCCCGCCCCTGGCGATCAGTTCGGCATGGGTGCCCAGTTCCAGCAGGCTGCCCCGATCGAGCACCGCGACGCGGTCGGCATGCTCGATGGTCGATAGCCGGTGCGCGATCACCAGGCTGGTGCGCCCGGCCATCAGGCGGCGCAGAGCATCCTGCACCAGCCGCTCCGATTCGTTGTCCAGCGCGGACGTCGCCTCGTCCAGGATCAGCACCGGGGCGTCCTTGTACAGGGCCCTCGCGATCGCGAGGCGCTGCCGCTGGCCGCCGGACAGCGCGGTGGCATTGTGGCCGACCCAGGTGTCGATGCCCTGCGGCAGCGTCGCGACCATGTCCGAAAGGTTGGCGGCTTCCAGCGCGCGCAGCACACGTTCGCGGTCGATCTCCGCGCCCAGCGCCACGTTGTTGGCCAGGCTGTCATTGAACATCACCACCTCCTGGCTCACCATGGCGAACTGCCGGCGCAGCGCCGGCAGGCTCCATGCGCGCACATCCTGTCCGTCCAGGACCACCGCGCCCGACACGGGCTCCAGGAAGCGGGGCAGCAGGTTGACCAGCGTGGTCTTGCCGGAGCCGGAGGGGCCGACCAGCGCGACGGTTTCGCCCGGCTCGATCTCCAGGCTGAAGCGCTCCAGCGCGTTGCCCGAACCGCCGGGGTAGCGCACCGTGACGTCGCGGAAGGCGATGTGGCCCCGCGCCCGTCCCGGATCGTGGTTCCCCCCTTGCTCGGCAGGGGTGTGCTCCACGAGGTCGAACGAGCGTTCGAGCACGGCGAGGGCGCGCGTCATCGGGCTCGTGGCCTGGGACAGGCGCTTGACCGGCGCGATCAGCATCAGCAATGCGGTGACAAAGGAGGCAAAAGTGCCGACGGTCATGCCTCGGTCGGCTTGCAGCAGGGCGATCACGATCACCAGGGACAGTGCTGCGGCCGCGATCATGTGCATCAGCGGCGTGATGGCCGCCTGGGCCACCGAGGATTTCATGGCCAGACGGCGCAGGGCCAGGTTCAGGACCTCGATGCGTGTCGCCTGGGCGCGCTCGGCGCCGTGCAGCCGCACCATGCGGTTGGCCAGCACGTTTTCCTCCACCGCGTACGCCAGTTCCACGGTGGCCGCCTGGCTGCTCTTGGCGAGGCGATGCAGCCGGCGGGAGGCCGTGCGCATGATCCAGGCCACCGCCGGCGCCAGGAAGCCGACGATGAGCGTCAGCCGCCAATTGATGTACATGAGGTAGGCCAGCAGGCCGACCATGGCCAGGCTGTCCTTGACCAGGCCGGTGAGCGCGTTCACCAGCATGATGATGGCGTTCTGGATCTCGTGGACGATGCTGTTGGACAGCGAGCTGGCCGACTCGGAGCGGAACAGGTCCAGGCGCGCATCCAGCAGGCGACCGAAAAGGGCCCGGCGCAGCGTGAACATGGCTTCGTTGGCGATCTTGGCGAGCGCGATGTCGGCGATGAAGCCGGCCATGCCGCGAATCGCGAAAAGCAACATGAGGGCCGCGGGCACCAGCCACGGGTTGAAGGCGCTGGCGGAGAAACCGTGGTCCAGCAGGGGCTTCATCAGGGCCGGAACCGCCGGCTCGGTGGTCGCGCCGACGACGGTGGCGACCACGACGACGACCCAGTAGCGCCGGACGTGCTGGACGTAGGGGATGAAGCGCCGCAGGCGCTGGACGAGGCCCTCGGGCGGCGCCTGCACGGGACCGGCCGCAGGCGCTCCCTGGGCGTCGGGCACGAGGGGCGGAGCGGACTGCATGGGACCGTGTATTATCCCCGGATTCAGCGGGTGGCCCCCGGGACACCGGTGCGGCCTCCTTTCGCCGGAGCCTGTGCCTCGATGACCTCCTTCCCGCCCACGGTGCATTCCTTTCCCGTCCAGCGCCGAGCCCAGATCCTGGGATTCTTCGTCTGCTCCGCGCCCCTGCTGGTATTCACCCTGACCGCCTGGACCAGCATCGTGCTGCTCCCTGGCGCGTTGCTGAGCCTGTTCCTGCTGGCAGGGGGCGAACTGCCGGCGACGCGGCTGGCGGCGACCGAGCGACGCTGGTTCTGGATCCTGGCGGTGACGCTGGTGGCACCGATCCTGGCCGCCGCGCTCAGTGCGCTCATGCGCGGCGACCGCCATGCGACGCAATTCGACGCGCCTTCACGTTTCCTGGCGGCCCTGCCGATCCTCGTGTTCGTGCTGCGGTCGCGCGTTTCCGCCGCCCGCGCGCTGCAGTGGGTGCTCCCGGTGGCCGTGCTGGTCGGGCTGGCGGTGCTGCAGGTCTTCGGAGCGGACCCCAAGTGGGGGCCGGGGCGGGACACCACCCACTTCGTGGATCCGCTGGTGTTCGGCTACCTGAATCTGTCCTTCGCGTTGATGTGCCTGATCACGCTGGAGCCGGGCGACTGGCGCGAGGGCCGGCGCTGGAGTGTCGTCCTGCGCGTGATCGGCGTGCTGGTGGGCCTGCTCCTCTCGGTTCGCTCCGGCAGCCGCACCGGCTGGCTGGCCGTGCCGATCGTCGTCGCGGTCTGGCTGTATTTCCTCTGGGGCGTGCGGAACCTCTGGGCCACGGTTGCTGCCCTGGTCGCCGCAGCACTGTTCGCCCTGCTGGCCTACTTCCTGCTGCCGCCGGTATCGCAGCGCATCAATCAGGCCGTGATGGAGGTGGTGTCCTACCCCTGGCATGGAGTGGCGCCCGACAGTTCCGTCGGGTGGCGCATCTCGTTCCTGCGCATGGCGGTCCAGTTGATCGCCCACCATCCCTGGGAAGGGATCGGGGACACGTCGCACATGCCCACGGCTACCCTGCCGACGTTTGCGTTCGCATCCCCCGCTTCCGTGGAGCATGCATTCCACTCCGCCTTCCACAACCAGATCGTGAGCAACGCCGTGCGCATGGGCGTGGGCGGCCTCGTCGCGACGGCGGCCCTGTTGCTGGTGCCGCTGATGGTGTGTGCCCGTGCGTTGCGGCGTGACGGCCCTCGGGCGCACCCCGATGCGGCGATGGGATTCGCCTTCTTCACCTGCATGTTCGTGAGCAGCATGAGCACCGAGATCGTGGACCTCAAGTTCATGGCCAGCCTCTATGCCGTGATGACCGCGGTGCTGTGCGGCGCCGTCCTGGCGCGGCGCCGGGGGGAACCCTAGGATTCGAGGGCGCGCACCAGCGCCTGGAGGTTGACCTCGGGATCGAACTGCACCCGGACGCGGGCGCCGCCTCGCAACGCGCGGCTGCGGGCGGCCGCGGGATCGGCGAGGACCTCCTCCAGCGCCTGCGTCCAGGCCTGCAGCGCGCCGGGCGCCGCGGGGCTGGGGCAGATCCAGCCAGTCTCGCCATGGACCACGGTTTCCGGCAGGCCACCGACGTCGCTCACGACCACCGGCACGCCGAGCGCCAGCGCCTCGACCTGGCTCATGCCCAGCGGCTCGTAGAGCGACGGCATCACGACGACGTCCGCCCTGCGCAGCAGAGGCGCGACCGGTTGCAGCAGGCCAGGGAAGTGGACGTGGTCGGCGATCCCGAGCCGCCGCGCCTGTTCTTCCAGCCGGGCCCGTTCCACGCCGTCGCCCGCGGCGACGTACAGCAGCCCCGGCAGGTGCGGCAGCAGCGCCCGAACGACTTGCAGCATGAAGGCGTGCCCCTTTTCCGGCCGCAGCATCGCGGCATGGACCACCACCGGCCCCGCCTGCGCCAGGCGGGCCTCCAGCTCCGGCGGAAGGGCGCCGTCGGCCTGCTCGAGTCGGCGGAAGTCGACCGCGGGGTAGAGCACGCCGACCCGGTCCGGCCGGATCGCCCGGTTGGCCAGCAGCTGGGCCCGCAGGCCCGCGCTGGGCGTGAAGCTGGCGTCGAACAGGTGGTTGTAGGCGAACGCTCCTGCCCTGCCGGGCTGGTAGGTGCGCATCCGGAGCAGTCGCGGCCGCGGCCGCGGCCGCAGCAGGCCCAGCGCCGCTGCGCCGCGGATCGCGAGTGCGCAGACGTTGGCGTCGTGGCCGCTGTGGCAGACGAGCGCGAGCGGCCGGTGTTCGCGCGCGAGGGCTGCCACACGCAGCAGGCTGGGAAGGTCCAGCGCGCCGCGGAAGCGCACCGTTTCCACCGGCAGCCCGCGCGCGACGGCCTCTGCACCGACGCGGCTGCCCGGGCGGCAGAGGAGGCGCACCGCCCAGCCCCGCTCCTGCAGGGCCTGCGCCTGCTGCAGCAGCTGCAGTTCCTGCCCGCCGATGTTGGGCGAACTCTCCGCGAAGAAGACGCCGCGGCTCACGCGCCGTGCCGGCTCAGCGCCACACGAAGCCGCCATCCCGGCGTTCCCCGTGCAGGGTCATGCCGTAGCGAACCAGTTCCTCGGCGCGCCAGTCGCGTTCCTGGCGCTTGCGCAGGAACTTGTCCCACTTGCGCCGCAGCAGCGACTTCCCGAGCAGCCGGTAGTTGTTGCGCGCACCCAGTCCCTGGTGGCCGGACAGGCCGCGCTCCTGCTTGAGCGCGCTGACGGTGATCGAGCCGTAGTGGTGCAGCCAGGAGGACCCGACGATGGCGGTGCGCACGCCGGCCTTGTCCAGAGCGTGGAAGAAGAGGGTGTCCTCGTAGCCCCACAGGCTGGGCGTGGCCTGGAAGAAGCCCACCTCGTCCCAGACCGAGCGGTGAACGCACAGGCAGACGGCGTGGCGTGCGCCCATGCGCGCCACGTCGGCCATGCGCCGGGAGGCATCGCGTGCGAAGGCATCGAAGTCGTAGTCCAGCGGCCCCTCCACCAGCGCCGGCGAGACCGCCCGCACCCCCAGCCGCTCGGCCGAGGCGATCAGGTTTTCGATCCACTGCGCCGAGACCAGCACGTCGTTGTTCATCACGACGGTCCACTCCGACTGGAATGCCAGCACGCCCTGGTTCCACGCCACCCCGCAGCCGAGGTTCTGGCGGTTGTAGATGCGGCCTCCCAGGGGTAGGCCGTCCAGATAGGCGCGCGTGTCGTCGCTGGAGCCGTTGTCGACGGCTACCACCCGCCCGAGGTCGTAGCCGTGACGGACCAGACTGTCGACGCACTGGCGCGTGTAGTCGACCTGGTTGTAGCAGGCGAAGGTGATGGCGTAGTCGGTCATGCGCTACGGACGGATATGATCGCGCTTCATGATCGGAGGATTATCCAGTGAAAGCCGGGAGGCGCCCGCGCCTGGAAGGCTGAGCGTCGTCCTGATCACCCGCAACGAGATCCGCAACATCGGCGCATGCCTGCGCTCGGTGGCGTTCGCCGACGAGGTGGTGGTGGTCGACTCCGGCAGCACCGACGGCACGGTGGAGGCGGCGCGCGCGGCGGGCGCCCGCGTGATCGAGACCGCCGACTGGCCCGGCTTCGGCCCCCAGAAGAACCGCGCGCTGGACGCCGCCACCGGCGACTGGGTGTTCTCGATCGACGCCGACGAACAGGTCACGCCCGAACTGGCGGCCAGCCTGCGGGCTGCGATACATTCGGGCAAACATGATGCCTGGGAGACCAATCGCCGATCCAGCTACTGCGGGCAGTACATGGCCCATTCCGGCTGGTACCCGGACCGGGTGGTGCGGCTGTTCCGCCGCGGCAGCGCCCGCTTCTCGGACGACCTGGTGCACGAGCGCGTGCTGGCCCGCGGCCCGGTGGGCCGGCTGCGCGGCGACCTGCTGCATGACAGCATGCCGCATTTCGAGTCGGTGCTGACGAAGCTGGACCGGTATTCCACCGCGGGGGCCCATGCGTTGCAACGCAGGGGCGTGAAGGGATCGCTGGCCAAGGCCCTGGGCCATGGCGGGTGGGCCTTCATGCGCACCTACGTGCTGAAGCTGGGTTTCCTGGACGGTCGGCTGGGCCTGGCGTTGGCGATCTCCAACGCCGAAGGCACCTATTACCGTTACATGAAGCTATGGTTGTTGCAGCGCGGGGGGGGCTCCGCCGGTCCGGGCTGAACCCGATCCGGGGAACCAAACGCGCGCAAGTGAACCGCAGACAGCATTCAGGAGAGAACCAACAATGCATGTTCCCAGTCAGTGGCGCCGCCGGGAGCTGGTCGCCTGCCTCGGCGCGATGGCGGCGGCCGGGCCGGCGCTGGCGCAGTTCCGGGTCGAGGTGACCGGCGTCGGGCTGACGCAGCTGCCCATCGCCATCGTCCCGTTCCGCGGCGAGGCCGACGCGCCGCAGAAGGTGGCCGCCATCGTGCAGGCCGACCTGGAGCGCAGCGGCCAGTTCCGCTCCATCGACCCCTCGGGCGCGCCCGCCCTGGACGAGACCAGCCGCCCCGACCTGAGCCCCTGGCGCCAGAAGGCGGCCGACTCGCTCGTCGTGGGCAGCGCCAGCCGGCTGGCCGACGGCCGCTGGGACGTGCGCTTCCGCCTGTGGGACGTGGTGCGCGGCGAAAGCCTGGCCGCGGGCGGCTACGTCGTGGTCGCCAACGACCTGCGCCTGGCGGCGCACCGCATCGCCGACGCGGTCTACGAGAAGCTCACCGGCGAGAAGGGCGTGTTCTCCACCCGCATCGCCTACGTCACCAAGGCCGGCAACCGCTACAACCTCTGGGTGGCCGACGCCGACGGCGAGAACGCGCAGTCGGCGCTGGCCAGCTCCGAGCCCATCATCTCCCCGGCCTGGTCGCCCGACGGCAAGCGGCTGGCCTACGTGTCCTTCGAGTCGCGCAAGCCGGTGGTGTACGTGCACGACGTGGCCACGGGCCAGCGGCGCCTGATCGCCAATTTCCGGGGCTCCAACAGCGCGCCCGCCTGGTCGCCCGACGGGCGCACGCTGGCGGTGACGCTGTCGCGCGACGGCGGCTCGCAGCTCTACACGATCCCCGCGACCGGCGGCCAGCCGACGCGCCTCACGCAGTCCGGCAGCATCGACACCGAGCCGCTGTACGCGGCCGACGGGCGCACCATCTACTTCGTCAGCGACCGCGGCGGCTCGCCCCAGATCTACCGAATGCCCGTCGGTGGCGGTTCGCCGGAGCGCGTGACCTTTACAGGGTCTTACAACATTTCGCCGGCCCTGAGTCCCGACGGAAGGTGGCTCGCCTACATTTCCCGCATCAATGGCGCCTTCAAGCTGCAGGTGATGGAGCTCGCCACGGGCAACGTCCAGTCGCTCACGGACACGAGCGCCGACGAAAGCCCGAGCTTCGCCCCGAATGGGCGGCTGATCATCTACGCCACCCGGCAGGGCGGCGCCGAATCCCTCATGACCACCACCCTCGACGGCAAGATCAAGGCGCGCCTGCCCGGCAAGGGCGGCGACATCCGCGAACCCGACTGGGGCCCCTTTCAGCGTTGAACCCACTGGAGATCCTTGGAATGAAGCGTTCCCTTTTCCTGGCTGTCGCTTTCGCAGCCACCCTGGCCGGCTGTGCCAGCGGCGTCAAGCTCAACAACGTACCCGTCGAGGACAAGAGCGGCCAGGCGAGCAGCCAGGCCGCGCCCGGAGCGGGCGGGCAGACCCAGGTGCAGCCGGTGCAGGCCGACGCGGCGGCATCCAGCCTGGCGGGCCCGGTCAACGTCGCCCGCATCGTGTACTTCGACTACGACAGCAACGCGATCAAGCCGCAGTACCAGACGCTGATCGAGCAGAACGCCAGTTACCTGAAGCAGAACGCCAAGCGCCACGTGGTCATCGAGGGCCACACCGACGAGCGCGGCGGCAGCGAGTACAACCTGGCCCTGGGCCAGCGCCGGTCCGAGGCCGTGCGCCAGGCGCTGGAGCTGCTGGGCGTGAAGGACAGCCAGATCGAGGCCGTGAGCTTCGGCAAGGAAAAGCCTGCCGTCGATGGGCATGACGAGGCCGCCTGGGCGAAGAACCGCCGGGCCGAGATCGTCTACCGATGAGGGCCCTCAACCGCAGCGCGCTGGCCGCGGCGCTGGCCGTCGCCTCCCTGTTCGCCGCGCCCGCCCATGCGGCGCTGTTCGAGGACGACGAGGCCCGCCGCGCCATCCTGGACCTGCGCCAGAAGGTGGACCAGCAGCGCCAGGATTTCGCGACGCAGCTCAAGAGCCTGAACGACGACAACGCCTCGCTGCGACGCAGCCTGCTGGACCTGCAAGGCCAGATCGACGGCCTGAAGGGCGACATGGCCAAGCTGCGCGGCGCCAACGAGCAGCTGACGCGCGACCTGTCCGACCTGCAGAAGCAGCAGCGCGACATGGCGCAGAGCGTCGATGACCGGCTGCGCAAGTTCGAGCCGGTGCAAGTCAACGTGGACGGCCGCAATTTCACGGCGGACCCGGCGGAGCAGCGCGACTTCGAGGCCGCCATGGCGACCTTCCGGCGCGGCGACTTCGTGGCGGCGCAAGGTGCCTTCGCGGACTTCGTCAAGAAGTACCCTTCCAGCGGCTACCGGCCCTCGGCGCTGTTCTGGCTGGGCAACGCGCAGTACGCCAACCGCGACTACAAGGGCGCCATCGGGAACTTCCGCGCGCTCCTGCAGCAGGCGCCCGACCATCCGCGCGCGCCCGAGGCGGTGCTGTCGATCGCCAACTGCCAGATCGAGCTGAAGGACAACGCCGGGGCCCGCCGCACGCTGGACGACCTGGTCAAGGCCTATCCGCAGTCCGAAGCGGCCAGCGCCGCCCGGGAGCGGCTCGCGCGGCTGCGCTGAACGCGGTCCGGGGGCGCGCATGACGCACCTGGACGAGGCCGCGGACCTGCAGCGGCGCTTCGGTGGCCTGGAGCGCCTGTATGGCCTGGCCGGCGCCGCCGCGATCCGCCGCGCGCACGTGGCGGTCGTCGGCATCGGCGGCGTGGGCTCCTGGGCCGCGGAAGCGCTGGCCCGCAGCGGCGTGGGGCGCCTCACGCTGGTCGACCTCGACCACGTCGCCGAGTCGAACATCAACCGGCAGGTCCAGGCACTCGACGGCACGCTGGGGCAGGCCAAGGTCCTGGCCATGCGCGAGCGCATCGCGCAGATCCACCCGGGTTGCCGGGTGGACGCCGTGGAGGAGTTCGTGGAGCCGGACAACTGGCCGGCCCTGCTGACCGAAGGGGCGGACGCGGTGATCGACGCCTGCGACGAGCTCAAGGCCAAGGTGGCCATGGCCGCCTGGGCGCGCCGCGCGAAGGCCTTGTTCATCGCTTGCGGCGCGGCCGGCGGCAAGCGCCTGGCGCACCGCGTCGACATCGATGACCTCGCCCATGCCACGCACGACCCGCTGCTGGCGCAGCTGCGCTACCGCCTGCGCAAGCACCACGGCGCGCCCAGGGAAGGCAAGCGCATCGGCATCGCCTGCGTCTTCAGTCGCGAGGCGGTGGCGCCGCCCGATCCTTCCTGCGCCGTCGAGGGCGACGGCTCGCTCAACTGCCACGGCTATGGCTCGGTGGTGAGCGTGACCGCGACCTTCGGCCAGTGCGCCGCCGGTTGGGTGCTCGATCGCATCGCCGCCGGCGCGAAAGGCGCGCAAAGCACGCTATAATCGCGGGCTTTGCTGCTGAACATCGGCGGCAAGACGGTCGGGTCGTTAGCTCAGTCGGTAGAGCAGTAGACTTTTAATCTATTGGTCGCAGGTTCGAATCCTGCACGACCCACCACCCATCCAGGGCCTGCTGCGGCGCGAGTCGCAGCAGGCCTTTTTCATGGTCCGCGCAGCGCGGGTCGCCGAGCGCGGGTGGGCCGTCCTGCGCGAGACCTTTCCCGCGGCGGGGACACCCCGCGATTCGCTATGCTGGCGCGGCGCGTGCCCGCCGGGCGCGCGACTATGAAAACAACAACAGGACGAACCCATGTCTGAGGATCGCGCCACCGGGCCCGCTGCGGGCGGGCTTCAGTTTCCCGGCCTCGCGGGCTGGCTCGCCTTCGTCACCGGGCACCGCGGCGGGATCGGCCGCGAGATCGCGCAGCTGCTGGAACGCCAGGGATGCCGCGTCGTGGGCCTGGACCTGCCGGACATCGACCTCGCCGCGGTCGATACGCTGGAAGCCCGGGCCGCCGACCTGATCGCGCGCCATGGCGCGCCGCGGGTGCTGGTGAACTGCGCCGGCACCACCTTGCTCGGGAGCATTCCGGACACCTCGCTGGCCGACCTGCAGAAGGTGATGGCGGTGAACTTCACCGCGCCCTTCCTGCTGATGAAGGCCGTGCTGCCCGGGATGGTGGAGGCAGGCGGCGGCGCCATCGTGAACGTCGCTTCCGACCAGGCGCTGGTGGGCAAGCCGCTGAGCGCCGCCTACGGCGCCAGCAAGGGCGCGCTGGCCCAGCTCACGCGCAGCGCCGCGATCGA
Organism: Burkholderiales bacterium; assembly: GCA_028868995.1. GTDB lineage: Bacteria > Pseudomonadota > Gammaproteobacteria > Burkholderiales > Burkholderiaceae_C > Ramlibacter. The sequence continues at coordinate 47,285 of JAGWTH010000021.1, read as the reverse complement.
CTTCGGCCGGCACAAGGTGCGGGTCAACTGCATCGCCCCCGGCAGCACCGACACCGCCATGCTGCGGGGCGTGATGGAGATGAGCCAGCAGTTCCGCAGCCTCTATCCGCCGCCGCCGGGCGTGGGCTTCCGCCTGGATTCGGTGCCGCTGGCGCGCCTCGCGCAGCCCTCCGAGATCGCGATGGCGGCGGTGTTCCTGGCCTCGGAGGCGGCCTCGTTCATCACCGGCGTGGTGCTGCCGGTCGACGGCGGAGTGACGACGGCATGAACAAGCTTGCGGTGGTGACGGGAGGCACGCGCGGCCTGGGCGCCGCCATCGGCGCCGTCCTCGCCGGCGCCGGCTACCAGGTGGTCGCGTTGGGGCGCCGCCGGCCCGACGCGGGCCCGCCGGACGGAGTCGGCTTCATTGCCTGCGACGTGGCCACGCCGGCCTCGGTGGTGGAGGCATTCGCGCAGTTGCGTGCGGCGCACGGCCGCATCGACGTCCTGGTCAACAATGCCGGCGTCGCGGGCGCCGACCGGCTGGGCGATCCGCTGGATCCCCAGTGGGACCGTCTCATCGACACCAACCTCTCGGGTGCGTACCGCTGCACCCAGGCGGCGCTGCCGCTGTTTCCCGCGGAAGGTGGGCGGATCGTCTTCGTGTCCAGCGTCCTGGGACTGCGGGCCGTGCCGGACCAGATCGCCTACACGGCTTCCAAGCACGGCGTGATCGGGCTGGCCAAGGCCTTCGCGCTGGCCCTGGCGCCGCGCGGCATCACCTCGAACGCGGTGTGTCCCGGCTGGATCGCCACCGACATGGCCCGCTCGCGTTACGCGGAGCTGGGGATCGACGAGGACGGCGCACGCCGCGGCGTGCCCACCGGATCCATCCTCCAGCCGGAGGAAGTCGCCGCGGCCGTGCTCTACCTGTGCAGCGATGCTGCGCGCAACGTGACCGGGCACTCGCTGGTGATCGACGGCGGCGCGACGGCCTAGGCCCCGCGTCGAGGATCAGCCGCGCGCCGGCCGGCGCGCGGCCACAGCGGGCCCCGCAGGATGTGCTGGCAGGGGCAGCCTCAGGCGCGCGCGGCGGCACACCTCCACGCAGTCGCGGATGTGCTGTTCGCCGAGGTAGCGGATGGCGGCGTAGCCGATCAGCGCCGACACCGCCTGGCCTGCCAGGGGGACGAGCTTCGCCGCCCGCCGCACGGTGAGCCGGCGGCCCAGCGCGGCGGAGGCCCGGATCACCAGGTCCTCGGTGAGAAACCTGCCGATCACCATCGAGCCGACCACGCTCACGGCCTTCTTCACCGTCTGGCGCTTGCGCGGCGGCAGTTGCGCGATCTGTTCCGGCGCGAGGCCGAATTCGGCGCTGATGGCCGGGATCAGCCGCGACAGCAAGGCCGCGTCCACCAGCCAATCCAGGCCGGGAATCGGCACGACGCTGGCGGCTGCACCGGCCAGGGCCCGCCGGTGCAGCAGCCGGCGCGCGCGCTGGATGGTGGCCAGCAGCGCGGGGTCGCCGGCGGCGAGCTGGGTGGGCGTTGCCATGCGGATCATGAGGGGTCGCGGCAGCCTTGGATCGTCAACCGCCGGTCGCCTCGGCGGCCTCGATCTCGCCCGCCAGCTCCAGCCAGCGGTCTTCCAGGCGCGCCAGTTCGTCGGCCACGGCCTTCAGGCGGCGACCGGCTTCGGCGATGTCGGCGGGCGTGAGCACGGTGGCCAGGCGGCCTTCCAGCTGCGCCTTCTCGGATTCCAGCGCCGCGATGCGCTGTTCGGCCTGCTCGCGCTCCTTCCTCAGCGGCTTCAGGCGCGCGGCCAGTTCCTGGCGCTGCTGGGCCTGCTGCCGGCGCTGCTCCTGCGGCGTGAGGCGCGACCCGGACGCCGCGGGAGCGGCCGCCGGGGCCGCGGCGGCGACCTGCTCGCGCAGGCGGCGCGCCTCCTCCAGCAGGTAGCGCTGGTAGTCGTCGAGGTCGCCGTCGAACGGCGCCACCGTGCCGCGGCCAACCAGCCAGAACTCGTCGCACACGGCGCGCAGCAGGGCGCGGTCGTGGCTCACCAGCATCACCGTGCCCTCGAATTCGTTGAGCGCCATGGCCAGCGCCTCGCGGGTGGCGAGGTCCAGGTGGTTGGTGGGCTCGTCCAGCAGCAGCAGGTTGGGGCGCTGCCACACGATCATCGCCAGCACCAGGCGCGCCTTCTCGCCGCCGCTCATGGTGCCGACGACCTGCTGCACCATGTCGCCGGAAAACAGGAACTGGCCCAGGTAGTTGCGCAGGTCCTGCTCGCGGTCGGACTGGCCGGTGGCGGCGGCGTGTTCGCGGGCCAGGCGCACCATGTGCTCCAGCGGCGTGTCCTGCGGGCGCAGCACGTCCAGCTCCTGCTGCGCGAAATAGCCGATCGCGAGGCCCTTGCCCTCGGTGATGCGGCCGGCCAGGGGCGGCAGGGTGCGGGCGATGGTCTTCACCAGCGTGGACTTGCCCTGGCCGTTGGCGCCGAGGATGCCGATGCGCTGGCCGGCGAGCACCGAGCGGTCGACGTTGCGCAGGATGACCTGGTCGCCATAACCGAAAGACGCACCCTGGATCGCCAGCATCGGATTCGGCAGGTTCTGCGGCTCGCGGAATTCGAAGGTGAACTCCGCGCTGGCCAGCACCGGGGCGATCTTCTCCATGCGCTCCAGCGCCTTGACCCGGCTCTGCGCCTGCTTCGCCTTGGTGGCCTTGGCCTTGAAACGGTCGATGAATTTCTGCAGGTGGGCGATCTTGTCCTGCTGGCGGGCGTAGGCCGCCTGCTGCTGCTCCAGCTGCTGGGCGCGCAGCAGCTCGAAGGCGCTGTAGTTGCCGCCGTAGCGCGCGAGTTGCTGGTTCTCGATCTGCAGCGTCACGTTGGTCACCGCGTCCAGGAACTCGCGGTCATGGCTGATCACGATCATCGTCCCGGCATAGCGCTGCAGCCAGCCTTCCAGCCAGACCAGGGCGTCCAGGTCCAGGTGGTTGGTGGGTTCGTCCAGCAGCAGCAGGTCCGAGGGGCACATCAGGGCCCGCGCGAGCTGCAGGCGCATGCGCCAGCCGCCGGAGAAGCTGTTGACCGGGCGCTCGAGTTCGTCCGGCCGGAAGCCCAGGCCCAGGATCAGCGCCTGCGCCCGCGGCGCGGCGTCGTGTGCGCCGGCGTCGGCGAGGTCGGAATGCGCGTGGGCGATGCCGATGCCGTCACCGCTCGCCTCGGCATGCGCGAGCGCCTCGCGCAGGGACGCCAGGCGCGTGTCGCCCGCCAGCACGAAGGCGGTGGCCGGCTCGTCGCTCTCTGGCATGTTCTGCGCGACCTGGGCAAGCCGCCACTGCGCCGGCAGCGAGAACTCGCCCGCGTCCTCGTGCAGGCTGCCGTTGAACAGGGCGAACAGGGTCGACTTGCCGGCGCCGTTGCGGCCGACCAGGCCGACTTTCTCGCCGGGGTTGAGGGTGACGGATACGCCGTCGAGGAGGACCTTGGCGCCGCGGCGCAGCGTCACGTTGCGCAGCGTGATCATGCCGCCAGCGCCTCCCGCGTCAGCAGCAGCACCTGGTCGCTGCCCGCGCTGGTCTCCAGCCAAACCGCTTCCAGCCTGGGGAAGGCGGCCTGGAAGTGCGCACGCTCGTTGCCGATCTCCAGCACCAGCACCGCCTGCGGGCTCATGCGCGAGGGCGCGTCGCGCAGCAGCGCGCGGACGAAGTCCATGCCGTCCGCGCCGCCGGCCAGGGCCAGCTCGGGCTCGGCGCGGTATTCCGCCGGCAGCTGCGCCATGCTCTGCGCGTTGACGTAGGGCGGGTTGCAGAGGATCAGGTCGTAGGGGCCGGGCAGGGCGGCCAGGCCGTCGGACTGCACGAGCCGGATGCGGCCGCCCAGTGCGTGCCGGTCCACGTTGATGCGCGCCACCTCCAGCGCCTCGGGGGAGATGTCGGCGGCGTCGACCTCGACCTCGGGCCAGGCCATGGCCGCCAGCACCGCGAGGCTGCCGTTGCCGGTGCACAGGTCCAGCACCTTGCGGGTGCGGTCCGACAGCCAGGGGTCGATGCTGCCGTCGGCCAGCAGTTCGGCGATGAAGCTGCGCGGCACGATGGCGCGCTCGTCGACGTAGAAAGGCACGCCCTGCAGCCAGGCCTCGCGCGTGAGGTAGGCGGCGGGCTTGCGCGTCGCGATGCGCCGGTGCAGCAGCTCGCGGGCAGCCTCCATCTCCTGCGGCTGCAGCTCGCGTTCGGCATGCAGGTCCAGTTCGTCCAGCGGCAGGCCCAGGTGCCACAGCACCAGCCAGGCGGCCTCGTCGAAGGCATTGGTGGTGCCGTGGCCGAAGCTCACGCCCGCGGCCTCGAGCTGCGCCGCCAGCTCCTCCACCAGGGCGAGCAGCCTCACAGCGCTTCCAGGCGCTCGAGCACGCCGCGGTAGATCTCCTTCAGCGGGTCCAGGTCGGCCACCCGGACGTGCTCGTCGATCTTGTGGATGCTGGCATTGATGGGGCCGAACTCGATCACCTGCGGGCAGATCCTGGAGATGAAGCGGCCGTCGCTGGTGCCGCCGGTGGTGGACAGCTCGGTGTCCACGCCGGTCACGGCGCGGATCGCCTCCTGCACTGCGCCCACCAGTTCGCCGGGCGTGGTGAGGAAGGGCTGGCCGCCCACGGTCCACTGCAGCTCGTAGTCGAGACCGTGGCGGTCGAGGATGGCGTGCACGCGCTGCTGCAGCTCCTCGGCGGTGCTGACGCTGGCGAAGCGGAAGTTGAAGTCGATCACCGCCCGGCCCGGGATGATGTTGCCCGCGCCCGTGCCGCCGTGGATGTTGCTGATCTGGAAGCTGGTGGGCGGGAAGAACTCGTTGCCCCGGTCCCATTCCGTGGCCGCCAGCTCGGCCAGGGCGGGCAGGGCCTTGTGGATGGGGTTCAGTCCCAGCTGCGGATAGGCGATGTGCGCCTGGATGCCCTTGACCGTGAGCTTGCCGGTCAGGCTGCCCCGCCGGCCGTTCTTGATCATGTCGCCCAGCTTCTCGACCGAGGTCGGCTCGCCCACGATGCAGTAATCCAGCTTTTCGCCGCGTTCGCGCAGCTTCTCGCAAACGACCACGGTGCCGTCCACGCTGGGGCCTTCCTCGTCGCTGGTCAGCAGCAGGGCGATGCCCAGTTTCGGCTGCGGGTGCGCGGCCAGGAACTCCTCCGCGGCGACCGTGAAGGCCGCGATGGAGGTCTTCATGTCGGCGGCGCCGCGCCCATAAAGCCTGCCGTCGCGGTGGCTGGGAACGAAGGGGTCGCTGGTCCATTGCTCCAGCGGGCCGGTGGGCACGACATCGGTGTGGCCGGCGAACACCAGGGTGCGGCCGCTGCGGCCCGGCCGCTTGGCCCACAGGTTGGTGACGCGGAAATCGGCCGGGCCGCTCACGATGGTCTCGCAGGCGAACCCCAGCGGCGCCAGGCGCGCCTGGATCAGGGGCTGGCACTGCCCGTCCTCGGGCGTGACCGAACGCTGGGCGATCAGCTGCTCGGTGAGATGCAGGGTCTTGGACATTGCCGATAGTCTACGGCCACCGCGCAGCGGCTCAAGGAGCGCGCGGAATAACATGCAGCGCGGTCCCTCTTGGGGAAAGGATCCGGCTTTGCCGGTCCTTTTCCCACTGATCAGACCACTGAGAAAAGTCGCTTGCGACTTTTCTCAGTGTTTGACATCGAGGGTGATTTCCGTGAACGACGGTTCGTCGTCCAGGTCCGCCTCGCTGTCGCCTTCGCCGCTGGAGGCCTGGGCCTTGGACTGGTCCGAGGCGCTGTTCTGCAGCCGCCACTGCAGGTTGGTCGGCGAGTCGGCGTAGGCCAGGCCTTCCTTGCGGTCGATGGTCCCGTCCAGGATCAGGCGGGCGATGTCCTGCTCGAAGGTCTGCGAGCCCTCCGCCATGGACTTCTCCATCGCCTCCTTGACGCCGGAGAAATCGCCCTTCTCGATCAGCTCGGAGACCAGCTTGGTGTTCAGCATCACCTCCACCGCCGGCACGCGGCTGCCGGAGACGGTGCGCAGCAGGCGCTGCGAGACGACGGCCTTCATTGCCGCGGCCAGGTCGCCCAGCATGGTCGGGCGTACCTCCACCGGGTAGAAGGACAGGATGCGGTTGAGGGCCTGGTAGCTGTTGTTGGCGTGCATGGTCGCCAGGCACAGGTGGCCGGATTGCGCGTAGGCGATGGCCGCGGACATGGTTTCCCGGTCCCGGATCTCGCCGATCAGGATCACGTCGGGAGCCTGGCGCAGGGCGTTCTTCAGCGCCGTCTGCAGCGACTGGGTGTCGCTGCCCACCTCGCGCTGGTTGACCACGCACTTCTTGTTCTTGAAGATGAACTCGACCGGGTCCTCGATGGTGAGGATGTGGCCGGGCATGCTCTCGTTGCGGTGGTCCATCATCGAAGCCAGCGTCGTGCTCTTGCCGGCGCCGGTGGAGCCCACCATGAGGAGCAGGCCGCGTTTTTCCATGATCAGGTCGCCCAGGATCATGGGCACCTGCAGGGACGCCAGCGGCGGGATGTCGGCGGCGATGTAGCGCACCACCGCGGCGATGGTGCCGCGCTGGCGCATGGCGGAAAAGCGGAAGTTGCCTGCGCCTTCCAGCTGCTGGGCCATGTTCAGCTCGCCGCTGGCGTCGAGTTCCTCCAGGCGGTGCTCCGGCAGCACCTCGGCCAGCAGGGCCCGCGGAGCGTCCGGCGGCAGCAGCTGGTTGTTGATCGGCAGCGTCTGGCCGTTGATCTTGATCATCGCCGGCGCGTGCGCCGACAAATAGACGTCCGAGGCCTTCTTGTCGGCCATCAGGCGCAGGATCCGCTCCATCGTTCCCATTACCACTCCTCCGTTACGACGGTGGGGTTCGCTGCGCTCACCGCCACCCTACGTCTCCCGACTCAGTCGCGAAGCAGCTCGTTCAGGCTGGTGGACGCGCGCGTCTTGGCGTCCACGGTCTTCACGATGACGGCCGCATACGTGCTGTAGGGCGTGCCGTCCGCTGCCTTCTTGTGCAGGCCCCCGCTGATCACCACGCTGCCGCTCGGCACGCGGCCGTAGAGGATCTCGCCGGTGTCCCGGTTGAAGATGGGGGTGCTCTTGCCGATGTACACGCCCATGCCCAGCACCGAGTTCTCTTCCACGATCACGCCTTCGACCACCTCCGAGCGGGCGCCGATGAAGCAGTTGTCCTCGATGATGGTCGGGTTGGCCTGCAGCGGCTCCAGCACGCCGCCCAGGCCGACGCCGCCGGACAGGTGGACGTTCTTGCCCACCTGCGCGCAGGAGCCGACGGTGGCCCAGGTGTCCACCATGGTGCCCTCGTCGACGTAGGCCCCGATGTTGACGTACGAGGGCATCAGGATCGCTCCCTTGGCGACGAAGCTGCCGCGGCGCGCGACCGCCGGCGGCACCACGCGCACGCCGGTGGCGGCCATCTCCTCCGGGGACAGGTGCGAGAACTTGGTCGGCACCTTGTCGAAGAAGGCCAGCTCGCCGGCCTTCATGATCACGTTGTCGTTCAGGCGGAAGGACAGCAGCACGGCCTTCTTGATCCACTGGTGCACGGTCCACTGGCCCACGCCCTGGCGGGTGGCCACGCGCAGCTTGCCGGCGTTGAGCTCCGCGATGACGTGGTCCACGGCTTCGCGCACTTCCCTCGGCGCGGAGGCGGCGGAGAGGCTGGCGCGGTTGTCCCACGCGGTGTCGATGGTCTGCTGGAGCTGCTGGGTCATGGGGATCAGGGTTTTCTGTTCTGGACGAATTGCACGATGCGCTGGGCGGCCTCGAGGCATTCGGCGGTGTCGGCGACCAGCGCCATCCGCACGCGGCCGGCGCCGGGATTGACGCCCCCGGCCTCGCGGGCGAGGTAGCTTCCCGGCAGCACGGTCACATTGTATTGAGCCAGCAGGTCGCGGGCGAAGTCGGTGTCGCTTCCACGCACGCCGGCCCAGAGGTAGAAGCTGGCGTCGGGCAGTCGCACGTCCAGCACCTGCTCCAGCAGCGGCGTCACCTCGGCGAACTTGCGGCGGTACTGCTCCCGGTTGTCCACCACGTGCTGCTCGTCGTTCCAGGCCGCGATGCTGGCGGACTGCACGATCGGGCTCATCGCGCTGCCGTGGTAGGTGCGATAGAGCAGGAACTGCTTCAGGATCTGCGCGTCGCCGGCGACGAAGCCGCTGCGCATGCCCGGCACGTTGCTGCGCTTGGACAGGCTGGTGAAGGCCACCAGCCCGCGGAAGTCCCGGCGCCCCAGCCGGGCTGCCGCTTCCAGGCCGCCCAGGGGCGGCTCGTCGCGGAAGTAGATCTCGCTGTAGCACTCGTCCGAGGCGATCACGAAGCCGTGGCGGTCCTGCAGCGCGAACAGCTTCTCCCACTCGGTCAGCGGCATGACGGCGCCGGTGGGATTGCCCGGCGAGCAGACGTAGACGAGTTGCGTGCGCGCCCAGGTGGCCTCGGGCACGCTGTCCCAGTCGACGGCGAAATTGCGCGCCGGGTCGCTGGGCGCGTAGTACGGCTGCGCGCCGGCCAGCAGGGCCGCGCCCTCGTAGATCTGGTAGAAGGGATTGGGGCAGACCACCACGGCCGGACGGCTGGGGTCGATCACCGTCTGGGCGAAGGCGAACAAGGCCTCGCGCGAGCCGTTCACGGGCAGCACCTGCGTGGCCGCATCGAGCGCGAGCCCGTAGCGCCGCCGCAGCCAGCCCGCGCAGGCCTGGCGCAGTTCCGGCGTGCCGGCGGTGGGCGGGTAGAGGGCCAGGTCGTGCCCGGGGGTCTCCATCGCCGCGGCCAGCGCCTGCTTGATGAAGGCGGGGGTCGGGTGCTTGGGCTCGCCGATGCCCAGGCTGATCGGCCGCCAGGCGGGGTTGGGCGTGACGCCGGCGAACAGTTGCCGCAGCCGCTCGAACGGGTAGGGCTGCAGGCGGGACAACAGGGGGTTCATCCCGCGATTATCCCCGCGCGTCCGGCGGGTCGCCGCCCGGCCGGAGGCAGCGCGAGTCGCAGCCGGCGATACCCGCCGTCCCGCAAAGCGATACGGCTGCGGGAATTCCTGCCTGGAAGCGCCGCGGGGGCGGACAGTCCGCCGCACAAGCATGTGCTTGGGCCTCGAAGATCCCGATGAAGATCCCTTTCTCCCCGAAGCCGGCGGCGAAGCTCGCCGCCGCGGCGATCCTGGCCGGCGCGCTCGCCGGCTGCTACGTCGTGCCGATCCAGCCGGCGCCGGCCCCGGCCGCGGTGGCGCTCGTCCCGGCGGCCGCGCCGCCGCTCACCTTCACGGCGCGACTGTATCCCGCCAACGAGCTGGCGAGCGGCTACGGCGTGGTGGCCGCCACGGTGACCAACGATCTCGATGGCCGCGGCCGTTTCTCCACGGTCATCGGCGAGGAGAGCTTCACCGGGGAGGCCACCCGCCTGGCGGGTTCCGCGCGCGACGGCCTGGCCAACGGCGCCGGCAGCCGAGGCGGGTTCATCACCTGCCGCTACACGATGAATTCGCCAACCCTGGGCACGGGCACCTGCCGGCATTCCAGCGGGGCGACGTTCGCCATGCACATCGGCGGCTGATCCGCGGACGGGCCGCCGTGGCGGTGCGCCGGCCGCCTCAACGGTAGCCGGTGACGGCTTCCAGGCCGTCGAGCTCCTGGGTGCTTTCCTGGTAGACCTGGTACACGACGATCATGGCGGCCGTCGTGAGCGCCACGAAGGTGATGACGGCCGGCAGCTGGGCGGCGCCGAAGTAGCCGAAGCCCTGCGGAGCGATGCCCGGGTCGGCGGTGCAGATGAAGTCCGCGGCGGCCATGCCGGTGTAGTGCATGGCGCAGACGGCCACGCCCATCACCATCGCCGCCGCGACCCGTGCGCCGCCCCCGCTGGTATTGAACGCCAGCCAGAGGGCGGCGGTCGCGGCCAGGACGGCGATCACGGCGGAGACCGCGACGATGCCCCAGTCCCAGCGGATGTAGCCGGCGATCTTCATGCCGTCCATGCCCAGGTAGTGCATGACGACCACGCCCATGCCCAGCACGAAGCCCGCGCCCAGCAGCCGGCCGACGCGGTCGGGCGCCTTGGCCACGTAGGCCAGCGCCAGCGCGCTGCCGATCACCGCGGCGATCAGCGAAACGACGGTTTCCCAGAGCGAGAAGCTGGTGGCGGCATCCAGCTTCAGGGCGAGGATGCCCATGAAGTGCATGGACCAGACGCCGATGCCGCCCAGGGCCAGGCCGGCCGCCAGCGCATTCACGAAGCTGATCTCGCCCGAGTCGCGGCGGATGCGCTGGGCGGACCAGAGGGCGACGATGCCGCCAAGGACGGAGATGGCGTAGGACAGGGCGACGTAGCCCAACTGGTAGGAGGAGGCGACGGGCGTGGGGTTCATCGGCTTGTCCTGGTCTGGCTGCAGATTCCGTATGGTAGAAATACTTAAGCCTGAATAGGTGGACGCCCTCACCCAAAGCCGAGCTTCCCGTGAACTGGGTCACGGGAACGGGGCCTGGATGGGGCGCCCGCCATGCCTCAGCGCGCGGCCCTCGCCGCCGTGGGACGGCGTTGGGTGGCCCGCTGGAACATCTGGTCGATGGAGATCACCGCCGCCAGGCCCAGGGAGACCGCGGCGACCAGGGAGGGCAGGTCCATCGCGTTCACGGTCCAGGGGCCCTGGGGGGCGGCCACCCGGTTGACCGTGGTGCAGACGAATTCGGCGGCGTTCATGCCGGTGTAGTGCATGGCGCAGACGGCCACCCCCATGAGCACGGAGGCGCCGGCGCGCAGGCCGAGCGTCCGGGTATGGAAGGCCATCCACAGCGCCGCCGTGGCGGCGACCACGGCGATCACCGCCGACAGGGCGACGATCCCCCAGTCCCAGCGGATGTAGCCGCCGAAGCGCATCCCGAACATGCCCAGGTAGTGCATCACGACCACGCCCAGTCCGAGCAGGAAGCCCGAGCCCAGCATGCGGCCGAGGCGTTCCGGGGCCTTCGCCACGAACGCCAGGGCCAGCGAGCTGCCGGCGATGGCCGCCACCAGCGAGGCCGCGGTCTCCGGCAGGGAGTAGCTGCTGGCCAGGTCCAGCTTCAGGGCCAGCATCCCGATGAAGTGCATGGCCCAGACCCCGATGCCGCCCAGGGCGACCCCCGCGGCGAGGGCATTGAACCGGCTGATCCCGCCCGAGCGCTCGCGGATGCGGGTGGCGGCGGTGAGCGCCACGGAGGCGCCGAGCACGGAGATCACGAAGGACAGGGCGATGTAGGGAAGTTGCCAGCTGGTGACGACGGCGGGGTTCAAGGGAGCTCCTTTCGGCAGGTGTTCCCGTCCCGTACGCGCGCTCCGGCCGGCCGGATGCGGCCGGGCGCTCAGTCCGGGGCTTTCCGTGAACTGCTTCACGCCCGCCCGGCCGGCCGGCCGCCGGCCGGGGGGGCCGGCCCAACGGTTATCATGGGGCCGCAGCGACGCCGGCTCGGCAGCGCTGCGCGACGTCCTCGCGCAGACTTGCCTCGCCGGCGTCGCCATTCCAGTCAGCGACAGGGGCGAGGGGCAGTGCGTCTCACATCGATCAAGCTTTCCGGGTTCAAGTCCTTTGCCGAACCCACCAACTTCATGCTGCCGGGCCAGCTCGTGGGCGTGGTGGGCCCCAACGGCTGCGGCAAGTCGAACATCATGGACGCGGTGCGCTGGGTGCTGGGCGAGTCCAAGGCCAGCGAGCTGCGCGGCGAGTCCATGCAGGACGTCATCTTCAACGGCACCACCACCCGCAAGCCGGCCTCGCGCGCCTCGGTCGAACTGATCTTCGACAACGCCGACCACCGCGCCGGCGGCCAGTGGAGCCAGTTCGCCGAGATCGCGGTCAAGCGCGTGCTGACCCGGGACGGCACCTCCAGCTACTACATCAACAACCAGCCGGTGCGCCGGCGCGACGTCCAGGACGTGTTCCTGGGCACCGGCCTGGGCCCGCGCGCCTACGCCATCATCGGCCAGGGCACGATCAGCCGCATCATCGAGTCCAAGCCCGAGGAGCTGCGCCTGTTCCTCGAGGAGGCCGCGGGCGTCTCCAAGTACAAGGAGCGCCGCCGGGAGACCGAGAACCGGCTGCACGACACGCGCGAGAACCTCACGCGCGTGGAGGACATCCTGCGCGAGCTGAACGCCAACCTGGAGAAGCTGGAGAAGCAGGCCGAGGTGGCCGCCCGGTACAACGCCCTGCAGGCCGACGTCGGCCTGCGGCAGCACCAGCTGTGGTTCCTCAAGCGCGCCGAGGCCGAGGCCGACCAGGCGCGCATCCAGGCCGACGCCGCCAAGGCCGTCAACGACCTGGAATCGCGAGTGGCCGACCTGCGCCGGGTGGAAAGCGAGCTCGAGACCATCCGCCAGGCGCACTACGCCGCGGGCGACCAGGTCAACCAGGCCCAGGGCCAGCTCTACGAAGCGAGCGCCGAGGTCGGCCGGCTGGAGGCCGAAATCCGTTTCGTGGTGGAAGGCCGCCAGCGGGTGGAGCAGCGCCTGGTCCAGCTGAAGGAACAGGCCGCGCAGTGGGCCACCCGCCGGGAGGAAGCCGAGGCCGAGACGGAGAACCTGGCCGCCCAGACCGTGGAGGCCGAGGAAAAGGCCACGCTGCTGGCCGCCCAGGTCGAGGAACAGGGTCTGCAGCTGCCGGACCTGGAGGAAGGCCTGCGCCAGGCGCAGCAGCGCTCCTCGGAGCAGCGCGGCGCGGTGGCCCAGGTGCAGCAGCAGATCCAGGTTCTGGCCGCCGACCAGCGCAACATCGAGGAACAGTCGCGCCAGCTGAACCAGCGGCGCGAGCGCCTGGTGGCGGACCGCAACGCGCTGGCCGCGCCGGACGAACAGCGCCTGGCCAACCTCCAGCAGCAGCTCGCCGCGGCGCAGGAAGCCGCCGAGACGGCCGATGCCCGTCTGCACGAACTGCAGGAGCAGGTCCCCCAGCTGGACGAGGACCGGCGCGCGAAGCAGCAGGACGTCAACGCGCAGGGCGCGCGCCAGGCGGACCTGTCGGCCCGCATGGAAGCGCTCAAGGCGCTGCAGGAGAAGGTCCGCACCGACGGCAAGCTGCAGCCCTGGCTGGCCAAGCATGGGCTCGCGGGCCTGCAGGCCCTGTGGACGAAGATCCACATCGAGCAAGGCTGGGAAAACGCCCTGGAGGCCGCGCTGCGCGAGCGCATGCAGGCGCTCGAAGTGTCGCGCCTGGACATGGTGCGCGCTTTCGCCGCCGACGCGCCGCCGGCCAAGCTGGCCTTCTACCATGCGCCCGCCGCGGCCGCGCCCGACGCTGCGGCCGCCCTGCCGCGCCTGGCCGACCTGCTGCGCCTGAACGATGCCGGCCAGAAGGCCCTCCTGGCCGACTGGCTGCACGGCTGCTACACCGCCGCCACGCTGGAGGAGGCGCTGGCCGCGCGCGAGAAGCTCCAGCCGGGCGAAGCCATCTACGTGAAGACCGGGCATGCGGTCACCGCCCACAGCGTCAGTTTCTACGCGCAGGACTCGGAGCAGGCCGGCCTGCTGGCGCGCCAGCAGGAGATCGAGAACCTGGAGAAGCAGCTGCGCGCCCAGGCCCTCATCACCGAGGAGTCGCGGACCGCGCTGGTGCGCGCCGAGGCCGCCTACAGCGACGCCTCGCAGCGCCTGACCGTGGCGCGGCGCGAGGCGGCCGAGAGCCAGGGCCGCGCCCACGAGCTGCAGGTCGAGACGCTGCGCCTGACGCAGCTGGCCGAACAGACCCGTGCCCGCAGCGAACAGATCGCCGGCGACCTGGGCGAGGTGGACGCGCTGCTGGAGGAACTGCAGGAGAAGCGCGTCGCCGCCGAGGGCCGCTTCGAGGAGCTGGACATGCAGCTGGCCGACAGCCAGGAGCGCCATGCCCAGCTCGACGAGCGGGTGATCGAAGCCGAGCGCAAGCTGGCCGAGGCGCGCGAGCAGCACCGCAGCCTGGAACGCCAGGCGCAGGAGGCGCAGTTCGCCCAGCGCGCCCTGGAGGCGCGCCGCGGCGAACTGCAGCGCGCGATCGAGACCGCCACCCAGCAGGCGGGCTCCGTCGCCACCGAGGAGGAGCGCGCCCAGGCTGAACTGTCCCGCCTGACCGATGCCGCCGCCCAGGCCGGCCTGCAGGGCGCGCTGCAGCTCAAGGCCGAGCGCGAGCAGACGCTGGGCGCCCGGCGCAGCGAGTACGACGACCTCACCGCCAAGCTGCGCGCCAGCGACGAGCGCCGACTGCAGCTGGAACGCGAGCTGGACCCGCTGCGCCAGCGCATCACCGACCTGCAGCTCAAGGAACAGGCCGCCCGCCTGGGCCTGGAGCAGTACGCGCAGCTGCTCGCCGACGCGCAGGCCGACCTGGAGGCGGTGGCGAAGTCGATCGCGGAAGGCAGCGTGCGCCTGACGGGCCTGCAGTCCGAGATCGACCGCCTGCATCGCGAGATCGCCGCCCTGGGGGCGGTGAACCTGGCGGCGCTGGAGGAACTGAGCACGGCGCGCGAGCGCAAGCAGTTCCTGGACGCCCAGTCGAAGGACCTGACCGAGGCCATGACGACGCTGGAGGACGCGATCCGCAAGATCGACGCGGAGACGCGCGACCTGCTGGGCAACACGTTCAACACCGTGAACGAGCACTTCGGCCGCATGTTCCCCGAGCTGTTCGGCGGCGGCAACGCCAAGCTGGTGATGACCGGCGAGGAGATCCTCGACTCCGGCGTCCAGGTGATGGCGCAGCCGCCCGGCAAGAAGAACCAGACCATCCACCTGCTGTCCGGCGGCGAGAAGGCGCTGACGGCCATCGCCCTGGTGTTCGCGATCTTCCAGCTCAACCCGGCGCCCTTCTGCCTGCTGGACGAGGTGGACGCGCCCCTGGACGACGCCAACACCGAGCGCTATGCCAAGCTGGTGACCAGCATGAGCCGCGAGACGCAGTTCCTGTTCATCAGCCACAACAAGATCGCGATGGAGATGGCCGAGCAGCTGATCGGCGTGACCATGCAGGAGCAGGGCGTCTCGCGCATCGTGGCGGTGGACATGGAATCCGCCGTGTCCATGGCGGAAGCTGCCTGAGCCGATGTCCGGATTCACCGCAGGAATCGCGGCCCTGGGCGGGCTGGTGCTCGCGGCCATCGTCGCCTGGAACGCCTGGACCACGCGGCGCAACGTCCCGCGCCAGCCCGAAGCGGCTGTCGCGGAGGCCTCCGCGGCGCGGGAGCCGTCGCTGGAGCGCACCGAGCCGGTGTTCGACGACGCGCCGCTCGCCCCGCTGCCGCTGCCCGAGAGGAAGCCCGGCCTGGACGGCCTGATCGACGCGCTGGCGGCGATCGCGGTCGACGTGCCGGTCTCCGGGGAGGCGGCGCTGGCGGCGCTGCCGCCGACCCGGCGCGCGGGCAGCAAGCCGTTCGCGATCGAGGGCCGCAACGAGGCCTCGGGCGAATGGGAGACGCCGCGCGCCGGCCAGCGTTACGGCGCCTTCCAGGCCGGCGTGCAGCTGGCCAACCGCAGCGGCGCCCTCAACGAGATCGAGTTCTCCGAGTTCGTGATGAAGACCCAGGCCTTCGCCGATGCGGTCAACGGCTCGCCCGAGTTCCCCGAGATGCGCGACGAGGTGGCCCGCGGCCGCGAGCTGGACCAGTTCGCCGGCAGCCACGATGCCCAGCTGGGCTTCACCCTGCGCGCCCGCAACGCCGCCTGGAGCCCGGGCTACGTGCAGCAGAACGCGTCCCGCCTGGGCTTCGTCCCCGGCGCCATTCCCGGGCGGCTGGTGCTGCCGGCGGCGGCGCCGGGCGTGCCGCCGATCCTCGGGCTCGCCTTCCCGACCGAGGCCGCCCTGTCCGAGGACCCCGCCCAGACCGCCATCCGCGAACTGACGCTGAGCCTGGACGTGACGCACGTGCCGCGCACCGAGCAGCCCTTCGTGCGCATGCGTGACGCGGCGATCGCCCTGGCGGCCGCCATGGACGGACTGATCACCGACGACGACGGCCGCGTGATCCCCGCCGAGGCACTGGACGCCATCGGCGCCGACCTGGAACACCTGTACGACACGCTGGACGCGCGCGACCTCTCGGCCGGCAGTGACCAGGCCCGCCGCCTGTTCTCCTGAGTCTTCCCGCATGAGCATCCCGGCCCAGGCCCAGGAACGCGCGGACGCCCTGCGCGAGCTGCTGCACCACCACAACTACCGGTACTACGTGCTGGACCAGCCCGAGATCCCGGACGCCGAATACGACCGGCTGTTCCGGGAGTTGCAGGAGCTGGAGGCGCGGTATCCGGCGCTGGCCACGCCCGATTCCCCGACCCAGCGCGTCGGCGGGGCGGTGCTGGAGGGCTTCGCCAAGGTGCGCCACCAGGTGCCCATGCTGTCGATCCGCACCGAGACCGACATCGAGCCCAGCGGGGCGATCAGCTTCGACGCGCGGGTGCGGCGCGAGCTGGGCCTGCAGGAGGGCGAGCCGCCGGTGGAGTACGTGGCGGAGCTCAAGTTCGACGGCCTGGCGATCAGCCTGCGCTACGAGCACGGCGTGCTGGTGCAGGCCGCCACCCGCGGCGACGGCGAGGTCGGCGAGGACGTCACGCAGAACATCCGCACCATCGGCCAGGTCCCGCTGAAGCTGCAGGGCGCACACGTGCCGCCGGTGCTGGAGGTGCGCGGCGAGGTCTACATGCGGCGCGACGACTTCGAGCGGCTGAACGAGCAGCAGCGCGAGAAGATCGCCCGGGGCGCGAAGAACGAGAAGACCTTCGTCAACCCGCGCAATGCCGCGGCCGGCGCGGTGCGCCAGCTCGATCCCGCCATCGCCCGCCAGCGGCCCCTGAGCTTCTATGCCTACGGCTGGGGCGAGATCGCGGGCGGCCCCGCGTTCCGCACGCACTACGAGGTGCTGCAGGCCATGAAGGGCTGGGGCGTGCCGGTGTCCGACCGCGTCGCGATCGCCCACGGTGCCGAGGACCTGGTCAAGTACCACCAGGCCGTGGGCCAGGCGCGCGACAGCCTGCCCTTCGACATCGACGGCGTGGTCTACAAGGTCAACAGCCTGGCGCTGCAGCAGCGCATGGGCTTCGTCACGCGCGAGCCGCGCTGGGCGGTGGCCCACAAGTTCCCGGCGCAGGAGCAGATGACGGTGGTGGAGTCCATCGCCGTGTACGTCGGCCGCACCGGCAAGCTCACGCCGGTGGCCCACCTGAAGCCCGTGTTCGTGGGCGGCGTGACCGTCACCAACGCCACGCTGCACAACGAGGACGAGGCCCGGCGCAAGGACGTGCGCGTGGGCGACACGGTGATCGTGCGGCGTGCCGGCGACGTGATCCCCGAGGTGGTGGCGGTGGTGCCCGACAAGCGCGCGCACGGCGCGAAGCCTTTCGCCATGCCCCATGTCTGCCCGGTGTGCGGCTCGGCGGTCGTGCGCGAGGAAGGCGAGGTGGACCACCGCTGCACCGGCGGCCTGTTCTGCAGCGCGCAGCGTAAGTTCTCGATCCTGCACTTCGCGCAGCGGCGCGCCATGGACATCGAGGGCCTGGGCGAGAAGCTGGTCGACCAGATGGTCGACCAGAAAGTGATCCGCACGCTGCCCGACCTGTACCGCCTGGGCCTGAGCGGCCTGGTGGCGCTGGAGCGCATGGGCGAGAAGTCGGCGCAGAACCTGCTGGCCGCGCTGGAGAAGTCCAAGCACACCACACTGCCCCGCTTCCTCTACGGCCTGGGGATCCGCCACGTCGGCGAATCGACGGCCCGGGACCTCGCCCTGCATTTCGGCGGCCTCGATGCCATCATGGACGCGGACATCGAGCGGCTGCTGGAGGTGCCGGACGTCGGCCCGGTGGTGGCCGAGAGCATCCACGCCTTCTTCCGCGAGCGGCACAACCGCGAGGTCATCGAGCAGCTGCGCGCCTGCGGCGTGCACTGGGAGGAGGGCGAACCGGCGGCACGCGCGCCCAAACCGCTCACCGGCAAGACGGTGGTGCTGACCGGCACGCTGCCGACGCTGACCCGGGACGAGGCCAAGGACCTGCTGGAGGCCGCCGGCGCCAAGGTCGCCGGCTCCGTCAGCAAGAAGACGGACTACGTGATCGCCGGCGCCGAGGCGGGCAGCAAGCTGGACAAGGCGAACGAGCTGGGCGTGCCGGTGCTGGATGAACAGGGATTGAGGGAGTTGCTCGATGGCCGTGCGTGACATTCTGAAGATGGGCGATCCGCGCCTGCTGCGCGTGGCCCAGCCGGTGCGCGCCTTCGACACGCCGCAGCTGCGCGCGCTGATCGCCGACATGCACGACACCATGGCCGCGGCCAACGGCGCCGGCCTGGCGGCGCCGCAGATCGGCGAGGACCTGCAGCTGGTGATCTTCGGCACCGATGCGCCCAACCCGCGCTACCCCGAGGCGCCGCCGGTGCCCCGCACCGTGCTGCTCAACCCGGTGATCACGCCGCTCGGCGCCGAGGAGGAAGAGGGCTGGGAGGGCTGCCTGTCGGTGCCCGGCCTGCGCGCCGTGGTGCCGCGCTGGCGCCGCATCCGCTACACGGGCTGGGACGAGAAGGGCCGGCCGATCGAGCGCGAGGCCGAGGGCTTCCACGCCCGCGTCGTCCAGCACGAGTGCGACCACCTCGTCGGCAAGCTCTACCCGATGCGGGTGCGCGACTTCACGAAGTTCGGCTTCACCGAGGTCCTGTTTCCCGGACTGGACGCCCCCCAGGACGACTGAGGCGGACCCCCGGCCGCACGCCGGCTGCGCTCAGGCCGCGATCGCTTCCAGCAGCTCGGTCTCGATCTCCAGCTGCAGGCGGTTCTGCTGCAGCTCCGCGCCGTCGACCAGGAAGGTGTCCTCGACCCGCTCGCCGAGCGTGCTCACCTTGGCTAGCTGCAGGTTCAGCTTGTGCCGTGCCAGCACGCGGGCGATGGAGTAGAGCAGGCCGACCCGGTCGTTGGCCGTGATCGACAGCAGCCAGTGCTGCGCGCGCTCGTCGGGCCGCAGGTCCACGCGCGGCGGGATGGGGAAGCTCTTCACCCGGCGCGACAGGCGGCCGCGGCTGGGCGGCGGCAGCGGGCCCGCGGCGCCGATGGTGGCGGCCAGCTCGGACTCCACCATGCTGCACAGCTCCCGGTAGTGGTCCGGCATCATGGCCGTCACCACCTGGAAGGTGTCCAGGGCGTAGCCGTTGGTGGCGGTGTGGATCTTGGCGTCCAGGATGCTGAAGCCCGCCTGGTCGAAGTAGCCGCAGATGCGCGCGAACAGGTCGGGCTGGTCCTTCGCGTACACCAGCACCTGCAGGCCCTCGCCCACGGGCGAGATGCGCGCGCGCACGATCACCTTGGCCGTGCCCACGTGGCGCGAGACGTGGCGCGTGTGCCAGGCGATGTCGCCGGCGTCGTGTCGCATGAAGTAGCCCACGTCCAGCGTGTCCCACAGCTTCTTGTGCGCCTCGAAGGGCAGCGCGAACAGCTGCAGCTGCACCAGGGCCTCGCGCTTGCGCGCCTCGATCTCGGCCTTCGGGTCGGGGGCGCTGCCGCCCAGGGCCCGCGCGGCGTAGCGGTACAGGTCCTCCAGCAGCTTGCCCTTCCAGGCATTCCAGACCTTCGGGCTGGTGCCGCGGATGTCGGCCACCGTCAGCAGGTACAGCGCCGTGAGGCGACGCTCGTCGCCCACGCGGCGCGCGAAGTCGCGGATCACGGCGGGATCGCCCAGGTCCTCCTTCTGCGCGACCCGGCTCATGAGCAGGTGTTCGCGCACCAGGAACTCGACCAGCCGGGCGTCGTCGGCCGGGATCCCGTGCTGGCGGCAGAACCGCCGCACCTCGTGGGCGCCCAGCTCGGAATGGTCGCCGCCGCGGCCCTTGGCGATGTCGTGGAACAGGGCGGCCGTGTACAGGATCCAGGGCTTGTCCCAGCCGGCCGCGAGCTGCGAGCAGAACGGGTACTCGTGCGCGTGCTCGGCGATGAAGAAGCGGCGCACGTTGCGCAGCACCATCAGGATGTGCTGGTCCACCGTGTAGACGTGGAACAGGTCGTGCTGCATCTGGCCGACGATGCGCCGGAACACCCACAGGTAGCGTCCCAGCACCGAAGTCTGGTTCATCAGCCGCACCGCGTGCGTGATGCCGCGCGGCTGCATCAGGATCGCGCGGAAGGTGGCGTGGTTCTGCGGGTCGTTGCGGAACTTCGCGTCCATCACCTTGCGCGCGTGGTAAAGCGCGCGCAGGGTGCGGGCCGACAGCCCGGTGATGCCGGGCGTGCTCTGGTACAGCAGGAAGGTCTCGAGGATGGCCCGCGGGTCCTTCAGGTACAGGTCGTCGCTCGCGACCTCGATCATCCCGGCCTTCTCCAGGAAGCGCTCGTTGATGGGGCGCGCCTCGGCCGCGGCCGGGTTCAGCCGTTCCTCGATGTTCAGCAGCAGGATCTGGTTGAGCTGGGTGACCGCCTTGGCCGCCCAGTAGTAGCGCTTCATCAGCAGTTCGCCGGCGCGCGCGACGACGCGGCCGTCGGCGCGCAGCACGGGCCGCAGGCCGAAGGACTCCGCCACCGCGTTCTGCAGGTCGAACACCAGCCGGTCCTCGCGCCGGCCGGCCACCACGTGCAGGCGCGCGCGGATGGCCGACAGCAGCGCCTCGTTGCGCCTGATCTGCTGCGCCTCGAAGGGGGTGGCCAGGCCGCAGCGGGCCAGGGCGTCCCAGCTCCTGCCGAAGCCGGCGGCGTTGGCCACCCACAGCACGACCTGCAGGTCGCGCAGGCCGCCCGGCGATTCCTTGCAGTTGGGCTCCAGCGCGTAGGGCGTGTTCTCGAACTTGGTGTGCCGCTGGCGCAGCTCCAGGACCTTGGCCGTGAAGAAGGCGCGCGGGTCGAGCTGGGCGCGGAAGTGCTGCTGGAAGGCGGTGAACAGCTTGCGCGAGCCGGTGAGCAGGCGCGACTCCAGCAGGGAGGTCTGCACCGTCACGTCGCCGGCCGCCTGGGCCGCGCATTCGGCGACGGTGCGCACGCTGGAGCCGATCTCCAGCCCGGCGTCCCAGCAGCTGCCGATGAAGCCCTCGATGCGGCGCTGCAGGCTCGCGTCGTGGTCCGGCGACGAGCCGTCGGGCATCAGCAGCAGCACGTCGACGTCCGAGTGGGGGAAGAGCTCGCCGCGGCCGAAGCCGCCGACGGCCACCAGGGCCACGCCTTCCGGCATGCCCGCGGCCTCCCAGAGCGCCACCAGGGCCTCGTCGGCGGCCTGGGCCAGGCCTTGCAGCAGGCCCCGGATGCCGCGGCTGGAGCCGCCGTCCCCGGGCAGGGAGGCCAGCAGCTCCCCCTTGCGCGCCCGGTAGGCGTCGCGGATGCGGGACGTGACCGTCCCGGCTTCGGGCTGCGGGACGGCGCTCATTCCTCGACGAAGGCCGGCGGCGGCGGGCTGCCGGCCGACAGGGTCAGGACCTCGTAGCCCGTGGGCGTGACCAGCACGGTGTGCTCCCACTGCGCCGACAGGGAATGGTCCTTGGTGACGATGGTCCAGCCGTCGTTGCCGAATTCCTTCACGTCGCGGCGGCCGGCGTTGATCATGGGCTCGATGGTGAAGGTCATGCCCGGCACCAGCTCCTCCAGGGTGCCGGGCTTGCCGTAGTGCAGGACCTGCGGTTCCTCGTGGAAGTTGCGGCCGATGCCGTGGCCGCAAAACTCGCGCACGACCGAGAAGCCGTTGCTCTCGGCGAATTTCTGGATCGCCCAGCCGATGTCGCCCAGGCGCACGCCCGGCTTGACCTGGGTGATGCCGTGCCACATGGCGTCATAGGTGATCTGGACCAGGCGCTTCGCCGCGATCGAGGCCTCGCCGACCACGAACATGCGGCTGGTGTCGCCGTACCAGCCGTCCTTGATGACGGTGACGTCCACGTTGACGATGTCGCCCTTCTTCAGCGGCTTGTCGTTGGGGATGCCGTGGCACACCACGTTGTTGACCGAGGTGCACAGCGACGCCGGGTAGGGCGGGTAGCCCGCGGGCTGGTAGCCCAGGGTGGCGGAGAGGGTGCCCTGCTGCTTCATGTAGTCGGCCGCGATGCGGTCGATCTCGCGGGTGGTGAGGCCGGGCTTGATGAAGGGCGTGAGGTGGTCCAGGACCTCGGCGGCCAGCCGGCAGGCCGTGCGCATCCCCTGGATGCCTTGTTCGTCTTTGATGGTGATGCCCATGCGGCCGATTATCCCATCGGGTGCAATCCCCCGCAGGTAGAATGCCGGGTTGCTCCCGCCCCAGTCAGCGGCCGGGGCGTCCCCTCCCACACAGGTTTCAGACAGTGTCCCTGCACATCACCGAGTTCGAGGGCGGCCAGGCCCTCAGCGGCTTCCGGATCCAGCAACTCCTGCCGCGCCTGCAAGCGGTGCACCCGAAGATCGCCGGCGTGGCGGCCCGTTTCGTGCACCTGGTGGCGAGCGACCATCCGCTGGCCGGCGCCGAGCGCGAGCAGCTGGCGGCCCTGCTGACCTACGGCGAGCCCTACGCCGGCGCCGCCGAGGGGCCCCTGCTGGTGGTGACGCCGCGCTTCGGCACGGTCTCGCCCTGGGCCTCCAAGGCCACCGACATCGCCCACAACTGCGGCCTGGCCGTGCGCCGGATCGAGCGGGCCGTCGAATACCGCCTGCAGATGGCTTCCGGCTGGCTGGCCGGCAAGGCGAGCCTGGAGCCGGCGCAGCTGGGCGCCGTGGCGGCCCTGCTGCACGACCGCATGACCGAGAGCGTGGTGGCCAGCCTGGCGGAAGCCCGGCGGCTGTTCACCGAGCTGCAGCCCCAGCCCATGGAGCACGTCGACGTGCTGGCCGGCGGCCGCGCGGCGCTGGAGGAGGCCAACCGCCGCTTCGGCCTGGCCCTGGCCGACGACGAGATCGACTACCTGGTGCAGGCCTTCACGGGGCTGGGCCGCAACCCGACGGACGTCGAGCTGATGATGTTCGCCCAGGCGAACAGCGAGCACTGCCGGCACAAGATCTTCAACGCCGCCTTCACCATCGACGGCCAGCCGCAGGACCGCAGCCTGTTCGGCATGATCCGCAACACGCACCAGGCGCACCCGGAACACACCATCGTCGCCTACGCGGACAACGCCGCGGTGATGGAAGGACATGCCGTCGAGCGCTTCCTGCCGGGCGAGGGCGGGGTCTACGGCAAGTCCGCCGCCACCCACCACGTGCTGATGAAGGTGGAGACGCACAACCACCCGACGGCCATCTCGCCGTTCCCGGGCGCTTCCACCGGCGCCGGCGGCGAGATCCGCGACGAGGGCGCCACCGGCCGCGGCGCCCGGCCCAAGGCCGGCCTGACCGGTTTCACGGTCTCGAAGCTGTGGGACGGCACGTTCGGCAAGCCGGAACACATCGCGAGCCCCCTGCAGATCATGACCGAGGGCCCGCTGGGCGGCGCCGCCTTCAACAACGAATTCGGCCGGCCCAACCTGCTGGGCTACTTCCGCGAGTACGAACAGGAAGTGGCCGGTGTGGCCCGCGGCTACCACAAGCCCATCATGATCGCCGGCGGCGTCGGCTTCATCGATGCCGGCCTCACGCACAAGATCCCGTTCCCGGCCGGCACCCTGCTGGTGCAGCTGGGCGGCCCGGGCATGCGCATCGGCATGGGCGGCGGCGCCGCCTCGTCGATGGCCACGGGCACCAACGTCGCCGAGCTCGATTTCGATTCCGTGCAGCGCGGCAACCCCGAGATCCAGCGCCGGGCCCAGGAGGTCATCAACCGGTGCTGGGCGCTGGGCGCGGCCAACCCGGTCCTGGCGATCCACGACGTGGGTGCCGGCGGCCTGTCCAACGCCTTCCCCGAGCTCACCAACGACGCCGGCCGCGGCGCCCGCTTCGACCTGCGCCAGGTGCCGCTGGAAGAGACCGGGCTGGCGCCCAAGGAGATCTGGAGCAACGAGAGCCAGGAGCGCTACGTCCTGGCGATCGCGCCGGAGTCGCTGGACCAGTTTCGCGCCTTCTGCGAGCGCGAGCGCTGTCCCTTCGCGGTGGTGGGCGTGGCCACCGACGCGCGGGAGCTGGTGGTGGCCGACGAGGGGGCGGACACGCCCGTGGACATGCCCATGGACGTGCTCCTGGGCAAGACGCCCAAGATGCACCGCGACGTGCAGCGCATGGCGCGCACGGCGCCGCCGCTGGACCTGACCGGTGTCGCCCTGCAGGACGCCGCGATCCGGGTGCTGAGCCACCCGACCGTCGCCTCCAAGCGCTTCCTGGTCACCATCGGCGACCGCACCGTGGGCGGCCTCACGCACCGCGACCAGATGGTGGGCCCCTGGCAGGTGCCGGTGGCCGACTGCGCCGTGACCCTGGCCGACTATCGCGGCTTCGCCGGCGAGGCCATGAGCATGGGCGAGCGCACGCCGCTGGCGGCGATCGACGCGCCGGCTTCCGGCCGCATGGCCGTGGCCGAGGCCATCACCAACCTGCTGGCCGCACCCATCGAGCTGTCGCGCGTGAAGCTGTCGGCCAACTGGATGGCCGCCTGCGGCGAGCCGGGCGAGGACGCCGCGCTGTACGACACGGTGCGTGCCGTCGGCATGGAACTGTGCCCGCAGCTGGGCGTGTCCATCCCGGTGGGCAAGGACAGCCTGTCCATGCGCACCCAATGGAGCGAAGGCGGCGCGCTGAAGAAGGTCACCTCGCCGGTCAGCCTGATCGTGAGCGCCTTCGCCAGCCTGCCGGACGTGCGCGGCACGCTGACCCCGCAGCTGGAGGCGAAGGCAGACACCACGCTGGTGCTGGTCGACCTGGGCCGCGGCCGCAACCGCATGGGCGGCAGCATCCTGGCGCAGGCGCTGCAGCAGCCGGGCGGCGAGGTGCCGGACCTGGACGATCCCCAGGACCTGGTGCGGCTGGTCGCCGCGGTCAACGAGCTGCGCGGCCAGGGCCGCATCCTGGCCTACCACGACCGCAGCGACGGCGGCCTGTTCGCCGCCGCCTGCGAGATGGCCTTCGCCGGCCAGGTGGGCGTGGCGCTCAACGTGGACCTGCTGGTCACCGAGGGCGACGGCATCGCCGACAGCCGCGCCGAATACGGCGATGCCAAGAACTGGGCGTCGCAGGTGAGCGCGCGCCGGGAAGACCTGACGCTGCGCTCGCTGTTCAGCGAGGAGCCGGGCGTGCTGCTGCAGGTGCGCAGCGCCGAGCGCAATGACGTGATGCAGGTGCTGCGCGCCCATGGCCTGGCCAAGCACAGCCACTTCGTGGGCACGACCCGTCCCGCGGCTTCCGCGATCGACGTCGGCAAGGGCGAGGTGCAGGTCTGGCGCGACACCAGGGCGGTCTTCTCCGCGAAGATCGCCGACCTGCAGCAGGTCTGGGACAGCGTGAGCTGGAAGATCTGCCAGCAGCGCGACAACCCGGCCTGCGCCGACAGCGAGCACGCCGCCGCCGGCGACCCCGCCGACCCCGGCCTGCACGTGCACCTGCCGGCGGGCTTCCAGGTCGCGGCCCCGGGGCTGAACCTGTCCCGCCCGAGCGTGGCGATCCTGCGCGAGCAGGGTGTCAACTCGCACGTGGAAATGGCCTACGCCTTCACCGAGGCGGGCTTCGAGGCGGTCGACGTGCACATGACGGACCTGCAGTCCGGCCGGCACGACCTGACGTCCTTCCGCGGCGTGGTGGCCTGCGGCGGCTTCAGCTATGGCGACACGCTGGGCGCCGGCATCGGCTGGGCCCGCAGCATCACCTTCCACCCGGAGCTGGCCGCCCAGTTCCGGGACTTCTTCGCCCGCGGCGACACCTTCGGCCTGGGCGTGTGCAACGGCTGCCAGATGTTCGCCGAGCTGGCCGACATCATCCCGGGCGCCGGGGCCTGGCCGCGCTTCACCACCAACCGCAGCGAGCGCTTCGAGGCCCGCCTGGCGATGGTGGAGGTGCTGGACTCGCCCAGCCTGTTCTTCCGCGGCATGGCCGGCGCCCGCCTGCCGATCGCGGTGGCGCACGGTGAGGGCTATCCGAACTTCGCGCACCGCGGGGACGCCGCGAAGGTGATCGCCGCCATGCGCTTCGTCGACAACCACGGCCGGCCCACCGAACGCTACCCGTTCAACCCGAACGGCGGCGCCGGCGGCCTGACCGCGGTGACCACGGCCGACGGCCGCTTCACGGCGCTGATGCCGCACCCGGAGCGGGTGTTCCGCAACATCCAGATGTCGTGGACCCCGGGCGATCCGTCCGCGTTCAGCCCCTGGATGCAACTCTGGCACAACGCCCGCCGCTGGGTGGGCTGACGGCGCGATGGACGACCGCGGCCGCGAACCCGACGCGCAGGGCGCCGCCGTGCGCCGCTTCCGCGATCCGGACTACCGTCCGCTCGCGCCGGACCTCGCCGGCCTGCGCCGCGAGATCGACCGCATCGACGAGGCGGTCGTGAAGCTGCTGGCCGAACGCGCCATGTACGTCAAGGACGCCGCGCGCTTCAAGCGCGACGCCTTCCAGGTGAGCGCGCCGGCGCGCCAGGCCGAGGTGTTCGCCCGCGTGCGGGCGCTCGCCGAGCGGCACAACCCGGGTTTCAACGGCGGGTTCGAGGGCCTGACCGGGGTGGTCGAGGCCGCGTACCGGACCCTGGTGGCAGGGTATATTGCATGCGAACAAAGCTATTTCGGCCAGACCGAGAGCATCGCAGGTCCTACTCACCCTGGAAGGAAGAAAGAAGAATGAAGCAACGACGCCGGCTCCTGAAGACTTTGGCCGCCGCAGCCTCCGCCGCGACCCTGCTGGCCGCCCCCTGGACGGCCGCCCAGGCGCAGGGCGCCTATCCCGTGCGGCCGATCAAGATGATCGTGCCTTTCGGCGCGGGCTCCACGCCGGACGTGTTCGCCCGGCTGGTGAGCGACCAGGCCAGCAAGACCCTGGGCCAGCCCGTCGTGGTGGAGAACCATGCCGGCGCCGGCGGGAACCTGGGCACCAACCTCGTCGCCAAGGCCGCCCCGGACGGCTACACCATCGGCGTGTCGATCACCGGCCCGCTGGTGAACAACACGCTGATCTACAAGAGCCTGCCCTACGACCCCTTCAAGGACCTCGCCCCCATCACCTTCGGGGTGAACCAGGGCAACGTGCTGGCGGTCAGCTCCTCGCTGGGCGTCAACAACCTGAAGGAGCTGATGGACCTGCTGCGCAGGAACCCCGGCAAGTACAACTACGCCTCGGTCGGGGTCGGCACGCTCTCGCAGCTGAGCATGGAGGCCATCAAGGCGCTGACCCACAGCTACGTGGTGCAGGTGCCCTACGCTTCCTCGCCGGCGGCGGTGATGAGCGTGATCCAGGGCGACACCCACATGGTGAGCCTGGCGCCGCTGGCGGTGATGCCCCAGGTGCAGGCCGGCAAGATGAAGGCGCTGGCGGTGTCCACGGCCAAGCGCCTGCCGCAGCTGCCCGACGTGCCCACTTTCCGCGAAAGCGGCATCGCGCTGGACGGCAGCGCCTGGATCGGCATCGTCGCGCCGGCCGGCACCCCCGCCCCGGTGATCCAGAAGCTCAACGCCGCCTACGTGGCGGCGATGCGCGACCCGGCCATCGTGGCCAAGCTGCGTTCCCAGTACATGGAGCCGGACCCGGGCACGCCGGAGCAGTTCGCCGCTTTCCTGAAGGCCGAACGTGCCAAGTGGGGCCCGATCATCCAGCGGGCCGGCATCAAGGTCGACTGAGTCCGCGTCCGGCGCCCCCGGTGCGAGCGGGGGCGCGGTTCAGCCCTGCGCCGCAGGGCCCTGCGGCCGGGTGCGGTAGAACTTCATCGGCACCGCCTGGGCCTCGCGGCGCTGCTGGTTCAGCACCGACTTCTTGATGCGGCCGACCACGTGCATCTCGCACGGCTTGCAGTCGAAGCGCAGGGTGAGCCGCTCGCTGCCGTTGACCAGCTGCAGCGGCTCCGCCTTGATCGTGCCCTTGACGCCCACCACGCCCTTGGCCTGCTTGGGGCACAGGCTCATGGACCAGCGCACGCAGTGCCTGGTGATCATCAGGCTGACCTCGCCTTCCTCCTCGTGCGCCTCGTAGGCCGGGGCGATCACCTGCACCCCATGTTTCGCGTAGAAGTCGCGGGCCTTGTGGTTGAAGACGTTGGCGAGGTAGGAGAGGGTGTCTTCCGGATAGGGCACCGGCGGCTCCACCGGCCGGCCACGTTCTGGGCGCCGGTAGCCGGCGGCGCGGGCGCCTTCCAGGGCCGCGACCGCATCGCGGCGCAGGGCGTTGACCAGCGAGGGCGGCACGAACCAGGGCCGCGACAGCGCCACCTGGAGCTCCAGCGGAGTGAAGATGGTATTGCCGAAGCGGCCCAGGTGTTCACGCAGGGCGGCGAGCGCCTTGTCGCCGTCGCGGGCCGGCTCCTTGACCCAGGCCGCGGAGGCTTCCCCGGTATGGCCGTCCTCGTCGGTCAGGCGCAGGACGAAACCGTCCGCCGTCTCGCCCAGCGCGGCCCAGACGCCGATGCGGCGCTGGCTGGACTTCTTCTCCAGCGTGCGCACCCAGTCCATGTCGCGGTTGCGGTTGATGCGGGTGCCCTTGCGCAGGTCCTTCAGGCCGGCGACGGGGTCCTTGGGGAAGACGCGCCAAACGCCCAGCTTCGCGCCGGGTTCGGCGCGGTTGATCGCCACGCCCACCAGCTCCTTCTGCAGGTCGAAGTAGCACAGGCCATCGCCGTTGTGCAGCAGCGCATGGGCGTCGTCGAGTTCCAGCTCGAGGAAGTCGGACCCGACCTGGGTGATCCAGCCGATCTCGCGGCCCGGGTTCTTGGGCGAGTCGATCGCGACGATGTCCTCCTGCCGGCCGTTGACGAAGTAGTCGGTGAACTCGCGGTTGAAGTTCTGGTCCGGGTCGGGCGTGAAGGTGAAGGTGGTGCGGCCGCTGGAGGCCCGCGCCAGCGGGAAGTCCGAGCCCTCGCGGGACTCGATCAGTTCGTCGAACAGGCGGCGGTAGTGGGCGGTGATGTTCTTCACGTAGCCCATGTCCTTGTAGCGGCCCTCGATCTTGAAGCTGCGCACGCCGGCGTCCACCAGTGCGGCCAGGTTGGCGCTCTGGTTGTTGTCCTTCATGGACAGCACGTGCTTGTCGTGGGCGACGAAGCGGCCCTGCGCATCCACGACGTGATAGGGCAGGCGGCAGGCCTGCGAGCAGTCGCCGCGGTTGGCGCTGCGGCCGGTGTGGGCGTGGCTGATGTAGCACTGGCCGGAATAGGCCACGCACAGCGCGCCGTGGATGAAGAACTCCACCTTGCAGCGCGCCGGGTCCAGGGCGTCATGGATCTCGCGGATCTGCTCCAGGGTCAGCTCCCGCGCCAGCACCATCTGCGAGAAGCCGACATCCTGAAGGAACCTCGCCTTCTCCACTGTCCGGATGTCCGTCTGGGTGCTGGCATGCAGCTGGATGGGCGGCAGGTCCAGCTCCAGCAGGCCCATGTCCTGGATGATCAGCACATCGGCGCCCGCGTGGTACACGTCCCAGGCCATCTGGCGTGCGGCCTCCAGCTCGTCGTCGCGCAGGATGGTGTTGTGCGTGACGAAGATGCGGCTGCCGAACCGGTGCGCGTGCCTTGCCAGGCGTTCGATGTCCTGCACCCGGTTGCCGGCGGACACGCGCGCGCCGAATTCGGGCCCGCCGATGTAGACGGCGTCGGCACCATGGTTGACCGCCTCGATGCCGATGTCGGCATCGCGCGCCGGCGCGAGCAGCTCGAGCTGGTGGTACAGGAGGGACATGGGAGGCCGGGATTTTACCGGCCGGGGCCGTGGCGCGCTCCCGGACCTAAACTCTCCGGGTGACCCCGACCGCCCCCTCCCGCGCCCGCCACGACCGCATCGACGCCCTGCGGGGCGCCGCCATCGTCTGGATGACGGCCTTCCACTTCTGCTTCGACCTCAATTACTTCCGCTGGATCCGCCAGGACTTCCTGGGCGACCCGTTCTGGACGACGCAGCGCGCTGCCATCGTGAGCCTGTTCCTGTTCTGCGCCGGGCTGGGGCAGGCGGTGGCGCACGCGCAGCGGCAGGGGTGGCCGCGCTTCTGGCGCCGCTGGGCGCAGATCGCCGGCTGCGCGGCGCTGGTCACGGCCGGGTCGGCGCTCATGTTTCCGGCGAGCTTCATCTACTTCGGCGTGCTGCACGGCATCGCCGTGATGCTGGTCGTGGTGCGGCTGACGGCGGGCTGGGGCGCCTGGCTCTGGCCGGCGGGCGCGGCGGCGATCGCGCTGGCCCGGGTCGCCCCGGCCGTGCACCAGGCGGTCGGCCACCTGCAGGCCTTCGACGGGCGCTGGCTGAACTGGATCGGCTTCATCGCGCACAAGCCGGTCACGGAGGACTACGTCCCGCTGCTGCCCTGGCTGGGCGTCTTCTGGTGGGGCATGGCGGCCGGCCAATGGCTGCTGCGCTCGCGCCCGGCGATGGTGCAGGGGCCGATCCCGCGCGCCTTCGCCCCCCTGGCGTGGATGGGTCGCCACAGCCTCGCCTGGTACATGGTGCACCAGCCGGTGCTGATCGGCGCGCTGATGCTGGTGCAACTGGCGCGCTGAAAAGGCGAAAGCGGCCCGCGGGCCGCTTTCGTCATCGGGACCCCGCCGCAGCGGGGCGCGCCGTCACTCGATCTTGGCGCTCTTGCGCAGGTCGTCCTGGAACTTCGCCAGCTTCTGCTGCTGCAGCTGCTGGGCGATCTGCGCCTTGATGTCCTCCAGCTTCGGTAGCTGGGCCTCGCGGATGTCGTCGAGGCGGATCACGTGCCAGCCGAACTGGGACTTCACCGGCACCTGGGTGGTCTCGCCCTTCTTGAGCTTGATCAGGGCCTGGGCGAACTCCGGCACGTAGCTGGACGCCGTGGCCCAGTCCAGGTCGCCGCCGTTGGCGCCGGAGCCCGGGTCCTTGGACAGCTTCTTGGCCAGGTCCTCGAACTTCGCGCCCTTCTTCAGGTCGGCGATGATCTTCTTCGCCTCGTCCTCGGTGGGCACGAGGATGTGGCGCGCCTTGTATTCCTTGCCGCCGTTGGCTGCGACGAACTTGTCGTATTCGGCCTTGATCTCGGCGTCGGTGACCGGGTTCTTGGCCTGGTAGTCGGCGAACAGCGAGCGGATCAGGATGGTCTGGCGGGCCAGCTCCATCTGCGCCTTGAAGTCGTCGGTGGCATCCAGGCCGCGCTTCTGCGCTTCCTGCATGAAAATTTCGCGGGCGATGACCTCGTCCTTCAGCTGCCCCTGCATTTCCGGGGTGACGGGACGGCCGGCCTTGGCGAGCTGCTGGGCCAGCATGTCGACGCGCGCCTTGGGCACCGGCTTGCCGTTGACGATGGCCACGTTCTGGGCGGCGGCGGGCAGGGCCATGCCGACGATGGCTGCGGCGAACGCGGCCAGGAGGACTCTCTTCATGGGATTTCCCTTGGGAACGGAATCAGGTTTCGGCGCTTTCGATCGCCAGGGCATGGACGCCATGGTCACGGTCGATGAAATCGCGCAGGGCATCATACACAAGGCGATGGCAGGCCACCTTGGGCCGCCCGGCGAACAGCGGCGAGGCGATGCGCACGCGGAAATGCGTGCCCGCGCCGGTGCCGTCCTGGCCGGCGTGCCCGAGGTGGGCGGCGCTTTCGTCCAGCACCTCCACGCGGGAGGGCGCGAGCCGCTCCTGCAGGCGCCGGCGCAGGGCGTCGGCGGTGATGCCGGTGCCGGTGGGGGCGGTGTTCACGAGTCGCGCGCCTCCGCTTCCTTGCCGTCCTTGACGAAGCGGCCCAGGTAGAAGGCCTGGCCGACGACGAACACCGCCATCAGGCCCAGGCCGCCGAACAGCTTGAAGTTGACCCAGGTGTTGGTGTCGTAGTGGAAGGCGACCCACAGGTTCAGCACGCCCATGAGGGCGAAGAAGCCGGCCCAGCTCCAGTTCATGACGCGCCAGGCGGCCTCGGGCAGCTCCAGCTGCGACCCCATCAGCGAACGCAGCAGGTTCTTGCGGAAGAACAGCATGCCCGCGGCCAGCGAGCCGCCCATCATCCAGTACAGCACGGTGGGCTTCCACTTGATGAAGGTCTCGTCGTGGGCCAGGATGGTGGCCCCGCCGAACAGCACGATGATCCCCAGGCTCAGCCACTGCATGGGCTCCACTTTGCCGGTGGACCAGCGCAGCCAGGCGATCTGCGCAACGGTCGCCGCGATGGCGACCGCCGTGGCGACGTAGATGCCCCACAGCTTGAACGCGACGAAGAACAGGACGATGGGGAAGAAGTCGAGCAGCAGTTTCATTCAGGCTTTCTTGCCTTCCGGCTGGAAGTCCAGGGCGGCGGAGTTCATGCAATAGCGCAGGCCCGTGGGCTGCGGCCCGTCCGGGAACACGTGGCCCAGGTGCGCCCCGCACTGCGCGCACACCGTCTCGGTGCGGATCATGCCGTGGCTGGCGTCGCGCCTTTCCTCGATCGCGCCCGGCACGGCCTGCGAGAAGCTGGGCCAGCCGCAGCCGGCGTCGAACTTGGTGTCGGCATCGAACAGCTTGGCGCCGCAGCAGATGCAATGGTAGCTGCCGTCGGCCCACACCCGCTCGTACTTGCCGGAGAACGGCCGCTCGGTGGCGGCCTGGCGGGTGACCTGGAACGCGCCGGGCTCCGCGCCCTTGGCGGCGAGGATCGCCTTCCATTCGGCGTCCGTCTTCTGGATGGGATGGGTCATGAAGAACAGCTGATCTCGATGTGGGCAGCCCAATCGGGCGGGAATCCGGCCAGGTCCTCGTGCTCCGGGTGCTCCCCGAACGGCGACTGGACCAGCCGCAACAGGGTTTCGACCGCGGAGAAGTCGCCGAGTTTCGCCTGCCGGATGGCCGATTCGCACAAATGGTTGCGAAGGACGAATTTCGGGTTGGTCCGCAGCATCCGCTCGCCCGGTTCCCCGGCCTCGCCGGCCAGGCGATCCCGGTAGTCCCGTGCCCAGGCGTCGAATCCGGCGCGATCCGGGAACAGGTCGCGTACCGGCTCCAGGTCCCCGCCGGCCACACCCTCGGCCAGCCGCCGCCAGAAGATCGGCCAGTCCACCCGGCCCGCGGCCAGCAGGGCGAGGATCCCTTCGATCAGCCGACGGTCCTCCGGCCCGGCCTGCGCCAGACCCAGCCGGGCGCGCATGCGGGCTTCCAGTTCGCTCGGAAAGACCGTCTTGTAGGACTCCAGGGCGGCCACCGCGAGTTCCTCGTCGCCGATCAGGGGCAGCAGGGCCTGGCCCAGGCAGTAGAGGTTCCAGTAGGCGACGTTGGGCTGGCGGTTGTAGGCGTAGCGGCCGGCCTGGTCGGTGTGGTTGCAGACGTGGCCGGGGACGAAGGCGTCCATGAACTGGAACGGGCCGTAGTCCAGGGTCAGGCCCAGGATGCTCATGTTGTCGGTGTTCATCACCCCGTGGCAGAAGCCGGCGGCCTGCCACTGCGCCACCGTGGCCGCCGTGCGCTCGCTCACCTGTTCCAGCAGGGCGGCGAAGCGGTTGCCGCCCGCGCGCCCGCTGTCGCGGCACTGGGGGTAGAAGGTGTCGATCACGTAGTCGGCCAGCCGCTCCAGCGCGCCCAGCTGGCCGCGTGCCGCGAAATGCTCGAAGTGGCCGAAGCGCACGAAGCTGGGCGCCACCCGGGTCACCACCGCCGCCGTCTCCATCTCCTCGCGCGGCACCGGCTGGGGCGAGCCGGTCAGCAGCAGGGCCCGGGTCGTGGGGATGCCCAGGCCGTGCATGGCTTCGGAGCAGAGATATTCGCGGATGCTGGATCGCAGCACCGCCCGCCCGTCACCCCCCCGGGAGTAGGGCGTGCGGCCGGCCCCCTTGAGCTGCAGCTCCTGCACCCCCTGCGGCGTGGCGATGCCCCCCAGCAGGATCGCCCGCCCGTCGCCCAGCTGGCCGGCCCAGACGCCGAACTGGTGGCCGCTGTAGACGCCGGCCAGCGGCCGGCTGCCCGCGAGCGGCTGATTGCCGGTGAAGGCGGCCACGCTCTCGGCGCCGGCCAGCCGGTCGGCGTCCAGCCCCAGGTCGCCGGCCAGGAGGCGGTTGACCGAGACCAGGTGGGGGTCGGGCAGGGGGGTGGGCCGCAGCTCCGTGACGAAGTCGGGGCCCAGCCGGGCGAAGTCGTGCTGCCAGGCCGGCCCCAGGTCCAGGGCGGCGGGGGCCTCGAGGGCGGCTTGATCCATGGAGCGATTGTCCGCTGGGTGGCGTGGGCCCTCGGCATTTAGGGGAATGGCTTACTGGGCAGTTTGCGGACGCGAACACCATAATTCCGTGGGCCCAGGCTCGTGTCTGGAAGTCCGAGAGGGAGGAACGATGAGCGATTTTTCCGAACTGGAGCAGTCCTTCGTGATGCCGGCGCTCGAAGACGCCGTGCGCTTCGAGCCGCCGCCTTCCGATGAAGTCAGGCCCCACGAGGTGGGGTTCCGTCGCCTGCGCGGACATCGGGAGATCGAGCAGGTGCTGCACCTGCGCCGGGAAATCGCCCTGCCGGCCTCCGCCCTGCAAGACCCGGACTTCGCATCCCGCGAAAAAAAAGAGACGAAATCGGGCTGGTGGGTGCCTTCCTCCGCTTCGGTGAGACGATCGGGACCATTCGGCTGATTCCGATGCACCAGGGCCTGGCGCCCTGCGAGGGGCTGCTGGAGCGCCATGCGATCCCCGCGGAATTGCGCCAGCAAAGCTGGGAGGTCGGGCGGCTCGTGCTGGCGCCGCGCTTTCGCAGCGGCCCCGAATCCCTCAAGCGCTGCCTGTATCTCACGCTGGTTCACCTGATCGACCACACGGACGTGGAAAACCTGTTCGCTTCCTGCACGCCGGTGCTGAGCCGCCTGTACCGCAGGTTCGGCTTCACCGTGCTCGTCAGGGATGCCGGCGGTGACGGCGAGGGCAGCTTTCACCTCATTCATGGCACGGTCCCCGACGTGCTGCGCGCGCTGGCCGGCACGCCGCAGGAGAGCGAGGAGGCCGAGGACATCCTGGAGCTGCGCCGCGCGGTGGGAGCCCTGGCATGCTGATGAACGCCCTGCGTCGGCTGATCCAGCGCTACGAGGACTACCACGCGTACGGGCCCTCGCGCCTGAAGACGATGGGCTTCCTGGGTGCCGTCACCTACGTGGCCTTCTTCTTCCTTCGCTTCACCCGGCCGAACGCGCAGGTCTGGGACGACCTGCCGTTCCGCGCGCTGGCCATCGTGCTGTTCCTGCTGATGGGCCTGCGGGATTCCTGGCCCGAGCGGCTGCGCCCCTATTACGTCCGCTACACGTACGGTGCGTTGCTGTACTGCCTGCCCGGATTCACGATGCTGCTGGCGCTGGAGCGCGGCGGCGGGGTGCCGTCGATCTCCAATGCGTTCATCATCCTGTGCTTCCTGGTCCTGCTGACCGACTGGCGCAATACGGTGGTGATGCTCGTCGCCGGGACGGCAGCGGCGGCCTTCTACTACGCTGCGACGGCGCCGGCTCCCCGGGTGCCGATGGACCTGGTGGCCCAGCTTCCCGCGTTTGCCCTGGTGGTGATTGGCGGCAACCTGTTCAAGTCCAATACCGACAAGATCGACGCCGAGCGCAAGCTGCGCGCGACGCAGGCACTCGCCGGGTCGATCGCGCACGAGATGCGCCATCCCCTCGCGCAGCTCAAGCACAGCCTGGAGGGCATGCAGGACGTGTTGCCGCCGCCCGGCGGCGCCACGAACAGCGCGCGGCTGGACGGCCCGCAGGTGCAGGCTCTGTACCGGCACCTCGCCCGGGGCGAGCAGGCGGTGCAGCGCGGGCTGCAGGTGATCTCCATGACGCTCGACGAGGTGAGCGCCCGTCCCGTCGACGCCTCCACCTTCCGCTACCTGTCGGCGGCCGAAGCGGTGCGCAAGGCGGTGGAGGAATACAGCTACGACGGCGACGAGGCGCGCGACCGGGTCGGTGTCGAGGTCAGGGAGGACTTCGTCTTCAAGGGGGACGAGACGGCCTTCCTGTTCGTCCTGTTCAACCTGATCAAGAACGCCCTCTACTACGTCGCGGCCTATCCGGCCACGCGGGTCACCATCAGCGTCGGCGAGCAGCAGGTGCGGGTGCGCGACACCGGTCCCGGCATTCCCCGGGACGCCCTGCCGGGCCTGTTCGAGCCCTTCCGGTCGACGGGCAAGTCGGGCGGCACCGGCCTGGGGCTGGCCTACTGCCAGCGGGTCATGCGGGCGTTCGGCGGCGACATCGCCTGCGATTCCGAGCCCGGGCTGTTCACCGAGTTCACCATGCGGTTCCCGGCGGTCGGCCCCGATGAACTCGAGCGGCACCACCAGGAGGCCGTCGGCCAGGCGCGGACCGTCCTGGCCGGCAAGCGCGTGCTCGTCGTGGAGGACGACCCGGTCCAGCGCGCGGCGACGCGCCAGAAACTGGCGCCGCTCGCCGCCACGACGCAGCTGGACGAGGCCGCGGACGGACCGGGTGCCCTGGCCTTGCTGGGCCAGGGCAAATTCGACATCGTCCTGCTGGACCTGCGCATGCCCGGCCTGGACGGTTACGCCGTGGCGGAAGCCATCCGTGCCTCCACGGGCCCCAACCGGGACGTCCGCATCGTGGCCTACACGAGCGAGCCCGCGCACCTGGCCCGCGCGAAGGCCCTGAAGGGCGGCATGGACCATTTCGTCGGCAAGCCCTGCGCGCAGCTGCCGCTGCTGGCGGCGCTGCAGCAGGCCGTCTCCCAGCCGGCGGCCGGCGCTGGCGCCAGCGCCGGCCGCCTGGCCGGCCGCCGCATCCTCGTCGCCGACGACAGCGCCTTCAACCGCAAGGCGATCGCCGCCTACCTGCGCAACGCTGCGGCCATCGTGATCGAGGTGGAGCACGGCGCCGCGGTCCTCGACCAGCTGCGGGCGCAGGAGGGCATCCACGCGGTGATCCTGGACCTGCACATGCCCGGCATGGACGGCCTGGAGACGGCGAGGGCGATCCGCGGCGCGCGCGACCCCTGGTCCAGGGTGCCCATCCTGGCCATGACCGCGCGCTCGGACGAACCGGCGGTCGCCGCCGCCACCGCGGCGGGCATGAACGGCTTCCTGGTCAAGCCGGTGGATGCGGCGCTCCTGTACGACACCCTGGGCCGGCTGATCGCGGGCGGCGGTGCCTTCTCCGCGGCCGAGACCGCCCGCAGCCAGGAGCCCGAGGCCGGAGCGGGCCACGACGGCCTGCTCAACCTCCAGCGCCTGGCGAGCTACCGCCGGCTGGGCATGCTGGGCGAGCTGCTGGACGACTACCTGCCCGAGATGCAGCGCCTGGTCCGCGAGCTGCAGGAGGCGGTCGAGGAGGGCGACGTGCAGGGCAGCATCGACGCGCTGCACTCGCTCCTGGGCATGAGCGGCGAGGCCGGGGCGCAGGCCCTGTACCAGCAGGTGCGCCGGCTGTACGTGCCGCTGCTGGAGGAGGGCCAGTGGCCCACCGGCCGGGAATGGGTGCCGCAGCTGCAGGCGCTCGCCCGCCGCACCGAGGACGCGGTGCGGGCATACTGTGCGCAGCAGGCGCGTTCCGGCGCAGCCCCCTGAGGACCATGCAGTACGAGCTTTCCGGCGATTCCCCCTCCATCCTGTACGTCGACGACGAACCCACCTCCCGCAAGTGGTTCGCCCTGGAGTTCGGCGACGAGTTCCGGGTCGTGACGGCGGGCGGCGTCGACGAGGCGCTGCAGGTGCTGGCGGACCGCAGCTCCGAGTTCGGCGTGCTGGTGACCGACTACCGCATGCCGGAGAGCGACGGCATGAAGCTGCTGCGCGCCGTGCAGCGCGATTTCCGGCACCTGGTGCGGCTGCTGGCCACCGCCTATGCCGAGAAGGACGTGGCGATCGCCGCGGTCAACCAGGGCAAGGTGTTCCGCATCCTGGAGAAGCCGCTGGACGGCGAGGCCACGCGCGAAGCCCTGCGCGAGGCGCTGGCGCTCTATCGCGCCCAGGCGCTCGAGCGGGTCGTGAACGAAGGGCGGGTCGCGGCCCTGCGCGAGGCCCTGGGCTTCCTGGCGCACGAGCTGAACACGCCGCTGGCCACCGTGCGCGGCTACGTCGGCTCGGTGGCGTCGCGCTACCTCCCGCCCGACGCCGACGCGCCCGCGGGCGTGGCCCGGTTCACGGAGGAATACCCGGGCGAGCTGGTGACGGCCCTGGAGCGCGCCGAGCGCCGGGCCTTGTACTGCCAGTCGCTGGTGTCGACCTTCGTGCAGTCGGCGCGCGACGCCTATCCCGACGCGGTGCCGCAGTCGATCACCGCCAGCAGCCTGGTCGAGGCCCTGCTCGACGAATTCCCGTTCGAGGGGAACGAACGCTCCTGCGTCGTGCTGGACGTGCGCAGCGACTTCCGGCTGCCGGGGCGGCGCGACCTGCTGTACCTGGTCCTGTGCACGCTGACTAAGAACGCCCTGCTGGCGCTGCGCGGCCGGCCCCAGCCGCGCCTGTGGCTCGAGGTGGACGGGCGCGCGGAGGCGGCAGACCCCAGGCGCGCCTGGATCCGGGTGCGCGACAACGGCCCCGGCATCCCGCCCGAGGTGCTGGCCAAGCTGACCCGCGAGCCGGTCACGACCCGCGCGGGCAGCGGCGGCAGCGGCATGGGCCTGATGTTCTGCCAGCGCGTGATGCAGGCGATCAACGGGGGCATCGAGGTGCACTCCACCCTCGGCGAGGGCGCCATGGTCACGCTGTCTTTCCAGCCGCTGGCGGCCTCCTGATCCCGGCCCGCGCCGGGCTCCGGTAACGTACGCGTCAACGCCCGGCCGGGCGGGGGCCGCGCCCGGTTTAGGATATCCGGCATCGAATCAGACGATCGAGGAGACGACGATGCTGGGACTGATGCAGAACCAACCCCTGCTGATTTCGGGGCTGATCACGCATGCCGAGCGCCACCACGGCGACGGCGAGATCGTGTCGCGCCGGGTCGAGGGCGACATCCACCGCTACCGGTGGCGGGACGTGGCCCGCCGCGCCCGCCAGGTGGCCAACGCCCTGGACGGCATGCAGCTGCTGTTCTCCGACCGGGTGGCGACGCTGGCCTGGAACGGCTACCGCCACCTGGAGCTGTACTTCGGCGTGAGCGGCTCGGGCCGGGTGCTGCACACCATCAACCCGCGCCTGCACCCGGACCAGGTGACCTGGATCGCCAACCACGCCGAAGACCAGGTGCTGTGCTTCGACCTGAGCTTCCTGCCGCTGGTCGAGGCCGTGCACGCGAAGTGCACCACCATCCGGCAGTACGTCGCGCTGTGCGACGCGGACCGGCTGCCCCAGGACAGCGGCATCCCCAACCTGGTGAGCTACGAGGCCTGGATCGGCGCGCAGCCCGCGACCTACGACTGGCCCTCGTTCGACGAGAACTCGGCCTCCAGCATGTGCTACACGAGCGGAACCACGGGCAATCCGAAGGCGGCCCTGTACACCCACCGCTCGACCATCCTGCATGCCTACGCCGCGGCGCTGCCGGACGTGATGTGCCTGTCGGCGCGCGACTCGGTGCTGCCGGTCGTGCCCATGTTCCACGTCAATGCCTGGGGCATCCCGTATTCGGCCGCGCTCTCCGGCTGCAAGCTGGTGTTCCCCGGCGGCGCGCTGGACGGCAAGTCCGTCTACGAGCTGATCGAGGCGGAGCAGGTCACCTTCGCCGCCGGTGTGCCGACGGTGTGGCAGATGCTGCTGGGCCACATGAAGCAGTCCGGCCTGCGCTTCTCCTCCCTCAAGCGCACGGTGATCGGCGGCTCCGCCTGCCCGCCGGCCATGATCGACGCCTTCCGCGAGGAGTACGGCGTGGACGTCCTGCACGCCTGGGGCATGACCGAGATGAGCCCGCTGGGTACCCTGTGCACGCTGAAGAACAAGCACCTGAAGCTGCCGCCGGCCGAACAGATGAAGATCCGCCTGAAGCAGGGCCGCGCCATCTTCGGCGTCGACATCAAGATCGTCGGCGACGATGGGCAGGAACTGCCCTGGGACGGCAAGACCTACGGGGACCTGCACGTGAAGGGGCCGTGGATCGTGCGCGAGTACTTCAAGGGCGAGGGCGGCGACCCGCTGGTGGACGGCTGGTTCCCCACCGGCGACGTGGCCACCATCGACGCCGACGGCTACATGCAGATCACCGACCGCAGCAAGGACGTGATCAAGTCCGGCGGCGAGTGGATCAGCTCGATCGACATCGAGAACATCGCCATGGCGCACCCGGCGGTGCAGATGGCCGCTTGCATCGGCATGCGGCACCCGAAGTGGGACGAACGCCCGATCGTCGCGGTGGTGAAGAAGCCCGGCATGGACGTCAGCCGCGAGGAGCTGCTGAAGTTCTACGAGGGCAAGATCGCCAAGTGGCAGGTCCCGGACGACGTGGTGTTCGTCGACGCGATCCCGCTGGGCGCCACCGGCAAGATGCTCAAGACCCGGCTGCGCGAGCTGCTGAAGGACTACCAGCTGCCCACGGCCTGAGCGGCCCCTGACCGGTGGCGGCAGGGGGAAGGATCCCCGCCTGCGCGGGGATGACATGCGGCGCATGCTTGCCGCACGGGCCGCATGTCACCTGCGCGATAAGCGCGGGGGGTGCTTAGGGGCAATCCCTGAGCGCTGCACCGCACAACTACTTGTACCCTGCGCGCTGTCGTCGCCACCCAAACAAGGAGACAGCCAATGAAGTACACGTTGAAGATCGTCGCCGCCTCGGCCCTGTTCGTCGTCGCCGGCGCCGCGTTCGCCCAGAAGGGCGAGACGGTGCGCATCGCTTTCATGGACCCGCTGTCGGGGCCGTTCGCCAACGTCGGCCAGAACCAGCTCAAGAGCTGGCAGTTCGCCGCCGAGCATTTCTCCGGCGCCAAGAATCCCGCGGGCGTGAAGTTCGAGGTGGTCGGCTTCGACAACAAGGGCTCGCCGCAGGAGAGCCTGAACACGCTCAAGGCCGCGATCGACCAGGGCTTCCGCTACGTCACCCAGGGCAACGGTTCGGGCGCCGCGCTGGCGATCTCCGACGCCGTGGAGAAGTACAACGAGCGCAACCCCGGCAAGGAGGTCGTCTACCTGAACTACGCCGCGGTGGACCCGGCGCTCACCAACGAGAAGTGCAACTTCTGGCACTTCCGCCTGGACGCGGACACCACGATGAAGATGGAGGCCCTGACCACCTTCATGAAGGACCAGCCCCAGGTCAAGAAGGTCTACATCATCGGCCAGAACTACTCGCACGGCCAGCAGGTCTCGAAGTACTTCAAGGAAGACATCAAGCGCAAGCGTCCCGACATCCAGATCGTGGGCGACGACCTGCACCCCATCGGCCAGGTGAAGGACTTCTCGCCCTACGTCGCCAAGATCAAGCAGTCGGGCGCCGACGCGGTGGTGACCGGCAACTGGGGCCAGGACCTGACGCTGCTGGTCAAGGCGATGAACGACGCCGGCCTGAAGATCCCGATGTACACCTACTACGCCGGCGTCACCGGCACGCCCACGGCGCTGGCCGCGGGCGGCGACAGCGAGGTGTACGTGGTGGCCTACGCCAGCTCCAACCAGACCGGCGAGATCGCCCAGATGTCGGCGGACTTCAAGAAGAAGTTCAACGACGACTACTACACCTACGCCACCTACAACGGCATCAAGCTGCTGGGCGCGGCGATGGAGAAGGCCCACTCCACCGACCCGGTCAAGGTCGCCCATGCCATGGAAGGCCTGACGATCAAGAGCTTCGCCGGGGACGTGACCATGCGCGCCTCGGACCACCAGCTGCAGCAGACGATGTACATCACCAAGTGGCAGAAGGCCAAGAAGGGCGAGTACAGCGTCGAGAACACGGGCTACACCTTCGTGCCGATCAAGAAGATGGACCCGTACGTGTCCAGCACGCCGACCAGCTGCCAGATGAAGCGCCCGTCCTGATGCGCGGCTGAAGCGAGGAGCCGGGCCGCCCGCGTCCCGGCTCTTTTTTTGCCCCTGCCTTGCCGGCAGAATGCGGGCGCAACCCCAACGAGACGACCGACGCGACGGATGGAGTTCTTCACCATCTCCCTGCTCAACGGCATCAGCTACGGGCTGCTGCTGTTCATGCTCAGCTCCGGCCTGACGCTGATCTTCAGCATGATGGGCGTGCTGAACTTCGCCCACGCCAGCTTCTACATGCTGGGGGCCTATTTCGCCTACAGCACCACGCAGCTGCTCGGGTTCTGGCCGGCCCTGTTCGTGGCCCCGCTGCTGGTGGGCGTGTTCGGCGCCCTGTTCGAGAAGTACGCGCTGCGCCGGGTGCACAAGTTCGGGCACGTGGCCGAGCTGCTGATCACCTTCGGCCTGTCCTTCATCCTGCTGGAGATGGTGCAGCTGGTCTGGGGCACCAGCTCGGTCGACTACCGGGTGCCGGCGGCGCTGGAAGGCCCGCTGTTCACCCTGTACGGGACCCAGTTCCCCATCTACCGCGGCTTCATGATGCTGGTGGCGCTGCTGATGCTGGTGGCGATCTGGCTGCTGCTCACGCGCACGCGCATCGGCCTGGTGATCCAGGCGGCCCTGACGCACCCGGAGACGGTGGAGGCGCTGGGCCACAACGTCCCGCGCGTGTTCATGCTGGTGTTCGGCGGCGGCGCCGCGCTCGCCGGCCTGGCCGGCGTGATCGGGGGCAACGCCTTCGTCACCGAGCCGGGCA
This sequence comes from Burkholderiales bacterium, assembly GCA_028868995.1. Lineage (GTDB taxonomy): Bacteria > Pseudomonadota > Gammaproteobacteria > Burkholderiales > Burkholderiaceae_C > Ramlibacter. The sequence continues at coordinate 4,780 of JAGWTH010000021.1, read as the reverse complement.
TGGCGGCTTCCGTGGGTTCGATCATCTTCGTGGTGGTGGTGGTGGGCGGCATGGGCTCGCTCGCCGGCGCGCTGGTCGCCTCGCTGCTGATCGGCGTGATCCAGACCTTCGCGGTCGGCATCGACGCCTCGCTGCTCGGCGCGGCCCAGTCGCTGGGCGTCGCCATCACGCCTGCCACTTTCGGCTACGCGCTCTGGAAGCTCAAGATCTCGCAGGTCGCGCCGATCCTGCCTTACATGTTCCTGGTGCTGATCCTGATCTTCCGGCCCAGGGGCCTGCTCGGCACGCGCGAGGGTTGAACCAGAATGGCTAGCAGGGATTTCTACGCTTTCAAGCCCTACAACGTGGGGCGCTGGGTGGTCTGGAGCGGCTACGCGCTGATCCTGGGCGTCGCGCCGCTGCTGTTCACCAGCAGCCTGTCGCAGACGCTGCTGTCGCAGATGGGTATCGCCATCATCGTCTGCCTGTCCTACAACATGCTGCTGGGGCAGGGCGGCATGCTCAGCTTCGGCCATGCCGTCTACTCCGGCATGGGGGCCTTCCTGGCCATCCACGCGCTCAACCTGGTGGGCCAGGGGACCTGGCCGATCCCGGTCAGCCTGATCCCGATCGTGGGCGGCGTCGCCTCGGCGGCGTTCGCGGTGCTGTTCGGCTACGTGACCACCAAGAAGGCGGCCACGCCCTTCGCGATGATCACGCTGGGCATCGGCGAGCTGGTGGCGGCGTCCTCGCTGATGTTCCCGGAGTTCTTCGGCGGCGAGGGCGGCATCTCCAGCAACCGCGTGACCGGAGCGCATCCCTTCGGCATCACCTTCGGGCCGCAGATCCAGCTGTACTACCTGATCGCGCTCTACACCTTCGCCTGCACGGCGCTGATGTTCGCCTTCACGCGCACGCCGCTGGGGCGCATGCTCAACGCCGTGCGCGACAACCCCGAGCGCGTCGAGTTCGTCGGCTACGACACGCAGAAGGTGCGCTACTTCTCCTTCATCATCGCGGCCTTCTTCGCCGGCATCTCGGGCGGGCTGGCGGCGCTGAACTTCGAGATCGTGACCTCGGAGGTGGTGAGCGGCTACCGCTCCGGCGCCTACCTGCTGTTCACCTTCCTGGGCGGCGCGACCTTCTTCTTCGGCCCCATCATCGGCGGCGTGCTGATGGTGCTGGCCTTCGTGCTGCTGTCGGAATTCACCAAGGCCTGGCTGCTGTACCTGGGCCTGGTGTTCCTGTTCATGGTCATGTACGCACCGGGCGGCATCGCCAGCCTGATCATGATGAACCTGCGGGTCGCCTCCTTCGGCCGGCTGCGGCAGCTGTGGGTGGGCTACCTGGCCCTGTTCGGCACCGCGCTGGTGGCGCTGGTGGGCGCGGCGGCCATGATCGAGATGGTCTACCACCTGCAGCTCAACGCGGCGCTGGGCCCGAAGCTGCGCTTCCTGGGGGCGACTCTCAACGCCCGGGGGGCGGACACCTGGTTCGGCGCCGCCTTCGTGCTGCTCACCGGCATCGGCCTGTTCGAGGTGGCGCGGCGCCAGTTCGCGCGCCACTGGGGCGAGGTCCAGGAGGCGATCGAGAAGGAGATCAAGAGGAGGGAGGCCCTGTGACGCCCGCATTGGAGCTGAAGGACCTGCGCAAGAGCTTCGGCCGCACCGAGATCATCCGCGGCTGCAGCCTGCGGGTGGAGCCGGGCGAGCGGGTCGCGGTGATCGGCCCCAACGGCGCCGGCAAGTCGACGCTGTTCAACCTGATCAGCGGCCGCTTCGCCCCCACGAGCGGCGAGGTGCTGCTCAATGGCCAGCGCATCGACGGCCGCAAGCCCTTCGAGATCAACCGGCTGGGCCTGTCGCGCAGCTTCCAGATCACCAACATCTTCCCCAAGCTGTCGGTGTTCGAGAACCTGCGCTGCGGCGTGCTCTGGAGCCTGGGCTACAAGTACACCTTTCTGAGGTTCCTGGCCGACCTGGATGACGCCAACGAGCGGGCCGAGGAGCTGATGGAGCGCATCCACCTGCACCGCAAGCGCGACGTGCTGGCCGGCAACCTCACCTACGCGGAGCAGCGCGCTCTGGAGGTGGGCATCACCATCGCCGGCGGCGCCAGCGTCATCCTGCTGGACGAGCCGACGGCGGGCATGAGCCGGGAGGAAACGCGGCGCTTCATCGAGCTGGTCAAGGAAGTCACGGTGGGAAAGACCCTGCTGACCGTGGAGCACGACATGGGCGTGGTGTTCGGCCTGGCCGACAAGATCGCGGTCGTGGTGTACGGCGAGATCATCGCCTACGACACGCCCGAGAAGGTGCGGGCCAACCAGAAGGTGCAGGAAGCCTACCTCGGCTCCGCCGTCGCCGACGAACAGGCGGGAGCGCACTGACCATGCTGGAAGTCCGCAACCTGCACGCCTTCTACGGCAAGGGCCATGTGCTGCACGGGGTGCAGTTCGACGTGGGCCAGGGCGAGATCGTGGCCCTGCTGGGACGCAACGGCTCCGGCCGCTCCACCACCGCCAAGGCCATCATGGGCATGGTGGAGGCCACCGGCGAGGTGGCGTGGAAGGGCCGCAACCTCATCGGCCGCAAGCCCTACGAGATCGCCCACCTCGGGATCGGCTACGTGCCGGAGAACCGGGACATCTTCCCCCGGCTCACGGTGCACCAGAACCTCGTCCTCGGGCAGAAGAGCGCCCGCCAGAAGGGGCGCTGGAGCTTCGACGACATGTACGGCATGTTCCCGCGCCTGAAGGAGCGCCAGCACACCGAGGCCGGCGTGCTCTCCGGCGGCGAGCAGCAGATGCTGACCCTGTGCCGCACGCTGATGGGCGACCCGGACCTGATCATCATCGACGAGCCGACCGAGGGCCTGGCGCCCAAGATCGTGGAGCTGGTGGGGGAGTACCTGAAGGCGCTCAAGGCGCGCGGCGTCTCCGTGCTGCTGATCGAGCAGAAGCTCACGATCGCGATGGCGATCTCGGACCGGGCCCTGGTCATGGGCCACGGCAGCATCGTGTTCCACGGCACGCCGGACACCCTGCGCGCCGACGCCTACGTGCGCAAGGAGTGGCTGGAGGTCTGAGGCCGCACGCCGGTGGCTGGCGGGTCCACGGCCGCGCTGGAGTTGCGGGCCCGCTTGTGATAGACCCCGGCTGTTTGTCCCGCCCGTGACGCCGCGGGCTGGGACGCGGTTTCGAAGCCCCTTAGAATCGTAAAAAGCGAACGACCGTTCTTTTCTCCCTTTTCCCGCTCACCCACTGGAGATTTCCGCATGACGGCTGAATACAAGGTGCACGGCGACGTCGCCGTGATCACGATGAACAACCCGCCCGTCAATGGCCTGGGCTATGCCACCCGGCTGGCCATCACGGAGGGCATCGACCGGGCCAATGCGGATGCGGCCGTCAAGGCGATCGTGCTGACCGGTGCCGGCAAGGCCTTCTCGGGCGGCGCCGACATCAAGGAATTCGGCAGCATGAAGGCGACGCAGGACCCGAACCTGCTGTCGGTGATCCTCACCTGCGAGAACTCCTCCAAGCCGATCGTCGCGGCGATCCACTCGGTGGCCATGGGCGGCGGGCTGGAGCTGGCCCTGGGCTGCCACTACCGCATCGCCGCTCCGGGCGCCAACATCGCCCTGCCCGAGGTGAAGCTGGGCCTGATCCCGGGCGCCGGCGGCACGCAGCGCCTGCCGCGCGTGCTGGGCGTCGAGCCCGCCCTGAACCTGATCGTGAGCGGCGAGCCGGTGAAGAGCGAGCTTCTGGCCCAGCTGCCGGGCCAGAAGCTGTTCGACAAGATGGCCGCCTCGCCCGAGTCGCTGGCCGAAGAGGCGCTGGCCTACGCCCGCTCGGTCGCCGACGCGAGGCCGCTGCCGCTGGTGCGCAACCTGCCTTCGAAGCACCCGCTGGGCGATGCGTATTTCCAGTTCGCCCGCAACATGGTCAAGGGCATGGCGAAGAACTTCCCGGCGCCGGCCAGGTGCGTGGACGCCGTGGAGTCCTCCACCAAGATGAAGTTCGACCAGGGCATGAGCTACGAGCGCGAGATCTTCACCGCGCTGATGTTCACGCCCGAGTCGCGCGCGCTGCGCCACCTGTTCATGGCCGAGCGCGCCGCCTCCAAGATCGCCGACGTGCCGGAAGACACGCCCAAGCGCCCCATCGAGAAGGTCGCCGTCATCGGCGCCGGCACCATGGGCGGCGGCATCACCATGAACTTCCTGAACGCCGGCATCCCGGTGACGATCCTGGAGATGAAGCAGGAGGCCCTGGACCGCGGCGTCGCCACCATCCGCAAGAACTACGAGTCCCAGGTCAAGCGCGGCAAGCTCAAGCAGGACAAGTACGAGCAGCGCATGGCGCTGCTGAAGACCACGCTTTCCTACGAGGACATCGGCGGCGCCGACCTGGTGATCGAGGCCGTGTTCGAGGAGATGGGAGTCAAGCAGAAGGTCTTCGAGAAGCTCGACGAGGTGATGAAGAAGGGCGCGATCCTCGCCTCCAACACCTCCACGCTGGACGTCAACAAGATCGCCGCCTTCACCAGGCGGCCCGAGGACGTGGTCGGCCTGCATTTCTTCAGCCCGGCCAACGTGATGAAGCTGCTGGAGGTCGTGCGCGGCGCGAAGACCGCCAAGGACGTGATGGCGACCGTCATGGCCACGGCCAAGAAGATCAGGAAGACCGCGGTGGTCTCGGGCGTGTGCGACGGCTTCATCGGCAACCGCATGATCGAGCAGTACAGCCGCCAGGCCGGCTTCCTGCTGGACGAGGGCTGCACGCCGCAGCAGGTGGACA
>JAGWTH010000020.1 GCA_028868995.1 Burkholderiales bacterium | reverse complement strand
GCCGGCGCCGGCGCGGCGACGGGCTGCACCGCCTGCACCGCCGCGAACAGCGCGTCCTTGGAGATGCCTTCGCTCGCGACCTGGCTCTTGTCCAGCTGGTTGCGCAGCACGAGGGACAGCGTGCCGACGCTGCGCGCCAGGTCCAGCTTCTCGGCGTCCTGCGGCGTCAGCTCCAGGGTGACCGCGTTCACCACCTTCGGCTTGGTCTCGTCGCGGCCGGCTTCCTGCGCCACCGCCAGGACCAGCACGTGTTCCAGCACCGTGAGGCTCACGGGCTCGGGCTGCTGGCCCTTGCCCCGTTCGCGCTGCGCGTTGACCATCACGTCGACGTAGTTGCCGGGCAGCGCGAAGCCGGCGACACCGACGACGTCGTTCACCCGCACCGTCATGGCCCGCTTGCCCTCCGAGATCACCGCGGACAGGCCGCCTTGCGCCCCGACCGGCATGAGCTTGCGATCGAGCAGCGGCTCGCCGCGGGTCAGCCCCGAGCGCACCACGCGGTCATCCAGCGCGCGAGCCTCGCTGAAGGCGCCGGCCGGCACCGAACCGAGGGGCCACTCGGCCACCGACAGCATCTGCGCGTTGAGCTTGGTCCCGGGCTCGATGTCCTGGGCGGCGACCACCACCTTGGTGGCGGAGATGCGGCTGCCGCCGGCCGTGGCGGCGGCGTAGAGGGCGGCCCCGAGCCCCGCGAGGATCGCGAGCGCCAGCAGGACGATGGCCTTGAGGTTCTTCATGGTGAGCTCCTGGGTCGGACTTCAGGCGGAAAGGGCCTGGCGGTAGAGGAGGAAGGCGACGGTGCCCACCCCGATCGGAATGGCGAAGGGCAGGCGGCCGGCGGACACCATGCCGGCGGGCGCGGGGGACGTGCCCGTCAGGGCGCCCGCCGCGGCCGAGCGGACGATGTCGCCGACATTGCCCATGAGGCGACGGACGCGGCGGCGCGAGACGGCGAAGACGACCGCCGCGACGCCGCCGGCGATGAACACGAACAGCAGGGCGGGGAGGATGTCCGGCACGCCGACGAAGGCACCGACCATGGCCATCAGCTTGACGTCGCCGCCGCCCATCACGCGCAGCGCATGCAGGGGGATCAGGCACAGCAGCGCGGTCAGCAGGCCGCCCGCGGCGTGCAGGAAGCCCGTGGCGGGCACCTTGGCCGTGAGCGTCGTGGCGATCAGGCCGAGCGCCATGCCGCTCACGGTCAGGGCGTTGGGGATGCGGTAGGTGTGCAGGTCGCTCACTGCTGCAAGCACCAGCAGCACCACCAGTGCGGCGACGCCCGGCTGGTCGGCCAGTTCCGCAACCAGGTTGATGAAGGAGTTGAGCAGTTGCATGAGCGTGGTTCCCGCGTTTGTGTCGTTCGTGTCACTTCGTATCGTTGAAGTCACTTTAGGAAACAAACCGGGGCGGCGCCTGATGCAACTCTCCCGATTTCGCTGGTGCAAATGTCCCGGGAGGTCCCGGCGCCCGGTTCAGAACGAGAGCGCGACGCCGAGGTACGGGCCGTCGAGGCGCTTGTCGCCGGACGTGCCGTGGCGGTACTGGAGGGTCACTTCCCACCAGGAGTGGGGCCCGCGGGTCGCCCCCTCGCGGAACCACTGGCGCACCGTCACGCCGGCGCCGACGCCGGAGGACGTGCGGGCGACGGGATCGTCGGAGCGGTGCTCCGCGCCGAGGTACAGGTGCGGATAGATCGCGGTGCGCTCGTCGCCGCCGACCCTCCAGCTGCGCCCCGCGGTCAGCGAAGCGACCGCGTACCACGCGTGCTGGCCCTCGCCGAGGTACTTGCCCGCTTCCACGTAGTTGCGCGTGGTCCACCAGCTCGGCACGTCCAGCCGCAGCTCGGTGCCCTTCTCCAGCGAGTAGCCCGCCTGCAGCAGCCACGCATCGCGGACGTTGGGGCCGAAGATCCGCGAACCGGAGAGCACCAGGTCGTGCTCGGCGAGCGGCTTCCAGCGCGCGCCGATGCCGCCCTGGAAGCTGTCGCCGCCGGTCCAGGCGCCGGGGGCGTCGGCGGCCAGCGTGGCGAAGCCCCGCGCGAACACCTCGACGTAGCGCCCGCCTCCATAGCCCCAGGGACGCCAGTAGGCCTCGGTGCCGCCCTGGGTGGTGCGCTGGTTGCCGCCGCTGCCGATCGCGCCGAACACCGGCTCGATGCCGGCGGCGTTGCGCGAAGTGACGGAGGCGAGCACGCCCCACTTGCGGGAAACGTCGGCGGCCTCGCGCTTCGTCTCGTAAAGGCGCTGCGGGTCCAGCGGCAGCCTGCCCTCGTTGGCGTAGGCGACCGCCTGGTCGAAGTAGGCGAGCGCCTCCTCGTCGCGACCGGCGCGCACCGCCGCATAGGCGGCGTCGAGCGTGGCCGGGGGCGGCAGTTCGCCCTGGGCCTCGAGGCTGGCGAAGGTCCGCAGTCCGGCCGGGTCGTCGCCCGCGCGCAGCGACAGGTAGGCCAGTTGGAGGCGGTCCTGCGCGGCGAGTTCGGGCCGCGCCGCGATGGCCTCGGCCTCGTCCCGCTCCCCGGCGCCGATGGCCGCCTGCAGGTGCAGGCGCCACCACGCCCGCTGGCCGGGCGATGCCTCGGTGGCCAGGCGCGCATGCCGCAGCGCGGCACCGTAATCCTTCCGGTCCATGGCCGCATAGGCCGCCGTGGCATCGGCATGTCCGGGCAGCGCCTGCAGCGCGCCGGCCTGCAGCATGCAAGTGCCCTGGGACTGCACGCCGCTGCAGTCGATCGCCGGCAGCGGCAGCGCGGGCCGCGGCCCCTGCGGCCGCGCGAACTCCTGGGCGGCCCAGTCCCGCCGGCTCTGCGCGGCGGCGTCCTGGGCTCCCATCGGTTCCACCAGTTCCCCGATGCCGCCGGGCCGGCCCTGCGCCAGCGCGAGGTCGGCAGCCAGCAGCCGCTGCTGCCGGAGCAATGCCTCGGGGGCCGGCTGCTGCAACGCGCGCGCCGCCGCGCCCGATGCCTCGTCGTCCTTGCCGAGGGCATGCAATGCCTGGGCGCTCAGCGCCCACAGGGCTCCATCGCCCGGCCGCTGCGCCAGTCCTTCCGCGGCAAAACCCTGCGCCTCGGCGAAACGCCGCTGGCGCAACAGCGTGTGCACCAGCACCAGGCGATAGGCGGGATCGGCCGGAGCCAGGCGCACCGCCAGCGTGCCGCTGTCGACCGCGCGCGGCAGCTCGCCCGCCGCCAGCGCGGCATACATCGCCCCGGCCGCCTCGCGGGCGCGTGCCTGCGTCAGTTCGTCCTGCAGCTTCGCCAGCGCCGCGTCGTCGCCCCGCGCGCGCTCGGCCGCGTCCAGCGCCAGGCTGGCCGCGTGCAGCCGGCCCAAGGCCATCTGCGCCCGGGCGAGCAGCAGCCAGTAGTCGCGCCGCCGCGGCACCAGGTTCGTGGCGCGCGCCGCATGGTCGGCGGCGTCCGCGTAGGCGCCGGCGGCGTAGGCCTGGTAGGCGGCATCGGCCGCCGCGTACGCCGCCTGCGCGCGGGCCTGGGGCGACACCGGCCCCGTCTGCGCCGCGCCCGCCGCATGGCAGGCGAGGACCAGGGCCGCCGCGGCGGCGACCGCACGGTAAGACGGCCGGCGCGGGAAGGCTGGCGAAGGGAACTGCATGGACTCTCCTAGGGCAGGGTGCTGGCGCGCACCCAGGTGAAGCCCAGGTTGGTGATGCCGGTGATGGTGGTCTTGAAGTCCGTGAAGCCCGGAACGCCCAGGTCGGGGTCGAGCCAGAACGGATGGAAGAACCAGGAGGCGACGCCGTCACGCACGGTCTTGACGTAGGCCGCGTTGGTGATGATGTCCTGGGCCGTGTAGTTGTAGTTCGACGTCGGGTCGATCAGGTGGATGTCGTACTCGATGTTGCCCAGGCTTTCCGGCAGCACCCGCTGGCCGTAGTAGTCCGTGCGGACCGGGTACGGGAAGATCTGGCCCACCGCGTAGTCGCGGGCCACCGAGGCGGTGAAGTCCGGCTGGTCGGCCGTGTAGTACACGACCCGCTGGTAGGTCTTGGCGAACTTCTGCGCGAAGGCGCGCGAGGCGGTGGCCGAGGCCTGGTAGTGCGGAGTCTCCCAGGCGAACACCTTGTAGCCGTTGGCGGTGAGCTCGGTCAGGCCCGAGTTCAGGCGGCCGAGCGTCCAGGACGTGGAGTCCTCCGCCACCGGCGAGTTGGCCACGATGTTCCAGAACTCGAAGTCGTCCCCGCTCACCCCGGTGTGCGGGTTGCGCATCGCGTCGTACTGGTGCGTGAAGCCGTGCATCACCAGGTCGCCGCCGCGCTGCAGCGCGTAGTCGAGCGAGGTCTTCAGGTTGGTCGCCTGGGACAGCGAAACGTCCATCGGCACGCCGCCGTTGTAGACACCCAGCGGGTCCATGTAGTGGGGAATGACGGCGACCGAGAACGGGATGTGCCGCTGGTACAGGTAGTCCGAGAGCTTCTTCATCGAGCTGACGGTGACCATCGCGCCCACGTCCTCCAGTCGCACCATGGCCTGGTGGCTCTCGGCATGGTTGATGCCCAGCATGTCATGCAGCTGGTCCGCGAAGACCAGGTACCGGTCGCGCGGGCCGATGAAGCTGAAGGGCATGTCGGCCACGTACCAGAAGTTGCCGGAGCGAATCATGTAGGGAGCGACTTCGCCGGTGACGGAGTTGGCCACGCTCACCGGCACGGTGGCTTTCGTCGGGTCGGTCACCGCCGTCACGCCGATGTCCGGGTCCGCGCTGACGACGCCGGTCGCGCTGTTGAAGGCGTAGTACTTGACGAAGTTCAGGCCCTTGAACTTCACCGTGTCGAAGAATCCCGGGCTGGGGTTCGCCGCCGAGGGGGGCGCGTTGAATCCGCGCAGCCCCTGGAAGGCGATGCCTCGGGTGGCCTGGAAGTTGTAGGCGCTGTTCCAGGCGAGCTGCCACAGGTTGTACTTGAACCAGACCAGCGGTTTCGTGGCGACGGCCGCGTCCGCGAGGAAGGCCGCCGGGATCGGGTTGTCGTAGATGGCGCCGAGGTAGAAGGTCGCGTCGTAGTTGGCGAGCGACCCGGCGGTGTAGCTGCCGACCGGTTGCAGGTCCACCTGGGCGTCGAAGTGGCCCAGCAGGTTGCGCAGCATGATGGCGTAGGCGAAGCCCAGCTTGTCGTAGGGGGTGCCCTGGGGAGCGTCGTAGAGGGCCAGCACCCGGGGGCCGGCCTGCGCGGGAGCGGCCAGGAAGGACGCGCAGAGCGCGCAGGCGACGAGGAGGAAGCGGACGAAGCGGTTCATGGCGTGCTCCTCACCGGCCCGCGTTGGGGTTCCTGCTGCCCGGCGTTGCGGGCGGAGGAGGTTGCACGCTGTCGTCCACGCGGTAGTCGCGCGGGTGCGGCTGCTTGTGCGCGCGGTGCATGCGCTTGCGCTCCGGCTCGTTCATGCCGGGCTGGGGCCGGGCGAGCTCCGATCCGGCCGGCAGCGGCGGCGGCTTCACGGGCTGGGCCAGGGAGGCCGCGACGGAGAGGGTGGCGACAAGCATGGCCGCCATGCGCTTCAGGGCAGGTTTCATGGAACTTCCTCTGCGGGTCAGGGGTGGGGAATGCGTTGCGGGCCGAGGTCCGGTTCGGCCGCCGCGGATGCGTGCGGCACCCGCCGGCGCGGCATGTGCGGCAGGGGATGGCTGGCCGGGCGGCCGGGCGGCGCGGAGCCCGGAACCAGCGCCAGCGCGGGGCGGCCGGCCGACAGGGGCACGGCGGCGAACGCCGGCATCCCCTCGGGTTCGGGGAGGTCCGGAAACTGGTGCGCGGTCTTCTCCCAGGCCAGGGGGCGGCGTGCCAGGCGGTGCACGAGGTACAGGCGCCAGGCCCGCGCGGCCGCCATGCAGTTGACGAAGTTGCCCACCACCATGCGCGGGATCGCCGCGATGCCCTGCTTCCAGCCGTAGATGGAGGTGGTGAAGTACGCCCGCTGCACGCAGCGCACCGCGAGCAGGCTGCCGTTGACGTAGACGAGGGCCATCCAGGCGGCACTGGCGCCGAGCAGGCCGCCGGAGGGCGCGGGGATCAGGTCGGCTGCGGTCGCCCCCTCCAGCAGCATTGCGTAGAGCAGGATCAGGTAGGCCACCGGCGGCACGAAGGCGGTCACCACCCCCTTGCGGTCGTGCAGCATCATGTAGATGTCCCCGGCGGACCGGCCGCGCATCGGCATCTGTTCCCACGACTGCAGGCCGATGCCCAGGATCCAGCGCGCCTTCTGCCGGTAGGCCGCGCGGAAGCTCGCCGGGAAGAACTCGCGCACGGACAGCAGCCTCTCGGTTTCGGGCACGAGCGCCTGCGACGGCGCGCCCGGCCCGTCCTCGACGATGTCCACCACCTCGAAGCTCGATCGCAGGCCCAGCTCCGCCAGGCGCATCCCGATCTCGTAGTCCTCGGTCAGGCTGTCGGTGCGGTAGGGCTCCCCCTCCGACCGGTCCCACAGGGCCCGGATCGCCGCGCGCGAGAAGCAGGTGCCGACGCCGGCCGAGGGGATGCTGCCGCACATCGCCTCGCGCACCAGCATCTCCTTCGCGTGCGACTCCGCGAATTCGTCCATGTAGGTCCCGGCCACGAGGGCGTGCACCCCGCGCTCCAGCGCCACTACAGGGATCTGCACCATGTCGAAGTGCGCGAGCGCAGCCGAGAAATAGCGCAGCTCCAGCGAATGCAGCACGTCCTCGCTGTCGTGCATCACGATGCCGTGGAACTTGCGCTTGGCAACCCGCTCGTGGCGGAAGATCTCCTCGACGATGGCATTGAGGCAGTCCGCCTTGCAGGTCGGCCCGGGATGGCCGACATCCACCCGCCGCACCCGCGGGTGCAAGGCCGCCATGCGCTCGACCTCGGCGATGGTCTGCGGATCGTTCGGGTAGGTGCCCACGAAAACGACGTAGTCGTCGTACTCCTGGCGCCGGATCAGGTTGTCCAGCATGGCGGCGATGACGTCGCTTTCATGCCAGGCCGGGACCATGATCGCCATGGGCACCTCGGGGAGGGCGCGCAGGGCCTGGGCGGATGCGTGCGGACGCACCGGCCAGCCGCGCGGACGCCGCAGCCGGCGCACCCAGTAGTTGACGTCAAGGAAGGCGTCGTCCAGGGACGACGCGAGGATCACCACGAGCAGCACGGCCGTCAGCGCCTCCATGGCGCCGGCGATCTGCGCGAGGAAGTCGGGCAGGCTCATCGCATGGCCTCTCAAGCGCGGCCGTGGGGCTGGTGCCGTGCCGCGACCGCGCCGGCGCCGACGCCGCGCAGCACCTGCAGCTGAGGCCGCGCACGCTGCAGGCCCAGGAGCTCCTGCATCGCCTGCAGGACCCGCTCGGCCGCATGGCCGTCGCCGAAGGGATTGGCGACATCCCGCATGGCGGCGGCGGCGTCGGGGTCGTCCATGAGGCGGCGGGTGGCGGCCACGATGTCCGCGCGGCCAGGACCGACCAGTTCCGCGCAGCCGGCCTCGACCGCCTCGGGCCGCTCCGTCTCGCGCCGCAGCACCAGCGTGGGAACGTGGAAGGTCGGCGCCTCCTCCTGCAGCCCGCCCGAGTCGGTCAGCAGCAGGCGCGCGTTGGCCAGCGCCCGTTGCATGCCGAGGTAGTCCAGCGGCGCCACCAGCGACACGTTCGGCAGCCGGCCGAGGATCTCCCGGGCCGGCTTCTGGACCGCCGGGTTGAGGTGCACGGGAAACAGGACGTGCGTGGCCGGATAGGCCGCGGCAATGTCGGCCACCGCATGGAATGTCTCCTCCATGTCCCGGCCCCAGTGCTCGCGCCGGTGGGCGGTCACCAGGATGTGCCCGCGGTCGGGCCCCTGCTGGCGGCGGATGCCGTACAGCGAGCAGACCCACAGCTGGGCGTCGACGACCGTGTTGCCGGTGACGCGGATGCGCTGCGGCTCCACGCCTTCGGCCAGCAGCGCCTGGCGCGCGCGCTCGGTCGGCGCCAGGTGCAGCGCCGCGATGCGGCTGATCATCTGGCGGATGCCCTCTTCCGGGAACGGGCGCTCCAGGTCGCGCGTCCGCAGGCCCGCTTCCACGTGCACCACCGGCACCCGCCCGTAGAACGAAGACAGCGCCCCGACGAACGCGCTCTCGGTGTCGCCCTGGACGACGCAGGCATCCCAGGCTTCGCGGGAGCGCAGGACGTCGAGCTGCGTCCGGCAGCCCGTGCTGAATTCCTCCAGCGTGGTTCCCGTGCGGTGCAGTTGCGCGTCCGGGACGATGCCGAAGCAGCGGAGCATGTCCCACGCCATGTCGGCGTGCTGGCCCGTGTGGATCCAGCGGACGTCCATGTCGTCGCTCATGCGCAGGGTCCGGTACACGGGGGCGAGCTTGATGATTTCGGGACGGGTGCCGGCGACGATGGCGATGGTGCGTTGGCTCATGGGGTCCTCGGTTGGAAGGAGGCGCGCGCCGCGTCGCGACGAGCTCTCGACGCACGGCGAACACATGCAAAAAAATGTACGCAGCCGTCGCGGCACGCGCGCGGGCGAAGCCTCCCGACTTCCCAGGACACCTGTCCCGGTGATGTCATGGAGAGGCAGGAGGTGCGTGAAGGAAGTCGCACCCGCCCCGGAGTGCGTCCTCGCGGGCCGGGGAAGGCGCGCGCCGCGAGCGGCTCAGTGCGCGCCGCGCAGGCTCAGGTCGTTGAAGTGGACGCGCGCGCGCAGCAGCGCGCCGTAGCGGTGCACGGAGACGATCTCGCCGTGCACGACGAAGACGAGATGGGAGTCGGGCGCGCGCAGTTCGAAGGCGAGCTCCTGGCCCGGCCGCAGGCGCGCGGAAGTCTCGAGCAGCATGCCCGAGGCATCGAGCTCGGTCGCGACCGCCGGACTGCCGTCCGGCAGCTGCAGCTGCAGGCGGAAGTTCTCGGAATCGTGGGTCCTGGCCATCGGTCGCATGCGGAAGTGTGACCGGGCCGCGGGTGCGCGGACCATGGTCGATCCCACCCTTTTTTGTGGGGGGATGTCCCGTGGGCCGGGCACGGGACGCGACGGCCGGCGGCGCATCAGCGGGCGTCGCGCCCCATCCGCGCGGCAGCGCCCTTGAGCGCATGCTGGTCTGCGTAAGCGTGCAGCGCCAGGCGCCCCGTCACGCCCAGCTTGGAGTAGATCGAGGTCAGGTGGTTGCGCAGCGTGTGCTCGCTGATGCACAGCCGCCCGGCGATCACCTTGACCGGCGCCGAGGCATCGGAGGTGACGGCGGCGATGGTCTGGCGCTCGCGCAGGGTCAGGCTCGCGATGCGGCTGGCGTCTCCGTCCTGGCGCCGGGCCGCGCTGCGCGCGGCCACCTCGAACAGGCGATCGGTGGCCGACTCGGTGGCGAAGACGCGGCCCGCGCCGACCGTGTCGATGGCCCGAAGGAGGGCCGCCGGCGCCTCGCGCTTCTGCAGCACGCCGGTGGCGCCGGCATGGAGCAGCTGGGTGAGAAACGCCGGGTCCGTGACACCCGTGAGCACCAGCACCTTCGCGCGCATCGCATGGTAGGCATCGCGCAGGTCCTCCACGCCGTAACCGTCGTCGAAGTCGAGCACGACCACGTCGGGCAGGCTGCGTTCGAGGATGGGCAGCGACTCCTCGAGGCGCGCGGACACGCCGGCCAGCTGGAAGCGCGGCCCGGCCGTCTGCACCATGCGCTGCAGGCCCCATCCCACCAGCGGCTGTGCCACGAGGTAGACCTGCACGGGCGCGCCGGAAGCGGCGGGCGCGTGCTCCGGAGCGCCGGGCACGATGTCCTGTGCCAGGTAGCGCTCGCTCGTTTCTTCAAGGAATTTCATTTCTTCTCTCCAACTGGGGGGGCGACCGGCCCGGATGCCCTCGGACAGCCGCGGTCCCCCCGAACAAAATTCATGCCGAGGGACCGGTGAGCACGGCCCAGGCCGTGATCGCCAGGAAACACAGCAGCGGCAGCCACAAGCGGCGCATCGCCACGCGCGTGGCCTGGTGCGCGCCGCTGCAGTTCCTGCCTTCGTCTTGGCAGTGACCGTCACAGCAGCCCACGGTCGCCTCCTCGCTGTTCCGGGTCGGCGTCCGGCTGCGGGTCGACGCGCATGCAGCCGGCGACCATCGTGCCGCCGCCGGGCGTGCTCGACACGAGCAGCTCCCCCCCGACCAGATGCACCCGTTCCTGCATGCCGGCGAGGCCCATCGCGTCGGCACGCTGGGCCGCGCGCGGCGAAAACCCCTTGCCGTCATCACGCACGCAGAACGACAGCAGGTCCCCCTGCCGGGAGATGTTCACCGTGACCTCCTTCGCGTCGGCATGCTTGCGCGCATTGGCCAGGGCCTCCTGGACCAGGCGGAACAGGGTGGACGCGTAGGGCTCGTGCAGGCCCAGGTCCCCCGCGAGGTAGAGATCGCAACGCGTCCCGGTGCAGGCGAGGAACTCGCGAACCAGCCTTTCGATCGCCGGGGCCAGCCCTTGCTCCGCCAGGGCCAGGGGCCGCAGACCGGTGGCGATGCGCCGCACCGAGGCGGCCGAGCCATCCAGCAGCGCCTGCATGGCTTCCAGGCGCTGCAGCGCTCGGCGGGGATCGCGCTGGAGGTTCTGGCGCAGCCAGGCGCAATCGATCTTCAGCGCGAACAGCGCCTGGGTCACGTCATCGTGGAGCTCGTGGGCCACCCGCGCCCGCTCCTGCTCCACGGCGGCGGTCACCGCAGCCGCGACCGGCAGGGGGCCGTCGGCCCGCGGAGCGAAGCGCCCGGCGAAGCCCCGGTCGGCGCCGCGCAGTCCCAGGCCGCGCGTGCCGCGCTCCCCCGGGAAGCGGGATGAAACTCCTGGTTGAATGGGTTGGAACATGTCGGCCCTCCTGTCGCGGCTTCCGGGACTTGCCGCCCTCGTCCGGCATGGCTTCCCGTATGGCCTCCATGCTCGCGCGTGTCACGCACGCGCGACTATGTAGTTCTGCGTGGGACGACCATGTAGTTGCAATCGGTCACATTCGTTCGGCCAGGCAACGGCCAACCGGCAGGTGGCTGACGCGACCTGCCGGGAACGGGGAACGGGGTGGCTCAGAGCTTGTTGATCGCGTACACGACCAGCTGCACGCCCGTGCGCAGGTGCAGCTTGCGCTTGATGCTCGCGCGATAGAGGTCCACCGTGCGCACGCTGAGGCCGAGGGCCGCGGCGATTTCCTTGGTGGTGCGGCCCGCCTTCAGCTGCTCCAGCACCTCGAGTTCGCGCACGGTCAACCGCGCCTGGCCCGCGTCCGCGTCCCGGCGCTCGGGTGCCAGCACCTGGTCCAGCAGCCGCGCGGCGAGCGCGGGGCTCGCCCAGCGGCCGCCTTCCAGCACCGTGGTCGCCGCCCGCACCACGTTGGCCTGCGCGTTGTCCTTCATCAGGTAGCCGGCCGCGCCGGCGCGAAGCGCCATCTGGCCGTAGGAAAGCTCGTCGTGCATCGACACCACCAGGGTCCGGCGCGGGCCCTGGGCCTCCAGCACGGCCCGCAGCGTCTCCGCACCCTTGCCATCGGGCAGGGCGAGATCCGTGATCACCAGGTCCGGCCGGAGGTCGCGGATCTTCGACAGGCCGTCGGCGAGGCTGGCCGCCGAGCCGACCAGCCGCAGCGCGGGGCAGCCGAGGATCGCGGCCTCGAGCGCGAAGCGCGCGATGTCGTGGTCGTCGATGATGAGCACCGACGGCTTCGCAGGCTCCGGCCTGACATCAGATGACAACCAGCGTGGCGCCCCGGATGGAGCCGCAGCCTGGAGATCGGTCATGCTCTCCTCCCGAATACCCGCTCCATGTCCGCCATCTGTGCAGGCTTGATGAGTACCTCCGCGAATCCCGCTTCGCGGAATTTGCGAATTTCGTCGGGATGAGCGTGGGCGGTGTAGCCGACAAGCCGGATGACGCGCGTGTCGGCACGCGATTGGAGCAAGCTGGCAAGCTCTCGGCCGGTCATTTCGGGCATGCGCATGTCGACCAGCATTGACTGGGGAGTCTCCTCCCGCAACGCCAGCAAGGCCTCACGTGCGCTCGCCAAGGTGCGCACGCGCCATCCGAGCAGTTTCAAGTGCGCCTCACCGAGGAGGCGATTGCACTCGACATCATCCACGACGTAGACGAGTCCTTCGACGGGTTGCATGCTCATTTAGTGTTCCAAGATTCGGATTCCCGGCAAGCGAACCTCAACGGTCGTTCCCTTGCCTACCCAGGACTGGATTGCGATCGTGCCCCCGAGCAGCGCGAGGAGTTGGCGCGACAGGGGCAGGCCGAGGCCCGTTCCTTCCTGCTCGCTGAATTCGTCATGGGCACGCCGAAACTGCTCGAAGACATGCGGCAGATGGTGGGGCGCGATCCCGCTGCCCGTGTCGTTCACCCGAAGCACAAGGGTCGTTCCAACCACCGACACCGCTACCCTCACGGCCCCCTCCGAAGTGAATTTCACTGCGTTGTGCAGCACGTTGTTCAGGATCTGTGTCAGTTTGGTTCGGTCTGTCTCCGCTTCGAGGCGCGCATCCGGGGGCAGGGACAGCTGCAGAGCCATCGACAGCCCCTTCTTCTGTGCCGCCACGCGATGGGTCTCGACCAGCGTTTCGATCAACTCGCCCACGTCGACGGTCTCCAGGTGCAGTTCCATGCGGCCAGCCTCGATCTTGGCGAGGTCAAGTAGTGTGTTCACGAGCGAATGGAGGTGAACTCCGCTGCTGTGGATGAGCGAAGCGTATTGGCTCGCCTGCGGGTCTCCGGAATGGTCTCGGATGAGTTCCGAAAACCCCACGATGGCGTGCAGAGGCGTGCGCAACTCGTGAGATACCGAAGCGAGGAATCCGGACTTCAGGCGACTGGCCTCCGCCTCCCGCGCCCTGCTCTCCTGCAGGCGCGCGATCACGCGCTGCTGCTCCAGGGTCCGCCGCGACAGGAGGCGGGTGAGGAACACCAGGCTGGCGGTGCAGAGGAGCCCCAGGAGGACGGCCGCGAGGTAGCCGGGGTTGGTCAGGACAGGCCAGTCGGAGAATTCCGTGCTGGCGAGGACCGCCACCGGGGACCCGCCCACGCGGCTGAATCCGAAGATGCGCGCCTTGCCGTCGATGACGCTGCGGGCCTCGAAGGTCCCCGACGCCCCGGATGCGATCGAGGCCCAGTTCGCGGCCCCTTCCAGGGACTGGCCCCCGGAGAGATGGCCGTGGGTGAATCGCGCCAGGATACGGGGCGGGTCCACCTGGACCAGCGAGATCGCGCCGCCATCGGCGAACGCATCGACCGACTGGAAGTACCGTTGCAGCAGCGTCGGGTCGATCGATGCGAAGATCACCCCGCGGAATCGCCCACCCGCATCCAGGACCGGGCGCGCCACGGGGATCGCGAGCTGCCTGGTCATGCGCCCGACCACCGGGGGGCCGACGTAGATTCGATCGCGCGGATCACGCCGCAGCGCCTGGAAATGCTCCCGGTCCGCGATGCTGATCGGCCCGGCCTCGGGCAGTGCGCTTGCCTTGATGACGCCATCCTCGCCGGCCACGGCCACGTTGATGACGACCGATTCCCGGTCGCCCATGTCGGCCAGGATCAGTGAGCGGTCAGGCAGCCTGCCGGTCTGCGCGTAGATTTCGCGCAGGTTGAGCAGCACTCGGTCCACCTGCATCAGGTGCAGCCGGAAATACTCGGCGAAGCCGTTGGCCGTCGCCAGCGCCTTCTCGCGCCGCTGGGCGCGCGCCTCACTCGCGTTGTTCAGGACCGCGTGGACCAGCCCGCCCCAAAGGCATAGCAGCAGCACCACGCAGCCGGCCCAGAGCTGGACGCGATAGTCGGCCCGCCAGCGAGGCACGCGGACCAGAGCTTGCGCCCCATACGATTTCCGTGAAATCGTTAGAAACATGATACAAACTGTAAACTAAACCGATTTTTGGACTATCATCCGTTGGAAGTATTTCGTGTACAGATGCAACTGACGAGAGGCATGCGTCACGCCAAGCGCTCCAGGCCTCAGCCCACCTTGGACATGGAGGCGCTCGAGCGCCTGACCCTGGGCGACCGGAAGCTTCAGGAGCGTATACTCACTACCTTTCTAGACCATATTCCAAGGGCTCGGTTGGTCTTGGCGGGTGGCCTGGAGAGTCAGGAACTCGGGGAAGAGCTCCACCGGCTGGAGGGGAGTTGCCACTTCATTCAGGCACCTCGGCTGCTGCGGGCCGTGCAGGAGCGCCGGTCAGCCCAAGCCGAAGGCTGGCAGGCCGCCATGGAGCGCATCGGGCGGGAATTGGACCTTGTAGAAGAGGAAATACGGCGACTTGTGAAGTCTTATCCCTAGGCAATCAAATCTTCTTTTAAGGCTTCCGCTTATACGAAAACCCCAGCCAGGGCGGACTCAGTGCGTCTCGAGTCCCAGGTAGGCCTTGCGGATCTCGGGCCGGTCCATCAGCTCGCCGGCCGGCCCCTCGGCGACGATGCGGCCCTCCTCCATCACGTAGGCGCGGCGCGCGATCTCCAGCGCCATGACGACGTTCTGCTCCACCAGCAGCACGGAGGTGCCGCCCTCGTTGATCCCCCGGATCGCCGCGAACATGTCGAGCACCACGGCGGGCGCCAGGCCGAGGGAGGGTTCATCGAGCAGCAGCAGGCGCGGCAGGCTCATGAGCGCGCGGCCGATCGCCACCATCTGCTGCTGGCCGCCCGACAGCGCGCCGGCCGGGGCGTGCAGCCTGGCCTTCAGCGCCGGGAACAGCGCCAGCACCCGTTCCAGCGAGCGCACGCGCTCGCGACGCGCGTGCGGCAGGTAGCTGCCCAGTTCCAGGTTGTCCAGCACGCTCATGCCGGTGAACAGCCGGCGGCCCTCGGGCACGATGGCGATGCCCGCGCCGCAGAAGCGGTGGCTGGGCAGCTGGGTGATGTCCTCGCCGTCGAAGCGCAGCCGGCCGCCGCGCGCGCGGTGCAGGCCGGCGACCACGTTGATCAGGGTGCTCTTGCCGGCGCCGTTGGGCCCGACCACGCACACCAGCTCGCCGCCGGCCACCTGCAGGGACACGTCCCACAGCGCCGGCGCCGCGCCATAGGAGGCATTCAGTCCGGTCACTTCAAGCATGGGCGGGCTTTCCCAGGTAGGCGCTGACGACCTGCGCGTCCTGCATCACCTCGTTGGCGTGGCCCTGGGCGATCAGCCGGCCGTGGTTCAGGACGACGATGCGGTCGGTGAGCGCCATCACCGCGCGCATCACGTGCTCCACGAAGACGATGGTCGCCCCCTGGTCGCGGATGCGGCGGATCAGTTCGATGGCCTCGTTGATCTCGCTGGGCGTGAGGCCCGACAGCACCTCGTCCAGCAGCACCAGGCGCGGCCGGGCGGCCAGCGCGCGGGCGAGCTCCAGGAACTTGCGCTGGTGCAGGTTGAGGTCCTCCGGCAGGGCCTGCGCGCGCGCCTGCAGCCCGGTGAATTCCAGCCACTTCCAGGCCTCGCGCTCGGCCTCCTGCTCCCGCAGCGAGGCGCAGCCGAACATCGCCACCATGGCGACGTTGCGCAGCACCGTCATGTGCGCGAACGGCCGCGGGATCTGGTAGGTGCGGGCGATGCCCGCATGCGCCATGCGGTGCGCCGGCAGGCCCGTGAGGTCCTGGCCGGCGAACACGATGCGGCCGGCCGAGAGCGGGTAATGGCCGCTCACCACGTTGATGAAGGTCGACTTGCCCGAGCCGTTGGGCCCCAGCAGGCCCAGGATCTCCCCCGGGCGCACCTGCAGGTCGACGCCGTCCAGGGCCTGCACGCCCTTGAAGGCCTTGGACAGGCCGCGCACTTCCAGCAGCGGCGCAGCGGTCGGGTGCGGGCGCACGCTGGCCGTGGGCACCTCGGGGGCGGGCGCCGCAGGGGGCGCCTCGGGCCGCGCCTGCGCCTTGGCCGGCCGGCGCTGGAGGAACTGCCCCAGGATGCCCTCGGGCAGGAACAGGATCACCACCACCAGGATCGCGCCGACCGCCGCGCGCCCGGCCACCGCATGGTCGCCCGCGGTGAAGAAGTACAGCAGCCCCGTGATGGCCGTCGCGCCCACCGCCGGCCCCGCCCAGTGGCGCGTGCCGCCCAGCACGCTCATGAGCACCACCGTCAGCGGCACCGTGATGTTGAAGGTCTCGGACGAGGTCACGTAGGACACGAACAGGGCCTGGATGCCGCCGGCCAGCCCCGCCAGCGCGCAGGACAGCGCGAAGGCGGCGAGCTTGTAGCGGAAGGTCGGCACGCCCATGACCTCGGCGACGTCCTCGTCGTCGTGGATCGCGAACAGGCCGATGCCCAGCCGGGACGCCTGCACCCGCCAGGCCGCCAGCAGCGTCGCCACCGCCGCGGCGAGCATCATCAGGTACAGCGAGGACGACGGCGACGGCCCCAGGCTCGGCACCGCGACCGAGTTGAGGTAGATGCCCGAGCCGCCGTCGATGGGCGTGTTGACGATGATGGTCGCCACCACGAAGGTGACGGCCAGCGTCAGCAACGCGAACAGCTCGCCGCGCACCGCCTTGACCCGGAACACCACGAAGCCGATGGCCAGGCCCAGCAGCGCCGGCACGGCCGCCGCGAACGGCAGCGTGGCCAGGAAAGGCCAGTCCAGCTTGCCCGCCAGCACCGCGGTCGTGTACATGCCGACGCCGAAGAAGGCGCCGTGGCCGAAGGAGAAGTAGCCCGAATACCCGGACAGGATGTTCCAGGACACGGCCAGCACCACCCAGTGGCACACCAGGTACAGGATGGACTCGTAGAAGGCCGGCAGGCCGAGCCAGGGCAGCGCGGCCAGCGCCAGCCCCGCGGCGACGATCGCCAGGACGTTCTTGTTCTTCATGGACTCAGGCCTTCCCCGGCCGGAACAGCAGCATCAGGATCAGCAGCGAGAAGGACACGATCGGCGCCCAGGAGGGCGAGGCCACCGCCATGGTGATCGCCTCGCTCACGCCGATCACGACGCCCGCGGCCAGCGGCCCCAGCGCGCTGCCCAGTCCGCCCAGCATCACCGCCGCGAACACCACGCCCACCCAGGCGAAGATCTGCGAGGGCGTCAGCGTGAAGGTGAGCGCCAGGCACACCCCGGCCACGCCCGCCAGCGCCGCGCAGCCGCCCGCCAGCACCAGCGACAGGGTCTTCGCGTCGATGCCGAAGGCGGTCGCGATCGGGCCGTCCTCCGCCATCGCCCGCAGCGCCTTGCCCAGGTCCGTGTAGCGCAGGCCGGCCCAGATGCCCAGGGAGATGGCCAGCGCCAGCCCGAAGGTGAGCAGCTCCGGCACCGGCACGTACAGCGGGCCGACGGTGAACTTCAGGTCGCTGTAGTGCGACTCCAGGCGCCGGTAGTCCGCCGTCCAGAGGCCCTGGATGGCGCTCTCGATCATCACCGTGATGCCGAAGGTGACCAGCAGCGAGTTGAAGGGCGTGATGGCGAAGCGCGAGAGCACCCACTGCATGCCCGCCCCGAGCGCGAAGAACGCCGGCGGCACGATCGCCAGCGCCACCAGGGGGTCCAGCCGCCAGGAGGCGGCCATCTGGTAGCTCAGGTAGCCGCCCAGGAACACCAGGCCGAAGTGCGCCAGGTTGATCTGGCGCAGCAGCCCCCAGGTGAGGCCCAGCCCCAGCCCGATCAGGCCGTAGAGACCCCCGATGAAGATCCCCGACAGGATCGATTGCAGCAGCAGGTTGAGGCTGGGCAGGGTCATCGTGCTCCTGCGCTCATTGCACCTGCAGCGTCGCGCCGGGGGCCGCGAACGAGGTGGGCCAGACCACCTTCCACAGCCCGCCCTGCACCTGCTTGATCTTCATGAGGTCATCGCCGTAGTTGTTGGGCCCGTTGAAGCGCAGGCGGCCCTGGATGGTGTCGACCTTGTTCTTCTTCAGGAAGTCGGCGATCTTGCGGTCGTCCAGGCTGTTCGCGCCGCGCACGCCGGCCTCCAGGATCTGCCAGGCGGTGTAGGAGGCGGCGGCCTGCACCTCCACGTGCGCGTAGGGCAGGTTGGCCGCGGCGGCGCGCTCGTCGAAGACCTTGACGAACTCGGCGGCGGTGCCGGAGTTGGTGAACGGCGGGTGCTCCTCGAAGATCGTCACCGACAGCGCCTTGTCGCCCTCCGGCGACTTGATCATGGGCCCCGGCGCCGGGTACAGGTGGAAGTGCAGCGGCGGCGCGTAGTCGATCTTCTTCATCGCGTCGAGCAGCATGTTGCCTTCCAGGCCGATGTCGCCGATGAACAGCAGGTCGGGCTTCGCATCCTTGACCCGCGCGGCGATCGGGCCGAAGTCGCGGTTGCCGAAATCCCACTCGAGGAACAGCACCTCCTTGAGCCCCCGCTTCTTCGCCACCTCGCGCATGCCCAGGGACAGGAAGTGGACCGAGGGGAACTTGCTGGTGACGACGGCGATGGTCTTCGGCGGCTTGCGCGTCGACGCGAGCGCGTCCAGCAGCGTGGCGGGGACCGTCTCCTCCGGCTTCGGGCCCAGCGACCAGGCCGGGAACTGCATGTCGTACTTGGCAAGCGACGGGATGCCGAAGGTGTGGTGCACCAGCACCTTGTTGTAGCGCTGCGCCACGGCCATCGCCGACAGGATGGCGCCGGTGGCGTACGGGCCCATGAGCAGGTCCACCTTGTCGCTGGTCACCAGCTGCTCGTACAGCGTGCGCGCCAGGTCCGGCTTGGACTGGTCGTCCTTGACGATCCACTGGACCGGCCGGCCCAGCAGGCCACCGCGCTTGTTCAACTGCTCCATGTAGATCTCGCCCACCAGCTTGTGCGTGAGGGCGGTGGCCGACAGCGGCCCGGTGAGGGCCAGCGTGCTGCCGATGCGGATCGTCTGGCCCGAGGGCGCCTGCGCCAGCGCGGGCAGGGCCAGCGAGGCGCCGGCGGCGGCGAGGATGCGGCGGCGGGAAAAGGTCATGGCTTGTCTCCTGGTTCTGGGTGGGACTGCAAGAAACTGGATCCACGCGGGCGCCGGGGCGCGGGAAGGCGCCGGCGCATCTCAGGCCCCGCCCCGCGGCTTCCAGCCGTGGGACAGTTCCTCGTTGTGTTCGCCCAGCACCGGCGGGGCCGTCACCTCCAGCGGCCGCTCGCCGTCGAAGGAGACCGGCGAGCGCACGGTGCGAAAGGGTCCGGTCACCGGATGCTCGGTCTCCACGAACAGCTGCAGGTGCTTCGCCTGCGGATCGTCCGGAACCTCCGCGGTGGTGTACATAGGGGAATGCGGCACGTCGTTGGCCTCCAGCCGGCGGCACCATTCGCCGCGGTCGTGCCGGCGGAAGATCGGCCGCAGCACCTGGATCAGGTCCTCCTGGTGCTCGATGCGGCCCTGGCGGCTGGCGAAGCGCGGATCCCGGAAGATGTCGGGCCGCTCCATGGCGGTGGCCAGGCCCTGCCAGAACTTCTCCGGCGAGGACATGTGCAGCGCCACCCACTTGCCGTCCGCGCACTCCAGCACGTAGGACTGCGAGACGCTGGGCCGGCTGAACGGGCCCATGACCTCGCTGGCCGAGAACAGGTGCTGGAAGGCGTCCAGGTTGAAGTGCGTCATCGCCTCGAACATGGACAGTTCCACCTTGCGCGCGGTGCCGTGCTTCTCGCGGTCGTAGAGCGCGCCGAGGATGCCGTAGGCGGCGTAGAAACCGGTCACCAGGTCGGCGATCGCGGGGCCGGTCACGCGCGGGTTGCCCGGGTTCACCAGCAGCCGCAGGAAGCCGCTGGCGGCCTGGGCGACGCTGTCGTAGGCCGGGCGCTGCGCCGCGGGGCCGTCGGCGCCGAAGCCGCTGATGGCGCAGTAGATCAGGCGGGGGTTGATCCCGCGCAGGCGTTCGAAGCCGGCGCCGATCTGCTCGGCGAAGCCGGGTCGGAAGTTCTGGATGTAGACGTCCGCGTCCTTCACCAGCGCGTCGAACTTCTCCTGGTCCTGCGCCTTGCGGGTGTCGAGCGTGACGCTGCGCTTGTTGCGGTTGACCGTCTGGTAGTGCGGCGAATACAGGCCGCCCTTGAAGGCGCGGAACGGGTCGCCGGTGCCGGGCAGTTCCACCTTCACGACGTCGGCGCCCAGGTCGGCCAGCAGCATGGAGGCCGCCGGCCCCGTGATGAAGGTGCCGTGCTCCAGCACGCGCACGCCATCGAGCACCTTGATCACCGGCCCTCCCCCGGCAGGCCGCCCGTGTACTCGAACTCGCGGGTGGCCTGGTAGGACAGCGCGAAGCCGATCGGGTCGTTCAGCTCCTCGTTCAGGTGGGCGATCAGGCTGGCGGTGCGCGCCAGCATGGGCACGCCCTTGAGCGCCGCCACCGGGAAGCCCACGCCCAGCAGCACCGCGGGGATGGCGCCGGACACGTTGAGCTTCAGGTCCTTGCCGACCACCCCGGGGATGACCTCCTCGACCACCTTCGCGATCTCGACGAAGCGCTGCCCGCCACCGGCCTGCCGCGACACGCCGAACAGCGCATCCACCCGCGGGTCGCGCCGCTTGTGCTCCGGGTGGCCGTAGCCCGGGATCGCCAGCTTGCGCTCGCGCCGTCCCGCCACCACGGCCTGGGCGGCGGCGCGCAGGTCGCCGCCGCGCCGTGCCGCCTCCTCCTCGATCTCCACGTACATGCGGCCGGCCGTCTCCGAGGCGCCCAGGATCACCGAGCCCGAGCCCAGGATGCCCGCCGCCACCGCGCCCTGCAGGGCGTCGGGCGCGGCCGCGAGCGTCATGCGCGCGGCCTGCACGCTGGGCACCAGGCCGTGCTCCGCGATCGCCACCAGCGTGGCATTGAGCACGGCGCTGGCCGCGGCGTCGGGCCGCTTGCCGGTCACGAGCAGGTAGAAGTAGTCGCCGAAATTGACCTGGCCGATCAGGTCGCGCGCGAGGTCGTTGCCGCGCACGACGATGGTGTCCTCGTCCGAGGTGCAGATGGCCGAACGCGGCACGGTGGCCTTGCCGATCTTCACGGGGGGTCTCCTGGAAAGCGATGGGGATGCCGGCTGGGTCGCCGATGGGGTCCGGCAGGCCGGCGGTGAGCGCAGCGAACCCCAGTTCGCGCGCCTATGCCGACGGCACCAGCCGGAAGTCGTAGTGCGCCGTGTAGTAGGGCTGCTCCAGCACCCGCCCGTCCGGCGCCCGGCCCGGCGGATGCCTGGGGAAGTCCACGATCAGGCTGTTGCGCACCCCGAACACGGCATCCGAGTCGAGGTAGGGGCTGTCCTTGACGAAGATGTGCGTGATCAGCCGCTCGTGCCCCGGCGCGTTGAGCATCATGTGCATGTGGCCCGGCCGGTTCAGGTGCCGGCCCATCTTGTCCAGCATGCGCCCCACGGGCCCGTCGCCGGGCACCGGGTAGAAGGTGGGCTTGATCGACCAGAAGCGGTAGTTGCCGTCCTGGTCGGTCCTGAACTGCGCCCGCAGGTGCATCTCGTTGCCCTTCTGCATGTCGTAGAAGCCGTGCTCGTCGCCCGACCAGACGTCCAGCTCGCAGCCGGCGACCGGCCGGCCGCCGGTGTCGGTGACGCGCCCGTAGTACAGGGTCGGCTCGCCGTAACCCTGGCCGATGTCGGCGCCCAGTTCCAGCTGGGGCGCGCCGGGCCAGAAGAAGGGGCCCTGCACCGTGGCCTCGGTCGGCTTCTCGCCCGGCCTGCCGGCCAGCGCCTTCGCGCCGCGCGCCTGGTCCAGCGCCACGATCAGCATGGAGATGCCCAGGGTGTCGGACAGCAGGATGAACTCCTGGCGCTTGTCGTCGCACTTCTTGCCGGTCTCGGTGAGGAACTGGATGCCGGCCATCCACTCCTCGGGCGTGAGGTCCACCTCGCGCATGAAGGCGTGGGCGTACTTCACCAGCGCGCTCATGACCTGCTTGAAGCGGGCGTCCTGGCATTCGCCCATGCGGTCGATCACGGCTTGCGCGAAATCGCTGACTTCCAGTGCGGCCATGGCCTTGTCTCCTTGATTGCGAGCGCAGTCTAGGAGCGGTCCGGCCAGGTTGAAAAGTGATGAATTTCGACGGTTATGATCGAAGCCATCGATCGCAATCCGGGCGGACCCTGAGATGGAACTGCGCCACCTGCGCTACTTCGACGCCGTCGCCGAGACGCTGAACTTCACGCGGGCGGCCGAGCGCCTGCACGTGACCCAGTCGACGCTGTCGCACCAGATCAAGCAACTGGAGGACGAGCTGGGCACGCCCCTGTTCGACCGCGGCGGCAAGCACGTACGCATGACCGAGGCCGGCGAGATCCTGCGCAGCCACATGACGCCGGCGCTGGAGCAGATCGACCTGGGCGTGCAGGCCCTGCGCCAGCCGGCCGAGGCCATCACCGGGCGCATCCGCCTGGGCACCACGCCCAGCTTCAACACCCGCATGGTCCCCCAGTGCGTGGCCACGCTGCTCAATCACTACCCCGGCATCGCGGTGGAGGTGGAGGAGCTCGCGGCCGGCCAGATCCTCAAGCGCCTGCGCTCGGGCCACCTGGACCTGGCCGTCTCCTACCCGCCCGGCGAGGGCGGCGACCTGTGGTTCGAGCCCCTCTACAACGAGGAGCTGCGCCTGGTGGTCGGCATCCACCACCCGCTGGCCCGGCGCCGGCGCGTGCGCATGGTGGAACTGCACAACGTGCGCATGGTGCTGCTGCACCCGCAGTTCCTCACCCGCAAGCTGCTGGACGAATGCTTCCACCAGGCCGGCGCCAGGCCGCTGGTGGCGGCGCAGATGAACTCCGTGACGCCGATGATCGAGCTGATCCGGCAGACCGACCTGGCCGGGATCATCACCGAGACGGCCGTCTCGCAGACGGCGGACCTGCGCGTGGTCCCGCTGGAGGACCCGACGCCGATCCGCACGCCGGGGATGCTCTGGCCCAAGGGCGCGACCCGCTCGCCGGTGCTCAAGCACTTCGCGGAGATCATCCGCCGCACGGCGGGGACGGGGGCGTAGCGGCGCCCCCGGGGGCAGGACCTTACGCCGCCACCGCCTCGCGACCCATCCGGTTGGCGACCAGGCGGGCATCCACCAGCGCCACGGTCTCGTCCAGGGCCGGGTGCGCCAGGCCGAACTGCGCGGCGATGCGCTGCACCAGGCTGTCCACGCGCTCGATGTGCCCGGCGCCGCCGAACAGCGCGCGCGCCGCCGACGAGGGCTTCTTCAGCGAGGCCGCCGCCGCCGCGTACTTCTCGAACGGCACGAGGTCGGCGCGGTCGGCGCCGAGGCGGCAGCACAGGTCCGAGACCCACTCGTAGATCGTGCGCGACAAGGCCAGGTCGCCGTGCACCGCCTCCTGGATCGGGATCATCCCGTCGGCACGGATGCAGCGGTAGTTGCCGGTGATCAGCATCGGCCACTTGGCCAGCGGCACGAACAGCGAGTCGTGCACCTTCAGCTTGACCGGCAGCTCGATCGCCTCGCCGTCGACGGTGAAGCGCGCGGCCTCGATGTCCGCCTCCAGCCGGCGCAGCAGCGCGGTGGCGGCCTCGTCGGCGAAGCGCGCCGCCTTGAAGTTGGTGGGCAGGCCCACCTGCAGCACGTTCTTGCCCTCGTCGGCCGGTCGGAAGGCCTGCGGGTCGGGGCTGGCCAGCGTGACCAGGTCCGGGTCGAAGGCATCCCACAGGTGCGCGTCGGTGTAGCAGCCGGCCAGGGCGGCCAGGTCCAGCGCGGGGATGCGCCGCAGGTAGGCCGGCGGCGGCATGTTCATGATGGCCAGGCAGGGGATGCGGGCGCGGGCGATGCGCTGCATCAGCTGGCGCACCTTGCCTTCCGCGTACTGCGCCTCCTGCATGCCCAGCACCGCCAGGTCGAAGCCCGCCGGCAGCACGTCCTGCGGGGTGGCGGCGAGCACCTCGCCGGGCAGGTCGCCCGAGCGCACTTCCACCAGCGCCTCGCGGCCCTTGACGGGGAAGCGCACGACGGTGCCCTCGCGGTTGATCAGTTCCGCCGTGGGCGCGGTGCACACCAGGGTGACCCGGTGGCCCGCCATGGCGAGCCGGGTGGCCAGCAGGGAGCCGTAGGAGGCCCCCAGGATGAGGATGGACGACATGGAATCTCCAGGAACAAAAGAACCGGGGCAGGACCCGAGGGCCCGCGTTGAGCCCCATTCTGGTGAAAGGATGGTGTAAATTTCACTCGGGAAATTTCACAATGTCAATTTCACAACGGGATGCCCGGCCATGGCCCAGCACGCGCGCAACTCGCATTTCCTCGGCAGCAAGCTGCGCGCCCTGCGCAAGACCCACGGCCTGACGCTGGAGGAGCTGTCGGCGCGCTGCATCCAGCTGGACGCCGAGCGGGCCCCCTCGGTGTCCTACCTCAGCATGATCGAGGGCGGCAAGCGGGTGCCCTCCAACGAGGTGCTGGACCTGCTCGCCTCGCTGTTCCAGCGCGATCCGGCGTGGTTCCTGGACGGGACCCAGGCGGCGGAACCGCCCCGGGCCGCAGCGCGCGCGGGCGGCGCGCCGCCGGTGCCCTTCGAGCCGGCCTTCCTGTTCTCGCGCGAGCTGCTGCAGGCGGCCATCCCCGAGCTGCTGGCGCAGACGGGCACCACCGGGCGCCAGTTCGCGCACCTGCTGATCCGCTCGCACCAGGAGCTGTCGCGCAACGACTACCCGGACCTGGAGCGCGCCGCGGAGGAGGTGGGCCAGCGGCGCTTCCCGCTCTCGGTGGACGACCTGGTGGCCCTGTGCAAGCACCATGGCCTGCAGCTGAAATGGTTCGACCGCGCGACCGAGATGCTGCCGGACCGCGACACCGAACTGCGCAGCATGATGCGCTCCTTCTACGCGGCGCCGAACACGATCTACCTGAACCGCGCGCTGCAGGCCCACCCGGCGCGGCTGAAGTTCGACCTGGCCTCCCACCTCGCGCACAAGGTGCTGCACGGCGGCGACGGCCTGAAGTCGGCGCACGCCACCGGCGGCCAGATGGGCGGCAGCCCCCACGGGCCGGAGACCGGCCTGAGCCCCGAGGACGTGCTGCACGCCTGGCGCGACTTCGAGTGCAGCTTCTTCGCCGGCGCCCTGCTCGCGCCCAAGCAGCCGTTCCGCCGCTTCCTCACGCGCGAGTCCTACCGCATCGAGGCCGGCGAGAAGATCGGCCTGACGCCCGCGGTGATGATGCGGCGCATGACCAAGGTGTCACCCTACCCGTACTGGCACTTCTTCGACGCCTACCCGCCCGGCTACCTGCGTGCGGTCTATCGCGGCAACGGCATCCCGCTGCCCTGGGGCAACATGGCGCAGGTGACGGACCCCTGCCCGCACTGGGCCGTGTTCCGCATGCTGCACCACACGCGCGGGCCGGACCGCGGCTCGCAGATCTCCGTGCTGCGCGAGGGCGACCAGTTCCTGCTGTACGTGTGCCATTCGCACCGCACCCACGACATGGCCGGCAATGCCCACGTGCTGTCGGTCGGCATCGACCTGGTGCCGGCGCTGCGCTCGCACACGCGCGAGGCGGACCGGCTGGTGGACAGCATCGCCCAGGCCTGCCTGCGCCACCACGGCGAGGCACGCGTGCCGGACGAGGCGGCCGAGGCCATCCGCGGCGCGGCCCACGTGCTCAACATCGCCTGGATCCCCGAGGCGCTGGAGCGGCCCGCTCGCATCATCTGCCCGCGCAGCACGAACTGCCCGCGGCAGGAGCACTGCGACGGTTCGCGGGCCACCCGCCCGCGGGAGATCGAGGAGGTCCAGCAGGAGATCATCCGGCGCAGCGTGCGCCAGCGCTCCGGCTGAACGCCTGCCGCGATGCCTGGCCGGGGCCGGTGCCCCGGCGGCTCACTCGCCGCCGTCGACGCGCACCAGCGGCAGGTACAGGCCGCCGCGCTGCTGCCGGCGGCGGGTGAGGAACTCGCTCAGGTCCGCCATCAGCTTGCGGCCCAGCGGGGCGCCCTGGCGCGCGCGCGGCGCGGCTTCACCCGGCGCGCCGTCGCGCGCGATGCTCGCGTTGCCCTCGGGGGGCATCTGCGTGGAGGTCATGGCCATCTCTCGCTCCCGAACGGATCCTTCGCGGAACGGGACGCGGACTCGGGCCCGGCCTTCGAAAACGCATCCGCGAAGGACGCCGGACCATTGTGGGCACGTCGTGTTCCGGGCGTGCCGTGACGCCGGCGCCGGCGCGACGGACGGGGCGTGCAAGCCTCCAGGCGGCGGGAGCGCCCCGGGACTGTTGCTTTCGGGGGATCGCGGCCGGCCCGGCGCGCCGCTCAGAGCGGCGCCGGCTCGGTCGAGGCGAAGGTGAGTCCGCGGGCGTCCTGCTGGCGCGCCCGCGCCCCGCGCGAGATGAGCAGGGGACCGTCCTCCTCGACCCGGGCGGGCGCGGCCGCCGGGCGTTCCGCCGCCGGTGCGGCCCAGGCCGCCGCGGCCTGCTCCTCCTCCTCCGGCAGCTCGAACTGCCAGGACACCCCTTGCAGCCATTCCACGGCGCGGTAGTCGATCAGGTGGACCCGCCGACGGAAGTCCCGCTCCAGCACCAGCATGCGGGCCGGCAGGTCCGGATGCCCGTCGCGCACGACCAGGCGGACATGGATGCCGTCCGTGCGGCTGCCGGCGCGGTCCATCGTCCGGAAGAACTCCATGCCCACCCAGGAAGCGGGCACGCCGTTGCGCAGGAGGGTTTCCCTGAGCACCAGGGCCAGCATCTGCTTGCGCGACGTCGTGCCGCCCATCCCGCTGCTGGGCTGCCGGGACGGCGTCCCCAGCGTGCTCTCCTGGCCCGCCCGGGTCTCGGGCGGACTGGGACTCCGTGCTGAGAAGAGTTTGAACATGGTCGTCGTCCGATGGAAGGGGCCGCCGGGATGGGGTGTTTACGATTGGAAACAACCCGGGTCCCAGCCGCTACCTCCCAAGGGAGGATGCCCGACGACTGGGCGCCGCAGTCCGATGTGCGGTGCGGGGATGTGAAATAGTGGGTCGCGTCCGGCGCCGGATGCGGCCGCGGGCGCGTTCAATGCCGCAGCTCCACGCTCAGGTGCCGGCGCAACACGTGGTTCAGCACCATCCGCGGCTCGGCGTCGGCCGCGCCCAGGTGGCGATAGCGCTGCATGTGGCCATGCATCTCGTTGCGGATGCGCGCGGCCTGCGCCAGCCGCCAGCCGGCACTGCTGTGGGGAACGGCCGCCAGCACGGGCTCGAGCAGCGCCGCCAGGTGCTCGCTCAGCTCGCGCGCGGCCACGTCGGAGCCGACCTTGCGGTGGTACAGCTGCCAGTCGTATTCATCCGATGGCAACCCGATCTTCGACACTTGCATGCCACTGGCCTCCACGGTCTGCCGCAGCCGACGGTTCGGCCGCGTGGCCTGCATCCTGCTGCCCTGCGGCCGGCGCGGTCTTGACGTGCCTCAAGGTCCCCGCCGTTCTCCGCGGCACCACAATGCCGGCTGCGCGCCCGTCGGCGCTCGGGGAACAACATGAAGATCCTGGTTCTGGGCGCCGGCGCGATCGGCGGCTACTTCGGCGCCCGCCTGGCACAGGCCGGCGCCGACCTCTCGTTCCTGGTGCGGGAGCGGCGCGCGGGCCAGCTGCGGGCGCAGGGGCTGGTGGTGCGCAGCCCCCATGGCGACTTCACGGTCGCGGCCCGCACCGTCCTGGCGTCCGGGCTGGACGAGCCGGCCGACCTGGTCCTGCTGGCCTGCAAGGCCTACGACCTGGACGACGCGATCGCATCGATCCGCCCCGCGGTGGGACCCGGCACCCACGTGCTGCCGCTGCTCAACGGCGTGGCGCACATCGCCAGGCTGCAGGACGCCTTCGGCGGCGAGCGGGTGCTCGGCGGCAGTTGCGCGATCCCGGCCACCCTGGCCGCCAACGGGGAGATCGTGCAGTTGCTGCCCCTGCACCGCATCGTGTTCGGCCGGTTGCCGCAAAGCAGCGCCGCCGCAGGTCCGAAGCTGGAGCGGCTGCTGGAGCTGTTCCGCGCGACGCCGGTCGACGCGGTCCTGGCGCCGGACATGTGGCTGGAGCTGTGGGAGAAGTTCGTGGGCCTGGCCACCCTGGCCGCGTCCACCTGCCTGATGCGGGCCTCCGTCGGCGACATCCTCGCCTCCGACGAGGGCGCGGCCTACCTGCAGGAGACCTTCGACGCCTGCGTGCGCGCCGCCGAGGCGGCCGGCCATCCGCCGCGGGAGGCGGCCCGCGCGAACTTCCGGCAGATGCTGCAGCAGCGCGGATCGCCGCTGACGGCCTCGATGCTGCGCGACATCGAGGCGGGCTCGCGCACCGAGGGCGAGCACATCGTCGCCGACATGCTGCGCCGGGTGCAGGCGCTGGGCCTCGCCCCCGGCGCGCTGCGGCCCGCCTGGATCCACCTGCAAAGCTACGAACGGCGCCGTCTGCGCGAGGCGAGCCGCGACTGAAGCGTCCGGCGCTATCCTCGCGTCCATGACGACGCAGCAGGGCCCCCGGCCGGCCGCCGCCCCGCTGCAGGGGCTGCTGCCCATCACCCGCGCCGGCCTGCTGCGGGACCTGCTGGCCGGCATCACGCTGGCCGCGCTCGCCATTCCCGAGGTGATGGGCTACACGCGCATCGCCGGCACCCCGGTCGTCACGGGCCTGTACACGCTGCTGCTCCCGGCGGCGCTGTTCGCGCTGTTCGGTTCCTCCCGCCACCTGGTGGTCGGCGCCGATTCGGCCACCGCCGCGATCATGGCCGCGAGCCTCGCGCCGCTGGCGCGCCCCGCCTCCGCCGAGTGGATGGCGCTGGCGGGCGTGCTCGCCCTCCTGAGCGCGGCGCTGCTGCTGCTGGCGCGGCTGGCGCGCCTCGCCTTCCTGGCCGACTTCCTCTCGCGCACCGTGCTCGCCGGCTTCCTCACCGGCGTGGGCGTTCAGGTCGCGCTGGCCGAACTGCCGGTGCTGCTCGGGCTGACGGTGGAGGGAAGCGGGACTTGGGGCCGGCTGCTGGGCACGCTCGCGAACCTGCACGCGCTGCGCTGGGCGGACGCGGCGATCGGCTGCGGCGTCGTCCTGTCCATCCTGGCGGCGCGCCGCTGGGCCCCGCGCTGGCCCATGCCCCTGTTCGCCGTGCTGGCGGCGCTGGCCGCGAGCTGGGGGTTCGGACTGGACCGCCACGGGCTGGCCGTCGTCGGGCCGCTGCAGGGCGGCCTGCCCGCGGCGGCGCTGCCGCCCCTGGCGCACGCATGGGACCGCATCGACCTGCTCGCGCCGGCGGCCGTCGCGATGGCGGTCGTCATCCTGACGCAAAGCGCGGCGACATCGCGCGCCTACGCGTGGAAATACGGCGAGCGATTCAGCGAGAACCGGGACCTGGTCGCCCTGGGCCTCGCCAACGCGGGGGCGGCCCTGACCGGCACCTTCGTCGTCAACGGCAGCCCCACCAAGACCCAGATGGTCGACTCCGCCGGCGGGCGCAGCCAGTTCGCCCACCTCACGATGGTGGCGGTGGTCGTGCTGGTGCTGCTGTTCCTCACGGCGCCGATCGCCCACCTGCCGGACGCGGCGCTGGCGGGGGTCGTGTTCGTGATCGGCATCGAGCTGGTCCAGGTGCGGGAGCTGCGCGCCATCCACCGGGTGCGCCGCTCCGAGTTCTGGGTCGCGCTGGCCACCGCGGTGGCCGTCGTGGCCGTCGGCGTGCAGCAGGCGATCATGCTGGCGATGCTGCTGTCGCTGATCGACCACGTGCGCAGGGGCTACCGGCCGCACAACAGCGTGCTCGCGCGCGGGGAGGACGGGCATGCCCGGCCGGTCCCGCTCGCGTCGGGGCAGCAGTACGCGCCGGGCCTGCTGGTCTACCGCTTCAGCCACTCGATGTACTACGCCAACGTGGAGGTGATGGTGCTGGAAGTCGACGCGCTGGTGGGCGCCGCGGCGCCGCCGCTGCGCTGGCTGGTGATGGACCTCGACGCGGTCGACGACATCGACTTCTCCGCCGGTGCGGCGCTGCAGGAGATGCAGGCGAGCCTGGCGGCGCGGCAGGTGGTGCTGAAGTTCCTGCGCCCTTCCCCCGCGGTGCTGCAGCAGCTGGGCCTGCACGGACTCGCGCGCGAGGACGGCCTCGGCACGGGCCACTTCTCCTCGGTGCGGCAGATGCGGCACGCGTTCGCGCGGGAGTTCGGCGAGCCGCCGCCGGCCGCCGACGCCGCACCTCCCGGCACCACCGCCTGAGGGGTGTTCAGGCGGCCCGGGCCCAGGCGGCCCGCGGTGCGGCGAACCAGCGGCGCGCGCGGTTGCGCAGCGGGCGCTCGAACCGGCGCTCCAGCAGCAGGGCCAGGCCCCAGGCGCACGCCCCCAGCGCCAGCAGGAAGGCCGCGCGCGCCGGCAGGCCCCAGCGCTGCGGCTGCACGCCCAGCGCCGGGAACAGGAAGTACGCGGCCGAGAAATAGAGCACCGGGTGCAGCAGGTACAGGCCGTAGGTCGCGTCGCCGGCGGACTCGGCAAGCCGCCGCAGGCGCCCGTCGACCTGCATGCGCCCCGCCAAGGCCACCAGCGCGAAGCACAGCAAGGGCAGGAGGACGCCCCGCCACCCGAGCAGCTCGTCGCCCTGCCGGCCGGTGGACTGCAGCAGCAGCGCGGCGAAGGCACCGGCCAGCGCCGGCAGCGCGGCCCGCGGCGCGAGCGGGCGGCCCGCGTGGCGCGCGTGAGCCACGCCCAGCGCGCAGCCCCCCAGGAAATAGGCGGCGAAGGCGGGCACCTGGTGGTACAGGCCGCTGGCGCCCGCGTAGCCCTGGGCGGAACCGATCGTGCGCAGGATCCACCCGGCCTGCAGGCCGGCCGCCGCCGCGAGGACCAGCCAGCGCAGCCGGGGCCGCAACAGCGCGCCCAGCAGCCAGGGGAAGGCCAGGTAGAAGGCCACCTCCACGCCGAGCGACCAGCCGCCGATCAC
Source organism: Burkholderiales bacterium (assembly GCA_028868995.1). Classification (GTDB taxonomy): domain Bacteria; phylum Pseudomonadota; class Gammaproteobacteria; order Burkholderiales; family Burkholderiaceae_C; genus Ramlibacter. The sequence goes on along the minus strand of JAGWTH010000020.1, from coordinate 35,199 downwards.
CATCTCGTTGGCGACCGGGTCGACCAGTCCGTGCAGCAGGCTGGCGTTGAGGGCGGCCTGGCGCCACCACGGGGCGCTGCCCGCCGCATGCGGGCTCAGGTGCAGCGGCAGCGACAGCAGTATCGCCAGCAGGTACAGCGGCGCCAGCCGTACGTAGCGGGCCCACAGGAATGCGCGCCATGACAACGCGCCTGCCTGCTGCGCGTGCGAATAGGTGTAGGCGAGCGACGCCCCGGACAGGATGAAGAACAGGTACACGCCGTACGAGCCCCAGGCCCAGGGCGCGGCGGTGCCGGTCCACAGCAGCAGGTGGTACGAAGCCACCGCCAGGGCGCACGCACCCCGCAGGAGATGCCACCCGTGAACGCGCCCTGCCGCGGCGCGCGAGCCATCCATCTTCACCTTCGACGTCCCCGCCCTCTTGCCAACCCGGCATTGTCGCTCGCGGCGGCCATTTACATCCGGAGCGGTAACGACCCGTTTTCCCTCTGGAATCGTCCGCTCTTCGACCTACATTCGTGCCACCAGGGAGAACGAATGCAGATGAAGGATTTCCCCGCCCGGGTGGTGACGTTCAAGCTCGCGGCGGCGCTGGAAAGGTACGAGATGGATTGGCGGGCGCTGGCCGAGGGCTGGCGCGACCCGACCCTGCTGCGCCGGCTGCAGGAGCAGTTCGGCGAGCTGAGGCTGATGGGCGCGTCGCTGCCGAAACTGTCCGTCTCGTGGGTGGCGGTCGTCGTCTCCCGCGCCCGGCTGCTGCAGGCGCTTTGCAGCCGCACCGGAGTGGCCGCGAGCGCGCTGCACGAGCACCTGGCCGCCGTCGAAGGCCTGCGCCGGCGTTGCCTGCGCATGATCGGCGCGCAGTCCGTCGCGCTGGCCTGAGCCTCGGCGACCCCGGGCGCGATCGTAAGGCGCGTAAGGGCGCGTATCCGCCCCCGAAGCCGGCCGTGCGCGCGCGAGAATGCGCGCATGAAGATCGAGTACGTCAGCAGCAGCGGCGGCTCGGCCTACGAGATCGAGGCCGACCGCCAGGGCAGTTACACCATCCGCTGCGGCGGCAGGGTGGTCAAGCGCGTGACCTCCGTGACCAGCTACGTGGGTCGGCCGAGGTGGGGCAGCCGGAAGCTGGAGCTGGCGGCCATCGAGGAGGCCAAGGCGGCGATCGAGGCCCACCACGCGCTGGTCACCTGAGCGCGCGCAGCCTTCAACAGAAGATCATCGCCAGCCAGGCCGGGTCGTCGAGGATGTTCAGGACCACGAAGCCGCCGAGGCGGTAGGCCCAGGATTCGGCGAACAGGAGCATTTCGGCAGCGGTCACGGCCCGCGAGTGTACGTGCGCCGGCGGGCCGGCCGGCACCGCCGCACGCGTCACTGCGCCGGGGTCGCCCCCGCCTTGGCGGCGGCTTCGTCGTCGACGGCCTTCTGCACCGCCTTGTAGAAGCGTTCGCGGGCTTCGCTGGCCGCCGGATCGCGCGCGCCGCCGGCCCAGTCGGCGTTGGAGACGATCACCAGCTTGCGCTTCGGGTCGATGAAGATGCCCTGACCGAAGATGCCGCGCGCGGCGAAGCTGCCGTCGTCGTAGGTCCACCAGAGATAGCCGTAGCCGCGGCCCGGCTGGGCGATGTCGGCGCGCTTGCTCGTCGCCTCGGCCAGCCAGCCGTCGGGCAGGATGCTCTGCCCGTGGACTCGGGCGCCGTCCAGGATGAACAGCCCCATGCGGGCGTAGTCGCGCGAGGTGGCCTAGATGCAGCAGCCGCTGATCTCCTGCCCGGTCTTGCTCAGGATCCAGGTGGCCTGCTGCTCCATGCCCACCGGCTTCCAGATCTTCTCCGACAGGTAGTCGGCCAGGGGCTTGCGGATGGCGTTCTCCAGCAGGATGCCCACCAGGTTGGTCTCGCCCGTGCTGTAGTGCCAGTGCGTTCCGGGCGGCGCGGCCCGCGGCAGGCGGCGCAGGTAGTCCACGATCGCGGGCACGCCCTGGGCCGGCTGGTAGTTGTTGAACTGCGCCACGTCCGACTTCGGGTCGGCGTAGTCCTCGTTCCAGCGCACGCCGGAGGTCATCGTCAGCAGCTCACGCACCGTGACGTCGTCGTAGGCCGATCCCTTCATCTGCGGGATGTAGGTGCTGACCTTGTCGTCCATGCTGTGGATGTAGCCGTCGCGCACGGCCGCGCCCACCAGCGTGGAAGTGAAGGACTTGGCGACCGAGAAGCTGGTCCAGCGCCCGTGGCGGTCGAAGTCCAGCCCGTACTTCTCCAGGCGCAGCTTGCCGTCCTGGACGACCAGCAGGGCAGCGCTGCGCTGGCCGGCCATGTAGGCGTCGACGTCCAGCGGCAGCTTCAGCGGCGGCCCCGGCGGCAGCGGCCGCACGGTGCCGCCCGCCGCCACGGCGCGCGCCTTGGCCAGGATCGGCAGGCGGTCCAGCGCGCGGAAGGCCGCGTCGCGCTGGGTCTGGCTCCAGAACAGCAGGTCGCGGTTGGTGGGAAAGGTCGCCAGCAGCCCGCGCGTCTCCTTGTCGAGGCTGAACCAGCCGGCAGTGCCGGCCACCACGACGGCGACCAGCAGGCCGAGGGCGATCTTCCGCAGTTTCATGGGGCATCCAGGAAAATGGTGACCGGGCCATTGGACACCATCCGCGGCGACCCGCCCACCGGGTCGGTCCCGAGGGCGCACTGCAGTAAGCTGGAGCCATGTCCACCCCGCTCTTCGACCTCACCGGCCGCACGGCCCTGATCACCGGCTCCAGCAAGGGCATCGGCTTCGCGCTGGCCGCGGGCCTCGCCGCGGCCGGCGCCCGCGTGGTGCTCAATGCGCGCGACGCCGGCCGGCTGGAGCAGGCGCGCGCCGCGCTGGCCGCCAGCGGCCACGACGTGCGCGCCGTGGCCTTCGACGTGACCGACCCGCAGGCCGTGGAGGCGGGCGTGGCCGAGGTCGAGGCATCGGTCGGGCCGATCGACATCCTGGTGAACAACGCCGGCATGCAGCACCGCGCGCCCTTCGCCGAATTCCCGGTGGACGCCTGGCGCCGGCTCTCGGCCACCAACATCGACAGCGTGTTCCTCGTCGGCCGCTCGGTGGCGCAGCGCATGATCCCGCGCGGCCGCGGCAAGATCATCAACATCTGCTCGGTGCAGAGCGAGCTGGGCCGCCCCGGCATCGCGCCCTACGCGGCGACCAAGGGCGCGGTGAAGATGCTGACCAAGGGCATGGCCATCGACCTGGGGCGCCACGGCATCCAGGTCAACGGTCTCGGCCCCGGCTATTTCAAGACCGAGCTCACGCAGGCGCTGGTCGCCGACGCGGCCTTCACCGACTGGCTGGCGAAGCGCACGCCGGCCGGCCGCTGGGGCGAGGTCGACGAACTCGCCGGCGCGGCGGTGTTCCTGGCCAGCGACGCGTCGAGCTTCGTCAACGGCCACATCCTGTACGTCGACGGCGGCATCACCGCCAGCCTTTAGGAATCCTCATGGACGACGGAAGACCCCTGCAGCAGGCCGCGCGCCTGGCCTGCCTGTGCGTGGTGATCCATGCGCCCGAGGACCTGCGCCTCGACGAGCGCGAAGTCGAACCCCTGGGGCCCGGACAGGTGCGCGTGCGGGTCGGCTACGGCGGTATCTGCGGCTCGGACCTGCACTACTTCCACCAGGGCGGCTTCGGCACCGTGCGCATCAAGCGACCGATGACGCTGGGCCACGAGGTGGCGGGCACGGTGGCCGAAGTGGCCGGCGACGTCACGCGCGTGCGGCCGGGCGACCGCGTGGCGGTGAACCCGAGCCGGCCCTGCGGCCGCTGCCGCTACTGCCTGGAGGGGCTGCCCAACCAGTGCCTGGACATGCGCTTCTACGGCAGCGCGATGCGCGACCCGCACGTGGAAGGCGCGTTTCGCACCCTGCTCACCTGCGACGCGGTGCAGTGCGAGACGGTCGCCGCGCACGTGCCGCTGCAGCATGCGGCGCTGGCCGAGCCCTTCTCGGTGGGGCTGCACGGCGTCGCGCGCGCCGGCTCGCTGCTCGGCAAGAAGGTGCTGGTCTCCGGCTGCGGGCCGATCGGTGCGCTGGCCGTCGCGGCGGCCCGCGTGCACGGCGCCGCGGAAATCACCGCGGTGGACCTCACCGACGAGACGCTGGCGGTGGCGCGGGCCATGGGTGCGCACCGCACCATCAACGTCGCGGCCGATCCCGGCTGGGTGGCACGCTTCAGCGGCGACAAGGGCACCTTCGACGTCATGCTGGAATGCAGCGGCAACGAGCGGGCCCTGCGCGCCGGCCTGGAGGTGATGCGCCCGCGCGGCATCGTCGTGCAGCTGGGGCTGGGCGGTGACGTCAGCCTGCCGCAGAACGTGGTGGTCGCGAAGGAACTCTCGGTGTGCGGCAGCTTCCGCTTCCATGCCGAGTTCGCGCTGGCGGTGCGCCTGATCAACGAGGGGCGCGTGGACATGCGCCCCATGATCACCGGGGCCTTCCCGGTGCGGCAGGCCCGCGAGGCCTTCGAGCTGGCCGGCGACCGCAAGCGGGCGATGAAGATGCTGCTCGCCTTCGACGAAGCGGCGGGCTGATAGCGCGGCGCATCATTCGCCGGAAGGAGTCGCGCTTGAAAGTCCTCACCCTCTCCCGGTGGTCCGAATTCGTCGAGCACACCGATGCCCTGCAGGGCTGGGCCTTCCGCGGCCATGTTTCCGCGGACTGGCCCCTGGTGCCTTCGCTCACGCGGCGGCTCCAGGAGTTCAGCCCCGAAGCGCGCCTGTGGCCGCTGCGCGAGGCGCGCGCGATGCGCATCTTCCGCCGCAAGGCGCACATCCACCTGCACGACCGCACGGCGCTGGACGATGACCTGCGCTGCCTGGCGCTGATGCAGCACCACGGCGCCGCCACCCGCCTGCTCGATTTCACCAAGTCGCCCTTCGTGGCGGCGTTCTTCGCGCTGGAAAGCGCCTCGAGCGACGTCGCGGTGTTCGCGCTCAACACCCCGGACCTCTGGCACCGGGCGCCGGACTTCGACCCCGCGCTGACGCGCACGCAGGTCGACCCGCGCGTTCCCGGCAACTTCGAGCGCTACTTCTCGGGCAACAAGCTGCCGCTGCTGTGGTTCGGCGAACCGTCGGAGATGGACAGCCGGCTGGTGGCGCAGTCGGGCCTGTTCGTGCTGCCGGGCGTGCTGGACCAGCCGCTGGATGCGATCCTGGAGCACTACGGCGGCTCCGGCACGCTGCTCACCAAGTTCGTCCTGCCGCTGTCCATGCGCGACGAGGCCATGCGCGCGCTCTACCGCATGAACGTCACCTACGCCACGCTGTTCCCCGACCTCGACGGCCTGGCGCGCTCGGTCAGCTACGAGCTGGAGGCGATCTGGGACCGGCTGGTGGAGGACTACGAGCGCACGCACCCGCAGGACTAGCGCCCTTTCAGCTCCGCGAAGTCCTCGTCCCAGTACTCCGCCGCCCCGCGCCCGCCGCCCGCGCGGCGCTCCTCCTCGGCGCGGCGCAGCTTGCCGCGCTGGATCTTGCCGGAGATGGTCTTGGGCAGTTCGGCGAACTCGATGCGGCGGATGCGCTTGTACGGCGCGAGCCGCTCGCGGCAGAAGGCCAGGATGGACAGGGCCGTCGCGCGGTCCGCGCCGGTGCCGGCCGCCAGCACGATGACGGCCTTGGGCACGGCCAGGCGCAGCGGGTCGGGGCTCGGGATCACGGCGGCCTCGGCCACGGCGGGATGCTCCAGCAGCACCGATTCGAGCTCGAAGGGGCTCAGGCGGTAGTCCGAGGACTTGAACACGTCGTCGGCGCGGCCGACGTAGGTGATGTAGCCCTCCCCGTCGCGCGAGGCGACGTCGCCCGTGTGGTAATGGCCGTCGCGCTGCACGTCGGCGGTCTTCGCCGGGTCGTCGGCATAACCGAGCATGAGGCCCAAGGGCCGCTGCGCCAGCGCGAGGCACAGTTCGCCCTGGTCGGACGGATTCCCGTCCTCGTCCAGCAGCACCACGGGGTAGCCGGGCATGGGGCGGCCCATGCTGCCCATCTTCAGCGGCTGGCGGGGGCTGTTGCCGACGACGCAGGTGGTCTCCGTCTGCCCGAAGCCGTCGCGGATGGTGACGCCCCAGGCCTCGCGCACGCGCTCGATCACCTCGGGGTTCAGCGGCTCGCCCGCGCTCAGGGCCTCGCGCACCCGCACCTTCCAGGCGCCCAGGTCCTGCTGGATGAGCATGCGCCAGACGGTGGGCGGCGCGCAGAAGGAGGAGATGCCGTGGCGCACGAGCACGTCCAGCAGGGTGGGCGCGTCGAAGCGCTCGTACTGGTAGACGAAGATGCAGGCGCCCGCGTTCCAGGGGGCGAAGAAGCTGCTCCAGGCATGCTTGCCCCAGCCGGGCGACGAGATGTTCAGGTGCACGTCACCGGGCTGCACGCCGATCCAGTACATGGTGGACAGGTGGCCGACCGGGTAGCTCTGGTGGCTGTGCAGTACCAGCTTGGGCTTGGAGGTGGTGCCGGAGGTGAAGTACAGCAGCATCGGGTCGCCCGCCGGCGTCGGCGCCTCCGGCACGTACCGCGGCGAGGCCGAGCGGCTGTCCCCGAAATCGAGCCAGCCGGGCGCCTGCCCCACGGCGATGCGCGTGAAGCTGCCGGCGACGCCGTCGAACTTCCCGACGTTCGCCGCGCCGCAGATGACGTGGCGGACGTGGCCGCGGTCCAGCCGGTCCTGGATGTCGTCGCGCGCCAGCAGCGTGGTCGCCGGGATCATCACCGCGCCCAGCTTCATGAGCGCCAGCATGGACTCCCACAACGCCAGCTCGTTGCCCAGCATCAGCAGTACGCGGTCGCCGCGGCGCACGCCTTGCGCGCGCAGCCAGTTGGCCACCCGGTTGGAACGCTCGGACATCTCGCGGAAGGAATGCTTTTCCTCGCCGCCGCCGTCCCTGACGATCCACAGCGCGGGCTGGTCGCTCGCCAGCGCGTCGAAGTGGTCCAGGGCCCAGTTGAAAGTATTCAGTTCAGGCCACCGGAAGCCGGCGACGGCGGCGCGGTAGTCGCTGCGGTGTTCCAGCAGGAACTGCCGCGCGGCCTGGAAGGAAAGCGTGGTGTCGGCCAATGTCGTCTCCTGTTGTCGTTGCGCCTGGGGCCGGCCCGGGGCCCGAGGCATGTTGGAGCCGCCCACCGCCCGCGGAAACATCCGCGGACCGGGGACGGAACGCCCGCGCAGTCTCGCCCGGGCGCGCACGCCTGTAAACAGGGTGGATACCGACACCGGGTCGCGCGAGGGCCGCACCCGGACGCATCGCGTGCGCTCGCGCGCAGGCGGCCGCCTCAGTCGTCGTCGTGCCAGCGCCGCTCGCGGCGGCCTTCCCAGTGCCGGTGTTCCCAGCGCTCACGGCGCCAGCCGTCGCCCCCCCAGCGCGGGCCGGCCCAGCCGACGTAGGCACCGGCCGGCGGCGTCACGTAGACCGGCCGGGGCGGAACGTACACCGGTTGCGGCTGCACATACACCGGCTGCGGTTGCACGTAGACCGGGGCGGGGCTCGTGTAGACCGGCAGGCCCAGCGAGAAGTAGATCTCGCCGGCCCGCGCGGCGGACCCGAGGCCGAACAGCGCCGCGCCCAGGGCGGCGGCGGCGAGGATGCGGGGGCGGACGGGTGATCTCATGGCGTGCTCCTTCAGTAGGTGCCGCCATGGTGCGCCGCAGCCGATGAACGATAGCTGAACGCCTTGCACGTCCGCCACCCCACCGGCCGCGGGCCGGTCACTGGCCGCGCAGCTGGTCGAGCGTCTTCAGTTGCGTCTTCTCCTGGTCCTTGAGCTGGTCCAGGGTCTTCTGCTGCACCTGCTCCTGGTCCTTGAGCTGGTCCAGGGTCTTCTGCTGCACCTGGTCCTGGTCGCGCAGCTGGGCCCGGACCTGGTCCTTCAGCTGGTCCTGGTCCTTCTGCTGGTCCCGCGCCCGGGTCATGAGCTGGTCCTGTTCCTTCAACTGGCTGCGCGTGCGCGACAGGAGCTGGTCCTGCGCCTTGAGCTGGCTGCGCGTGCGCGACAGGAGCTGCTCCTGCACCCTCACCTGGGCGCGCACCTGCGCCTTGGTCTGTTGCTGGGCATGGACCTGCGCCTTGGTCTGCTGCTGGGTCTGGGTCTGGGTCGTCGCCCCCATGCCCGCACCGGGCGCTCCCGCCCCGGGGCCGCCCGCGCCCCCACCACCACCACCGCCGCCGCCACCACCTGCCGCGAAGCTTGCACCGGAGACGGCCATGGCCGCGGCGACGCAGATCGTTCTGAGAACACGGGAATGCTTGTTCATCGGGAATCCTCTCCTGGAATGGACGCAATGACGCCAGCCGTTGACGGGCCGGGTGGAGGCCGCCAGCGTAAGGGCGACCGCAATCAGTGTGGGCGAGACGGACGGTGCGCGAACTGATGCAGCTCAAAGGCCGGCAAGGAACCAGGGCGGCCGTGAGGTAACCTGTCCGGGTCCAACCGCCCCGCACCTCCCGCCCGATGTTTCCGGCCCTGAGTCAGAGCCAATGGCTCACCCTGCACGGCGTCGTCGTCCTGGCGGCGCTCGTCACCTACGCCGCCCTGTCGCTGGCACGGCGCCAGCGCCGCCATCCCTCCGCCGCGATCGGCTGGGTGCTGCTCCTGCTGCTGGTGCCCTACATCGGGCTGCCCTTGTTCCTGGTGTTCGGCAACCGCAAGACCGTGCGTGCGCGCCGCCGCCCCCGGCTGGGGCTGGAGGAGGCCGTGCGCGAGGCGCTCGGCGGGCCTGGCGGCCGGATGGGCGCGCTCGCCCTGAGCATGGGCCTGCCGGCGCCGGCGCCCTACCGGGACCTCGTCGTCCACCAGGACGGCGCGCAGGCGCTCCAGCGGCTGGAAGACCTGCTGCGCTCGGCGCGCCGGACCCTGGAGGTGAGCTCGTTCCTGCTCGGGCGCGATGCGGCGGGCGAGCAGGTGACGGCGCTGCTGGCGCAGCGCGCGCGCGAGGGCGTGCGCGTGCGGCTGATGATCGACGGCGTGGGGCGCTACCTCGGCGGCTGGCCGAGCCTGCGGCGGCTGCGCGCGGCCGGCGTCGAAGTGGGCCTGTTCGTGCGCCCCTGGTCGTCGCCATTGCGCGGGCGCGTGAACCTGCGCAACCACCGCAAGGCGGCGATCGCCGACGGCGAGCGGCTGTGGAGCGGCGGGCGCAACCTGGCGGCCGAGTATTTCACCGGGCGCCAGGCACCGGGCCGGCACGAGCCCCCCTGGATCGACCTGAGCTTCGACCTGCGCGGCCCGCTCGCCGCCCAGGCGCGCGATCAGTTCCTGCAGGACTGGGCCGTCGCGGTAGGCGAGCGGCCGCCGCCGCCTGCCTCCGCCGGCGCGACGACCGTCCCCCCGGTGGCCCAGCTGCTGCCCAGCGGCCCGGACCAGGCCGACGACACGCTTTACGAACTGCTGATCGATGCCTGCTTCAACGCCCAGGAGCGGATCGTCGCCTTGACGCCCTACTTCGTGCCGGACCCGGCGCTGCTGATGGCCTTCGCCCTGGCGGCGCGGCGCGGCGTCACGGTGGACCTGGTGCTGCCGCGCCATTCGAACCATCGGCTGGCCGACCTCGCCCGGCCCGCGGCCGTGCGCGAGCTGCTCGACTCGGGGGCGCGCGTCTGGCTCACGGGCCCGATGCTGCACGCCAAGCTGGTGGTGATCGACCGGAAGGTGGCGCTGGCCGGCTCCCTGAACCTGGATTCGCGCAGCCTGTTCCTCAACTACGAAATGATGGTGGCCTTCTACGACACGGAGGCCATCGACCGCTTCGCGGCCTGGGCCGAACAGGTCCGCGCCGGCGCCGACCGCCAGCCGCCGCGGCCGGTGGGCGCACTGCGCGAGGTCGGCGAAGGCCTGCTGCGCTGGCTCACGTTTCAACTTTAGATTGACATGGCGCAAGCGGGCGGGAGGTCCGTGTGCGAAGCTGGCGGCAGACCGACCCGCCTGCCCGTCCATGACCCTGACCGAGTTCGTCTCCGACTATGGCTATGCCGCCGTGCTCGTCGGCACGCTGCTGGAGGGCGAGAGCATCCTGCTGCTGGCCGGCTTCGCCGCGCACCAGGGCTACCTGGCGATCGAGCTGGTCCTGCTGATCGCGTTCTTCGGCGGCACCGTCGGCGACCAGGTGTTCTTCTGGATCGGCCGGCGCTGGGGCGAGCCCCTGCTGGAGCGCTTTCCCGCCCTCAAGGCGCGCACGACGCTGGTGGGCACGCTGCTGCGCCGCTGGGACGCCGCGCTGGTGTTCGCCATCCGGTTCATGTACGGACTGCGCATCGCCGGGCCGGTGGCCATGGGCGCGCTGGGCGTGTCCCGGGGACGCTTCGCCGTCTTCAATGCGCTGGGCGCCGCCGTCTGGGCCCTGCTGATCGGCGGCGCGGGCTACCTCCTGGGCCAGAGCCTGGAGGTGCTGCTGGGAGATATCCAGGAATACGAGGGCCTGCTGCTGGCCATCGTGGTGGTCGCGTTCGCCCTGGTCCTCATCGCGGGCCGCGTGCGCCGGGCCCTCAAGCGGCGCGCCGCGGTGCGCGCGCTGGCGGCGCAGCAGGCGCGGCAGCCGGAGCAGGTCCGGCTCGACTGAGTAACCGTGTCTCCTGTCAAGCCGCTGCGTGAGGAGCGGCTTGACGCATGAGTGCGTTCAGGTGGGTCAGCAGCTTGCGCATGCAGGCGATCAGTGCCACTTTGGGTAACTTGCCGGCGGCCACCAGGCGCTCGTAGAAGGCTTTGATGGTGGCGTTGTGCCGTGTGGCTGTCAGGGTGGCCATGTACAGGGCACGGCGGATCTCGAAGCGGCCGCCGGCTATGCGCCTGCGCCCACGGGTTGTTCCGGAGTCGTTGGCATACGGCGCAACGCCAACCAGCGCGCAGATTTGGCGCCGGTTGAGCTGTCCCAGCTCAGGCAACTCCCCCAGCAGCGTGGCTGCTGCGATCTTGCCGATGCCCTTGACCTGCTGCAGCAGCTTGGCTGCCTCGCCATGATGTCGCTCTACGTGCGCCACCATCTCGGCTTCCACGTCGTCCAGCTGCCTGGCAATCGCTTGCAGCATCGCCTCGATGCTCGGCCGGGCAACGGCTCGCGCCAGGCGCAGTCGCTGGCGCTCGGCCAGCTGCATGGCCACCAGTTGGCGCCGCCGGTTGACCAGCGCCGCCAAGTCCTGCTGCTCAGGGGCGCTGAGCGGACGCACGAAGCGCTCCGCATCCGGGCGTTGCGCCAGCACCGCAGCCAGCTGCGCCAGGGTACGCGCATCGATGCGATCGGTCTTGGCCAGCTGTTGCATCGCCTTGGCGAAGTCCCGCGCCATCTTCGGATTGACCACCGCTACGCGCAGCCCAGCAGCCTGTAAGCCACAGGCCAGCTCAGCCTCATAGCCGCCCGTTGCCTCCATCAACACCAGCGCGGGCTGCAAGGGCACCAGAGCCTGGGCCAGTAGCTCCTGGCCAGCCTGGTCATTGCTCACGCGTTCACACGACTTGGGCAGCACCGCTCCCGATACCGCAACATCGACATGCGTGCTGGCCACGTCGATGCCTACCGACACGATCGATCCGGACATGGTCTTCGTTCCCTTGCTTGTGCATGCGAGCTGGCCGAAGCCGCTCAATTAACCGTTCGGGCAGAAAGACCAGCACGGTGTCCGTGCGCAATCGACTCAGTCACGAGCTCGTCTTAGCGGCTCGAGCGGCTCCCAGGCTGCACAGACCGTCCGGTCAACCTCATCGGCCCACCGAATTTACCGTGCTGGTCTGGTTTGAGAACATACAAGCCGGCGCCCGGGCGGCGATGCCCCCGAGTTGACGAAGCGCAAGCGGGCGCAACCGGCCGCGCCCTATGGTCGCTCCATGGCTGAAGCACCCATCCGCATTGCCCTGCACCAGCAGGCCGACTACCGCTTCGAAGCGCATTTCGAGGGCACCGAGCTCGACCCGCTCATCACCGACGAGCCGCCGCCCCTGGGCGGCGGTGCCGGGCCCAACCCGGCCCGCCTGCTGGGCACCGCCGTCGCCAACTGCCTGTCCGCGAGCCTGCTGTTCGCGCTGCGAAAGTTCGGCAACGAGCCGGGACCCGTGCAGACCACCTGCACGCTGGCGCCCGAGCGCAATGCCGAGGGGCGCTGGCGCATCCCCCGCATCGACGTGGAAATCCAGCTGGGCGTGCCCTGGTCCCGACTCAAGCACGCCGACCGGGCCCTCGCGCAGTTCGAGGACTTCTGCGTGGTCACGCAGAGCGTGCGCGGCGGCATCGAGGTGAACGTGCGGGTTCTGGACAGCACCGACGCGCCCGCGCCGGCGGCGGGCTGAAGCGCCCCGCCCGACCCGTCAGGCGCGCCGGGCGAAGCCCTTGCCCGCCGCGAGCTCGCGCACGAACTCCTGCATCAGCGGCGACCAGGCGGCGCCCGGACGGGAGAAGGCACTGATGGTGCGCTGGATCTGCAGCTCCTCGATGTCCAGGACCCGCACGTCCTGGTCGGGACGAGTCCCCAGCGAGGACAGGGGCACCGGGGCGACGAGGTCCGTGCCGCGCACCAGCGACAGCGACCACGACGAATTGGCGTCCACCTCGATGGCCGCGCGCGGTGCGGGCAGCCCCGCCGCCGCGAACACCGCCTCCAGCCGCGAGCGGGCCGCCGAGGATGCCGGGGGCAGCAGCCACGGGAGCGGGGCGACGTCGGCGAGCCGAAGCCTGCGGCGCCGCAGCAGCGGGTGACCGCGCCGCACGACCGGCACCAGCGCGTCCGATCCGAGCGCCGCCTGCTCCAGCCCGTTGGCGCCGGGTTCGTAGGTGGGGACCACGGCGAAATCGAGCTGCCCGTCCCGGGCCCGCTCGAGCAGCCGGTCGGACGACGCGATCATCAAGGTCACCCGCATCATGGGCCGCCGCGGCTGCATGCGCGCAAGCGCCGGCGAGATCACCGACTCCAGGATGGCGATGGTGCCGCCCACGCGGAGCTGGCCGGCGCGGCCCGCTCGCACATCGCCGGCGTGCTGCAGCGCCTCTTCGTGGTGCTGGCGGATGCGCTCGGCGCGCGGCACGAAGGACTGGCCGAAAGGCGTCAGGCGCATTCCCTGGCCGGAGCGCTCGAACAGCGCCAGCCCCAGCGCCTGCTCGAGCCTGCGGATGCCCTTGGACAGCGCGGCGGCCGTGACCTCCAGCGTCGCGGCGGCCTGCACCAGCTGGCCGCGCCGGGCGACCTCCAGGAAGTAGTCGAGGTCGCGAGGGGCCAGCATGACGAGAGGTTAAGGCATTTCAACGATCAGGAAAACCTGGCAAGCCGCCGGTTCCTAGACTGGGGCCACCGAACTGCCATGTCCGACGCCAAACTCCCCAACATCGTCCTGATCGTCGCGGACAACCTCGGCTGGGGCGAGCCCGGCTGCTACGGCGGCGGCGCCCTGCGCGGCGCGCCGACGCCGCGCATCGACCGCCTCGCGGCCGAGGGCCTGCTGCTGCAGAACTTCAACGTGGAAAGCGACTGCGTGCCGACCCGCTCGGCCCTGATGACCGGGCGGCACCCGATCCGCACCGGCTGCCTGCAGTCGGTGCCGCCCGGGCTGCCCCAGGGCCTCACCCGCAAGGAGGTCACGCTCGCCCAGCTGCTCGCCGGGCGCGGCTACGCCACGGCGCACTACGGCAAGTGGCACCTGGGCGACGTGCCGGGCCGCTTCCCCAGCGACCGCGGCTTCGGCGAGTGGTACGGCATCCCGCGCACCACCGACGAGACCCAGTTCACGTCCTCCCTGGGATTCGATCCCTCCGTGGTGGACCTCCCGTACGTCATGGAAGGAAGGGCCGGCGAGCCCTCGCGCAACGTGGAGCTGTACGACCTGGATGCGCGGCGGCGCATCGACGAGGCGCTGGTCGACCGCGCCCTGGACTTCATGCGGCGCAACCAGGCCTCGGGCCAGCCGTTCTTCCTGTACCTGCCCCTGGTGCACCTGCACTTCCCGACCCTGCCGCACCGCGACTTCGCCGGCCGCACCGGCAACGGGGACTTCGCCGACTCCATGGTGGAACTGGACCACCGGGTGGGCCAGGTGGTCGACGAGGTGGACCGCCTGGGCCTCGCGGAGGACACGCTCGTGGTCTTCTGCAGCGACAACGGCCCCGAGTTCCGAGCGCCCTACCGCGGCACCGCCGGACCCTGGCGCGGCACCTACCACACCGCCATGGAGGGCAGCCTGCGCGTGCCCTTCATCGCCCGCTGGCCGGGACACATCGCGCCCGGGCGCGTGAGCAACGAGATCGTGCACGTCACCGACCTGTTCACCACGCTCGCCAGGCTCGCGGGCGCGGCGCTGCCGCAGGATCGGCCGATCGACGGAGTGGACCAGCTGGACTTCCTGCTCGGGTCGCGGGAGCGCTCGGCGCGCGAGGGCTTCCTCTTCTACATCAAGAACGACCTGCGCGCGGTGAAGTGGCGCGACTGGAAGCTGCACTTCTTCTGGGAGCCGGAGGTGAACGAGGGCAAGGGCCGGCTGGAGTCGCCCTACCTGTTCAACATCACGCGCGACCCGAAGGAGGAGACCGATGTGCTCGTGTTCAACACCTGGGTCATGGGCCCGGTCCTGCGCATGGTGCAGGCGTTCAACGCCAGCTGCGCGCAATGGCCCAACACCCCCCCGGGCGCACGTGACGATTGACCGAGGAGCCCCCGCATGACCCGCCTTGCCCCATCCATCCTGCCCCGCATCGCCCGTGCGCTCGGCGTCGCGACCGCCCTGCTGTCCTGCGCACTGGCGTTCGCCCAGGATTCCTTCCTCACCCGGCCGATCACCTGGATCGTCGGCTTTCCTCCGGGCGGCACGGTGGACGTGGCCACGCGCCTGGTGGCCAGGCGGCTGGAGTCGGCCCTGGGCCAGCCGGTGGTGATCGACAACCGTCCCGGCGCCTCCGGCGCCATCGGCCTGCATGCCGCGGCCAAGGCCGGCGCGGACGGATACACCCTGGTGACGGTGCCCGGCCCGGTGCTCACCGTCCAGCCCCTGCCCCAGGTGGGCCGGGAGCTCACCGGCGTGGCCATGCTGGGCAAGGGCCCCATGGTCCTGGTCGGCCCGGTCGCCACGGCCGTGCCCTCCTTCAAGGACCTGCTGGACGCGATGCGGCGCAAGCCCGACGCCTACAGCTTCGCCTCGTCCGGCAACGGCACCAGCCAGCACCTCGCCGGAGAACTGATCAACGAGATGGCCCACGTCCGCATGCAGCACGTGCCCTACAAGGGCGGAGGCCAGGCGGTCACGGACGTGATCGGCGGCCAGGTGCCGCTGGCCATCCTGGGGGCCACGCCGGTGCTGCCGCACATCAAGGCCGGCAGGCTCAAGGCCTACGGCGTGACCACGGCGACGCGCTCACCCGCGCTGCCGGACGTGCCGACGCTCGCCGAGGCGGGCCTGCCGGGCTTCGATGCGAGCCAGTGGTTCGTCGTCGCCGCGCCCGCCGGCGTGCCGGCCCAGCGGCTGGCCCGGCTCAATGCGGCGATCAACGCCGCCCTGCACCAGCCGGACGTGGCATCGGGCCTGGTGCAGATCGGGCTCGACCCGGTGCTCGCCTCCCCCGCCGAGACGACTGCGTTCGTCAGCTCGGATCTGAAGCGCTGGCAGGAACTGGCCCGGCGGGAGCACCTGACCCTGGAGTGAGCACGGGCTCGACGCCAGGCCCCGATTACGTTTGTGGCAATATATCTCCGGGTGGCGCCGGGGACGTTGCGCTGCAGCCCCCCGCGCGGGACCACCCTTTTCCGGGGAAAGGGACAGCACCATCCTGCGCAGGAACATCACGGCGGCGGCGCGCATGCCGCATCTTCTGCAGCCGCAGGGCGAGGCCGTGCTCGCGGCGGCGCTGAGGCGCTCTCCGCTGCTGGCTTTCGACTTCGACGGGACGCTCGCGCGGATCGCACCGACGCCGGCACGCGCCCGGATCTCGCGTTCGGTGTCCGGCAAGCTGCGCCGGCTGTGCGAACGCCTGCCGGTGGCGATCGTCACGGGGCGCAGCGTCGCGGATGTGCGCGGCCGGCTCGACTTCGAGCCGCGCTACGTCGCGGGCAACCACGGCGCCGAGATCGGGCCGGCGCAGGCGCCCGGCCTCGCCGGCGAGCTCGACCTCGCCCGCGACCTCCTGAGGCGCCACGCGGCAGACCTGGCGCGGGCCGGCATCACGCTGGAAGACAAGGGGCTGTCGCTCGCCCTGCACTACCGTCTGGCCCGCTGCCCCGAGCAGGCGCGCGCCGTCCTGCGCGAGGTGCTGCAGCCGCTGCACGGGGACTACCGCATCTTCTCCGGCCGGCAGGTGGAGAACGTGGCGCCGCGCGACGCGGCCGACAAGCGCAGCGCGGTGCACCACCTGGTGCGGCAGTGCCGCGCCGATTGCGCCATCTTCATCGGCGACGACGGCAACGACGAACCGGTGTTCGCATCGGCCCCGGCCCACTGGCTCACCATCCGCATCGGCCGCGAGGATCCCCGCTCGCGCGCCGACTTCTTCCTGGACAGCACGGCCGAGGTCGCACTGCTGCTGGATCGCATGCTGGCGCACCTCGGCGAGTGAGGCGCGGCGCCGGCACCTGCTCCTGCGCGCATCCCTAGAATCACGGGGGATGGAGCTCCTCTACCTGGCGCTCGTGCTGGTCCTGCTGCTGCTGCCGCGGGTCCTGCAGCGCTTTCGCATCCCCGCGCCCCTCACCGCCTTCACCCTCGGCCTGGCCGCCGGCATCGCCGTCCCGGGCCTGGGCGCCGACTCCACGCTGACGCTGCTGGCGACGCTGGGCATCTCGTCGCTGTTCCTGTTCGCCGGCCTGGAGATCGAGCTGGAGGCGTTCCGCCGCGCCCGCTGGAAGCTGCTGGCGCACCTGGTGCTGCGCGCACTGTCGCTGGCGGGCGTCGCGTGGGCCGCGATGCGCTTCCTCGGCCTGTCGTGGCAGGCGGGCAGCCTGCTCGGGCTGGCGCTGCTGACGCCCTCCACCGGTTTCATCCTCGACACGCTGTCCGAACAGGGCCTGGACGAGGAGGAACGGTTCTGGGTCGCGGCCAAGGCCGTCGCCGGCGAGATCCTGGCGCTGGTAGTGCTGTTCGTCGTCGTGCAGTCCGGCTCCGTCGCGACCCTGGCCCTGGCCAGCCTGGCCCTGCTGGCGATGGTCGCCGGCGTCCCGCTGCTGTTCATCCTCTTCGGCCGCCATGTCCTGCCGTACGCCCCGGGCTCGGAGTTCTCGCTGCTGGTGATGGTGGGACTGATCGCCGCGTACCTGACGAAGCAGCTGGGCGTGTACTACCTCGTGGGCGCATTCCTGGCGGGCTTCACCGCGCGCCTGCTGCGCGAGCGCATGCCGCTGCTCGCCTCGGACGACAACCTGCGGGCGGTGCGGCTGTTCGCGTCGTTCTTCGTGCCCTTCTACTTCTTCGCCAGCGGCAGCCACATCCCGCCCGAGGCCTTCCAGTGGCAGGCGCTGGCGCTGGGGCTCGCCCTGTCGGCCGTCGTGCTGCCGCTGCGCATCGGCATCCAGTGGCTGCACCGGCGGATCGTGCATCGCGAGAGCGCCGGCAGCAGCCTGCGCGTGGCGGTCACGCTGGCGCCGACGCTGATCTTCACGCTGGTGCTCGCCGGCATCCTGCGCGAGCGCTACGCGATCTCTGCGACCTGGTACGGCGCACTGCTCGTGTACGCGTTCGCGAGCACGGCGCTGCCCTCGGTACTGAAAGGAAGGACCTTCCGGCTCGATCCCGCGCCGGCGCGGTGAGCGCGCGGCGCGGGCCCGGAACGATCGCCCCCTTCAGCCCTTGCGCACCGGGATGTAGATCTCCCCGCCGGCCTCGCGGAACTCCGCGCTCTTGCGGGCCATGCCCTCCTGCGCCGCGGCGAAGTCCCGCACGTCCTGCGAGATCTTCATCGAGCAGAACCTGGGGCCGCACATGGAGCAGAAGTGGGCGACCTTGGCACCGTCGGCCGGCAGGGTCTCGTCGTGGAACAGCCGGGCCGTGTCGGGGTCGAGCGACAGGTCGAACTGGTCCTGCCAGCGGAATTCGAAGCGGGCCCTGGAAATGGCCTCGTCCCGCGCCCGCGCCCCCGGATGCCCCTTGGCCACGTCGGCGGCGTGGGCGGCGATCTTGTAGGCCACGAGCCCCTGCTTCACGTAGTCGCGGTCCGGCAGGCCGAGGTGCTCCTTCGGCGTCACGTAGCAGAGCATCGCGGTGCCGAACCAGCCGATCATCGCCGCGCCGATGGCGCTGGCGATGTGGTCGTAGCCGGGGGCGACGTCGATCGTCAGGGGCCCCAGCGTGTAGAAGGGCGCCTCGTGGCAGTGCTTCAGCTGCTCCTCCATGTTCGCCTGGATCATGTGCATCGGCACGTGGCCCGGGCCTTCGATGATCGTCTGGACGTCGTGCTTCCAGGCCAGGCGGGTGAGTTCGCCGAGCGTGCGGAGTTCGGCGAACTGCGCCTCGTCGTTCGCGTCGGCGCCGGAGCCGGGGCGCAGGCCGTCGCCGAGGGAGAAGGTCACGTCGTACGCCTTCATGATCTCGCAGATCTCCTCGAAGTGCGTGTAGAGGAAGTTCTCCCGGTGGTGCGCGATGCACCACTTGGCCAGGATGGAGCCGCCGCGCGAGACGATGCCGGTGCGCCGCCGCGCGGTCAGCGGGATGAAGGGCAGCCGCACCCCGGCGTGGATGGTGAAGTAGTCGACGCCCTGCTCGGCCTGCTCCACGAGCGTGTCGCGGAAGATCTCCCAGGTGAGGTCCTCGGCCACGCCGCCGACCTTCTCCAGCGCCTGGTAGATCGGCACGGTGCCGATCGGCACCGGCGCATTGCGCAGGATCCAGTCGCGCGTGGTGTGGATGTTCCGGCCGGTGGACAGGTCCATGACCGTGTCGGCGCCCCAGCGGATCGCCCAGACCAGCTTCTCCACCTCCTCCTCGATGCCGGACGTCACCGCGGAATTGCCGATGTTGGCATTGACCTTCACCAGGAAGTTGCGGCCGATCGCCATCGGCTCCAGCTCGGGATGGTTGATGTTGGCCGGGATCACGGCGCGCCCGCGCGCGACCTCGTCGCGCACGAACTCCGGGGTGATGCGCTCGGGGAAGCTGGCGCCCATCGGGTTGCCGCGCACGCGCGCCGCGCGCTCGGCGTCCGCCAGGTACTCCGCCATCCACTCGCGGCGCCCGTTCTCGCGCAGTGCCACGTATTCCATCTCCGGCGTGACGATGCCGCGCCGCGCGTAGTGCATCTGCGTCACGTTGCCGCCGGCGCGGGCGCGCCGCGGCGAGCGGCTCAGGCCTTGCGCCTGCAGGCGCAGGAAGGCCATGCGCTCGTCCTGCGCGTCGGCGCGCATCCCGTCGTCGCGCGGATGGAGCTGGCGCCCGGCATAGGGCTCGGTGTCGCCGCGCGCCTCGATCCACTCCGCGCGCGGGGCGGGCAGGCCCCGGCGCACGTCGATGTCGACGGCGGGGTCCGTGTACGGGCCCGAGGTGTCGTACAAGGTGACCCGCTCGCCGTTGGAGAGGCTGACTTCGCGCATGGGCACGCGCAGCGCCGGGTGCAGCTCGCCGGCGGCGTAGGTCTTGCGGGAAGCGGGAAACGGTTCGCGGGCGTTCGCCAGCAGCTGCGCGAACTTGTCGTGGGCGTTCATCGGCCATCCTGTCCGGAGTTGAGAAGTTGCCCCGGACAGATGGCAGGTGCGGCCCGCGAGGGGCCTGGCCTGTCAGCTCTTCTTACGCCGGTACGAACCGGTTCAAGTTCACGGGTTTGGCCTGGCCATCTCAGCGGGCGGCCTGCGGCCGCTCGCACCCCGGAGCGGGACGCAGTGTAACCGCGATGGCCGCGGCCGCGGCCGGCCGGATCCGCGCTTGCCTTCGGCGCCCGCTTGCGCCAGCATGCCGCCCGGAGGGAAGGCCTGGAAGGACGTCCATGAAGAATCGATCGCATCGCGCCCGGAGCATCGCGCTCGCCCTGCTGTTCACCGTCGCGGCCGCAACGCAGGCCCTCGCGGGGCCCCAGGCCTGCCTGGAGCCGGGCCAGGTCACGGCGAAGCTGTCGCCCGTCGACCTGTGGGAGGGCATCGAGGCCTGCGTGACCGCGGGCCGGTACGACGCGGCCGTGTTCCTGTACGCGGTGGCGGGCAGCTTCGCCCGCTTCGACGTGCTGCGCGTGGCCGACGACAGCGCGCACCGGGCCGCGGCCGAACTCCCCCGCGCGGGGCTGGCGGCGCTGCCGAAGCCGCAGGCAGCCGCGTTCCGGCGGCAGGTGCAGGCGACCCTGGGCGACGACGCGACGCGCGGGCGCTACTGCGTCGAGGTGCTGCGGGTCGGCCCGCCGGACTACCTGCCCGGCTACATGCTGCGCGAGGGCATCGGGGGCTTCAACGGCGCGAGCGACACCCACCCGTTCGTCGACGGCTTCGACCCGAAGAGCGCGTGGCCGCAAGCCGTGAAGGAGTATCTCGAGTGCCCCGCGGCCCCGTCCCGTTAGGAAGGCCGCCTCATAGGCCACGGCGGCGGCCGCGCGGGCGCCTCCTCTTCTGCTAGTCTCGCGGCCGACCCCTGCGGCCGGCCCGATGAACCTCCTGTCCTCCCTGCGCTACCTGGTCGCGCTCAGCGAGCACCGGCATTTCGGCCGGGCGGCGCAGGCCTGCCACATCACGCAGCCGGCCCTGTCCAACGCGATGCGCGCGCTGGAGGAGGAGTTCGGCGTGGTGATCGTCAAGCGGGGGCGCAGCTATGCCGGCCTCACGCCGGAAGGCGAGCGCGTGCTGGCGACGGCGCAGCGCATGCTGCACGAGCACAACCTGCTGCAGCAGGAGCTGGGCAGCGAGGCCGGCCGGCCGCGCGGGCCCATCCGCATGGGCGCGGTGCCCACCGCGATGCCGGTGCTCTCGCGCTTCGCTGCGATCCTGCAGGCGACGCATCCGGGCATCGTGCCCGCGGTGCTGTCGCTCAGCTCGCCGGAGCTGGAGGCGGGACTGGAAACGCTTTCGCTGGACCTGGCGCTGGGTTACACCGAGCGCATGCAGCTGCGGGGCACGCCGCTCAACGCCTGGCCGCAATACATCGAGCATTACTTCCTGCTGCGCCGCGCCGCGCGGCCGTCGGCGGACGGACTGCGCATCGGCCGTCCCATCCGCTGGAGCGAGGCCGCGCGCCTGCCGCTGGCCCTGCTCACGCCGGGCATGCACAACCGCACCATCATCGACAGCGCCTTCGTCACCGCGGGCACGCCGGTGCAGCCCGCGCTGGAAACCAATTCGGTGCTGACGCTGGCCCTGGCCGTCGTGGCGGGCGAGCTGTGCAGCGTGATGCCGGGCGCGCTGGTGGGCACGGTGCGCGGCCACGGCGAGCTGGAGGCGCTGCCGCTCGTCGAGCCGGAAGTGCGCACCCCGATCGGCTTCATGGCGCCGGCCGGCGTGCGACCCTCGCGTGCGCTCGAAGCGGCGCTGGCGCTCGCGCAGGATGCGCAGTGGCTGCGGCATGCCGCCGCGCACTCCGGCCTGCTCGCGGGCTGATGCCTTCATTCAAGTCCTGAATCGGCGCATGTTCCGATTCAATTGGACCGGCGTGCGCGGCGCCGGGACACTCGCGCGGTCGATGGCCCACCCGCGAGGTTCCGAACCGTGCAACACCCCCCGCCGCAACCGCAGGCCCTGCTGGCCACCCCGGACGAGTTGCGTGACCGCATCCGCCAGCTCGGGACCTCCGTTCCGCGCCGGGACGATCCCCGCCTGCCGCAGGTTCGCGCCATCCTGGCGGAGCTGGGGGGCCAGCCCGGCCCGCTGCTGCCCGTGCTGCATGCGGTGCAGGACACGCTGGGCTGCATCCCGCCGGAGCTGGTCGGCGAGATCGCGCAGGGCCTGAACCTCTCGCGCGCCGAGGTGCACGGCGTGATCACCTATTACCACCACTTCCGCAGCGAACCGGCCGGCCGGCACGTGCTGGAGCTTTGCCGCGCCGAGGCCTGCCAGGCCATGGGCGGCGAAGACCTGTGGCGCCATGCCTGCGCAAGCGCCCGCCTGCCGGCGCAGGGCGGCAGGACGGCCGACGGCGCCTTCAGCGTCGAGCCGGTGTACTGCCTGGGCCTGTGCGCGCAGTCGCCGGCGGCGCTGCTCGATGGCCGTCCGCACGCGCGCCTGGATGCGCAACGGCTCGACGCGCTGATGGGCCGCGCACGGGAGGCAGCATGAGCGCCGTCCGCGTGTTCGTGCCACGCGACAGCGCGGCGCTGGCCGTGGGGGCCGACGCGGTCGCCGAAGCCATCGCGGCCACGGCAGCGGCCCAGGGCCTGTCCGTGCAGGTCGTGCGCAACGGCTCGCGGGGCATGTTGTGGCTGGAGCCACTGGTGGAGGTGCAGACGCCGCTGGGGCGGGTGGCCTATGGACCGGTGGCACCGGAGGATGTGCCCTCGCTGTTCGCGGCCGGCTTCCTGCAGGGCGGCGAGCATCCGCGGCTGGTGGGATTCACCGAACGCCTGCCCTGGCTCAAGTCGCAGGAACGGCTCACATTCGCCCGCGTTGGCATCACCGATCCGCTGTCGCTCGCCGGCTACGAGGCGTACGGCGGCCTGGCCGGCTGGCGCCGCGCCCTGGACCTGCCGCCGCAGGCGATCGTGCAGCAGGTGCTCGACTCGGGCCTGCGCGGGCGCGGCGGCGCTGCCTTCCCGGCCGGCATCAAGTGGAAGACGGTGCTGGGCGCGAGCGCGGCGCAGAAGTACGTCGTATGCAACGCCGACGAGGGCGACTCCGGCACCTTCTCCGACCGCATGCTGATGGAAGGCGACCCCTTCCTGCTGATCGAGGGCATGGCCATCGCGGGACTGGCCACCGGGGCCACGCGCGGCTATGTCTACATCCGCTCCGAATACCCGCAGGCGGTCGCGACGATGCGCGAGGCCGTGGCGCTCGCGCGCGCCGCCGGCTGGCTGGGCGAGCGCTTCGACATCGAGATCCGCAAGGCCGCCGGCGCCTACGTCTGCGGCGAGGAGACGGCGATGCTGGAGAGCATCGAGGGCCGGCGCGGCGTGGTGCGCGCCAAGCCGCCATTGCCGGCGCTGCAGGGCCTGTTCGGCCGGCCCACCGTGATCAACAACGTGATCACCTTCGCCTCGGTGCCGGTGATCCTGGAGCGCGGGCCGGCGTTCTATCGCGACTACGGCATGGGCCGCTCGCGCGGCACCTTGCCGATCCAGCTCGCGGGCAATGTGAAGCGCGGCGGCCTGGTGGAGAAGGCCTTCGGCGTCACCCTGCGCGAGCTGATGTTCGACTACGGCGGCGGCACCGCCTCGGGCCGGCCGCTGAAGGCGGTGCAGGTGGGCGGCCCGCTGGGCGCCTACGTCCCCGAGTCGCGCTGGGACACGCCGCTGAACTACGAGGCCTACGCGGCCGCCGGCGCGACCGTAGGCCACGGCGGCATCGTGATGCACGACGACACCGCCGACCTGGCGCAGCTGGCGCGCTACGCCATGGAGTTCTGTGCGCTGGAGTCCTGCGGCAAGTGCACGCCCTGCCGCATCGGCTCCACCCGCGGCGTCGAGGTGGTGGACCGCCTCCTCGCCGCCGACGCGCAGGCCCGCCCGCAGCAAGTGCAGCTGCTGCGCGACCTGTGCGACACCATGCTGCATGGTTCGCTGTGCGCCATGGGCGGCATGACGCCCTACCCGGTGCTGTCCGCGCTGGACCACTATCCCGAGGACTTCGGCCTCGCCGCCCCCGGCCGTCGCGCCGCCTGAAGGAGCCGCCATGCTCGAACACGAACACGTCGCCGACTACGGCACCCCGAAACGCGAATCCGCGCAGGAAGTGACGCTGGAGATCGACGGCCAGGCCGTCACGGTGCCGCAGGGCACTTCCCTGATGCGCGCGGCCGTCGAGGCCGGCATCCGGGTGCCCAGGCTGTGCGCCACCGACTCCGTCGAGCCCTTCGGCTCCTGCCGCCTGTGCCTGGTGGAGATCGAGGGCCGCAAGGGCTTCCCCGCCTCCTGCACCACCCCGGCCGAGGCCGGCATGAAGGTGCGCACCCAGACGCCGAAGCTGCAGGACCTGCGCAAGGGCGTGATGGAGCTCTACATCTCCGACCACCCGCTCGACTGCCTGACCTGCAGCGCCAACGGCGACTGCGAGCTGCAGGAGATGGCGGGCGTGACGGGGCTGCGCAACGTGCGCTACGGCTTCCACGGCGCCAGCCACCTGGACGCGAAGAAGGACGAGTCCAACCCGTACTTCACCTACGACCCGTCCAAGTGCATCGTCTGCAGCCGCTGCGTGCGCGCCTGCGAGGAACAGCAGGGCACCTTCGCCCTCACCATCAGCGGCCGCGGCTTCGAATCGCGCGTGTCGCCGGGCCAGGACCAGCCTTTCATGGAAAGCGAGTGCGTCAGCTGCGGCGCCTGCGTCGAGGCCTGCCCCACCGCCACGCTGCAGGAGAAGACGGTGATCGAGCTGGGCCAGCCGGAGCACAGCGTGGTCACCACCTGCGCCTACTGCGGCGTGGGCTGCGGCTTCAAGGCGGAGATGAAGGGCAGCCAGGTCGTGCGCATGGTGCCCTGGAAGGACGGCCAGGCCAACGAGGGCCATTCCTGCATCAAGGGCCGCTTCGCCTGGGGCTACGCCACCCACAAGGACCGGATCACCCGGCCGATGATCCGCAAGAGCATCCACGAGCCCTGGCGCGAGGTGGGCTGGGAGGAAGCCATCGCCTACGCGGCCTCCGAATTCCGGCGCATCCAGGGCAAGCACGGCAAGGACGCGATCGGCGGCATCACCTCCTCGCGCTGCACCAACGAGGAGACCTACCTCGTGCAGAAGCTGATCCGCGCGGCCTTCGGCAACAACAACGTCGACACCTGCGCGCGGGTGTGCCATTCGCCCACCGGCTACGGCCTGGGCCAGGCCTTCGGCACCTCGGCCGGCACCCAGACCTTCCGGTCGGTCGAGAAGAGCGACGTGATCCTGGTGATCGGCGCCAACCCGGCGGCCGCGCACCCGGTGTTCGCCTCGCGCATGAAGAAGCGCCTGCGCCAGGGCGCGCAGCTGATCGTGGTGGACCCCCGGAAGATCGATCTCGTGCAGTCGCCGCACATCCGCGCGGCCTTTCACCTGCAGCTCAAGCCCGGCACCAACGTCGCGCTGATCAGCGCCCTGGCCCACGTGGTGGTGACCGAGGGCCTGCTGGCCGAGGACTACATCGCCGAGCGCTGCGACGGCAAGTCCTTCCAGCAGTGGAAGGAATTCGTGGCCCGGCCCGAGAACTCGCCCGAAGCCATGGAGGCGGTCATCGGCGTGCCCGCCCACCTGGTGCGCGGCGCGGCCCGCCTCTATGCCACCGGCAATGCCGAAGGCCGGCGCACCGGCGCCCCGGTCAACGCCGCCATCTACTACGGCCTGGGCGTGACCGAGCATGCCCAGGGCTCCACGATGGTGATGGGCATCGCCAACCTCGCCATGGCCACCGGCAACGTGGGCCGCGAGGGCGTGGGCGTGAACCCGCTGCGCGGCCAGAACAACGTGCAGGGCAGCTGCGACATGGGCAGCTTCCCGCACGAGCTGCCCGGCTACCGCCACATCTCCGACGGCACGGTGCGCGGCCAGTTCGAGGCGGCCTGGGGCGTGGAGCTGGACCCGGAGCCGGGCCTGCGCATCCCCAACATGTTCGACGCGGCGCTGGCGGGCAGCTTCAAGGGCCTGTATTGCGAGGGCGAGGACATCGTGCAGTCCGACCCCGACACCCAGCACGTGGCCGCGGCGCTGTCGGCCATGGAGTGCATCGTGGTGCAGGACCTCTTCCTGAACGAGACGGCCAAGTACGCGCACGTCTTCCTGCCCGGGTCCTCCTTCCTGGAGAAGGACGGCACCTTCACCAACGCGGAGCGGCGCATCTCGCGCGTGCGCAAGGTGATGCCGCCGCTGGCGGGCTACGCGGACTGGGAGGTGACGCAGCTGCTGGCCAACGCGCTGGGCTACCCGATGGCCTACGGCCACCCGCGCGAGATCATGGCGGAGATCGCGGCGCTGACGCCCAGCTTCGCCGGCGTCAGCTACGAGAAGATCGAGCAGCACGGCAGCGTGCAGTGGCCCTGCAACGCGGACACGGCAGAGACCGGCACCGCGATCATGCACGTGGACCGCTTCGTGCGCGGCCAGGGCCGCTTCATGATCACGAAGTACGTCCCCAGCGACGAGAAGGTGACGCAGCGCTTCCCGCTGCTGCTGACCACCGGCCGCATCCTCTCGCAGTACAATGTCGGTGCGCAGACGCGCCGCACGCCGAACAGCCGGTGGCACAGCGAGGACCGGCTGGAGATCCACCCGCACGACGCGCAGGACCGCGGCATCCGCGACGGCGACTGGGTGGGCATCGCCAGCCGCGCGGGCGAGACGGTGCTGCGCGCGCTGGTCACCGAACGCGTGCAGCCGGGCGTGGTCTACACGACCTTCCACTTCCCCGAATCCGGCGCCAACGTGATCACCACCGACAGCTCCGACTGGGCCACCAACTGCCCCGAATACAAGGTGACCGCGGTGCAGGTGCTGCCGGTGGCCCGGCCCTCGGAATGGCAGGAGAACCATTCGCGCTTCCACCGCGAGCAGCTGGCCCACCTGGAGGCGGCCGGCGCCGCCGGCGACCGGTGAAGCCCTGCGACGCGCCCCTGGCGGCGCCGGCCGGCGTGAAGGCGGTGGCGGTGCGGCGGCGCCGCGGCGCCGCCTGCCACGACACCAGCGACTGGGTGGCCGAGGAAGTGCCCGTCGCGCTGGAGTACAACGGCGTGTCGCACGCGGTGATGCTGGCCTCGCCCGTGGACCTGGAGGACTTCGCGCTCGGCTTCTCCCTGACCGAGGACATCGTGGGCTCTCCCGCCGACGTGCGCGACATCGAGGTGGTCGAGGCGCCCTTGGGCATCACGGTGCGGCTGGAGGTGGCCTCCGCCTGTTTCGTGCGGCTCAAGGAACGGCGGCGCAGCCTCGCCGGCCGCACCGGCTGCGGCCTGTGCGGCGCCGAGAGCCTGCCGCAGGCGGTGCGCCGCCCCGCCCCCCTGCGCAGCGACGTGCGCTTCGCCGCCGTGGCCGTGCAGCGCGCGCTCGACGCGCTGCAAGCCCACCAGCCCCTGCATGCGGCCAGCGGCGCGGCCCATGCCGCCGCCTTCGCCGACGCCGACGGCCGCCTGTTGCTGGTGCGCGAGGACGTGGGGCGGCACAACGCCCTGGACAAGCTGGCCGGCGCGATGGCGGCCGGCCGCGTCGAGGGCGGCGACGGCTTCATCGCCGTGACCAGCCGCGCCAGCTACGAGATGGCCGGCAAGACGGTGCGCGCGGGCGTGCCGCTGCTGGCCGCCGTGTCCGGCGTCACCGCCCTCGCGATCGAGCTCGCCGAGGAGGCCGGCCTGTGCCTGGCCGGCTTCGCGCGCGGCGAGCAGCTGAACCTCTACACCCATCCCGAACGCATCCGACCCTAGCGCCCATGGACAGCGACAACCTCATCCGCATGGCCAACCGCATCGGCGACTTCTTCGAAGCCTTCCCGGACCGCGACGAGGCGCTCGAGGGCATCGCCACGCACATCCGCAAGTTCTGGGAGCCGCGCATGCGTCGGCAGCTGCTGGAGCTCCTGGACGCGGGCGCGCCCGGGGCGCACGCGATCGTGGTGCAGGCGCTCGCGAAGTTCAGGCCGATGCTGGCCTGAGCCGCTCGGCGGGCCCGCCCTCGAGACGCAGGGCGGCGTCCGGCGCGCGCCCGGGCAGCACGAAGCGGCTGATCAGCCGCGTCATCGCCTCCGCCTGCTCCGTCAGCCGCTGCGAGGCGGCGGAGGACTGCTCCACCAGCGCGGCGTTCTGCTGCGTCGCCTCGCTGACGCGGTTCATCGCCTCGTTCACCTCGGAGATGCCCGCGCCCTGCGCCTGGGTGGCGGCGGCCACCTCGTGAATGGTCGAGGCCACCTCCTTCATGGAGGCGACCACGCCGGCGACGGTGTCGCCCACGCGGGCGGCCAGCACGGCGCCCGCCTGCACCGACTGCATCGAGCTGCCGACCCGCTGCTTGACGTCGCCGGCGGCGGCGGCCGTGCGCAGGGCCAGCTGGCGCACCTCGGCGGCGACCACCGAGAAGCCCCGGCCATGCTCGCCGGCGCGGGCCGCCTCGACAGCGGCGTTCAGCGCCAGCAGGTTGGTCTGGAAGGCGATGCCGTCGATCAGCGCCACGATCTCCGCGATCGCCTTCGATTCGTCCTGGATGCCGTGCATGCGCTGCACCAGCTGCGCGACCAGTTCGCCGCCGGCCACCGCGTCGGCGGCCGCATCGCCGGCCCGCTGCCGCACGCCGGCCAGCGCGCGGGTCGACTCGCGCAGCGTGCTCGTGATCCGCTCCAGCGCGGCCGCGGTGCGGTCCAGGCTGCTCGCGGTCTCCTCGGTGCGCTGCGACAGGTCCAGGTTGCCCTGCGCCATTTCGCTGGCCGCCACGTGCAGGTGGCGCGCCGACCCGCTCACCTCGCCCACCAGGGCGCGCAGGTTGTCCTGCATCTGCCCCAGGGCCGCCAGCAGCCGGCCGGCCTCGTCGCGGGAATGCCCGGCGATGTCCTGCGCCAGGTCGAAGTCCGCGACCCGCACCGCCGTCTGGCTGGCGAACGAGATCGGCTGCGAGATGCGCCTCGCCAGCCAGCGCGCGAGGATCGCGCTCAGCACCAGCGCGGCGAACGCGAAGGCGGCGAGGCCCCAGCGCGCCGCGATGCTGCGCTGGTGGATGTCGGCGGCGGCGGCATCGATCGCCTGCCGCTGTGCCCCGGCCAGCGCGTCGACCGCGCCCAGGAGGTCCCGCGAAGCGGGCAGGAAGCTGGTGTCGTAGTTCCTGCGGATGGTCTCGGTGTAGTTGGTGTCCACGGCGGCGGCCAGGCCCTGCACCGCCTTCTGGAAGCGGGCGTCGGCGGCGGCCACGGCGGCGAGGCGTTCCCGCGCGTCCGCGTCCGGGGCGCGCCGGCCCATCTCCTCGAGCAGCGCGCGGTACTCCTTCTGCGTCGCCCGGGCATCGGCGGACAGCGCCTCCTGCACGCCCGGCTCGGAACTCAGGGACATCGCCTTGAAGCGCTCGGAGGCCAGCGCGACGCGCCGGTAGACCTCGGCGGCCAGGCGTTCCGAGGCCAGCCGGCCGGCCACGACCTCGGTGGTGGCCGCGTCGACCCGCAGCAGCGCCGCGGAGCCCAGCACCGCGCCCAGCACGGCCAGGACGACCAGCAGGCCGAAGGAGGCGGCCAGCAGGCGGCCGAGGACGTTGGTCTGGCGGGGTGCGAGGCGCATGGTTCGGGGTCCGGGTGCGGGCGAAGCCCCCCACCTTAGCGCCCGAATGTGACAACTTGTAGCGGCCCGCGCGGCGCGCGGCTCACTGGCTCAGCTTCACCTGGTAGGTGACGGCCAGCTGTGCCCCCGAGGCCAGCGAGCCGGTGAAGGTCCACTGCAGGCTGCCCGCGCTGCCCACGCCGGGCTGCGTGCTGACGCTGCAGGCGGTGATGCCCGCCGGCAGCGTGCCCGGGCAGGCGGCCGACACGAAGGTGGTGAAGGCTGGTGTCGCGTCGTTGATGACCAGCGTCGACAGCGTCGTGCCGCCGTTGTTCTGCGCCGTCAGCGTGTACTGCAGCACCTCGCCCGGGCTGGCCGTGACGGAGGTGGAGGTGCCGCCGCCGCGGCTGAGGTTGCTCACCAGCTTCTGCAGCGACAGCGCCGAGGGCTCGCCCGCGGTGGTGACGTCGGTGACGATCAGCGTCGCCGCCAGGGCCGGGTTCGCGTTGGTGTAACTGAAGCTGGCCGTCACCGTCGCCGTGTTCGAGGCGCCATAGGCGACGCCTGCCGGCACGAACTGCTTGACGATCAGGCAGACCGGCTGTCCCGCGGTGACGGTGATGGCGCCACCGATCACGGGTTCGCCGGCGTCCAGCGTCGCGTTGCAGTTGCTGTCCTGGTACAGCACCGAGTTCCAGCCGGGGCTGGCCGGATTGGAGGCATTGGCGAGCGAGAAGCTGACCTGCCCGCCGCTGCCGGCCTGGAAGGTGTGGGCATAGAACACCACGGTGCCCGGCTGCGCCGTCTGCGCGCCGTTGGGCGAGAAGGTGCTGGGCGGCGCCAGGCCGAAGGCGAGGCCGCTGTAGTTCTGCCCCGCGGCGGGCGTGAAGCTCACGCTGGGGCGCGTGTAGCTGCCGCCGGTGGTGCCGGCCGAGCCGCCCGTGGCCAGGTCACCGGAGGGCGCGGTGGGCGTGATGGTGAGCGTGCCGCTCACGCTGGCCGGCACCCACAGCGTGAACGTGCCGTCGCCGGCCGTCACCGTGCCGGCGACCGAGCCGGAGCTGGTGGCGACGGTCACGCCGGCGAGGCCGGTCTCGCCGCCGTCCTTGACGCCGTTGTTGGCAGTGCCGGCGCCGGCGCCCGTGTCGGCGAATACCGTGCCGGTGAGGCGAGAGCCGTTGAACAGGCCGAAGTTCTGCGGCACCGGCTGCGGCGAGCCGGCCGGCACCACCACCTGCGTCACCCCGGTCGGGTTCTGCGTGGGGAGCCAGCCCGGGGGTGGCGTCGAAGTGATGTCGGACAGGGTGTTGTTCGTGTCCAGGACCACGCAATAGGTCCCCTGCGGCAGGTTGGGCAGGGTGTAGGCCCCGGTGGCCGGGTCCACCGCCACGGCCTGGGTGGCCGGCCCCGTGCAGGCGCCGCCGGACACGGGCACCTGCTTCACGTAAAGGGTGGACAGGCCGGTCCCCGCCTCGGAGCCATCCTGCGAGCCGTTGTGGTTGGCGTCGTTGTAGACGGTGCCGATGATGGTGTTGAAGATCGGCGTGTTGGTGAAGGTGCACAGCAGCGCGTCGCCGTACTGCAGGCTCGGAAAGGTGTAGGAGGTGACGGGCTGGTTGTTCGGCAGGACCGTGCTCGAGCCGGCATTGGCGTTGGTGCAGGTCAGCGTGGTCGTGTAATTGGCGAGGGTGCCCACGCTGCCGGAGGCCATGGACTCCGACACCACGAACGGGTAGCTGGCCGCGACGGTCGGCACCGAGAAGGGGGTGAACCCGTTGAGGGCGGTGCCGCTGGTGGCGCCGGGGGCGGGGCCGAGCAAGGTGCCGCCGGTCGTCTTCACCATGTAGTTGAACTGGTCGGCCGCGTTGTAGCGCATGTTGGCGATCTGCGAGACGACCGAGATCGAGGCGTAGCGCATGCCGATGATGATGCCCTGCAGGCCGCCGGCCACCAGCTTCGACGTCACCTGGGTCGGGTTGCCGTCGGAGCGCCAGACGAAACTGCCGACCGTGCCGGCGACGCCCGTTTCCGTGACGGTCTTGGTGCCCTCGCCGGACACCGTGGGGTAGGTGGTGCTGGTGCCGTTCTGGATGGTGGCGATGCGGGTCCAGGCATTGCCGTTGGTGGCGAAGGTCAGCGACTCGCCGCTGTTGGTCGACTCGCCGTCGCCCACGATGATGGAATAGGCCGACGAGCCGCCGCTCGGCGGCGTGACCGTGAGCGCGCTCAGCGTGACGTTGATGGTGGTCGCATTCGCCGCCGTGTAGAGGATGGGCTTGCCGGGAATGTTCAGGAAGGCGCTGTTGCCGAAGGCGGACCCGCTCCAGGACGGCACGGCCACGGCCGTCAGGGCGGGATTGTTGCCGCTGGCCTTGAGGTTGAAGGTGACCGTCGTGCCGTCCGGCAGGTTGAAGGTGAAGTTCTGGCCGCTCGCGCTGCGCGCCGTCGTGTCGCTGTAGGTGGAGAAGTCGAACCAGCAGTAGGTGCGGAAGTCCGCCGGCGCCGTGCCCTGGGTGGCCGCCGGTGCGCAGGTGGCCGCCTGCGCCGCCGCGGGCAGCAGCACGCTGGCCAGCATCCCGAGGACGCAGGCCGCGAGCAGGCGGCGGGCGATGGCAAGCAGGCGGTTCATGGGGTGGAGGTGGCGGCGGCAGGCGCCTTCGCGGCGGCGTCGCCCGCGAGCAGCGCCTCGTCGAACTTGTAGCGCATGCGCACGTACACGCCCTTCATCGTATTGGCATCCCCGGCGAGGTCCTTGGCGGAGAAGCCCTTGAAGTTGAAGCCCACCGACACCCACAGATTCTTCCACGCCATGTAGCCGGCCTCGACGCCCACGGCGGTCTGCACCGCGCCGTCGCCCCACATCCCGTAGGCCTGCACGCCGACGTCCCAGCGCTCGCCCAGGTCCCAGGTGCTGCGGCCGCCCAGCAGCTGGGTGAAGGAGCGGCTCTTGAAACCGTCGCTGCGGTCGATGTTCCAGCGGGCCGCGTAGCGGGCGCTGGCCAGCCAGTCGCGGCGCGGCTGCACGGACAGGTGGGTCGACAGGATCCAGGCGCTCTGGTCCGCGCCCTGGACCACCGTGGTGTCGTGGTCCCGCTTGTATTCGACGCGGCCCAGGCCGTTCCACCGGTTGTCGTCCACCGGCCGCCAAGCCACGCCGGACTGCACGTTCACCTGCTCGTGCGCGCCGGCGCCGCTTCCCACGTTCTGCTGGTTGTTGTAAAGGGCTCGGTTCAGCAGGGTCCAGTCGGGATCCAGCTTGTTCACCACCGTGCCCCCCAGCAGCCAGCTGCGCGAGGTGGTGGAGGCCTGCCACTGGGCCTGGCCCGAAGCCTTCCAGCGGGCGGCCTGGAGGTATTCGGCGCCCAGCGTCACGGCGGTCGAATCCTCGGTGCTCGGGCCCGAGACGGGCTTGATGCGCTGCAGGCCGCCCGTCACGCTCAGGCCGTCGGCCAGGTGCACGGTGCGGCGCAGGCCGAGCGCCGCCTGGGCGGTGCGGCCGTCGAGGGAGTCGCCGATGCGGTACTCGTTGAACAGCTGCGTGTTGTCCGGCAGCGCCGTGGTGACGCCGGCCACCGTGGTGGTGCGCGAGACCTCCGGCGTCAGCGTGTAGGGGCCGTTCAGGCTGTTGATGAAGTCGTGGCGCAGGTAGACCTTGGTGCCGGCGTTGACCGCGTAGTCGCCGCCGACGCCGACCTCGCGCCCGCCGCTGCCGTCCACCGCCTGTTCCGCCCCGGCGTAGACGTCCGCCTGCGGCAGGCCCGGCACCGGCACCGTCACCTTCACGCGCGCGGTGGTGGTGGCCACCTGCGCGGTGCTGGTGCCGGGCGCGGCGGCGGTCGTCCCCTGCACCGGCGACTCGGTGCCGGGCGCCGCGATGGTCGACAGGGCGGCCTGCGCGTTCGTGCTGCTGTGGCGCAGGCCCACTTCCAGCTTGGCGTTGCCCGGCAGGCTGTGTTCCAGCTTGAGGTCCACGCCGGTCTGTTCGGCGCCGGTGCTGCTGTTGGCGGTCTTCAGCGCCTCGCCCACCAGGCGGTTGGACGCATCGAGGGTGTAGCCGGCCTTGGCGCCGTATTCCGACTGGCCGGCCGACTGCGGGCTGCCGCTGTTGCTGAAGCCGCGGTCGGTGTGCGCACCCCACACCCGCGCCTGCAGGTTCGCGCCCTCGTGGCGCAGCTCCACGCGCTGGCCGTGCCCGTCGCCCTGCAGGTCGGTCCGGCTGCCTGCCGCCTCCGCGGTCAGCACCGTCTTCTCCCCCAGCCGGCTGCTCAGGGTCAGGCCGGCGAGCTTCGCGCGGTTGGCCGGATCCTCGTCGCTCACGGCCAGCGCGCCCACCTTCGTCCCGGGCACGACCTCGACGCTGGCTTCCGCGCCGGCCACGGTGTGCTCCGGTCCGCCGCTGGCGATGTCGTAGGTCACCCGCACGAAGACCGGGTTGAGGTCCGCATCGACGCTGGGCACCGGCGCGTTCAGCAGCAGCCGGCCGGTGGTGGCCTCGATGACGTAGTCGGCGAAGGCGGCCAGCGCCTGGTCCTTCAGCACCAGCGCGGGCTGGTCGCGGCTGCGCGTGATCACGTGCACCTGCTCGCTGTTGGCCACGCCGCGCAGGTCCAGCTGGAACGGGCCCGAGGTGCCGTTGGCGCGGAACTCCTGCACCGTCTGGGTGGCGGAGGTTCGGCTGGCGAAACCCTCGACGCTCAGCTTGCCGTCGCTCCAGCGGCCCTTCGCCCCGTTGAGGGAGCGGGCGTACTGGGTCAGCTGGCGCGCCGGGTTGTCGCTCTGCGTCGAGAAGTCGCCCAGCAGCGCGTAGTTGCTGCCGTTCTGGAGCAGCACGTAGAGCTTTCCGGTGGACTGGCCGTCGAAGCCGCGCGCCGAGGAGTCGCCGTACACGGGGTAGAACTGGTTCGGCTGGATGTCCCGGAACAGGCGCATGTCGGAGGCCTTGTCGGAGTCGTAGGCCAGCGTCAGCAGGCTCGAGCCCAGCACCTTGCCCTTGAGGAACAGAGCCGCCCGGGCCGCCGCGTCGCCCTTGCCGTTGTCGAGGCTGCGGGAGACGCTGCGGATCTCGCGCTCGAACACGTCGCCGCTCTGCGCCGGCTGCAGCGTCGACGCGTTGAGGTTGCGCAGGTTGATCGTGCCTTCGACGATGCCGGCGGCGATCATCGGCCGCAGGTTGGGAACGAACTCCACCGGCACCCTGGCTTCCACCGTGCCCGCCAGCGCGGTCAGTTCCGCCTTGCCCGGCTGCGCGGGCGGCATCAGCAGGAAGCGGCCGGTGCCGCCTTCGACCATCACCTGGGTGCCCGGCTGGCGCGGGTCGGCGTCTTCCACCTGCCACTGGCCGGCGCTCGCCTGCAGCGTGACCTGGGTGCGCTCGCTCACCGGCAGGCCTTCGGCATCGCGCAGGCCCACGACGACCGTGACCGGCGTCGCGCCGTCGGCCACGGGCTGCGGCGGCACCTCCACCTGGATCGCGGCGAGCGGCCCGGGGGCCAGCACCGTGACCCGCGCGCTGCCCCGGACGTTGCCGAACGGGTCGACGACCTTCACTTCCAGGGTGTTGCGCCCGGGGCGCAGGTCGACACCGATGTATTCCCAGCCGCTCACGCGCCGGTCGGGCAGGCTGCTGCGCTTGCCCACCTGCCTCGCCGACACGGGCTGCCCATTGACGGACAGCTGGAACCCGGCGCCCAGCGGCCCCTTCACCCGCACCCGCGTCTGCAGCGCCGGCAGCTGCTGGCCGTCGCGCAGGCCGACGAAGCCGACCTCCGGGGTCAGCCGCGGCAGCAGGTCCTCCAGCGGTTCGCTCAGGTCCTTGTCCTCGGCCGGCGCCGGCGCGGCGGCGGGTGCCGGCTTCGCTGCCACGGCCTCGGGCGACCGGTACAGCGGGCGCGGCAGGCCCTGCAGGCTGGCGGCGGCGGAGCCGCCGGTGTCGCCCACCGCGCCCAGGGCCGGCAGGCCAGGCAGCGGCGCGCCGGTGGCGGCG
>JAGWTH010000079.1 GCA_028868995.1 Burkholderiales bacterium | reverse complement strand
GGCTCACGGTTTACGCTCCACGCTTCCTCTCCACGCTCGGTCGCCCTCACGCAGTTGCGTTTCACTTGCCTCGCTGTGGCCAGCTCGGCCGGGGACTTGCACCCCGAAGATCGCGCCCATGCTGGGCGCACATGAAAACGGGCTGCCCGGAGGCAGCCCGTGGAAAAGGCGTCTGCGAGTGGCACCGGACCGCATCCTGAACCGGAGTTCAGGTGGGCGAGGTCAGCACCGGCGTTGGGATCATCTGACGCGAGATGTTCACGCTCACCGGGCGATGTTCCAAGCCCTTGCTCAATGAGCATTGGTTCAAGGAAATATAAAGCCCGACACGCACTGCAGACGAAGCCATTCTAGGCCCCAATCGCCGCGCGCGGCGCAAGTGCCGCGTGAAGCCATGCACGGATTCCGGACTTGACAATGGCGCGCGCAACTGAACTGCGCGCGCGGGTGCGGCGACAATACGCCGCTGCCCGAACCGCCCCACCCGCCAAGGAAACCATGTCCGCCCTGGACCCCCTGCTCGTTCTCGAACTCGCCGCGATCGGCACCTGCACCGGCTTCCTCGCCGGCCTGCTGGGCATCGGCGGCGGGATGGTGATGGTGCCCTTCGTCACGCTGATCCTGTCGCACCGCGGCTTCCCGGCGGAGTACACGGTGAAGGTGGCCGTGGCCACCTCGCTCGCCACCATCGCCTTCACCTCGCTCTCCTCGCTGCGCGCCCACCACCGGCGCGGCGCCGTGCTGTGGCCGGTGGTGCGCACGCTGGCCCCTGGCATCGTGGTGGGCTCCGCGCTCGGCGCGCAGGTGGCGCACCTGCTGCCGGCCAAGGTCATGGGCGTGTTCTTCGCCGTCTTCGTGGGCTTCTCGGCGACCCGGATGCTGCTCGATCGCAAGCCCAAGCCCAGCCGCACCCTGCCCGGCGCCGCCGCCACCTTCGGCGTGGGCACGGTGATCGGCGGCGTGTCGGCGCTGGTGGGCGCCGGCGGCGCCTTCATCTCGGTGCCCTTCATGACCTGGTGCAACGTGAAGATCCACGACGCGGTCGGCACGTCGGCGGCGCTGGGCTTCCCCATCGCGCTGGCCGGCACCGTCGGCTACATCTGGGCCGGGCACGGCCTGCCGCAGATGCCGCCCGGCTCGGTGGGCTACCTGTGGCTACCCGGACTGGTGTTCATCTCCGCCGCCAGCATGCTGATGGCACCGCTGGGCGCCCACATCGCCCACCGCACGGACATCCGCCCCCTGCGGAAAATGTTCGCGTTCGTGCTGTACGGTCTCGCGGCATACTTCGTTCTTCGCTGATATATTCGACCGGGCCGCGCCGCCACCCCGCCGCCGCCCCGGGACAACCACCTGGAGACCGCCATCGCCCGCATCGCCTTCATCGGCCAACAGGAATTCGGCAAGGCCGTCCTGGAAGCCTTCCTCGCCCGCGGCGACACGGTCGCCGGCGTGTTCTGCAGCCCCGACAAGCCCGGCGCCAAGCCCGACGCCCTGAAGGCCGACGCGCTCGCCCGCGGCCTGCCGGTGTACAGCTTCGCCAGCCTGCGCAGCCCCGAGGCCGTCGCGGCCATGCGCGCGCTGGACGCCGACATCGGCATCATGGCCTACGTGCTGCAGTTCGCGCCGCAGGAGTTCGTGAACATCCCGCGCCACGGCACGATCCAGTTCCATCCCTCGCTGCTGCCGAAGCACCGCGGGCCCTCGTCCATCAGCTGGCCGATCGCCACCGGCGCGCGCGAGACCGGCATCACCATCTTCCGCCCCACCGACGGCCTGGACGAGGGGCCGGTGATCCTGCAGAAGTCCTGCGCCATCGGGCCGGACGAGACGCTGGGCGAGGTCTACTTCAACAAGCTGTTCCCCCTGGGCGTGCAGGCGCTGCTGAAGGCCACCGACCTGGTGCTGGCGGGCAAGCACACCGAGCAGGCGCAGGACGAGCGCGAAGCCACCTACGAGGGCTGGCTGCACGACGACGAGGCCGAGATCCACTGGCCCGGCCACGTCGACACCATCTACGACCTGATCCGCGCCTGCAACCCGGCGCCGGGCGCCTGGATGATGCTGGACGGCGTCAAGGTGCGCGTGTACGACTGTCGCAAGCACGTGGTGGGACGTTTCGTCTCGCGCGGGCACAAGCCGGGCGACGTGGCCGGCGTCACGGAGAACTCGATCGTGCTCTGGGCCCAGGGCGGACTGATCGAGATCCTCAAGCTGCGCCCCGAAGGCGGCGGCAAGATGGGCGCGGGCGACTTCGCGCGCCAGCGCGGCTGGTCTATTTCCGAGGGCTGGAGGACCTGGGTGCGGCCGAACTGACCGCCTGGGCCTGCAGGCCGAGCGCCTTGTCGATCAGCGCCGCGCCGTCGGCCAGCAGGAAGTTCTTGAAGGCCAGCGCCACCGGCGGCAGCCGCTTGCCGCGCCGGTAGACCACGAACCAGTTCAGCATCAGGGGGAAGCCCTGCACGTCCAGCACCACCAGGCTGCCGGACTGCAGCTCGCGGCTGACCGTGTGCGCCGACAGGAAGCTCACGCCCATGCCGGCGATCACCGCCTGCTTGATGGTCTCGGTGCTGCGGATCTCCATCGCGATGTTCAGCTCCGGCAGGTGGCTGCCGAAGGCCTCCACCATGGAGTTCCAGGTGTCGGAGCCCTTCTCGCGCACCACGAAGGGCTCGCGCACGATGCGCGTGACGGGGATGCGGGGCGTGGCCGCCAGCCGGTGGCTCGGCGGCGCCACGATCACGTAGGGGTGCGGCGCGAAGGGCACGGCGATCGTGTCCTCGTCCTCGGGCGGGCGCACCATCACCGCCAGGTCGGTGCGGTTCTCCTTCAGCTGGGCGAGCAGCTCCTCGCGGTTGCACACGCCGAAGTTGAAGGTGACGCCGGCGTGGCGCTGCGCGAACTCCACCAGCAGGCGCGGGAAGAAGTAGTCGCCCGCGCTGATCACCGACACGTTCAGCCGGCCGCCCGACACGCCCTTGAACCGGGCCATCGCCTCCTCGGCCTCCTGGAACTTCTGGATGATCTCGCGGCTGGACTGCAGCATCTGCTCGCCCGCGGCCGTGAGGTGGATCTTCTTGCCCAGCTGTTCGAACAGGGGCAGCCCCGCGTGCTCCTCCAGCTTGCCCACCTGCGTCGACACCGCGGGCTGGGTCAGGTGCAGCTCCTCGGCGGCGCGCGAATAGCTGCGGTGGCGCGCGACGGCCTCGAACACTTTGAGCTGGCGCAGGGTGGCGTTCTTCATGGTCGGCGCATCATAAGTCATCGATAATGAAAACAATCAAATACTTTCACTATCCTTGATCGAAGGCCCCGCCTAGAGTCCCTCCATCGACGCACACCTGCGAGGAGACCGAGATGGCCCAGGACACCACCCCCACCTACACCGCCGACGACGCGCTGGACCTGTCGCGCGACTGGGATGCCGCGGCCTGCGGCAGCCGCGAAGGCCTGCGCGCCTGGCTCGAGAAGGAGCGGCCGCACCTGCTGCGCGCCTACGACGCGGACTTCCTGCTGCGGGCCGTCGAGGCCAGCCGGGGCGGGGCGGCGCCGGCGCGCTGACCCGCGGGCGCTTCCGGCCGCCCTCGACCGCCGGAACAACGACCGGGCCGCTCGCGCGGCCCCCAATCGGGATAGGGGCCGGTCAATGCGGACCGGGCCCCTCCCACACCACCCGGCATGCGGGTCCGCACCGGGCGGTTCGAGAAGTTGAGGTCAGGACAAGCGAGGGACTCCCAGGC
>JAGWTH010000003.1 GCA_028868995.1 Burkholderiales bacterium | reverse complement strand
CCATCAACCAGGTGGAGCGCCTGCGCGCGGCCGGCGTCGATATTCCGAAGCTGGCGCGCGACGGCGTGACGATCTTCTTCACCCAGGTGTTCCGCGACGGCTTCTTCCATGCCGACATGCACCCGGGCAACATCCAGGTCAGCGTCGACCCGGCCACCTTCGGCCGCTACATCTCGCTCGACTTCGGCATCATCGGCACGCTCACCGAGGTCGACAAGGACTACCTGGCGCAGAACTTCACCGCCTTCTTCCGGCGCGACTACAAGCGGGTGGCGGAGCTGCACATCGAGTCCGGCTGGGTGCCGCCGGACACGCGCGTCGACGAGCTGGAGGCGGCGGTGCGCACCGTGTGCGAGCCGTACTTCGACCGGCCCCTCAGGGAGATCTCGCTGGGCATGGTGCTGATGCGCCTGTTCCAGACCTCGCGCCGCTTCCACGTGGAGATCCAGCCGCAGCTGGTGCTGCTGCAGAAGACCCTGCTGAACATCGAGGGCCTGGGCCGCCAGCTCGACCCGGAACTGGACCTCTGGAGCACGGCCAAGCCCTTCCTGGAGCGCTGGATGATGGACCAGATCGGTCCGCAGAAGCTGCTGCAGGAGCTGCGCGACCAGGCGCCGCGCTACGCCAAGATCCTGCCGGAGCTGCCGCACCTGCTGGACCGGTACCTGCGCCAGGAGCGGGGCATCCCGCGCGAGGAGGCCCGGGAATTGCTGGCGGAACTGAAGCGGACCAACCGCACCCTGCAGATGCTCCTGTGGGGCGGCATCGGTTTTGCCCTGGGCGTGGTGCTGATGCTGGTGCGAGCGTCGCTTTTCTGACCGGAAGCCGACCTCTCCGGTATCATGCCGCGCTGCCCGGCAAGAGGGCCTGGAGGAGTTGGGGTCGCCATGAATCACACGCTCGTCGCCTTCGTCGTCCTTTACCTGCTGGGAACCCTGGCGATCGGGGTCTGGGCCGGCACCCGCATCCACAACACCACCGACTTCGCGATCGCCGGCCGCCGGCTGCCGCTGGTCATGGTGGTGACCACCACCTTCGCCACCTGGTTCGGGGCGGAGACGGTGATGGGCATCCCCGCGCGCTTCGTCCAGGGCGGGCTGAACTCGATCGTCGAGGACCCGTTCGGCGCCGGCACCTGCCTGATCCTGGTGGGCCTGTTCTTCGCGACGAGGCTGTACCGGCAGAACCTGCTGACCATCGGCGACTTCTACCGCCGGCGCTACGGCCGCGGCATCGAGGTGTTCTGCTCGGTGGCCATCATCCTGAGCTACCTGGGCTGGGTGGCCGCGCAGATCACGGCCCTGGGCCTGGTGTTCTCCGTGCTCACCAACGGCGCCATGTCCGAGACGATGGGCATGGTCGTGGGCACCCTGGCGGTGCTGGTCTACGTCGTGATCGGAGGGTTCCTGGCGGTGGCCTGGACCGACTTCATCCAGATGATCGTGCTGGTGGTGGGCCTGGCGGTGATCGCCGTCTTCTCGGCCGACCTGGCGGGCGGCAGCGACAAGGTGCTGGCCCTGGCCGCCAGCAAGGACCTGTGGAAGTTCCTGCCCGAGCCCAGCCTCACCGACCTGGCCTTCTTCGTGGCCGCCGGCCTCACCATGATGCTGGGCAGCATCCCCCAGCAGGACGTGTTCCAGCGGGTGATGTCCGCCAGGGACGATGCCACGGCGCGCCGCGGCGCGGTGATCGGCGGCGCTTCCTACATCCTGTTCGCCTTCGTGCCCATGTTCATCGTCTCCAGCGCCGTCGTGGTGATGGGCGACAGCGCCATGGAGCTGGCCAGGAACGACTACCAGCGCGTGCTGCCCACCTTCGTGCTGACGAAGATGCCGCTCGTCATGCAGATCCTGTTCTTCGGTGCGCTGCTGTCGGCGATCAAGAGCACCTCTTCGGCCACCCTGCTGGCGCCGTCGACCAGCTTCGTGGAGAACATCCTGAAGAACCTGCGCCCGCGCATGAGCGACCGCCAGCAGCTGTTCGCGATGCGCGCCACCATCGTCACCTTCACCGGGCTGGTGCTGGCCTACGCGATCGCCATGAAGGGCACCTCGATCTACGAGCTGGTCTCGGCGGCCTACCAGGTGACCCTGGTCGGCGCCTTCGTGCCGCTGGTCATGGGGCTGTACTGGAAGCGCGCCACCACCCAGGGGGCCATCCTCTCCGTGGCCGCCGGCGTGGCCGTGTGGATCCTGTTCTTCCCCCAGGTGGGCGGCGAGACGCTGGC
This sequence comes from Burkholderiales bacterium, assembly GCA_028868995.1. GTDB lineage: Bacteria > Pseudomonadota > Gammaproteobacteria > Burkholderiales > Burkholderiaceae_C > Ramlibacter. Next base: position 173,724 of record JAGWTH010000003.1, on the reverse strand, counting down.
CAAGGCGTTCCCCGGCCAGCTGGCGGGCCTGGCCGCCGCCCTCGCCGGCATGGTCGCGGGCTCGCTGGCGCCGCAATTCCTGCGCAACCGCCACGAGGCGATGCACCACGTGGAGGGGCTGCCGGCCTCCCGCTGAGGACGCCGTGGCCGGAGGGCTTGAGATTCCGCCGGACCCCTATAATTGAGGGTTTTGCATCCCACGCGCTGACGCAGCCATGCCCATCTACGCCTACAAGTGCGGCTCCTGTGGCCATGCCAAGGATGTCCTGCAGAAAGTTTCCGACGCCCCGCTGACGGTCTGCCCGGCCTGCGGCGCCGCCGCGTTCGCCAAGCAGATCACCGCCGCCGGCTTCCAGCTCAAGGGCTCCGGCTGGTACGCGACCGACTTCCGCGGCGGCGGCGCCGCCGCCGCCACGGCCGCCCCCGCGTCCTCCGGCGACAAGCCGGCCGAAGCCGGCAAGAGCGGCGGCGACAGCGCCGCGAAGTCCGAATCCCCCGCCGCCGCGGCCGGCGGCTGCGGCGCCTCCTGCGCCTGCCACTGACGCCCGATGGCCGCCCTGCGCAAATGGCTGCTGGCGGGGCTGCTCGTCATCGTTCCGGTGGCCATCACGGCCTCGGTGCTGCGCTGGATCATCGAGACGCTGGACCAGACGCTGCAGATCCTGCCCGAGGCCTGGCAGCCTGACCGCCTGATCGGCTTCCACGTTCCCGGCTTCGGCGTCGTGCTGACGCTGGCCATCCTGCTGGCGGTCGGCGCGGTCACCAGCAATTTCGTCGGCCGCCGGCTGGTGAGCCTCGGCGACCGGGTCGTCTCCCGCATCCCGGTGGTGCGCGGCATCTACTCCAGCGTCAAGCAGGTCTCCGACACCCTGTTCTCCGAGAGCGGCAACGCCTTCCGCACCGCGGTGCTGGTGCAGTGGCCGCGGCCCGACGTGTGGACCATCGGCTTCGTCACCGGCACCCCGGGCGGCGACGTGACGACCTACCTGCGCGGCGAGGAATACGTCAGCGTGTACGTGCCCACCACGCCCAACCCCACGGGCGGCTATTTCGTGATGCTGCGCAAGAGCGACTGCATCGAACTGAAGATGAGCGTCGACGAGGCGCTGAAGTACGTGGTGTCCATGGGCGTCGTCGTCCCGGCCGCCGCGCCCTCGAACCGCTGAAGCCGGCCCCCCGGGCCGGCCGCCTTTTCCTGAGAGCCTTTCCATGTCCCAATCGATGCGTACCACCTACTGCGGCCTGGTGACCGAAGCCCTGATGGGCCAGACCGTGACCCTGTGCGGCTGGGTGAACCGCCGCCGCGACCACGGCGGCGTGATCTTCGTGGACCTGCGCGACCGCGAAGGCTACGTGCAGGTGGTGTGCGACCCGGACCGGCCCGACATGTTCAAGACCGCCGAGGGCCTGCGCAACGAGTTCTGCGTGCAGGTCAAGGGCGTGGTGCGCGCCCGCCCGGCCGGCACGGTCAACGAGAACCTCAAGAGCGGCGGGATCGAGGTGCTGTGCCAGGAACTCACGGTGCTGAACCCCTCGGTCACGCCCCCGTTCCAGCTCGACGACGAGAACCTGTCCGAGACCACGCGCCTGATGCACCGCGTGCTGGACCTGCGCCGCCCGACCATGCAGAACAACCTGATGCTGCGCTACCGGGTGACCATGGAGGTGCGCAAGTTCATGGACGCCAACGGCTTCATCGACATCGAGACGCCGATGCTCACCAAGAGCACGCCGGAGGGCGCGCGCGACTACCTGGTGCCCAGCCGTGTGCACGACGGCATGTTCTTCGCGCTGCCGCAGTCGCCCCAGCTGTTCAAGCAGCTGCTGATGGTGGCCGGCTTCGACCGCTACTACCAGATCACCAAGTGCTTCCGCGACGAGGACCTGCGCGCCGACCGCCAGCCCGAGTTCACGCAGATCGACGTGGAGACCTCCTTCATGAAGGAGGACGAGATCCGCGCGATGTTCGAGGGCATGATCCGCAGCACCTTCCAGAACGTGCTAGGCATCGACATCGGCGCCTTCCCGGTGATGCAGCACGCCGACGCCATGCGCCTGTACGGCTCCGACAAGCCGGACCTGCGCGTGAAGCTGGAGTTCACCGAGCTCACCGACGTCATGAAGGACGTGGACTTCAAGGTGTTCTCGGGCCCGGCCAACGCCGCGGACGGCCGCGTCGTCGGCCTGCGCGTGCCGCGCGGCGGCGAGATGAGCCGCGGCGAGATCGACGGCTACACCGAGTTCGTCAAGATCTACGGCGCCAAGGGCCTGGCCTGGATCAAGGTCAACGAGGTCGCCAAGGGCCGCGACGGCCTGCAGTCGCCGATCGTGAAGAACCTGCACGACCGTGCCATCGCCGAGATCCTGGCCCGCACCGGAGCCCAGGACGGCGACCTGATCTTCTTCGGCGCCGACAAGGCCAAGGTCGTCAACGACGCCATCGGCGCGCTGCGCGTCAAGGTGGGCCACAGCGAGTTCGGCAAGGCCCACGGCCTGGTCGAGGGGCAGTGGAAGCCGCTGTGGGTGGTGGACTTCCCGATGTTCGAGTTCGACGAGGAGGCGCAGCGCTGGAACGCGGTGCACCACCCCTTCACCTCGCCCAAGGACGGCCACGAGGACTGGCTGGAAACGGACCCCGGCCGCTGCCTGGCCAAGGCCTACGATGCGGTGCTCAACGGCATCGAGCTCGGCGGCGGCTCGGTGCGGATCCACCGCGAGGAGGTGCAGAGCAAGGTGTTCCGCGCCCTGAAGATCGGGCCGGAGGAGGCCCAGGCCAAGTTCGGCTTCCTGCTGGACGCGCTGCAGTACGGCGCGCCTCCGCACGGCGGCATCGCCATCGGCCTGGACCGCTTCGTCATGCTGATGACCGGCGCCGAGTCGCTGCGCGACGTGATCGCCTTCCCCAAGACCCAGCGCGCCCAGGACCTGCTCACCCAGGCGCCGGGACCGGTCGACGAGAAGCAGCTGCGCGAACTGCACATTCGGCTGCGCAATCCGCAGGCTGCCTGACCCCGGCTGGGGCAGAATCGAAGGGCGCCTGCGGGCGCCCTTCGCCGTTCATGGACAGACCCTACAAGATCCCGCTCTCCGTGCTGGTCGTGATCCACACGCCGGCCCTGGACGTGCTGCTGATCCACCGGGCCGACTCGCCCGGTACCTGGCAATCGGTCACCGGTTCCAAGGACCGCGAGGACGAAAGCTTCGAGGAGACGGCGATGCGCGAGGTGCGGGAGGAGACCGGCATCGACGCGGCGGCCGGCGCGCTGGTCGACTGGAACCTCGAGAACGTCTACGACATCTACCCGCACTACCTGCACCGCTACGCTCCCGGGGTGACCCGCAACCGCGAGCACGTGTTCGGGCTGCGCGTGCCGGCGGGCACGCCGGTGACCCTGAACCCGCGCGAGCACACCGCGTTCCGGTGGCTGCCCTGGCGCCAGGCGGCCGACGCCTGTTTTTCGCCGTCCAATGCCGAGGCGATCCTGATGCTGCCAGAATTCATGCCATGACCGTTCTGCGGATCGCCACCTACAACATCCACAAGGGGGTGCAGGGGCTCGGCCCCGCGCGCCGGCTGGAGATCCACAACATCGGGCACGCGGTGGAGCAGCTCGACGCCGACGTCGTGTGCCTGCAGGAGGTGCGCAAGCTCCACCGCCGGGAGGAACAGCACTTCTCCCGCTGGCCCGAGCTGCCGCAGGCGGAGTTCCTCTGCCCCGAGGGCTACGCCGCCGTCTACCAGACGAACGCCAGGACCCGGCACGGCGAGCACGGCAACGCGCTGCTTTCGCGCTGGCCGGTCGTGTCGCACGGGCACGAGGACATGTCCGACCACCGCTTCGAGCAGCGCGGACTGCTGCACGTGGAGCTGAAGGTCGACCGCCGGACGGTGCACGTGATCGTGCTGCACCTGGGCCTCATCGCCGGCAGCCGGACGCGCCAGGTGGACCAGATGATCCATTTCGTCGAGCGCGAAGTCCCGCGCGGCGCGCCCGTGATCGTGGCCGGGGACTTCAACGACTGGGGCGGCAAGCTGCGGCCGGTCATGAACCGCCACGGTTTCCACGACTTCGCCGGCGAACGGATCCTGACCTATCCGTCGCGCCTGCCGCTCACCCAGCTGGACTACGTGTATGCGCGGGGGCTGAAGCCGCTGGGCATCGAGATCCCGCGCGGCCGCATGTGGTGGCGCATGTCCGACCACCTGCCGCTGATCGCGGAGTTCTCGCTCTAGCGCCGGCCGGCATGCGGCACGCGATCCCGCCCCTGCGCGCCGGCCATCGCCTGCAGTTGCTGGAGGGCAGTCTGGCCCTGTTCCCGGCCCTGATCGAGGCAATCGACACGGCCCGCGACGAGGTGCTGCTGGAGACCTACATCTTCGACTTCACCGGCAGCGGCGCGGACGTCGCCTACGCCCTGGAGCGCGCGGCCCGGCGCGGGGTCGCGGTGCGCGTCGTCATCGACGGCTTCGGCACCCCGGAAGTGCCGCCGTTCTGGCAGATGCGCTTCGAGGCCGCGCGCGTGCAGTGGGTCCTGTACTCGCCGCCCGGCGCGTTCGGCCTGCTCTGGCCCGGCCAGTGGCGGCGCCTGCACCGCAAGCTGTGCGTGGTCGACGGCGCGGTCGGCTTCTGCGGCGGCATCAACATCCTCGACGACTTCCACGACCCCAACCACGGGCCGCTCGACTCCCCGCGCCTGGACTTCGCGCTGCGCGCCGAGGGGCCGCTGGTGCCGCGGATGCGCGACACCATGCAGCGGCAGTGGGCGCGCATCGAGGCGATGGGACAGCTGCGCAGGGCGCACTGGGGCGGCGCCTTCGGCAGCTGGCGGGCCGCGCACCAGCCGCCCGCGCCCGCGCGGCAGCCGCGGGCGGACGCCAGCAATGCGCGGGCCGCGCTGCTGCTGCGCGACAACCTGCGTCACCGCACCGTGATCGAGCGCGCGTACCTGCGCGCCATCGGCCGGGCCCGCTCGGAGATCATCATCGCCAACGCCTACTTCGTGCCCGGCGGCCGGATGCGGCGGGCGCTGATCGGGGCGGCCCGGCGCGGCGTGCACGTCAACCTGCTGCTGCAGGGCCGCTACGAGTACTTCATGCAGTACTACGCGTCCCGGCCGGTGTTCGGCGCTCTGCTCGGCGCGGGCGTGCACATCCACGAGTACGCGCCCAGCTTCCTGCACGCGAAGGTGGCGGTCATCGACGGCCGCTGGGCCACCGTGGGCTCGTCCAACCTGGACCCGCTGTCGCTGCTGCTGGCGCGCGAAGCCAACGTGGTGGTGGAGGACGAACGCTTCGCCCGCCGGCTGCGCGACCGCCTGGTGCATGCGATGGTGCACGAGGGCGAGCGCATGGACCCGGCCGCCTACGCCCGGCGATCGGTCTGGCAGCGCGCCCTGGAGCGGCTGGCGCTGGGGATCATGCGGGTGCTGCTGGTGATCCAGGGCAAGCGGTACCTCTGAGCCCCCGGGCCGTCCGGATGCTCCTGGGTCTGTAGCTTAGGAGCAAGGCCGGGTGCCGCCCGGAGATTCAAGACCCCGAGGGCTCCGGGCCTGCGCCGGGGGTGATAGCATTGCCCATGCTGATGAAAGCCGATCCCTCCAGCCAGCTGAGCCAGGTTGCCCCCGACGACGAGGGCGTCCCGGTGTCGGTCCGCATCCGCGAGCGCCTGCAGGCAGCGCGCAAGCGTTTCCATTCCAACGACAACATCGCCGACTTCATCGAGCCCGGCGAGCTGGACCTGTTGCTGGACGAGGTCGAGGTAAAGATGCAGGCCGTGCTGGACAGCATGGTCATCGACACGGCCAGCGACCACAACACGGCGAACACGGCGCGCCGGGTGGCCAAGATGTACCTCAACGAGGTCTTCCGCGGCCGCTACGTGAAGGCCCCGGCGATCACCGAGTTCCCGAACGCGGAGCGGCTGAACGAGCTCATGATCGTGGGCCCGATCACGGTGCGCTCGGCCTGCAGCCACCACCTGTGCCCGGTGATCGGCAAGCTGTGGATCGGCGTGCTGCCCAACGAGCACACCAACGTGATCGGCCTGTCGAAGTACGCGCGCCTGGCCGAATGGATCATGGGCCGGCCGCAGATCCAGGAAGAGGCCGTGGTGCAGCTGGCCGACCTGATCATGGACCGCACCCAGCCGGACGGCCTGGCCATCGTTATGGAGGCCAGCCACTACTGCATGGCCTGGCGCGGCGTGAAGGACCTGGACAGCAAGATGATCAACTCGGTGATGCGCGGCGCCTTCCTCAAGGACGCCAACCTGCGCCGGGAATTCCTCGCCCTGATCCCCCAGAAGACCTGAGCCATGCTGGTCCGACTCCTCTATTGCAGCCGCGCCGTGGATTCGAGCGCCGTGGCGATCGAATCCATCCTCGCCCAGTCGCGCCAGCACAATGCGATCAGCGGCATCACCGGCATCCTCTGCTACGGCGAAGGTGTCTTCCTGCAATGCATCGAGGGCGGCCGCATGCAGGTCAGCGGGCTGTTCGGGACGATCCAGGCGGACCCGCGCCACAAGGACGTCGCGCTGCTGCTTTACGAGGAGATCTTCGAGCGGCGCTTCGCCGGCTGGAGCATGGGCCAGGTCAACGCCACCCGGCTGAACCAGTCCGTGCTGCTGAAGTACTCCGAGCTGCCCGTGCTCGACCCGTACGCGGTCTCGGGCAAGGTGTCCCTGGCGCTGCTGGAGGACCTGGCGGCCACGGCCGCCATCTGCGGCCGCGGCTGAAGCGGCCCACCGCGGCATGACGCTGCTGGTCGGCTGCGACTTCTCCAGCGCGCCCACGCGGCGCAAGCCCATCGTGCTGGCGCTCGGCGCGGCCGACGGTCCCCGTGTGCAGCTCACGCGCCTGGAGAAGCTCGAGTCCCTGGCCGCCTTCTCGGACTGGCTGCGCCTGCGCGAGGCCTGGATCGGCGGCTTCGACTTCCCTTTCGGCCTGCCGCGCGAGCTGGTGGAGCACCTGGGCTGGCCCACCGGCTGGCTGGCGTGCATGCGCCATTACGCGGGCCTCACGCGCGCTCAGATCCGCGACACCTTCGCCGCCTGGTGCGCGGCGCGCCCCGCCGGCGCCAAGTTCGCGCACCGCCGCTTCGACCGGCTGGCCGGCTCCAGTCCCTCGATGAAATGGGTGAACCCGCCGGTGGCCTTCATGATGCACGCGGGGGTCCCGCTGCTGCTGGAGGCGGGCGTGGACCTGCCGGGCCTGCATGCGGGCGATCCGCGGCGCGTGGCGCTGGAGGCCTATCCCGGCCTGCTGGCGCGCGAGCTGATCGGCCGGCGCAGCTACAAGAGCGACGACCGGGCGAAGCAGACGCCGGAGCGCCTCATCGCCCGCAAGGACCTGGTCACCGCGCTGGAGCAGGGCCGCACGCGCCTGGCGCTGCGCCTGAAGCTCACGCACGCGCAGCGCGACGCGCTGGTGGACGATGCGAGCGGCGACAGCCTCGACGCCGTGCTGTGCCTGGTGCAGGCCGCCTGGGCCGCGCAGCAGGGGGCTCCCCGCTGGGGCCTGCCGGCCGACCTCGATCCGCTGGAAGGGTGGATCGTCAGCGCCTGACCTGGCCCTGGCGCCCGCCGCTGCGCCGGCCCCGCTAGTCCGCCAGCCGCGCGAAGGCCTGCAGCGCCTCGGCGTCGGTCCGGTACAACTTCAGCAGCTCCTCGTCCCGCAGCGCCCCGGCGCGCTCCAGCACGCGCTCCACCGGCAGCTTGAGGCCGCTGACGTGGAGCGTGATGCCGCGCTCCGCGAGCAGCTTGCGCAGCTGCATGAACATCTCGACGCCCGTGGCATCCACCCGGTTGATCGGGTGCGCGAACAGGCACACGTGCCGCACCTCGGGATGCGCCGCGAGGTGTTCGACGACGGCGCGCTCCATGTCGGTGGCGGAGGCGAAGTCCAGCTCCGCGTCCATGCGCAGCGCGAACAGGCCGGACGCCAGCGGTGGCAGCTTCCACTGTTGGCGGTCGCGCAGGCTGCCGTCCGGATGCAGGCCGACCTCGATGATGCGCGGATGCAGGCGCAGGAACAGGAAGTGCCCCAGCCCGAGGAGCACGCCGGTGAGCACGCCCCAGTAGATGTGCGGGGCCGCGAGCACGGTCACCACGAAGGTGATGCCGGCCGTGACCGCCTCGACGCGGTCGATGCGCCACAGAGCCAGGAAGGTGCGCGGCTTGAACAGGCTGGAGACCGCGGCCACCACCACCGCCGCCAGCACTGCCTTGGGCACGTGCGACAGCGCCGGCGTGAGGTACAGCAGCACGACCACGACGAGCCCGGTGGCGATGACCGTCGCCCAGGCGGTCTTCGCCCCCGCGTAGAGGGTGAGCGCCGAGCGGGAGAAGGAGGTGCTGGTGGCGAAGGCGCCGCAGAAGGCCGAGGCCAGCTTGCCCACCCCCTGGCCCACGAGGTCCTGGTTCGCGTCCCAGCGCTTGCCGTCGCGCTGGCTCTCGATCTTGGCGCTCGAGGCCATTTCCAGCGAACTCACGAGCGCCAGCACCAGGGCCGGGGCGACGAGCGAGGAGAAGCGGTCCCAGCCCGGCCAGTCCGGCCAGTAGGGCCGAGGCAAGCCCTGGGGCAGGGGGCCGACCACCGCACCGCCGCGCGAGTAGCCGGTGGCATAGGCGACCACGGCGGCGGCGGCCAGCACGATCAGCATGATGGGCAGGCGCGGCGCCACCCGCCTGGCGACGAGGAACAGGACCAGGCTCACCACGCCATACGCGAGTGCCTGCAGGTCCGGCTTCGGTGCGTGCAGCAGCTGGCCCAGCGATCCTTCGAGGCCGAGGAGCGAGGGCAGTTGCGAGGCGATGATCAGCAGCGCCGCCGCCTGGCTGAAGCCCGCGAGCACCGGCGAGCTCACCAGGTTCAGCACCCAGGCCGAACGGGTCAGGCCCACGCCCACCTGCAGCAAGCCCGCCAGCAGGGCGAGCCACACGGCCAGGTCGAGCCAGCGCGCGCTGGCAGGTTCCGCGAGGCCCACCAGCGATGCGCTGACCAGCAGGCTGCTCAGGGCGGTGGGTCCCACCGAAAGCCGCGTCGAGGCGCTGAACAGCACGGCGGCCAGCGCCGGCAGCAGGGTCGCGTACAGGCCGGTGACCAGCGGCATGCCGGCCAGGCCCGCATAGGCCACGGATTGCGGGATCATGACCACCGCCACGGTCAGCGCGGCGATGCCCTCCCGGTGCAGGAGTTCCCGGGTCGGCCGGGGCCAGTCCAGCAAGGGGAGCCAGCGGGACAGCGTGGGCCTTGGCTCCAGTATGCCGCCAACCCGAAGAATCGCTCGCGACCCTTCAGGGTGGATCAGCGCTGGGGCATGTCCTTCACGGAATAGCCCAGGCTGACCGTCGCATCCTCCGGGATCGGCGGCATGGTGTTGTTCCAGGCTTCCCAGGCGTCGCGCAGGTCGGCCAGGCGAGCCGGCTCGCGGCCCGCCAGGTTGGCGCGTTCGCGCTCGTCGGCCGGGATGTTGAACAGGTAGTCGTGGCCGTCCACCCGCAGGTATTTCCAGTCGCCGTCGCGCAGCGCGCGCTGGCCTCGGTGGTTCATGCGCCAGTGCAGCGGCCGCGCGAAGGTGTGGCCCGGCGCGCGCAGCACCGGCAGCAGCGACACGCCGTCCAGCGGATAGGCCGGGTCGGCCTGCGCGCCGCCGGCCTCGATCACGGTCGACGACCAGTCCATGCTCATGCACTGCTGCGCGGTCACCTGGCCGGGGCGGATCACCGCGGGCCAGTGGGCGATCCAGGGCACGCGGATGCCGCCCTCGGTGAGGTCCATCTTGCCGCCCACCAGCGGCCAGTTGTCGGAGAAGCGCTCGCCGCCGTTGTCGCTGGTGAAGATCACGAGCGTGTCGCGCTCCATCCCATGGCTGCGCAGGGCGTCCATCACCCAGCCGATGCCCTCGTCCATGTGGTGGATCATGCGGCGGTAGGTGTGGATGTTGCCGCCGTGCAGGTGGAACAGGTTGTTCTTCACCTCCTGCGCCAGCGCCTCGTCGTCGCGCGTCTCCCAGGGCCAGTGCGGCGCCGTGTAGTGCAGGCTCAGCAGGAAGGGCGCCTCGTCCCCGGCCCGGTTGCGCTCCGCCATGCGGTCGATGTAGTCGACGGCGCGCCTGGAGATCAGGTCGGTGAGGTAGCCCTCCTCGGCCTTCTCCTCCTCGCCGAACCACAGGTCGTGCTGGCCGGCGGAGCTGCAGTGGGTGAAGTAGTCGACGCCGCCCGACATGGGGCCGAAGAACTCGTCGTAGCCCGAACGCAGCGGGCCGAAGTAGGGCGGGTAGCCGAGGTGCCACTTGCCGATGAGCGCCGTGCGGTAGCCGGCCTGCTTCAGCAGCGATGGCATGGTGGGATGCTCGGGCGGCAGGCCCAGCGTGGTGCTGCCGCGGCTCCTGCTGTTGATCGGCTCCTCGGCGGCGCCGCGCAGCCGGTACTGGTAGCGCGCGGTCATGATGGCGAAGCGCGTCGGCGAGCACACCGGCGAATTGGAGTAGCCCTGGGTGAAGCGGATGCCCCCCGCGGCGAGCGCGTCGATCCGCGGCGAGACCGGCCCGAATTCCGCCTCGCGGCCGCCGTAGCAGCCGAGGTCGGCGAAGCCGAGGTCGTCGCAGACGATGTAGACGACGTTGGGGCGCTTCGTTCTCATGTTCATTCGACCTTCATGCCGGTGGCGCGGATGATCTTCCCATAGCGCTGCGACAGGTCCGCCAGCCGCTTCGCCGCGGCCGCGCCGGTGATGCCCTCGTAGTGCAGGTCCAGCTTGCGCAGGCGCTCGCGCACGTCGGCGCGGGCGAGGGCGTCGGCCATCGCCTTCTGCAGGGTCTGCACCACCGGCTCCGGCGTGGCCGCCGGCACCATCGCGAGGTACAGCACTTCCTGTTCCAGCTGCGGGAGGCCGGCCTCGGCGACGGTGGGGATCTCCGGGGCCAGGGTCGAGCGCGTGTGGCTGGTGACCGCCAGGGCGGTGATCTTGCCGGCCTGGACGTGCGGCAGCATGCCCGGCGTCGCCAGCGTCCCCCCGGTCACCTCGCCGGACAGCACCGCCAGCACGGCCGGCGTGTTGCCCTTGTAGGGCACGTGCGTGATCTTCGCGCCGGTGGCCTCGTTGAACACCGACACCGCGAGGTGGCCGGGGCTGCCGTTGCCGGCGGAACTGAAGGTCAGGTGCTTCGTCTTCGCCGCGGCGACCAGGTCGGCCAGGGTCTTGAAGCCAGTGGACGGATGCACGCCCACCAGCAGGCCCGAGGACGCGATGATCATGACCGGCCGCAGGTCCGCCGGCTGGAACGGCATGTGCGGGTAGATGTGCGGATTGGCGTCGAAGGTGCTGTCGATGCCGAACAGCACGGTATAGCCGTCGGCCGGGGCCTTGGCCACCACGTCGGCGCCGATGTTGCCGCTGGCGCCCGCCTTGTTCTCCACCACGAAGGGCTGGTGGAACTGCTTGGCGAGCACGTCCGCGAGCGAGCGGGCGATCAGGTCGGACGGGCCGCCGGCCGGGAAGTTGTTGACGAACCGCACGGGCTTGTCGGGCCAGGCGGGCGCCTGGGCGAAAGCGGGCAGGCAGGCGGCGGCGACCAGCGCCGCGGCGAGCAGTTTCTTCATGGGGTGTCCTTCAGGGCTGGTAGCCCGACTTCTGCACCACCGGCGCCCATTGGGCGCGGTAGGCCTTGAGCATGGCCACGGTCTGGGCCTGGGTCGCGACCACCGGCGTCATCTGCACGTCCATGAACTGGCGCTGGGTCCCGGGGTCCTTCATCACCTCCGCTATCGCCCTGGCGTAGCGCTGCACGTCGCCGGCGGCCATGGTGGCCGGCGCGAAGAACGCGTTCCAGCCGGTGGCCACCAGCGGCAGGCCCGATTCCTTGAAAGTGGGGATGTCCGGGGAGATGGGCGCGCGGGTGGCGCCGGAGCTCGCGAGGATGCGCAGCTTGCCCGCCCGGTGCTGCGGCAGCACCGTCTCCAGCGTGTCGATGGACACCGGCACCTGGCCGCCGACGAGGTCGTTGATCAGCGGCGCGGAGCCGCGGTAGCCCACCACCTGCGCCTTCACGCCGGCCTTCTCGGCCAGCATCAGCGCCACGAAGTGCGGCAGGCTGCCGGTGGCCGGCACGCCGAAATTGGCCTGGCCGGGGTTGGCGCGCAGCCAGGCGATCAGGTGCTGCAGCTCGCGCACCGGCACGGCCGGGCCCACCGAGACCGCGAAGTCGTAGTCGTTGACATGCGAGACCGGCACGAAGTCGCGCTCGGGGTCGTAGCCGGCGTCCTTGAAGACCAGGGGCGCCACCACCATGACGGCCGGATTGGCCACCATCAGCACCTGCTGGCCGGGCGGCGTGGCCTTCACCTGCTGGGCCGCGATCCGGCCGCCGGCGCCGGTCTTGTTCTCCACGACCACCGTCATCCCCAGCTTGCGCTGGAGCTTGTCGGCGACGATGCGCGCGACCCGGTCGGTGGCGCCGCCCGGTGCGTAGCCGGTCACGATGCGCAGGGTGGAGGAGGTCTGGGCGCGCAGGGCGCAGGCGGGCAGGGCCAGCAGGGCCGCCGCGGCGGTTCGTCTCTTCATGGCTTGTCTCCTGGCGGTGGGGTCCGCCCAGGTGCCACTCTAGTGGGCGCACAATCGATTGTTCAAATCAATCATTGCTCGCGCTAACCCCTATGAGCACCCTGAGCGACCCCGGCGGCCTCGACGACCTGCTTCTCTACAAGCTCAGCCGGCTGCTGTCGGTGGGCGGCAGCATGGTCATCCGCCTGTGCGAAGGCCGCTTCGGCATCACCCGGCGCGAGTGGCGGGTGATCGCGCGGCTGGCGCGGGAGCCGGAGCTGCTGTCCTCCGAGCTCGCCGACAGCATCCAGCTCGATCGGGCGCGCACCTCGCGTGCGGTGACCTCCCTGGTGGCCAAGAAGCTGGTGCGGCGCCAGGTCGGCCGCGCCGACCGGCGGCAGGCGCGCGTCGCCCTCACCGACCAGGGCCGGGCGCTGCACGCCCAGCTGTTCCCGCTGGTGTGCGAGATCAACCGCGGCCTGCTGTCGCCGCTGGGAGCCGACGAGGCCGGCCGCCTCGACGCGATGCTGGCCGCCCTGCAGGACCGGGCGGACGCGATGGTGCGGGCGGCGGAGCTGCCCAAGGCGGACCGCCGCCGGGGCGCGCGGACGCGGCGCGTCATGGGCTGACGCCCGTCCCCGGCTAGGCCGCGATGCGCGCCGGGGCGCCGGCGCCTGCCTTGGGCAGGCTCGCGAAGATGCGGGTGCCCCGGCCCGGCTGCGAGTGGATGGCCAGCCGCCCGCCGGCGGCCTCCACGCGGTGCCGCATGCCGGCCAGGCCGTGGGTGGTGGGGCGCGACCCGCGCAGGTCGAAGCCGCGCCCGTCGTCGCGCACCTCCACCTCCACGTGGTTCGGGAAATCGTGCAGCCCGATCGTGACCTGCTTCGCCTCGGCGTACTTGCCGGCGTTGGTGAGCGATTCCTGCACGGTGCGGTAGACCGTCAGCTGGCTCGCCTCGTCCAGGTCCACCGGCTCCAGGCTGCAGGCGACCTCGATGCCGGAGCGCTCGGAGAACTCGCGCGCCAGGATCTCCAGCGAGGGCACCAGCCCCAGGTTCGCGAGCGCGGACGGGCGCAGGTCCTCGATGATCCTGCGCTTGAGCGCGATGCCGCTGTTGAGGGTCTCCACCAGGTGCTGCAGGCGTTCCGTCACTTCCGGCGGCTGCGCGCCCATGCGGGACTTCAGGCGGGCGACGTCCAGCTTGGCGGCGGTGAGCAGGGCGCCGAGTTCGTCGTGCAGCTCGCGCGCGAGGTGGCCGCGCTCCTCCTCGCGCACCTGCTGCAGGTGGGTGGCCAGCTGCGCCAGCGACGCCGTGCGTTCGCGCACCTGGGTCTCGAGCAGGTCGCGTTCCTGCTGCAGCGCCGCCTGCTGCTGTTCGTCGGCCAGCTTCAGCCGCGTCGTCTGGCGCAGGTACAGCGAGAAGGCGGTGAGCGCGGCCGCCGTGACCAGCGCGATGCCGGCCCGCGCGAGGTCCAGCGACCGGCGCACCTGCGCGTGCTCGGCGTTCATGGCGTCGTTCGCGCTCTTCACCAGCTGCGTGGCCAGCTCCCGGATCGCGTCCGTCCGCTCCTTGCCCACGTCGGTGAGCAGCACGAACTTCCAGGTGTCCGCGTTGCCCTCCTTGCGCAGGCGCACCGTGAGGTCCATCTCGGCCAGCTTGCGCTGCACCTCGCGGGTCAGCTGCGCGAGGATGGACGCCTCGGGCCCGTCGGGCGGATAGATGCGGCGCAGGTCCTCCAGGCTCTGGCCGATCTTCGCCACCGCGCCGGTGTAAGGCTGCAGGTAGCGCTGGTCGCCGGTGAGCAGGAAGCCGCGCGAGCCGGTCTCGGCGTCCAGCACCTGCTCCAGCAGCCGATTGACCCGGTCGCGGGTGCGGGTGGTCGCCTCGATGTGGGTCAGGGCCTCGCTGGACTGGCGATATCCGGTCTCGCTGATCCCGATCAACACCAGCGCCGCCAGCAGGGCGAGGATCAGGCCGATCGCGCCGCGGGAGGCCGCAAAGGTAGTAGGAAGTTTCAAAGGGAAACCTCGAGGCCGTGCCTAGAATCGAATGAGGTCATGAGTCCAGGGCAGGCCATTTCGTTCGCGAAGTGGAGCAAAATGAATCAGCTTGACGCGGAAGGTGCAGCATGATCAAAGTGGGCATTGTGGACGACCATGCCATCGTCAGGTCGGGCCTCAAGCAGTTCTTCTCCGAGCAGGTGGACCTGCGCGTCGTCGGGGAGGCTGCCAGCGGCCGCGAGGCGATCGACCTGGTGCGCACCACCGAGATGGACGTCCTGGTGATGGACCTGTCCATGCCCGGCCAGAGCGGCATCGACGCCCTCGGCATGATCCGCGCCAAGGCCCCGGACGTCGGCATCCTGATCCTCTCCGGCTACCCGGAGGAACACTACGCGATGAACCTGATCCGCCAGGGCGCCAGCGGCTACCTGAACAAGGAATGCGAGCCGATGGAGATCGTCAACGCGATCCGCACCATCGCCCTGGGCCGGCGCTACATCTCGCCCGCGGTGGCGGAGCTGCTGGCGCAGCAGCTCAACCGCAAGGAGGGCGGCGCGCCCCACGAACAGCTGTCCGAGCGCGAGTTCCAGGTGTTCCTCAAGCTCGCCCGGGGCGAGACGGCCGGCGACATCGCCAAGGCCCTGTCGCTGTCGGTGAAGACGGTCAGCACCTACCGCACGCGCCTGATGGAGAAAATGAGCCTGTCCTCCAACAGCGACCTCACCTACTACGCGCTGAAGAACAAGCTGATCGACTGAGGCGCGCTCAGGACGCCGGGCGCTCGCCGAGCGCGAGGCAGTAATCCACCAGCGCCTCGATGTCGTTCGACTTGTCGAACACCGCGTCGGCCCCGAGTTCGGCGCAGCGCGTGCGCATGTCGGGCGTCGCATAGTTGCTCAGCACCACCACCTTCTGGCCGTGGCCGCGCGGGCGGCAGGCCGCCAGCACGCCGAGGCCGTTGCCCTGGCGCAGCGCCAGGTCCACGATCACCAGGTCCCACTGCGCGTCGTTGGCGGCCAGCCAGGCCCGGGCATCGCTTTCCGTGTCCGACCAGCCGAGCGAAAGCACCCACGCCAGTTCCTCCAGCGTGGCCACCAGGTTGTCGCGGATGGTCGCGTTGTCTTCGACGATGTAGGTGCGCAGTTCCACAGGGGGGAGAGGCCGTCTTCAGCGGCCCGGTCTCCTCTTAGACCGCCGGGATTGTGCCAGCGGCCCCTGCGCGCGCCGGTAGGAAGCGTCCTACCGCGGCGAAGGCGGGGGACCTTTCGTGAGGAAGTTCCTAAGCCGTGGGCCGGTCGCCGCAGACCGGGCAGGCCGCATCGCGATTCAGCCGCATCTCGGTCCACTCCATGGTGCGGGCGTCGAGCATCTGCAGGCGGCCGGCCAGCGAGCTGCCGACGCCGGCGAGCAGGCGCAGCGCCTCCGCGGCCTCCATCGCCCCGACGATGCCCACCAGCGGCGCGAACACCCCCATGGTCGCGCAGCGGGTCTCCTCGAGCGCCTGGTCCTGCGGGAACACGCAGGCATAGCAGGGGCAGGCGGGGCTGCGCGGGTCGAACACGCTCACCTGGCCGTCGAAGCGGATGGCGGCGCCCGACACCAGCGGCTTGCCGTGCGTGAAGCAGGCGCGGTTGATCGCGTGGCGCGTGGCGAAGTTGTCGCAGCAGTCGATGACCACGTCGGCCCCCGGCACCAGCTCGTCGAGCAGCCGCGCATCGGCCCGTTCCACCACCGGGCGCACCTGCACCTCCGGGTTGACGGCCGCGACGGCCTCGCGCGCCGACTCCGCCTTGGGCCGGCCCACCCGCTCCATCGTGTGCGCGATCTGGCGCTGCAGGTTGGTGAGGTCCACCAGGTCGTGGTCCACGATGGTGATGCGCCCGACGCCGGCCGTGCCCAGATACAGCGCCACCGGCGAGCCCAGCCCGCCGGCGCCGACCACCAGCGCATGCGAGCCGAGCAAGCGCTCCTGGCCCTCCACGCCCACTTCATCCAGCAGGATGTGGCGCGAATAGCGAAGCAGCTGGTCGTCGGTCATTGCGGCATTGTGACCTCATCCGCCCACCGGCCCGGTCCACCAGGAAAAAGGGCGGCCGTCGGCCGCCCTTTTTCCATCGCGCGGGCGATCAGTCCGCCTTCTTCACCTGCTTGTTCTCCACGACCTGGGTCTTGGAGACCAGCACCGGGCGGCCCTTGAGCTGGTTGAGGGCCTGGACCAGCCGGAAGTCCTTGGCGCTGCCGAAGTCGGGCAGCCTGGGCTCGACGACGTCCTTGCGGGCGTCCTCCTCGGCGCGCTTGCGGGCCTGCTCGCGGGCCTTCTCGAAGGCCGGGTCCTGCGTGATCTCGGTGGTGTTCTGCCCGCTGGACAGGTGCTTGTCGAGGTCGGCCTCGCGGGTGCGCAGCGCCGAGAACAGGTTGCCTTCGGGCGTCTCGTCCACCAGCACGTCGGGCACGATGCCGCGCGCCTGGATCGACCTGCCGCTGGGCGTGTAGTAGCGCGCGGTGGTCAGCTTCAGGCCGGTGTCGGGACCCAGCGGGCGCACCGTCTGCACGGAGCCCTTGCCGAAGGTCTGGCTGCCCATGATCACGCCGCGGTGGTGGTCCTGCAGGGCGCCGGCCACGATCTCCGAGGCGGAAGCCGAGCCTTCGTTGACCAGCACCACCAGGGGCACCGTCTTGATCTGCGGCGGCAGGCGCTTGAGCGGGTCGGCCCCGGCGCGGCGCTGGTAGAACTCCGGCGCGGCCTTGTAGGTGAACTTGGATTCCGGCAGCTGGCCGTTGGTGGAGACCACCGTGACGTTCTCCGGCAGGAAGGCCGAGGCGACGGCCACCGCGGAATCCAGCAGGCCGCCCGGGTCGTTGCGCAGGTCCAGCACCAGGCCCTTCAGATTCGGGTCCTGCTTGTACAGCTCGTCGACCTTCTTCACGAAGTCGTCCACCGTGCGGTCCTGGAACTGCGAGATGCGGATCCAGCCATAGCCCGGCTCGACTTCCTTGCCCTTGACCGACTGGGTCTTGATCTCCTCGCGGGTGATCGTGACCGGGAAGCTGCGGTTCTCGTCCTTGCGGTAGATGGTCAGCGTCACCTTGGTGTTGGGGTCGCCGCGCATGCGCTTGACGGCATCCGACAGGGACAGGCCCTTGACCGCGGCGTCGTCGATCTTGGTGATCAGGTCGCCGGACTTGATGCCGGCGCGGTCGGCGGGCGAGCCCTCGATCGGGGAGACCACCTTGACCAGGCCGTCCTCCTGCGAGATCTCGATGCCCACCCCGACGAAGCGGCCGGAGGTGCCCTCGCGGAATTCCTTGAAGGACTTCTTGTCGAAGTACTGCGAATGCGGGTCGAGGCCCGACACCATGCCGGAGATGGCATCGGTGATCAGCTTCTTCTCGTCGACCGGCTCGACATAGTCGGTCTTGATCATGCTGAAGACCGCGGCGAGCTGCTGCAGCTCCTCCAGCGGCAGGGGCGCCAGCGACCCACGGGCGACGGTCTGCAGGGAAACCGTGGTGAGTGCTCCGGCCAGGGCGCCGACGCCGATCCAGCCGGCAATCTTGAGTTTTTGGCTCATGGGTGGGGTTCAGGTCCTTCCGACTACGACTTCAATATACACCTGAGGCCTCCCTGTGATCCGCGGCGGGGACCGGGGGTTCCCGCAGGCGCCCGGACGGCATGAAAAAAGCGCAGGGGAGGGGGCCTCCTTGGGTTCCCGCCTGCGCGGGGATGGCCCTTCAGGCCGCCTTGCCCTGGGCGGCGACGGCCGCCGCCGCCCGGGCCGCCGCCTCGGCGTCGCCCAGGTAATAGTGGCGCAGGGGCTTCAGGTCGGCGTCCAGCTCGTAGACCAGCGGGATGCCGTTGGGGATGTTCAGGCCCACGATGTCCCGGTCGGAGATGCCGTCGAGGTACTTGACCAGCGCCCGCATGGAGTTGCCGTGGGCGGCGACCAGCACGCGCTTGCCCGAGCGCAGGGCGGGCGCCATCGCCTCGTTCCAGAACGGCAGCACCCGCGCCACCGTGTCCTTCAGGCACTCGGTGCGGGGGAATTCCGCGTCGCTGAGCCGGTCGTAGCGGCGGTCGCCGCGCTCCCAGCGGCTGTCCCCGGCGTCCAGCGCCGGCGGCGGCACGTCGTAGCTGCGGCGCCAGACCATCACCTGCTGCTCGCCGTATTGCCTGGCCATGTCGGCCTTGTTCAGGCCCTGCAGCGCGCCGTAGTGGCG
The DNA here is from genome assembly GCA_028868995.1 of Burkholderiales bacterium. Taxonomy (GTDB): domain Bacteria; phylum Pseudomonadota; class Gammaproteobacteria; order Burkholderiales; family Burkholderiaceae_C; genus Ramlibacter. Next base: position 154,959 of record JAGWTH010000003.1, on the reverse strand, counting down.
CTCGTTCAGGCGCCAGGAGTGCACCACGGGCAGCCAGGTGCGGTCCATCTCGTCCAGCACGTGCCACAGCGTGCGGGTGGCGCGCTTGAGGACGCTGGTGTAGCAGAGGTCGAAGTCGTAGCCTTCCGCCTTCAGCAGCCGTCCGGCCTGGACCGCCTGCTCCAGGCCGAGGGGCGTCAGGTCGACGTCGGTCCAGCCGGTGAAGCGGTTCTCGAGGTTCCAGGTCGATTCGCCGTGGCGGATCAGGACGAGCTTGTGCATGGCGGGCTAGCGGTGAGGGAAAACCCGTCATTCTAGAATTGCGGGCTGCCCGGCATCCGCCGGACCCCGAACTGATGGAAAGATTGGAATGGATCTCCTGCCCTTCCTGGCGCACAACTGGGCGCTGGTGCTGATTGCCGCGGTCTCCGGCGGCCTGCTGCTGTGGCCCGGCCTGGCCGCCGGCGCGCGCTCCGGCGTGAGCCCGGACGCCGCCGTGCAGATGATCAACCGCGAGAAGGCGGTGGTGGTGGACGTCTGCGGCGGCGACGAGTTCGCGGCCGGCCACGTCCCCGGCTCCCGCAACGTCCCCGTGGGCGACCTGCAGCAGCGCCTGCCCGAGGTGGTGAAGAACAAGACCGTCCCGCTGGTCCTGGTGTGCGCCAGCGGCATGCGGGCCCAGCGCGCGGCCCGCGTGGCCAAATCCCTGGGGTACGACAAGGCTGTTGTCCTGGCCGGCGGCATGAAGGCCTGGAAAGAGGCTAACCTGCCGGTCGAGAAGAACTGAAGCCCGAGCGCGAGCGCACCTCCATGCAACCCGTCAAGATGTACACCACGGCCGTTTGCCCCTACTGCATCCGTGCCAAGCAGATCCTGAAGTCCAAGGGCGTCGAGCAGATCCTGGAGATCCGCGTCGACATGGAGCCCGAGGAGCGCGCGAAGATGATGCAGATCACCGGCCGGCGCACCGTGCCGCAGATCTTCATCGGCGACACCCACGTCGGCGGCTGCGACGACCTGGTCGCCCTGGACGGCCGTGGCGGCCTGCTGCCGCTGCTGAACGGCTCGCCCGCCTGAGCCCCGCGGCCGGCGCCCCCGCGCGCCTGCGATAATCCCGCCGATACGCACTGCGCCCGCCGGAGCGTTCCGGCGGGCTTTTTCATTCGCTTCGAAAGGCACAGGCCATGGCCGACAACGACAACCCCGTATTCCAGGTCCAGCGCGTCTACATGAAGGAGGCCTCGCTGGAGCAGCCGAATTCCCCGGCCATCCTGCTGGAGCAGGAGCAGCCCGGCGTCGACATCCAGCTGGGCGTGGAGGCGCAGCAGGCCGCCGAGGGCATGTACGAGATCTGCGTGGCCGCGACGGTCACCACCAAGATCAAGGACAAGACCGTGTTCCTGGTGGAGGTCAAGCAGGCCGGCATCTTCGAGATCCGCAACATCCCGGCCGACCAGATGCAGCCGGTCATGGGCATCGCCTGCCCGCAGATCATCTATCCCTACCTGCGCGCCAACGTGGCCGACCTGATCACCCGCGCCGGCTTCCCGCCGGTGCACCTGGCCGAGATCAACTTCCAGGCGATGTACGAGCAGCAGCAGGCCGACCAGCAGCCCGCCGCCGGCGCCTCGCGCATCATCACCTCCGCCTGATCCCGCGCCGGCGCCGATGGACATCCTGGTGCTCGGGGCCGGTGCCTGGGGCACGGCGCTGGCCATCAGCGCGGGCGGGCGGCACCGCGTCACGCTCTGGGCGCGCGACGCGGCGCAGGCCGCCGCCATCGCGCAAGCGCGCGAGAACGCGCACTACCTGCCCGGCTTCCGGCTGCCCGCGGGGGTGAGCGTCGCCGGGCCGGGCGCCGGCACCCCGGCCCTGCTCGCCGAGCGCCACGACCTGGTCATCGTCGCCACCCCCATGGCCGGCCTGCGCGGCATGCTGGCCGGCCTGCGCGACTGCAGCCGGCCGGTCGCCTGGCTGTGCAAGGGCTTCGAGGCGCCGCAGAACCAGCCCTTCGGCCTGCTGGGCCACGAGGTCCGCGCCGAGGTGGCGCCCCAGCTCGCCGCCGGTGTGCTGAGCGGCCCGAGCTTCGCCCAGGAAGTGGCCCAGGGGCGGCCCACCGCGCTGGTGGCCGCGAGCGACGCGGAGGTCGTGCGCGACGCCCTGGTGGCGGCCTTCCACGGGCCGGCCATGCGCATCTACGCCAACGAGGACCTGCCCGGAGTCGAAGTGGGCGGGGCGGTCAAGAACGTGCTGGCCATCGCCACCGGCCTGTGCGACGGGCTGGCCCTGGGGCTCAACGCGCGCGCGGCGCTCATCACCCGCGGGCTGGCGGAGATCACCCGCCTGGGCCTGGCGCTCGGGGCGCGCGCCGAGACCTTCATGGGGCTGTCGGGCCTGGGCGACCTGGTGCTCACGGCCACCGGCGACTTGAGCCGCAACCGCCGCGTGGGCCTGCTGCTCGCCGAAGGCCGCACGCTGGAGCAGGCGCTGGAGTCGCTCGGGCACGTGGCCGAGGGCGTCTACAGTGCCCGCACGGTGGTCGCGCGGGCCCACCACCTGGGCGTGCACATGCCGATCGCCCAGGCGGTGGTGGACCTGCTGGACGCCCGCCTGGCGCCGGCGCAGGCCGTGGCCCTGCTGATGGGGCGCGACCCCGCCAGCGAGAATATTCCGCCGGCGGCCTAGGGACCTGTCACGCCCAAATCTGGCATTTCGCTGCGCCGTATGGGGGCGCAGGCAAGGCGCGGCCGCGGGTCAAGCCTGGACGGCTTGACGCGTGGCCGCAACGCGGTATGCGCCCCGATACGGCACAGCCCGAAGGGTTCGACCTCTGCGGCAACTGGACGAGCGGGGGCGCCGGCTCGGCCATCGTGGGCCACCACGACCGCCTGGGCCTGCGCGACGACGCCGCCTCGCAGTCGTGGAACTCCTCGCACGCGACCCGCGGCTGCAGCCTGGAGGCGCTGAAGTCGACGGGGGGCGGCGGGCTGCTGTATTGCTTCGCGGCGGATTGAGCCGCGCTAGTCCCCGAGCCTGGCGAACCCGGCCCGGATCTCGTCGGTGTCCGCCGGCCGGGTGACCCGCGCCACCTCCTGGCCGTCGCGCAGGAACACGATCGTCGGCCACAGCTTCACCCGGAAGCTGCGCCCCAGCGGCCGGCCCGGGCCGTCTTCCACCTTGAGGTGCCGCACCTGGGGATGCTCGGCGAAGGCCTCGGCGATCAGGGGCTGGGCGCCGCGGCACCAGCCGCACCAGCCGGTGCCGAATTCCAGGACCGTGGGGCCGGGCAGGGCATCCACCTCCTCGCGCGAGGGCGCGGTCGTCGCGTAACTCGTTTCCATGGCTTCATTGTCCGCGTTCGCGGCCCGCGAGGCCGCGGGTGGCCCGCCTGCCGGCAGGGGGGTGGCCGGGCGGGTATGCTCCCGCCATGCAATCCGTGTTCGATTTTTCCCCCGCGGCGATCGCGCGGCTGGCCGCGGCCGACGCCGCCCGCGCCCTCGCGGAGGACGTGGGCGAAGGCGACCTGACCGCCGGCCTGGTGGACCCCGGCCGCCGCGCGCAGGCCAGCGTGCTCGCGCGCGAGGCTGCCGTGATCTGCGGTGCCCCCTGGGCCGAGGCGGCCCTGCGCCAGCTGGACCCGCAGGCGCGCATCGCGTGGCGGGTGCGCGAGGGCGAGCGCTGCGCCGCCGACCAGGTGGTGCTGGAGGTGGAAGGCAGCGCCCGCGCGCTGCTGACCGCGGAGCGCACCATGCTCAACTTCCTGCAGCTGCTCAGCGCGGTGGCCACCAAGACCGCCACCTACGTCGACGTGGTGCGCGGCACGCGCGCGCAGATCGTGGACACCCGCAAGACGCTGCCCGGCCTGCGCCTGGCGCAGAAGTACGCGGTCCGCACGGGCGGCGGCACCAACCACCGCATCGGCCTGTACGACGCGGTGCTGATCAAGGAAAACCACATCGCGGCCGCGGGCGGCGTGACGCCGGTGCTGCGCGCGGCCGAACGCGTCGCCGCCTCCGCGACCTTCATCCAGATCGAGGTCGAGACCCTGGCGCAATTGCAGGAGGCCCTGGCCGCCGGCGCGAAGATGGTCCTGCTGGACAACATGGACCTGCCCACTTTGCGCGAGGCGGTGCGCATCAATGCCGGCCGCGCCATCCTGGAGATCTCCGGCGGCGTCACCCTGGACACCCTGCGCGCGCTGGCGGAAACGGGCGTGGACCGCATCTCCGTCGGCGCCCTGACCAAGGACTTGAAGGCGACCGATTTCTCGATGCGCCTGAAGGAACTGTGATGAGCGCCGTGATCCCCATCAAGGACGTCGAATACGAACACCCGCTGCCCGGCAACGCCTGCGACACCCGGCACGCCTGGGCCCGCGTGCCCGTGGAGCCGGCGCCCGCCGAGCGCACCGCGCTGAAGGACAGGATCAAGCGGCTGCTCCAGGAGCGCGACGCCGTGCTGGTCTCCCACTACTACGTGCACCCGGACCTGCAGGACCTGGCCGAGGAGACCGGCGGCATCGTCAGCGACTCGCTGGAGATGGCGCGCTTCGGCCGCGACCATGCCGCGCGCACGCTGGTGGTCGCCGGTGTGAAGTTCATGGGCGAGACGGCCAAGATCCTGTCGCCGGAAAAGCGGGTGCTGATGCCCGACCTGGACGCGACCTGCTCGCTCGACCTGGGCTGCCCGGCCGGGGAGTTCGACGCCTTCTGCAACCGGCACCCGGACCGCACCGTGGTGGTCTACGCCAACACCAGCGCCGCGGTGAAGGCGCGCGCCGACTGGCTGGTGACCTCCAGCTGCGCGCTGGACATCGTGCGGGCGCTCTCCGAGAAAGGCCACAAGATCCTGTGGGCCCCCGACAAGCACCTGGGCGCCTACATCCAGCGCGAGACCGGCGCCGACATGGTGTCGTGGAACGGCTCGTGCATCGTGCACGACGAGTTCAAGGCCTTCGAGCTGCAGGACCTGATGAAGCAGTACCCGCGGGCCAAGGTGCTGGTGCATCCCGAGTCGCCGGCCGACGTGATCGCGCTGGCCGACGCCGTGGGCTCCACCTCGGGCATCCTGAAGGCGGCGCGCGAGCTGGACGCGCGCGAGTTCATCGTGGCCACCGACAACGGCATGATGCACAAGCTGCGCACGCTGAACCCGGACAAGGTGTTCATCGAGGCGCCCACCGCCGGCAACAGCGCCACCTGCAAGAGTTGCGCGCACTGCCCGTGGATGGCCATGAACGGCCTGGCGGGCCTGGCGCACGTGCTGGAGACGGGCGCCAACGAGGTGTCCGTCAACCCGAACCTCATCGACCGCGCCCGCCTGCCGATCGACCGCATGCTGGCGTTCACGGCGGCGCTGAAGAACGGCCAGCCCGCGGGCGCGCTGGTGCCGAACATCGGCGCGGCCTGAAGCCGCGCAGCCTCAGGGCTTCAGCGTCGTCGGCACCGCCTCGGCGGCCATCTGCGGGTAGTCGCGGCTGAAGTGCAGGCCGCGGCTCTCGTGGCGGGACTGCGCCGAGCGCACGATCAGGTCGGCCACGGTCACCAGGTTGCGCAGCTCCAGCAGGTCGGTCGTGACGTGGAAGGCGCCGTAGAACTCCTGGATCTCCTGCTGCAGCAGCTTCACGCGGTGGGCCGCGCGGTCCAGGCGCTTGTTGGTGCGCACGATCCCCACGTAGTCCCACATGAAGCGGCGCAGCTCGTCCCAGTTGTGCGACACCACCACCATCTCGTCGGCGTCGGTGACGCGGCTGTCGTCCCAGGCCGGCAGCGGCGGCGCCGGCGGCAGGGGCGTGGCGAGGATGTCGGTCGCGGCCGAGCGCGCGAACACCATGCATTCCACCAGCGAGTTGCTGGCCAGCCGGTTGGCGCCGTGCAGGCCGGTGTAGGCCGTCTCGCCGATCGCGTACAGGCCCGCCAGGTCGGTGCGGCCCGCGAGGTCGGTGTGGACGCCGCCGCAGGTGTAGTGGGCGGCGGGAACCACCGGGATCGGCTCGCGCGTGATGTCGATGCCCAGCTCCAGGCAGCGCGCGTGGATGTTGGGGAAGTGTTCGTGGATGAACTCCGCGGGCTGGTGCGAGATGTCCAGGTGCACGCAGTCCAGGCCGTGCTTCTTCATCTCGAAGTCGATCGCGCGCGCCACCACGTCGCGCGGCGCCAGCTCGCCGCGCGGGTCGTGCGCGGGCATGAAGCGCGTGCCGTCGGGCAGCAGCAGCCGGCCGCCCTCGCCTCGCACGGCTTCGGAGATCAGGAAGTTCTTGACGTGCGGGTGGTACAGGCAGGTCGGGTGGAACTGGATGAACTCCATGTTCGTCACCCGGCAGCCGGCGCGCCAGGCGGCGGCGATGCCGTCGCCGGTGGCGGTGTCGGGGTTGGTCGTGTACAGGTAGACCTTGCCGGCGCCGCCGGTGGCCAGGATGGTGTGCGGGGCGCGGAAGGTGACGACCTGGTCGGTCGCCTCGTCCAGCGCGTACAGCCCCAGGCAGCGGTTCGCCCCGGGCTGGCCCAGCTTGGCCGAAGTGATCACGTCCACCAGCATGTGGCGCTCGAACACCGTGATGTTGGGCGTGTGCCGCACGCGCTGGATCAGCGTCTGCTGCACGGCCGCGCCGGTGGCGTCGGTGACGTGCACGATGCGCCGGGCGCTGTGGCCGCCCTCGCGCGTGAGGTGCAGGTGGCCGTCCTCCTGGGAGAAGGGCACGCCCAGGCCGCGCAGCCAGTCCACGCTCTCTGGCGCGTGCTCCACCACGAAGCGGGTGGCGGCGGGGTCGTTCAGGCCGGCGCCGGCGATGACGGTGTCGTTGACGTGGCTGTCGAAGCTGTCGGCCTTGTCCATCACGGCGGCGATGCCGCCCTGGGCCCAGCCGCTGGAGCCGTCGCTCATGGAGCGCTTGGTGAGCACGGCCACGCGGTGCGTGGGCGCCAGGTGCAGCGCGGCGGACAGGCCGGCAAGGCCGCTGCCGACGATCAGCACGTCGAAATCGCGAGTCTGGAATGGGTTCAAGGCGCCCTCTCGGGGAAGCTTGTTGTTATGCGGGCTGGTAGGCGAGGCGGACGTAGATCGGGGCGTAGGCCTCGGCCTGGGTGAGCTCGATCAGCGTCTCCTTCGCCAGCTCCAGCATGGCGATGAAGGTGACGATCAGCACCGGCACCCCCTTGGACGGGTCGAACAGCTGCTCGAACTCCACGAAGCGCCGTCCCTGCAGCTTCTTGAGCACCAGGCTCATGTGCTCGCGCACGGACAGCTCCTCGCGGGTGATCTTGTGGTGCTGCACCAGCGTGGCCCGCCGCAGGATGTCGCGCCAGGCCTCCTGCAGGTCCGCCACGTTCACGTCGGGGAAGCGCGGCTGCAGCGACTGCTCGATGAACACCTGGGCGCGCAGCACGTCGCGGCCGATCTGCGGCATCTCGTTGAGGTGGAAGGCCGCGGCCTTCATCTGCTCGTATTCGAGCAGGCGGCGCACCAGCTCGGCGCGCGGGTCCTCGGGCTCCTCGCCCTCCGCCACCTTCTTCGGCGGCAGCAGCATGCGCGACTTGATCTCGATGAGCATCGCCGCCATCAGCAGGTATTCGGCGGCCAGCTCCAGGTTGCGCTCGCGGATCTCTTCGACGTACTGCAGGTACTGGCGGGTCACCGCCGCCATCGGGATGTCGAGGATGTTGAAGTTCTGCTTGCGGATCAGGTACAGCAGCAGGTCCAGCGGCCCCTCGAAGGCCTCCAGGAACACCTCCAGGGCGTCCGGGGGGATGTACAGGTCCTGCGGCAACGCGAACAGCGGCTCGCCGTACAGGCGGGCGAGCGCCACCTGGTCCACCACCTCGGGCAGGCCGTTGGCCTCGGCCGCCGGCTGTTGCGGCAGCTCGGGCAAGGCGGTGTCGCTGCTGTCCATGCGGCGGGGCGAGGGGCGGGGCGGGTCAGCGCGGGTGGCGCGGGTCGTCGCCGTACACGTACGGCTTCTGCGGCACCCGGGCCTGCTGCCACTCGGCCAGCGCCTCGCGGTCCAGGTTCTTGTCCCACAGCAGGGCCCGGCCGGCGCGCTGCTTCGCCTCCAGGTCGGGCTTGCTTTCCTTCATCTGGTCGATGAACTGCGTGACCTCGGACCGGTAGTCCGGACGGCGGAAGATGCGGAGCAGGAGGGACATGGTCCGCGGATTTTAGGGCTTCCGCCCGGGCCCCTGCCGGAAAGGGGTTCAGGCCACGATCCGGCCGTCGACCACCTGCAGGATGCTGTCGCAGCGCTGCGCGAGCGCCGGGTTGTGGGTGACGAACAGCACGCTGGTGCCCTGCTCGCGGCTCACGTCGCGCAGCAGCCCGAACACCACGTCGGCGCTGTGGGTGTCCAGGTTGCCGGTGGGCTCGTCGGCCAGCAGCAGGGCCGGGTTCATGGCCAGGGCGCGGGCCACGGCCACCCGCTGCTGCTGGCCCCCGGACAGGCGGCCGGCCGGCTGGGCGGCCCAGGGGGCCAGGCCGACGCGGGCGATCAGGTCCGCCGCCCGCCGGGTGGCCTCCCCGCTGGCGAAGCCCTGCGCCCCCAGGATCGGCATCATCACGTTCTCCAGCGCGCTGAAGGCGTTGATCAGGTGGTGGTACTGGAAGACGAAGCCGATGGTGTGGCCCCGCAGGCGGGTGAGCGCCGCCTCGTCCAGGCGGGTCGTCTCCCGGCCCTGGATCTCCAGGCTGCCGGCCGTGGGCCGGTCCAGCAGGCCCACGATGTTCAACAGCGTGCTCTTGCCCGAGCCGGACGGCCCCATCACCGCGACGAACCGGCCCCGCTCCAGCGTGAGGTCCACGCCGTGCAGCACCTCGGTCTCGTTCGGCTCGCCGACGTTGAAGGACTTGCGGATGCCGCTCAGGCGCACGACCGGGGTTGCGGTGTTCTCCAAGGCCGTCATCCCCGGATCGCCACGGCCGGATCGAGGCGGGCGGCGCGCAGGGCCGGTGCGAAGGCGGCCAGCAGCCCGGTGATCGCGGCCAGGCCCAGCGCCAGCGCGAACAGCCGCGGGTCCAGCTCCAGCAGGAACAGCGGCGTGCCGTCCGGGTTGCGCGCGACCTTCTGCCAGACGATCACCGCCAGCGCCCCCAGCGCCGAGCCGGCCACCGCGCCGCCGAAGCCCAGCAGCCCGCCCTGCAGCAGGAACACCCGCAGGATCTGGGCGCGCGAGATGCCCATGGCGCGCAGGATGCCGATCTCGCGCGAGCGCTGCACCACCGACACCACCAGCACGCTGGCGATGCCCAGGGCCACCGACAGGGCGACGAAGAAGCGGATGGTGGTGTTGGCCGTGGTCTGGGCGCTCACCGCGGTGAAGAACTGCTCGTTGGTCTTGATCCAGCTGTCGGCCTCGACGCCGGTGACGGCGGTGATGCGCTGGGCGACGTTCTCGGCCCCGTAGGCGTCGCGCACGGTGACGTCCAGCACCGTGATGCCGCCGGGCAGGCCCAGCAGGCTCTGCGCGGTGCGCAGCGTGGCGTAGGTGTTGCGCTGGTTCGCGCCCTTGTTGCCCAGGTCGAAGATGCCGGCCACCGTCAGCACGTTGTCGCCGCCGTTGGCGGCCGACACGCGCAGCTTGTCGCCCACGCCGACCCCGAGGTCGCTGGCCAGCTCGGTGCCGATCAGGATGTCGGTGGTGGAGATGCGCGCGGTCCCGGCCACGATCTTGTCGGGCAGCGCGATCACGCGGTAGTACAGGTCCGGGTCCATGCCGGTCAGGGTGACGGCGCGGCTCGCGTCGCCGCGCACGGCCAGCACCGAGCCGGACAGGGCCGGCGAGACGTTCAGCACGTCGGGCATGCCGCGCAGCAACTCCATGATGCCCTGCCACTGGTCGATGCCCTTGAGCCGCTGCAGCGGCGGCTGCAGCACCACGCCCACGGCCGGCCCCTGGCGCAGCGGGCGCGCCACCTCCTTGGGCGGCAGCAGCTGGATGTGCGGCTGGCCGGTGAGCACCCGCCGCACGAAATTGGCCTGCAGCCCGGAGAGCAGGGCGGACATGAAGATGATCACGCCGACGCCCACGGCCACGCCGACCAGGATGAAGCCCGTCTGCATGCGCCCTTCGCGCAGGAAGCGCACGGCGACGATCCATTCGAAGGGCAGCCAGGACGGGAAGGCGGGCCCGGCGGCGGGCGGTCCGGTGTTCGCCATCGTCAGGGATCCTGGCGCACCTGCGCACGCAGCTTGCTGCCAACGGTCACCTGCAGGGCGGCGGTGCCGGCGGTGGGCACCACCCGGTCGCCGGGCGCCAGGCCGCCCAGCACCTCGCACCAGCCGCGCGAGCGCAGCCCCAGCTGCACCGGCCGGCGGCGGGCATGGCCGTCCTCCACCCGCAGCACCCAGGGATGGGCGGTGTCGGCGTCGCGCAGTGCCTCGGCCGACACCAGCACGGCGGCCGGCCGGCGCGCCACCTCCACGTCGACCGACACGGTCATGTCCTGGCGCAGGTAGGCGGGCGGCTGCGGCACGGCCAGCTTGACCTCCACCGAGCCGCGCTGCGCGTCGACGCCGGGGTTGATGTAGGCCAGCTGCGCGGCAAAGCGCTGGTCGGGATAGGCGTCCGCCGAGGCCAGGGCCTGCTGGCCTTCGCGCAGCAGCTTGAGGTTCTTCTCGTCGATCTGCACCACCAGCTGCGTCGCGCCGTCGGGCGACAGCGTCATCAGCGCCTTGCCGGGCTGCACGACGTCGCCGGGTTCCACGTTGCGCGCGATCAGCGTGCCCGACACGGGCGCGAGCACGCGCGTGTAGCGCAGGCGGGCGCGCGCCGCGTCCGCGGCGGCGCGGGCCTGGGCCAGCGCCGCATCGGCCGCCACCGCGTTGCTGCCGCCGGGCCGGGAGCTGGCGAGCTGCTGCTGCGCGGTGCGCAGGATGGCCTGGGCGACATAGGCGGCGCGCTCGGAGTCGTCCAGGGCCGCCTGGCCGATGAACTGCTTGGCGAACAGGTCGCGGTTGCGCTGGAGCGTGCGGTCCGCCACGTCGTAGTTCGCCTGCGCCTGGCGCACGGCCTGTTCCCCGTTGGGCGCGTCCACCTCGCGCACCTGGCGCACGCGCGCCTCGGCCTGCGTCACGGCCAGCTCCGCCTGGGCCAGGGTGGCCCGGGCCTCGGTCGATTCCAGCTCGATCAGCGGCGTGCCGGCCGCGACCTTCTGGCCTTCCGCCACGGGAACGGCGACCACCGTGCCGGTGACCTGCACGCCGACGTCGGCGCGGTGCGGCGTCTCCACCCGCCCGCTGGCCACCACGGTCTGCACGAAGTCGCGCCGCACGACCTCCAGCACGGGCACCTCCGGGCCCCACAGCACCCGTGGTGCGGCCAGCGAGGTGACCGCGAGCACCAGCAGGGCGCCCAGCACCCATGCGGCATGCCGCCGCAGGGCATGCAGTCCCTCTTTCAAATTTTGCATTCCAGGCATGGTGAAACCCGACGCGCCCGCCGCGTCCTCACCGCAGGATGCCGGGCGGTGCGCCCCCTCGCTTGACGAACGTCAAGCCGGGCGCAGGCGTCGAGCCACTGCCCGGCCGCGACGGCTTACACTTCGCTGACGATGGACCGTTCTACCGCCAGACCGGGCTCATGAGCCAGCTCCCCGCGCCGGCTTCGTGGATCCGTCTGGACTGGGTGCTGGTGGCCATTGCGGCCTGGCTGCTGGTCGGCCTGCTGGGCTTGCTGGCCCTGCGCCGGCTGGCCCTGGTGGCCCGGGTCCTGTTCCCGATGGGGGGAGTGATCGCCCTGGCGCTGTTCGGGCTGGCCCTGAGCGCGGCCTTCGGCACGCCCGAAGTGGCGACCTTGCCGCTGGGCCTGCCCGGGCTGCCCTTCCACCTGCGCCTGGACAGCCTGTCGGCGTTCTTCCTGATGGTGATCGCCGCGGCGTCGGCCGGGGTTTCGGCCTTCGCCGCGGGTTATTTCCGCAAGGGCGAGGGCACGCCGCCCGGCCTGCTGTGCCTGGAGTACCACGTGTTCCTGGCCAGCATGGCGCTGGTCGTGCTCGCCGACGACGCCTATGCGTTCATGGTGATGTGGGAGACGATGGCCCTGTCTTCGTTCTTCCTGGTGATCGCGAACCATCGCAGCCGCGAGATCCGCAGCGCCGGCTATCTCTACCTGCTGATCGCGCACATCGGCGCCCTGGCCATCCTCCTGTGCTTCGGCGTCCTGCAGGCCAACACGGGCGACTACACCTTCGCCAACATGCGGGCCCAGCCGCACACCCCGTTCTGGGCCTCGGTGGCCTTCCTGCTGGCGCTGCTCGGGTTCGGGGCCAAGGCCGGCCTCGTGCCGCTGCACGTCTGGTTGCCAGAGGCCCATCCGGCCGCCCCGTCGCCGGTCTCCGCGCTCATGAGCGGGGTGATGCTCAAGACTGCCGTCTACGGCATGCTGCGGGTGACGTTCGACCTGCTGCACGTGCAGGTCTGGTGGTGGGGCGTCGTGCTGCTCGGGCTGGGGCTGGCCAGCGCGCTGCTCGGCGTGGTCTTCTCCGCCGCCCAGGTGGACATGAAGCGGCTGCTGGCCTATTCGTCGATCGACAACATCGGCCTGCTGTTCGCCGGCATCGGCCTGGCCGTGCTGTTCTCGGCCTACGGCATGAAGCCGATGGCGGCGCTGGCGCTCACGGCCGCCCTGTACCACGCCGCGAGCCACGCGTTCTTCAAGGGCCTGCTGTTCGTCGGCACCGGCGCCGTGCTGCATGCCACCGGGCAGCGCAGCCTGGGCAAGCTGGGCGGCCTGATCCGCTACATGCCCCGCGTCGCCTGGCTGACCCTGGTCGGCGCCCTGGCCTGCGCCGGCCTGCCGCCGCTCGCGGGCTTCGTCTCGGAATGGCTCCTGCTGCAAAGCTTCCTGTTCACGCCGGGCCTGCCCAGTTCCTTCCTGAACATGCTGATCCCGGTCGTGGCAGCGCTGATCGCGCTGGTATCGGCCTTGTCGGGTTACGTCATGGTCAAGTTCTTCGGCGTCGTCTTCCTGGGCCAGCCGCGCGAGGAGGCGCTCGCCCAGGCGCACGACGCCGGCGCCTGGGAGCGCCTCGGCATGCTGTGGCTCGTGGCGGGTTGCCTGCTGCTCGGGTTGCTGCCGATCCAGGTCATCGCCCTGATCGATCCCGTGACCCGGCAGCTCACGGGTGCCGGCCTGGGCGGCATCGTCGCCGCCGGCGGCTGGCTGCTGGTCCCGGTGGCGGTGGAGCGCGCCAGTTACGGGCCGGTCATCTTCCTGCTCGGGGTGGCGGCCGGCTCGGTGCTGGCCTGGGTGCTGGTGCGCAGGCTCTATCACGGCCGTTCGCGGCGCTCGCCGGCCTGGGATTGCGGCTTCCCGTGGCAGACCGCCCGCATGCAGGACACCGCCGAGGGCTTCGGCCAGCCGATCCGGCAGATCTTCGAGCCCCTGTTCCTGATGGAGCGGGAGCTGCCGTCGCCGTTCGACGCCCATCCCCGGTACCGGGTGAGCATCGGCGACCACTTCTGGCACTGGATCTACCTGCCGGTGGCGGCCGCGACGGAGCGCCTCTCGCGGTGGATCGGCCTGCTGCAGCGGGGCCGCATCGCGGTCTACCTGCTTTACAGCTTCCTCACGCTGGTCGGCGTGCTGCTGTGGGTGATGCGATGAGCGTCCTGGGCGTCGCCTCGCAACTGCTCGCCATCGCCGCGGCCCTGCTGCTGGCGCCCCTGCTCACGGGCTGGGTCAACATGTGCCGGGCCTGGCTGCAGAACAAGTCGGCACCGCCGCTGGTGCAGCCCTACCGGGCGCTGCACAAGCTGTTCCACAAGGACTCGGTGCTGGCGGACAACGCCTCCCCCCTGTTCCGGGCGGCGCCCTACATCGTGTTCGGCTGCATGGTGCTGGCCAGCGCCATCGTGCCCACGCTGTCGACCGACCTGCCGCTGTCGCCGGCGGCCGACGCGATCGCGCTGGTCGGCCTGTTCGCGCTGGCGCGGGTCTTCGTCAGCCTGGCGGCGATGGACGTGGGCACCGCGTTCGGCACGCTGGGCGCGCGGCGCGAGATGTTCGTCGGTTTCCTGGCGGAGCCGGCGCTGCTGATGGTGTTCTTCTGCGCCTCGCTGATCTCGAAGTCGACCTCGCTCACCACCATCGTCGAGACGCTCGCGCATCGCGAGCTGGCGATCTACCCGAGCCTGGCCTTCGCCGGCGTCGCGTTCACCATGGTCTCGCTGGCCGAGAACGCCCGCATCCCGGTCGACAACCCGGCGACGCACCTCGAACTGACGATGATCCACGAGGCGCTGATCCTCGAATACTCGGGCCGGCACCTGGCCTTGATGGAGTGGGCCGCCAGCCTCAAGCTGTTCGCCTATTCCTGCATCGGCCTGGCCCTGTTCTTTCCCTGGGGCGTCGCCGAGGCCGGCGACCCGGGGGCGCTGGTGCTGGCGCTGCCGGCGCTGGTGTTCAAGCTGGCCGTCGGCGGCGCGCTGCTGGCCTGGCTGGAAAGCGTCAGCGCCAAGATGCGGGTCTTCCGCGTGCCGGAATTCCTCGCCACGGCCTTCATGCTCGCGGTGATCGGCCTGCTGGTCACCATCCTCCTGGGAGCCGGCGGTGGCTAGATTCATCCCCCAGCTGATCAACCTGCTGGCCGCGGGCATCCTGCTGCTCTCGTTCGCCATGATCTCGCAGCGCCGGATCGCCTCGCTGATCAACCTGTTCGCGCTGCAGGGCGCGGCGCTGGTGGCGGCATCGGTGCTGCTCGGATACACGGGCGACCACCCGGACCTGTACGTCTCGGCCGCACTCACGCTGGCCCTCAAGGTGGTCCTGATCCCCTGGATGCTGCACCGCGTCATCCACAAGCTGAACGTGCGCTGGGACGTGGAGCCCCTGATCAACGTGCCGACCCTGATGATCGCGGGCATCGCCCTGGTGATCTTCTCCTTCAGCCTGGCGCTGCCGGTGTCGCGCCTGTCCTCCTCCATCGCCGGCGGCTCGATGGGCATTGCCCTGGCCTGCGTGCTGCTGTCGTTCATGATGATGATCACCCGGTCCCGCGCCGTGCCCCAGGTGATCGGTTTCCTGTCGATGGAAAACGGGCTGATCTTCGCCGCCACGGCCGCCACCAACGGCATGCCGATGATCGTGGAGTTCGGCATCGCGCTGGACGTGCTGGTGGGCATCCTGATCCTGGGCGTGTTCATGTTCCAGATCCGGGAGCAGTTCGACAGCCTCGACATCCACCACCTCGAGCAGCTCAAGGAAGACTGAACTTGAGCCCCCTGTTCCTCGTTCTCGGCATCCCGGTCGTCGGCGGCGCGGTGCTCGCCCTGGTGGGGCACCGGGACCAGGCCGGGGGGATCAACATCGCGTTCAGCCTGGGCACCTTCCTGGCCGCCTGCGTGCTGACGGCGCAGGTGATCTCCGGCGGGCCGCAGTTCGCCTGGGACCACGAGTTCTTCATCGACCCGCTCAACGTCTTCCTGGTCACGCTCACGGCCTTCGTGGGGCTGACCACCGCCATCTTCTCGCGTCCCTACATGCGGGTGGAGCGCGACCACGGCAAGATGACGCCGCCGCGCCTGCGCCTGTACCACAGCATGTACCAGCTGTTCAGCTTCACCATGCTGCTGGCGCTGACGACCAACAACATGGGCATCCTGTGGGTGGCGATGGAGGCGGCGACCCTGACCACCGTGGTGCTGGTCAGCGTCTACCGCACCGCCGCCAGCCTGGAGGCGGCCTGGAAGTATTTCATCCTGTGCGGCGTCGGCATCGCGCTCGCGCTGCTGGGGACCGTGCTGCTGTACATGGCCTCGGAGCGCGTCCTCGGGCCGCAAGGCGGCGGACTGCTGTGGACCCACCTGGCCGAAGTGAAGCAGCGGCTGGACCCGAACATCATCACGCTGGCTTTCGCCTTCCTGTTCATGGGCTACGGCACCAAGGTGGGCCTGGTGCCCCTGCACAGCTGGCTGCCCGACGCCCATGCCGAGGGTCCGACACCGGTGTCGGCCGTGCTGTCGGGCCTGCTGCTCAACGTGGCGCTGTACGCGGTCCTGCGCTGCAAGGTGCTGACCGACGGCGCCCTGCGCAGCACGCTGGCCAGCCACCTGATGATCGCCTTCGGCCTCGCGTCGGTGGTGGTGGCGGCGTTCTTCCTGTCGCGCCAGAAGGACGTCAAGCGCATGTTCGCGTATTCGTCGATCGAGCACATGGGGCTGATCACGTTCGCGTTCGGCCTGGGCGGCCCGGTCGCCAGCTATGCCGGCGTGCTGCACATGACGGTGCACTCCCTCGTCAAGTCGGCCATCTTCTATGCCGTCGGCCACGCCTGCCAGAAGGCCGGCACGCAGGTGATGGAGGACATCCGCGGCCTGATCAAGGTCAGTCCCACCGTCGCCTGGGGCCTGATGCTGGGTTCGCTGGCGATCCTGGGCCTGCCGCCGTTCGGCGTCTTCGCCAGCGAGTTCCTGATCCTGACCACCGCCATGCGCGAGCAGCCCTGGGCCACGCCCTTGCTGCTGCTGGCGCTGGCGGTGGCCTTCGCCTCGGTGTTCCAGAAGGTCCTGCCCATGGTGTTCGGCGAGACCACGGTCCGGCCGCTGGCGCATTCGCCGGCGCTGCTGCCGGTGTTCGCCCATCTCGGGCTGGGCCTGATGCTGGGCCTGTACATCCCGCCTGACCTGGACCTCTGGTACCGGCAGGCGGCCCGGATGGTGGGAGGCTGAAGTGCACCTGCCGGGGATCCCTTCCGGACTCACGCGCCTGCCGGGAGCCCAGCCGGCCTGGTACGGCGTCGCCGACGCCGCGGCCTGGACAGCGGCGGCCGGCGCCGTGACGCGCTCGGGGGGCCGCCTGCTGGCCCTGTGGGGCATGGGGGGCGGCACCCAGGGCGCCCCGGCGGTCAGCGCCGCGTATGCGACGGCGGACGGCCTGGTCTGGCTCGAACTGCCGCTGGCCGCGCAGGATCCGGCCTATCCCGACCTGTCCGAGCTCTTTCTGGCCGCCGGCCGCATGCAGCGCGCGGCGGCCGACCTGTCGGGCGTGCGGGCCGAAGGCGCCGCCGACACCCGTCCCTGGTTGAACCACGGCGCCTGGCCCGCCGGCTTCTTCCCCTTGCAGCACCCGGCAGCCGACGCGCCAGGCGGCGGCCCGGTGCGCGACTACCCCTTCGTGCGGGTCGAGGGCGACGGCGTGCACGAAATCGCCGTCGGCCCGGTGCATGCCGGGATCATCGAGCCCGGGCACTTCCGCTTCTCCGTGGTCGGCGAGAAGGTGCTGCGGCTGGAGCAGCGCCTGGGCTACACCCACAAGGGGACGGAGCAGCGCTTCACCCGGCTGGCTCCGCTGGAGGGGCATCGCCTGGCGGGGCGGGTCTGCGGCGATTCGACGGTGGCGTACGCCTGGGCCTACTGCATGGCGCTGGAATCGGCCGCTGCCTGCGAAGTCCCGCCACGGGCCCGGTGGCTGCGCGCGCTGCTGCTGGAGCGCGAGCGGGTGGCGAACCATCTCGGGGACCTGGGCGCGCTGGGCAACGACGCCGGCTTCGCCGTGGCCCTCGCCCAGTTCTCCCGCCTCAGGGAGGACTGGCTGCGCCTGTCCGCGGAGTTGTTCGGCCACCGCCTGATGATGGACTGCGTGGTGCCCGGCGGCGTCGCGTGCGACGTCGACACCGCCGCGGCGATCCGGCTGGCGGCGCAATGCGAGGCGATCGGCCGCGAACTGCAGGCGCTGCGGGTCATCTACGAGGAGCATGCCGGCCTGCAGGACCGCTTCGCCGGCGCCGGCCGCGTCGGCGCCGAACTGGCGCTGCGGCTGGGACTCAACGGGCTGGCGGCCCGGGCCAGCGGCCAGGCGCGCGACCTGCGTTGCGACCTCACCTGGCCGCCCTACGACACCCTGGCCGTGCAGGCGGCGACCCATGCCGGCGGCGACGTCGCGGCCCGGGTCGCGGTCCGGTTCGACGAGGCCCTTGAATCCCTGCGCCTGATCCGCGCGATCGCGGCCGGCCTGCCGGCGGGCCCGGTGCGCGGCGAGCTGCAGCTTCGGCCGGTGGCGGCGCGTGGCGCCGGCCGGGTCGAGGGCTGGCGCGGCGAGGTGCTGGTGGTGCTGGAACTGGAGGCGCCCGAGGGCCAGGCGCGGGTGCGGCGCTGCCACTGCCACGATCCCTCGTGGCAGAACTGGCCGGTGCTGGAACACGCGGTGATCGGCAACATCGTTCCCGACTTTCCCCTGATCAACAAGTCCTTCAACCTGAGTTATTCGGGGCACGACCTGTGAGCCCGTCGCCCTCCTGAAAGCCGTCCCATGTGGAAGATCGTCAAGCAGATGGCCCGCGGCGGCATCGCCACCGAAGCCCCGCCGGGGACCGGCGACGCGCTGCGTGCGGAGGCCGAGCGCATCCAGGGCGAGCTGCTCGCCATCCTCGGCGAGGCCCTGGCCATCCGCCAGGTCGACGCCGGCTCGTGCAATGGCTGCGAGCTGGAGATCCACGCCCTGGGCTACCCGTACTACAACATCGAGGGCCTGGGCCTCCGGTTCGTGGCGAGTCCCCGCCATGCCGACCTGCTGCTGGTGACCGGCCCGGTCTCGCGCAACATGCAGCAGGCGCTGCGGCGCACCTACGACGCCACGCCCGAGCCCAAGCTGGTGGTGGCGGTGGGCGACTGCGGCCGCGACGGCGGGATGTTCGGCGCGGGGTATGCGAGCTGCGGCGGGGTGGCCAGCGTCATCCCGGTGGATCTCGTCGTGCCGGGCTGCCCGCCGGCGCCGATCGAGATCCTGCGTGGCATCCTGACGGCGGTGCGACGCCGCCGTCGGGTCTAGAGCCCGGTCTGGAGGAGGCGCTGGCGCACGTCGCGCAGGAAGGGCCGCAGCGCCAGCAGCCACAGCACGAAGGCCAGCGGCACGGTGGACACGAAGCCCACGTGCTTGAAGCCCAGCGCGCCGGCCAGGCTGCCGGTCAGGAAGCACATGACCAGCAGCCCGTGGATGCGCAGCTTGCGCCGGTTGGCCAGCACGGGGTCGCGGCCGCCCTCGCGCGGGTTGATGTAGACCAGCTTGCCCAGCTCGATGCCGATGTCGGTCACCAGGCCCGTGACGTGCGTGGTGCGGATCTCGGCCCGCGAGATCTTGGTGATCACCGCGTTCTGCAGGCCCATGATGAAGCACAGCAGGATCACGGTGAGCGGCGCGAACAGCGGCTCGTACACGCCGATGGAGGCGCCGGCGACGCCGAACAGCAGCAGGGCGAGCGACTCCAGGAACAGCGGCAGCCCGTAGGCGCTGTGCAGCCGCCGCCGCAGGGCCCAGTTCACCAGGATGGCGGTGGTCATGGCACCGCCGATGAAGGCGAGGATGGCGCCGGCGGCGGCGACCACCAGGGTGAAGCGGCCCAGCACCAGGTTGTCGGCGACCGAAGACAGCAGCCCCGTCATGTGCGAGGTGTACTGGCCCACCGCGAGGAAGCCGCCGGCGTTGGTGGCGCCGGCGACGAAGGCGAGGAAGGCGCCGAGTCGGACGTTGGCCTGGGTCGTGCGGTCGACGTCGGCCCAGCCCCGGATGAACGCGAACATCGCTGCCGTCGCCTCCGTGCCTTCCCGCGCCCGCCTAGCGCACCCGCAGGCCCGGCTCCGCGCCGGGCCAGGGCTCCAGCACGTAGATCCCGCCCCTGGCCTTCTCGTCGGCGTGGCTGGCGGCCAGCACCATGCCCTCGCTGACGCCGAACTTCATCTTGCGCGGCGCCAGGTTGGCGACCATCACGGTGAGCTTGCCCACCAAATCGGCGGGCTGGTAGGCCGAGGCGATCCCCGAGAACACGTTGCGCAGGCGGCCTTCGCCCACGTCCAGCGTCAGCTGCAGCAGCTTGGTCGAACCCCCGACCGCCTTGCACTCGACGATCCGCGCGATGCGCAGGTCGATCTTGGTGAAGTCGTCGATGGTGATCACGGGCGCGATCTCCTCGCCGCCCGGAACGGGCTTCTGCGGGACCGGCTCCGCCGGCGGTTCGAACAGCGCATCCACCTGCTTCATGTCCACCCGCTGCATCAGGTGCTTGTACTCGCCCACCTGGTGCCCCGCGCCCAGCGGCTTCGCGGCATTCGTCCAGTCGAGCGGCTCGCACTTCAGGAAGGCCTCGGCCTGCGCGGCCAGCTCCGGCAGCACGGGCTTGAGGCAGGCGGTCAGCACCTTGAACGCTTCCAGGCAGTCGGAGCAGACTTTCGCCGCGTCCTCGCCGCGGCCTTCCTTCACCAGCTTCCAGGGCGCCGCGGTGTCGAAGCGCAGGTTCACCTCGTCGGCGAAGGCCATGATCTCGCGCAGCGCCTTGCCGTATTCGCGCGCCTCGAACAGCGCGCGGACCTCGTCCACCAGCTTCTGCGGGTGCAGCGCCGACGGGTGCCCCGCGACCAGCTTGCCGCCGGGGATGAACTTCACCGCGCGGCTGGCGATGTTGACGTACTTGCCCACCAGGTCGGCGTTCACGCGCGCCACGAAGTCGTCGGGGTTGAAGTCCACGTCCTCCACCCGGCCATTGAGCTTGGCGGCGATGTAGTAGCGCAGCCACTCCGGGTTCATGCCCAGCGACAGGTACTTCAGCGGGTCGATGCCGGTGCCGCGGCTCTTGGACATCTTCTCGCCGCTGACGGTGATGAAGCCGTGCACGTTGACCTGGTCGGGCGTCTTGCGGCCGCTGAACTTCAGCATGGCCGGCCAGAACAGGGTGTGGAAGTACACGATGTCCTTGCCGATGAAGTGCACCTGCTCCACGGACGGGTCGGCCACGAACTGGTCGAAGCTCGCCGCGGTGCGCGAGGGGGCGTGCCAGTGGTCCCTGGCCTGGCCCTTGTCGAAGTGGTTCTTCAGGCTGGCGAGGTAGCCGATCGGCGCGTCCAGCCAGACGTAGAAGTACTTGCCCGGCGCGTCCGGGATCTCGATGCCGAAGTAGGGCGCGTCGCGGCTGATGTCCCAGTCGGCCATGCCGGCCTCGAACCATTCGCCGGCCTTCTTCGCCACCTCGGCCTGCAGCTTGCCGTCCTGGGTCCAGGCCTGGAGGAAGTCGACCACCTGCGGGTTGGACAGCTGGAAGAAGTAGTGGTCGGAGCTGCGCAGCTCGGGCTTCGCGCCGGTGAGGGTGGAGTAGGGCTCGATCAGCTCGGTGGGGCTGTAGACGCTGCTGCACACCTCGCAGGAGTCGCCGTACTGGTCCTTGGCGTGGCAGACCGGGCATTCGCCCTTGATGTAGCGGTCCGGCAGGAACATGCCCTTGACCGGGTCGTAGAACTGCTCGATGGTGCGCGTGGTGATCAGCCCGCGCGCCTTCAGCGCCTTGTAGATGCCCTGCGCCAGCTCGGTGTTCTCCGGGCTGTCGGTGGAGTGCCAGTTGTCGAAGCGGACGTGGAAGCCGTCCAGGTAGGCCTTGCGGCCGGCGGCGATCTCGCCCACGAAGGCCTGGGGCGTCCGGCCCGCCTTCTCGGCGGCGATCATGATCGGCGCGCCGTGCGCGTCGTCCGCGCCCACGAAGTGCACCATGTGGCCGCCCATGCGCTGGTGCCGCACCCAGATGTCGGCCTGGATGTATTCCATGATGTGGCCGATGTGGAACTTGCCGTTGGCGTACGGCAGGGCGGTGGTGACGAAGAGCTTGCGCTGGGACATGGGGTCTTTCCGGGGGGAACCCGTCATTTTATTCGGCCTCGTTACACTGCGCGGAAAGCCTCCGGAGACACCAACGAGATGACCACCCAGGAACAAGTGCTCGCCGCGCTGGCGGCCGTCAAGGACCCGAACACGGGCCAGGATTTCGTTTCCACCAAGGCGGTGAAGAACCTGCAGGTCGAAGGCGGCGATGTCTCCTTCGAGGTGGAGCTGGGCTACCCGGCGAAGAGCCAGGTGCCGGAGCTGCGGCGGGCGCTGATCGCCGCCGCCAAGGGCGTGCCCGGCGTGGCCAACGTCTCCGCCAACGTCACGACCCGCGTGATCGCCCACTCCGTGCAGCGCGGCGTGCAGCTGATGCCCAACGTGAAGAACATCATCGCCGTGGCCTCGGGCAAGGGCGGGGTGGGCAAGAGCACCACCGCGGCCAACCTGGCGCTGGCCCTGGCCGCCGAGGGGGCCCGGGTGGGCGTGCTGGACGCCGACATCTACGGCCCCAGCCAGCCGATGATGCTGGGCATCTCGCGCCGCCCGGAAAGCGAGGACGGCCAGACCATGGAGCCGCTGGAGAACCACGGCGTCCAGGTGATGTCGATCGGCTTCCTGGTCAACCAGGACGAGGCCATGATCTGGCGCGGCCCCATGGCCACCCAGGCGCTGGAGCAGCTGCTGCGCCAGACCAACTGGAAGGACCTCGACTACCTCATCGTCGACATGCCCCCGGGCACCGGCGACATCCAGCTGACGCTGTCCCAGCGCGTGCCGATGACGGGCGCGGTGATCGTCACCACGCCGCAGGACATCGCGCTGCTCGACGCGCGCAAGGCCGTGACCATGTTCGAGAAGGTGGGCGTGCCCATCCTGGGCATCGTCGAGAACATGGCCGTGCACGTGTGCAGCCAGTGCGGCCACGCCGAGCACATCTTCGGCGAGGGCGGCGGCCAGCGCTACGCGCAGGAAAAGGGCATCGCCTACCTCGGCGCGCTGCCGCTGGACATCCGCATCCGCGAGCAGGCCGACAGCGGCAAGCCCACGGTCGTGGCGGACCCGGACGGCGAGGCCGCGAAGATCTACAAGGCGGTGGCGCGCCAGGTGGCGATCACGATCGCCGCCAAGGCCAAGGACTTCTCCGCGAAGTTCCCCACCATCACGGTGTCCAAGACCACCTGAGGGCGAGGCCGGCATGTCCGAGCGTCCGGGCCTCGACGTCGCCGTCGTCCTGCGCAAGCTGCCCACGGCCAGCCGCTGGGCGCCCTGGCGCTGGGAGCTGGCGGAGGTGGTGCCGCACGAGAGCGCCTTCGGCAGCGAGCCGCGCTGCCTGGTCCGCGACGACGGGGGCGAGCGCTGGCTGCATCCCGGCCTGCGCGTGGAGCTGTTCCGCGACGAGGCCGAGGGCTACTGGCTCAACGCCACGACGCCGGCGCCCTGCTGGTTCGTGCTGTGGCGCATGGAGGAGGAGCCGACGGTGGCCGACGAGCCCATCCCCCGGCCCCTGCTGCTGACCCTCAGCTACAACGAGGCCGGCCGCTGGCTGGACGCGCAGGAGACCGTGGAACAGGTGCCGGCGCCGCCCGAGGTCGTCGAGTGGATGCGCGCCTTCGCCGCTGAGCACTACGTGCCCGAACCGAAGAAGCGCAAGCGGCCGGAGAGCTTCAAGCGGCTGGAAGACCGCTTCGGCCAGCCCGCGTCGGTGACCACCCTGAAGAAGTTCGGCGGAGGCGGGAGCGATGGCTGAAGGCTTCTTCAGCCGCTGGTCGCAGCGCAAGGAGGCGGTGCGCAAGGGCAGGGAGCTGCCCGCGCAGCCGCTGGCGCAGCCCCTGCCCCCGGCGCTGCCCGCGCCCGTCGCCCGCCAGCCGGAGCCCGGGGGCGGCGAGCCGGCCACGGAGCCCGTCCCGCCGCCACCCACCCTCGCCGACACCCACACCCTCACCCCCGACTCCGACTTCACCCGCTTCGCCCGGCCCGACGTCGCCCCCGAGGTGAAGAACGCGGCGCTGCGCAAGCTGTTCGCCGACCCGCACTTCAACGCGATGGACGGCCTGGACGTCTACATCGACGACTACAACCGGCCCGACCCGCTGCCGCGCGAGCTGCTGCGGCGGCTCGCGAGCGCCGAGGTCCTCGGGCTGGTCGAGGGCGAGCGGGAAAAGACCCCACCGGATGCGGCCCCCGCGGACGAGGGGCCGCAGGCCGTGGCACAGTCCGGCCTATGCAATGATTTGCCTAGGCCGGCGGAGGCTGCTCCGCCCGCGCCAGCCGGGCCTGACCATGCCGACCCTGATCTGCGACTGCAACAAGACGATGCCCCTGGACGCCCCGGCCCTGGGACGGGCCCTGGGTGAGAACCTGACCCTGCATTCCACGCTGTGCCGGCGCGAGGCCGGCGCCTTCCAGCAGGCCGTGCGCACCGGCGAGGACGTGGTGGTGGCCTGCACCCAGGAGAAGCGCCTGTTCGGCGAGCTGGGCACGCAGACCGAGGGGGCCGTGTCCCCTGTGCGCTTCGTGAACATCCGCGAGACCGGCGGCTGGAGCCGCGACGCGAAGGCCGCCACCCCCAAGCTGGCCGCGCTGCTGGCCGCCGCGCGCCTGCCCGAGCCCGAGCCGGTGCCCACCGTCGGCTACGCCAGCGCCGGCCGCCTGCTGGTGCTGGGACCGCTGGAGGAGGCCGAGCGCTTCGCGGCGCTGCTGGGCGACACGCTGGACGTCACCCTGTTCGCCGGCGGCGGCAGCGGCGCGCAGGAGCGGCGCTGGCCGGTGCTGGGCGGCCGCATCGAGCGCCTCGCCGGCTGGCTGGGCGCCTTCGAGCTCGCCTGGACGCAGGACAACCCGATCGCCCTGGACCTCTGCACCCGCTGCAATGCCTGCGTGGCCGCCTGCCCCGAGCAGGCCATCGGCCTCGACTACCAGGTGGACCTGGATGCGTGCAAGGGACACCGCGCCTGCGTGAAGGCCTGCGCCGTCGCCGGCGCCATCGACTTCGGCCGCGAGCCCGCGTCCCACACCGAGCGCTTCGACCTGGTGCTGGACCTGCGCTCGCAGCCGGCCTTCCTGCAGCATGCGCCGCCGCAGGGCTATGTCCACCTGCCGCCGGGCGATGCGCAGGGGCCGCGCGCCCTGGAGGCGGTGCTGAAGCTGCGCGAGCTGGTGGGCGAGTTCGAGAAGCCGAAGTTCTTCACCTACCAGGCCAGGCTCTGCGCCCACAGCCGTAACGAAAAGGTCGGCTGTACCGCCTGCATCGACATCTGTTCGGCCGAGGCGATCGCGAGCGACAAGTCGCACCAGCAGGTGAAGGTCAACCCGAACCTGTGCGTGGGCTGCGGCGCCTGCACCACCGTGTGCCCCTCGGGCGCGCTGGGCTACGCCTACCCGCGCGCGGGTGAGCAGGGTACGCGCATCCGCACGCTGCTGGCCACCTACGAGCGGGCCGGGGGCAGCGCGCCCGTCCTGCTGCTGCACAGCCAGGAACGCGGCCGCGCGCTGGTGGAGGAACTGGGCCGGGCTGCGCGCGTCGGCGCCGCCGAGGGCGTGCCCGCCAACGTGATCCCGCTGGACCTGTGGCACGTCGCCAGCACCGGCATCGACCTCTGGCTGACCGCCGTGGCCCAGGGCGCCGTCCACGTCGCCGTGCTGGCCACCGACGAGGAGGCACCGCAGTACCTGGACGGCCTGCAGGCGCAGATGGACCTGGCGCAGTCGATCCTGGCGGGGCTGGGCTACGAAGGCAGCCACTTCAGCCTGCTGCGCGCGCGCAGCGGCGCCGACCTGGACCAGGAACTGCGCCTGCTGGCGCGCCGGCGCGGGGCCGTGCCGGGCCAGCGCGCCCGGTACGCGGTCTCCGCGGAGAAACGCACGACGCTCGACCTGGCGCTGGACCACCTGCTGGAGCAGGCCCCGGCCCGGCCCGAGGCGATCCCGCTGGCGGCCGGCGCGCCCTTCGGCGAAGTGCTCGTCGACCCCGACCGCTGCACCCTGTGCATGAGCTGCGTCGGCGCCTGCCCCGCCGGCGCCCTGCAGGACAACCAGGACGCCCCGCAGCTGCGCTTCGTCGAGGCCAACTGCGTGCAGTGCGGCCTGTGCGCCGGGACCTGTCCCGAGCGGGCGATCACCCTGCAGCCGCGCCTGCTGGCCACGCCCGGGCGCAAGCAGGCGCGCGTGCTGAACGAGGCGCAGCCCTTCGCCTGCGTGCGCTGCGGCAAGCCCTTCGGCACCCTCAAGGCCATCGAGGCCATGCTGGGCAAGCTGGCCGGCCACGCCATGTTCCAGGGCGCCGCCGCCGAGCGCCTGAAGATGTGTGGCGACTGCCGCGTCATCGACCTCTATTCCGCGCAGGACGAAACGCGCATCACCGACCTATGACCGCACCCCTGCCCACTTCCAGCGCCCTGGACGAGGAGACCGCGCGGGCCGAGATCTACGGCCTGCTGGCGCAGCTGTATTACGCGCCGCCGGCCCCGGAGCTGCTCGCGGCCCTGCGGGTGGCGGTGACCGAGGCGCCGGCGCAGGGCGCCTTCCTGGAGGAGCCCTGGCGCCAGCTGGTGGGCGCGGCGCGCGAACGGACCGACACCGCCATCGCCGAGGAATACGACGCGCTGTTCGGCGGTGTCGGCAAGCCCGAGATCCACCTGTTCGGATCGCACTACCTGGCCGGCTTCCTCAACGAGAAGCCGCTCGCGCGCCTGCGCGACACGCTGGCGCAGCTGGGCCTGGCGCGCGACGAGGCCATGCCCGAGACCGAGGACCACGTCGCCTACCTGTGCGAGGTGATGCGCTACCTGATCGCCGGCGACGACGTCGCGGTGGCCAACCTCGCGCGCCAGCAGGCCTTCTTCGCCGAGCACCTGCAGCCGTGGATGGAGCCCTTGTGCGATGCGATCAGCGGGCATCCCAAGGCGCGCTTCTACGCGCGGCTGGCGGAGTTCACGCGCGCCTTCATGGGTGTCGAGGCGCAGGGCTTCGACATGCTGGGCTGAGCGGTCCGCGGCACCGGGCCCCGCTGCGCGCCGTCGACCACCCCTGGTCGTTTCCCTAAGGCTTTGTGTCTCGTTTTGAGACGGTTGCTTTCATGCGGCTGTCTGCTGCGCGTTTTCCCTGAGGGCTTTCCTCTTCGGCAGCTTGCCGCAGGCTGACCGGACGGACTACAGTATGAAGAGGACTTCATAAGAACAAGAAGTCGTTCACGAGAGCTTCAGGAGATCCCCATGTCCGAAAGCCAGCCCAAGCCCTCCCGCCGGGGCTTCATGTTGGGAGCCGCCGTCGCCGGTGCCGCGACCGCCGCGGTCGCCACGCTGCCCAAGTCCCCGCTGCCCCAGGCTCCCGTCGCCGAGGCCGTCCCGCCCGCGCCGGAGAACGGCGGCGGCTACCGCGTGACGGAGCACGTCAAGCGGTACTACAAGACCACGCGCGTCTGAGCGCCGGAGGCACGCCATGTTGCTGACGAAGAAATCGGGATCCCCCCAGGCGGCGGCGCGTTCGCCGTTCGTGCACAGCCTGCAGCGCGGGCTGGCGGCGGCGCTGCCCACCATGGACCGCCGGGGCTTCCTGCGCCGCTCGGGCCTGGGCGTGGGCGTGGGTATCGCCGCCTCGCAGCTCGCGCTGGTGAAGAAGGCGCGCGCCAAGGACGGAGCGGCCGCCGCCGGCGGCGGCAAGATCGAGGTCAAGCGCACCGTGTGCTCCCACTGCTCGGTGGGCTGCGCGGTCGACGCCGTGGTGGAGAACGGCGTGTGGGTGCGCCAGGAGCCGGTGTTCGACTCCCCCATCAACATGGGCTCCCACTGCGCCAAGGGCGCGGCGCTGCGCGAGCACGGCCACGGGGAATACCGCCTGCGCTACCCGATGAAGCTGGTGGACGGCAAGTACCAGCGCATCTCCTGGGACCAGGCCCTGAGCGAGATCGCGGCGAAGCTGCAGGAGCTGCGCAAGGCCAGCGGCCCCGACTCCGTGTTCTGGATCGGCTCGTCCAAGCACTCGAACGAGCAGTCCTACCTGATGCGCAAGTTCGTCAGCCTCTGGGGCACGAACAACTGCGACCACCAGGCGCGCATCTGCCACTCCACCACGGTCGCCGGCGTGGCGAACACGTGGGGCTACGGCGCCATGACCAACTCGTACAACGACATGCAGAACACCAAGGCTGCGTTGTACATCGGCTCCAACGCCGCCGAGGCCCACCCGGTGTCCATGCTGCACATGCTGCATGCCAAGGAGACGGGTGCCAAGTTCATCGTGGTCGACCCGCGCTTCACCCGCACCGCGGCCAAGGCCGACCAGTACGTGCGCATCCGCTCCGGCTCGGACATCCCCTTCCTGTTCGGCGTGCTGTACCACGTGTTCAAGAACGGCTGGGAGGACAAGAAGTACCTCCACGACCGCGTGTACGGCATGGACAAGGTCCGCGAGGAGGTGCTCGCGAAGTGGACTCCGGACAAGGTGGAGGAAGCCTGCGGCGTGCCCGAGGCCCAGGTCTACCAGGTCGCAGAGACCATGGCGAAGAACCGGCCCTCCACCATCGTCTGGTGCATGGGCCAGACCCAGCACACCATCGGCAACGCCATCGTGCGCGCCTCCTGCATCCTGCAGCTGGCCCTGGGCAACGTGGGCAAATCCGGCGGCGGCACCAACATCTTCCGCGGCCACGACAACGTGCAGGGCGCCACCGACGTCGGCCCCAACCCCGACTCGCTGCCCGGCTACTACGGCCTGATCGAAGGCGCCTGGAAGCACTTCGCCAAGGCCTGGGGCGTGGACTACGAGTGGATCAAGGGCCGCTACGCCTCCAAGGCGCTGATGGAGAAGCCCGGCATGACCGTGTCGCGCTGGATCGACGGCGTGCTGGAGAAGAACGACCTGATCGACCAGGACGCGAACCTGCGGGGCGTCTTCTACTGGGGCCACGCACCCAACTCGCAGACCCGCGGCCTGGAGATGAAGCGGGCCATGGACCGGCTGGACCTGCTGGTGGTGGTCGATCCCTATCCCTCGGCCACCGCGGCGATGGCCGCGATGCCGGGCGACCCGAAGGACCTGAACCCGAACCGCGCGGTCTACCTGCTGCCGGCCTGCACGCAGTTCGAGACCAGCGGCTCCGTGACGGCGTCCAACCGCTCGATCCAGTGGCGCGAGAAGGTGATCGAGCCGCTGTGGGACAGCCGCACCGACCACATGATCATGTACCAGCTGGCCGACAAGCTCGGCTTCGGCAAGGAACTGGTCAAGAACTACAAGATGCAGAAGGTCAAGGGCATGGACGAGCCGGTGCTCGAGGACATCCTGCGCGAGATCAACTCCTGCGTCTGGACCATCGGCTACACCGGCCAGAGCCCCGAGCGCCTGAAGGCCCACATGCGCCACATGGCGGCCTTCGACGTGCGCACGCTCAAGGCCAAGTCCGGCGTCAAGGACGCCGAGACGGGCTACGACATCAGTGGCGACTACTTCGGCCTGCCCTGGCCGTGCTACGGCACGCCCGCGCTCAAGCACCCGGGCACGCCCAACCTGTACGACCCGTCCAAGCACGTGATGGACGGCGGCGGCTGCTTCCGCGCCAACTTCGGCGTGGAGAAGGACGGCGTCAACCTGCTGGCCGAGGACGGCGCGGCGCCGGTGGGCTGCGACATCCAGACCGGCTACCCCGAGATCGACCACATCCTGATGAAGAAGCTGGGCTGGTGGGACGAGCTCACCGACGCCGAGAAGGCCGCGGCCGAGGGCAAGAACTGGAAGACCGACATGTCCGGCGGCCTCATCCGCGTGGCCATGAAGAACCACGGCGTCTACCCCTTCGGCAATGCCAAGGCGCGCGCGGTCGTCTGGAACTTCCCCGACCCGATCCCGCAGCACCGCGAGGCGCTGTACAGCACCCGGCCCGACCTGGTGGCCAAGTACCCGACGCACGACGACAAGAAGGCCTTCTGGCGGCTGCCGACGCTGTTCAAGACGGTGCAGCAGAAGAACATCCAGGACAAGCTGTACGAGAAGTTCCCGCTGATCCTCACCTCCGGGCGGCTCACCGAGTACGAAGGCGGCGGCGAGGAAACCCGCTCCAACCCCTGGCTGGCCGAGCTGCAGCAGGTCTGCTTCGTCGAGATCAACCCGAAGACCGCCGCGGCGCGCGGCATCCGCGACGGCGACAAGGCCTGGGTGAAGACCCCCACCGGCGCGCAGCTGAAGGTGCAGGCGCTGGTGACCGAGCGGGTGGCGCCCGACACGGTGTGGATGCCCTTCCACTTCTCCGGCCACTGGCAGGGCCAGGACCTGCTCGCGTTCTACCCGAACGGGGCGGCGCCCATCGTGCGCGGCGAGGCGGTGAACACCGGCACCACCTACGGCTACGACGCGGTCACCATGATGCAAGAGACCAAGACGACCATCTGCGACGTGCAGGCCGCCTGAGGAGGAGTTGAAGATGGCCCGAATGAAATTCATCTGTGACTCGGAGCGCTGCATCGAGTGCAACGGCTGCGTCACGGCCTGCAAGAACGAGCACGAGATCCCCTGGGGCGTGAACCGCCGGCGGGTGGTCACGCTCAACGACGGCGTGCCCGGCGAGAAGTCGATCTCGGTCGCCTGCATGCACTGCTCCGATGCGCCTTGCATGGCGGTGTGCCCCACCAACACCTTCTACCGCACGGAAGAGGGCGTGGTGCTGCACGACAAGGACACCTGCATCGGCTGCGGCTACTGCAGCTACGCCTGCCCCTTCGGCGCGCCGCAGTTCCCGGCCCAGGGCCGCTTCGGCGTGCGCGGCAAGATGGACAAGTGCACCTTCTGCGCCGGCGGCCCCGAGGCCAACGGCTCGCAGGCCGAGTTCGAGAAGTACGGGCGCAACCGCCTGGCCGAGGGCAAGCTGCCCGCCTGCGCGGAGATGTGCTCCACCAAGGCCCTGCTCGCCGGCGACGGCGACGTGGTGGCGGACATCTTCCGCACCCGCGTGGTCCAGCGCGGCAAGGGCGCCGAGGTCTGGGGCTGGGGCACTGCCTACGGCTCGAAGCAGGCCGGCCAGCCGGGAGGTGCCAAGTCGTGAAAACCGCCATCGTCCTCACCCTCGCCGCCGCGGCCTTCGCGGTGGCCGGCTGCACCGAGCGCGAGCAGACCGCCGGCGGCAGCAAGAGCGACCAGCCGGCCTACACGGGCAGCACCCAGCCGGCCTTCATGGCCCAGGGCTGGAAGGCCGGCGACCGCACCAGCTGGGAGCAGGAACTCAAGGTCCGCGCCGAACGGGGGCAGAACGAGTATGCGAAGACCACTCACTGAGCTGCTGGCCGCCGCGGCGCTGGCCTTCGCGCTGGCCGGCGGCGCCCAGGCACAGACGGCCCCGCCCGCCGCCGCTCCGGCGGGCATCCAGGGCCAGAACATCTTCGACGTGAAGCCCGAGGTGAAGCGCGACGCCGCGAACGATCCGGGCTACATGGACCAGACCAACGGCCAGCGCAACGCCGTGCAGCCGGGCAACAACGCGCCCCTGTGGCGCGGCGTGCAGGGCGGCAACGCGGGCTACAGCAGCCTGCCGAAGTCCGAGGCGCCGGAGGCCGGCGTGCTGATCCAGGCGCCGCTGCGCTACCCGGGCACCCGCTTCGTCACGGCCGGCGAGGCCTGGCGCGAGGTGCGCAACCAGTGGATCATCCCCTACGGCGGCTCGCTGCTGCTGATCGTGGTGGTGGCGCTGGCGATCTTCTACTTCGGCCGCGGCCCGATCGGCGCACCCGCCCAGCCCGGCGCCCAGCGCCGCATCGAGCGCTTCACGCCCTTCGAGCGCGCCGCGCATTGGGTCAACGCCATCGCCTTCGTGGTCCTCGGCCTGTCGGGCATCGTGATGGCCTTCGGCAAGTTCTTCCTGCTGCCGCTGATCGGCCAGACCCTGTTCGGCTACCTCACCTACCTGCTGAAGAACCTGCACAACTTCGCCGGGCCGCTGTTCGCGGTGTCGCTGCTGGTGGTCTTCCTCACCTTCATCCGGGACAACCTGCCGCGCAAGGGCGACCTGCAGTGGCTGCTGCGCGCCGGCGGGCTGTTCGGCAAGACGGAGGTGCCCTCGCACCGCTTCAACGCCGGCGAGAAGGTGGTCTTCTGGGGCGGCGTGCTGGTGCTGGGCGCGGTGGTGGTCGGTTCCGGCCTGGTGCTGGACAAGCTGATCCCCAACCTCGTGTACGAGCGCCAGACCATGCAGCTGGCGCACATGCTGCACGCCGTGGCCACGGTGCTGATGCTGGCCGCCTTCTTCGGCCACATCTACATGGGCACCATCGGCATGCGCGGCGCCTACGACGCCATGCGCACCGGCTACGTCGACGACGCCTGGGCGCACGAGCACCATGCGGACTGGCACGACGACATCAAGGCCGGCCGCATCCCGGCCGAGCGCAGCAAGCCCGCCGGCGCGCAGCCGGCGCCTGGCAAGGCCCGCCCCGCCTGAGGAGAGACGAAGATGATCCGCTGGATGCTCATCGCGGCCGCCGCAGCCGCCCCCGCCCTGGCCGCCGCCAAGCTGCCCCCGCCCGACGACGCCGCCAAGGCCAAGGCCGCGGAGGCCGCCGCCAAGGCGGCCTGGCAGGGGAAGGTCGACGGCTACCTGCTGTGCAAGGCCCAGGACCGGGTGGTGGAGAAGTACAAGGCCATGCACCGCGGCGAGTTCAAGCCCGGCCCGGCCACGCCGCCCTGCACTGACCCGGGGCCGTTCGCCTACGCGCCGCCGGCCGCCGCCGCGCCGGCGCCCGCCACCAAGTAAGTCCGGCCGTACCCCGCCAAGGCCAGCCTGCGGGCTGGCCTTTTCTTTTGCGGTAGCCTTGGCACATGACCCGCCCCGTCCTCACCGATGCCCGCGCCCCGCTCACCCGCAGCGTGCAGGTCGTCAACGAGCAGGGCGAGGCGGAAACCATCTCCATCCCGGCCGAACGGCCGCTGACCGTCTACGTGGACAAGCGCGAGCTGGTCACGCTGATGACGCTGGGCGCCCATCCCGAGTGGCTGGTGCTGGGGTATCTGCGCAACCAGCGGCTGGTGGACAGCGTGGCCGCGGTGGAGTCGGTGACGGTGGACTGGGACGTCGGCGCGGCCGCGGTGAAGACCCGCGCGGGCATCGAGCGCATCGAGGAGCGCACGGCGCACCGTGTCGTGACCACCGGCTGCGGCCAGGGCAGCGTGTTCGGCCACCTGATGGAGGAGGTCGACAGCGTGGCGCTGCCCGAGGCGCGCCTCACGCAGGCGCAGCTGTACGGCATCGTCAATGCGATCCGGCTGCAGGAGAGCACCTACAAGTCGGCCGGCTCGGTGCACGGCTGCGCGCTGTTCCGCGGCGAGCAGATGCTGCTGTTCGTGGAGGACGTGGGCCGGCACAACGCCATCGACACCATTGCCGGCTGGATGTGGCTGCACGGGCAAGAGCCCGCCACCGCCGGCGAGCCGCTGGTGTTCTACACCACCGGCCGGCTCACCAGCGAGATGGTGATCAAGTCGGCGCAGATGGGCGTGGCCATCGTGGTGTCGCGCAGCGGCATGACGCAGATGGGCTTCGAGATCGCCGAGCGCATCGGCCTGTGCGCCATCGGCCGCGCCACCGGCAGGCACTTCTTCTGCTACACGGCGCCCGCGCGCCTGGCGCTGCAGCCGGGGCTGGCGGGGCCGCGCCTGCGATCGGCCGGCGCATGAGGCTGGCTTCCGCCTTCGCCCTGGGCTGGCGCACGCTGCGGCGCGACCTGCGCGCGGGCGAGCTGCGCCTGCTGATGGTGGCGGTGACGCTGGCCGTCGCCGCGCTCACCGCCGTGGGCTTCTTTGCCGACCGGCTGCAGGCCGGCCTCAACCGCGACGCCCGCGCGCTGCTGGGCGGCGACGCCGTGGTGGTGAGCGACAGCCCTACGCCGCCCGCCTTCGCGGCGCAGGCCAAGGCGCTGGGCCTGCGCACCGTGGACACGATGGTGTTCCCCTCCATGGCCCGCGCGAGCGAGGCGCAGGGCGGCGCCACCCGCCTGATCGTGCTGAAGGCGGTGCCCGCGGGCTATCCGCTGCGCGGCAGCATGCAGGTGGCGACCGGGCCCGACGCGCCCGGCGCGAAGACGAACGCGGTGCCGCACCCGGGCGAGGCCTGGGTCGACCCCGGCGTGCTCGAGGCCCTGGGCCTGCGCATGGGCGATGCGCTGCTGCTGGGCGACGCGCAGCTGCGCATCGCGCGGGTGATCACGCTCGAGCCGGACCGCGGCGCCGGCTTCCTGAGCTTCGCGCCGCGCGTCATGATCAACGCGAGCGACCTGCCCGCCACGCACCTGGTGCAGCCGGCCAGCCGCATCACCTGGCGCTTCGCGGTGGCGGGCGACGACCGCAGCGTGGCGCGCTTCACCGCCTGGGCGCAGGCGCAGGTGAAGCGGCCCGAGGTGCGCGGCGTGCGCGTCGAGTCCCTGGAAGGCGGCCGGCCCGAGATGCAGCAGACGCTGGACCGCGCCGGCAAGTTCCTCAACCTGGTGGCGCTGCTCGCCGC
The DNA here is from genome assembly GCA_028868995.1 of Burkholderiales bacterium. Taxonomy (GTDB): domain Bacteria; phylum Pseudomonadota; class Gammaproteobacteria; order Burkholderiales; family Burkholderiaceae_C; genus Ramlibacter. The sequence goes on along the minus strand of JAGWTH010000003.1, from coordinate 120,939 downwards.
GCTGCTCAGCGCCGTGGCGGTGGCGCTGGCCGCGCGCGGCTTCGCGAGCCGGCACCTGGACGACTGCGCCATGCTGCGCGTGCTGGGGCAGAGCCAGCGCACCATCGCCTGGAGCTACACGTTCGAGTTCGGGCTGGTCGGCCTGGTCGCCAGCCTGGCCGGCGTGGCCCTGGGCTTCGCGGTGCACTTCGTGTTCATCGCGCTGCTGGGCGGCCTGGTGGAGACCTCGCTGCCGGCGCCGGGCCCGTGGCCCGTGCTCTTCGGGCTGGGCGTCGGCCTGACGCTGCTGTTCGCCTTCGGCCTGCCGCCGGTGCTGCAGCTGGCGCAGGTGCCGCCGCTGCGGGTGATCCGGCGCGACGTGGGCGGCCTCAAGCCGGCCTCCCTCGTGGCGCTGGCGATCGGCATCACCGCCTTCGCGGCCCTGCTGCTGGCGGCCAGCAGCGACCTCAAGCTGGGCGGCATCGCGGTGGGCGGCTTCGCCGGCGCCGTGCTGGTGTTCGCGGGCCTGAGCTGGGTGGCGGTGAAGCTGCTGCGCCGCCTGGTGCACGAGTCCACCGCGCCGCGCTGGCTGGTGCTGGCCACGCGCCAGATCGGCGCCCGGCCCGCCTACACGGTGGTGCAGACCAGCGCGCTGGCCGTGGGCCTGCTGGCGCTGGTGCTGCTGGTGCTGCTGCGCACCGACCTCATCGCCAGCTGGCGCCAGGCCACGCCCCCCGACGCGCCCGACCGCTTCGTGATCAATGTGCAGCCGGACCAGGCCGACGCCTTCCTGCGCCAGCTGCACGACGCGGGCGTCGAGCGGCTGGACTGGTACCCCATGTTCCGCGGCCGGCTGGTGGCCGTGAACGGCAAGCCGGTCACGCCCGACGACTATCCCGATGACCGTGCGCGCCGCCTGGTGGACCGCGAATTCAACCTCTCCTACGCCGCGCAGAAGCCGGCCTACAACGAGATCGTGGCCGGCCGCTGGGTGCCCGAGGAGCAGGGCGCGGTGAGCGTGGAGGAGGGCATCGCCAACACACTGGGCCTGAAGCTGGGCGACACGCTGCGATTCGACATCGCCGGCACCCCCAGCGAGGTGCGCATCACCTCGCTGCGCAAGGTGGACTGGAGCTCCATGCACGCCAACTTCTTCGTGATGTATCCGGTGAGCCAGCTGCCCGACATGCCGATCACCTACATGGGCGCCTTCCGCGCGCCGGCGCAGAAGGGCTTCGACAACGCCCTGGTGCGCGCCTTCCCCAACGTGACCAACGTCGACATGACGGCCACCCTGTCGCAGGTGCAGGGCGTGCTGGACAAGGTGATCCGCGCGGTGGAGTTCCTGTTCGGCTTCACGCTCGCCGCCGGCGTGGTGGTGCTGTTCGCCGCCGTCACCGCCACCCGCGAGGAGCGCGCGCGCGAGTACGCGATCATGCGCGCCGTGGGCGCCAAGGGCAGCCTGCTGCGCCAGGTGCAGCGCGCCGAACTGGTGGGCGTGGGCCTGCTCGCCGGCTTCCTGGCCAGCGTGGCCGCGTCGGCCGTGGGCTGGGCCCTGGCCAAGTGGGCCTTCGACTTCACCTGGACCGCTTCGCCCCTGGTCCCCCTGGCCGGCGCCGCCGCCGGCGCCGTGCTGGCGCTCGCGGCGGGCTGGTGGGGCCTGCGCGAGGTGTTGCAGCGGCCGGTGGTGGAAACGCTGCGGCAGGCCGCCGAATAGCCTGGGCTGGGACAATCGGGACATGGAAAGCGAACAAGAGAAGCCGGCGTACGCCACCCCCTTCGAGTGGATCGGCGGCGAACAGAAGGTCCACGCGCTGGTGGAGCGCTTCTACGACCTGATGGACCTGGAGCCGAAGTACAAGGAGCTGCGCGCGGTGCACGGCAGCCACCTCGAGCGGGCGCGCCAGCACCTGTTCTGGTTCCTCTGCGGCTGGCTGGGCGGCCCCCAGCACTACACCGACCGCTTCGGCCACCCCCGCTTGCGCATGCGCCACCTGCCCTTCAAGATCGGCATCCTGGAGCGCGACCAGTGGCTGGCCTGCATGGACCAGGCGATGGGCGAGACCGGCGTGCCCGAGGAGCTGCGGGCGAGGTTGAGGGAGTCGTTCTTCCAGACGGCGGACTGGATGCGCAACACGCCGATGTGAAGCGGGGCGACCCACCCGGACCATGAGCGGACCCATCTCGATGTTCGTGCCCGCGGCCCTGATCGCGGCCTTCTCCGTTCCGCTCGCGCTGCGGATGGTGCCGCCCAATCGCTTCTACGGTTTCCGCACCGCGCAGACCCTGGGCGATCGCGCGGTCTGGTTCCGGGTCAATCGCCTCGCCGGCTGGGCCCTGCTGGTCGCCGTCTCCCTGACCACGTGCCTTTATCTCTCGGAACCGGAATGGGCATCCGGGCGATCCTTCACGGGAGTCATGGCGCTCGTCCTGCCGGTGCTGGCCGCATTGGTGGTCGCGGGCGCCTATGCCCGCGGGCTGGCTGTGAAGTGTCAACAGGTTCTTTCGAGGAATCGAAAGCCGAGACACGGGCGCTGCCAGGTTGATTCCGTGATGGAGGCGGTGCCAGTTGTAGAAGTGGGTCCAGGCCGGCAAGGCCTCCCGCCGCTGCTCTGAGTTGGCGTAGACCCGCCCGTACGCCCACTCCCGCAGGGCCGACTGGATGAACCGCTCAGCCTTGCCGTTGGTCTGCGGGCGGTAGGCTCGGGTGAATTTCTGGGTGATGCCCAGCTCCAGGCAAGCCTCTGAGAACAGCGCCGAGTGAAACGACATGCCGTTGTCCGTGAGCACGCGCTGGATCGGTACGCCCCAGCTTTTGAAGTGGCTCACAGCTGCACGCAGGAATGCCGCGGCGCTGTGCCGACTCTCATCTGGGTAGACCGCGGTGAAAGCCGCCCGGCTGTGGTCATCCACGGCCACGAAGACGTAGTCCCAGCCGATATCGCGAGCGCGATGCCTGCGGTCGCCGGTGATGCGGTGGCCCACCTTGTCAAAGCGCCCGAGCTTCTTGATGTCGATGTGCAGCAACTCCCCGGGGTTCTCCCGTTCGTAGCGCTGCACGGGTTCATCGGGCCGCAGGTCGCTCAGGCGGGACAGGCCGGCGCGGCGCAGCACGCGACTCACCGTTGCCTTCGAGACACCCATGTACGACGCAATGTGCGCTTGCAGCAACAGCTTTCGGCGCAACTCCACGATGGCCAGGGCCACATGGGGCGCAATGGCGCGCGGTGACTTTTCGGGCCGGGAGGACTTGTCCAACAAACCCGCTGCTCCGTCAGCCAGGTAGCGGCCCAGCCACTTGCGCGCGGTCACGGCACTGACCCCCTGCTTGGCAGCAGCCTCTGAGGCGGACAAACCGCCCTGGAGGATGTCGTGAACCATTTCCAGGCGACGAAGGTACGTCAATCGGGCATGCTTATGGGTGTTCATCCGGTTAGGAAAGTCGAGTTGACGGGGGGTTTGGCGATTCCCAGTCTCTCAAAACCTCTCCGGGTGAACACCCGCAAGAACCTATTGAACCTTCACACCTAGGCTGCCGGCCGCAGCAGCACCACCAGCGCCCCCGCCCCGCCTTCGTCCCCCCGCGCCTGCACGAACGCCATCACCTCGTTCTTCTGCACCAGCCAACCGTGCACCTTGCCCTTGAGCACCGGCGTCTTGCCGGGTGAGCCGAGGCCCTTGCCGTGCACCACGCGCAGGCAGCGCAGGCCCTGGCGGGCGGCCTCGCGGATGAAGTCGGCCAGGGCCTCGCGGGCGTCGTCGGTGCGCAGGCCGTGCAGGTCGATCTCGGCCTGGATGCTCCAGTGGCCGCGGCGCAGCTTGCGCGTGACGTCGATGCCCACGCCGGGGCGGCGGAAGCTCAGCGCCTCGTCCACTTCCAGCAGCGTGGAGGCGTCGAATTCGTCGCTGATCGACTCCTTCAGCACGCGCTGGTCGTCCAGCTGGCGCTGCGCGGGGACGGGCGCCACCGGCTCGGGCGGGTGGTGCACCTTGCCGTGCTCGCGCAGCTTGTGCACCGGGCCGGTGGCGCGCTGGAACAGGTTCTTCTCCGCTTCCGTGCGCTTCTTCTCTGCGGCGCGGGCCGCGGCTTCCTCCCGGGCGATGCGTTCCCGCTCAGCGACCTGCTTGCGGATCGCCTGCAGGTCCTGCAGGGAGCGGGCCTTCACAGCAGCCCCCTTTCGGCCATCGACAGGGCGTGGCCCGGCGCCACGATCACGTGATCGAGCACGCGCACGTCCACCAGGGCCAGGGCGGCCTTGAGCGTTTGCGTCAGCGCCTCGTCGGCGCGCGAGGGCTGCACGGTGCCGCTCGGGTGGTTGTGGGCCAGCACCACGGCGGCGGCGTGGTGGTGCAGGGCCTGGAGGACGACTTCGCGGGGGTACACACTGGTCTGGGTCAGGGTGCCGCGAAAGAGTTCCTCCATCGCGATCAGCCGGTTCTGGGCGTCGAGGAACAGGCCGGCGAACACCTCGTGCGGGCGGCGGGCCAGGTGCAGCTGCAGGTAGCTCTTCACGGCCTCGGGCGAGCCGAAGACCTCGCGTTCCTTCAGGCGCTCGGCCACCGCGCGCCGCGCCAGCTCCATCACGGCCAGCAGCTCGGACCGCTTGGCCGGGCCGCCCAGGCCGTGGATGGCGCGCAGCTGCTCGCCGCTGGCGTGCAGCAGGCCGGCCAGGCCGCCGAAGCGCTCCAGCACCTCCTGCGCCATCTGCAGCACGCTGCGCCCGCGGGTGCCGGTGCGCAGCAGCAGGGCCAGCAGCTCGCTGTCGCTCAGGGCCGCGGCGCCGCGCGCCAGCAGCTTTTCGCGTGGGCGGGCGTCGGGCGGGAGTTCCTGCAGGAGAGGCATGGGGCGGCGGGGGAGGTCGAGCCTGCAGTCTATCGGTCCGCCCGCAGGCGGGCTGTGGCGCAGTTCCCCTGTTCGGGGGGTGGGGTAGGGCCATCCGCGCCCCGGCCGGACCCGCCGGCCCCGGGTTTCTACAATGGAGGGTCCCGAGCCCCCATTCCCATGACCACTTCGCCCGCCCGGGTGCAACCCGGCTCCTTCCTCACGCTGCATTACCGCCTGGCGGGCCCGGCGGGGGACATCATCAACACCTTCGCCGAGCAGCCGGCCACGCTGACCCTGGGCGCCGGCGAACTGTCGCCCGCCGTGGAGCAGCGCCTGCTGGGCCTGGAGGAGGGCACCCGCGCCACCTTCGAGATCCCGGCCGGCGAGGCCTTCGGCGAGCGCAACCCGGACATGGTGCAGTGGGTGGCGCGCAAGCTGCTGGCGCAGCTGGGCGACCCGCTGGAGACCTATGCCGTGGGCGACGTGGTGCAGTTCCCCACGCCCGACGGCCTGGGCCAGTACGCCGGCGCCGTGCGCCAGCTGGGCGAGGACGCCGACGGCGACGGCCAGCCCGACGCGGTGCTGTTCGACTTCAACCACCCGCTCGCGGGCCAGCCGGTGACCTTCGAGGTCCAGCTGATCGGGGTGCTGTGATGGGACCGCAGGAAATCCTCCTGGCCGAGCCGCGCGGCTTCTGCGCCGGCGTCGACCGGGCGATCGACATCGTGGAGCACGCGCTGCTGAAGTTCGGCGCGCCGATCTACGTGCGCCACGAGATCGTGCACAACACCTTCGTGGTCAACGACCTCAAGTCCAAGGGCGCGATCTTCATCGAGGACCTGGCCGAGGTGCCGCCCGGCGCGACGCTGGTGTTCTCGGCCCACGGCGTGAGCAAGGCGGTGCAGAACGAGGCCGCCCAGCGCGGCTTCCACGTGTTCGACGCCACCTGCCCGCTGGTGAACAAGGTCCACATGGAAGTGGCCAAGCTCGCGAAAGAGGGCTACGAGTTCATCATGATCGGCCACAAGGGCCATCCCGAGGTGGAAGGCACCATGGGCCAGCTGGACCACGGCATCCACCTGGTGGAGGACGTGGCCGACGTCGCCACGGTGCAGCCCGCTCAGACCGAGCTGCTGGCGGTGGTGACCCAGACCACGCTGTCGGTGGACGACGCCGCGGAGATCATGCGCGCGGTGCGCGAGCGCTTCCCCAAGATCCGCCAGCCCAAGCAGCAGGACATCTGCTACGCCACGCAGAACCGGCAGGACGCCGTGAAGCTGCTGGCGCGCGACGTGGACGTGGTGATCGTGGTGGGCAGCCCCACCAGCTCCAACAGCAACCGCCTGGCCGAGCTCGCGCGCAAGCTGGGCGTGACCGCCTACATGGTCGACAGCCCGCAGGAGCTGCGCGCCGAGTGGCTGGAGGGCAAGTCCCGCGTCGGCCTGACCGCCGGCGCCTCGGCGCCCGAGGTGCTGGTGCAGGAGGTGGTGGCGCGCATCAAGGCGCTGGGCGCCGTGGCGGTGCGCAGGATGGACGGCATCGTCGAGACGGTGAAGTTCCCCCTGCCCAAGGGCCTCAAGCTGTGAACCGCGCCGAGGTCGAGACCGCCGCATGGCGCTTCGAGTCCGACGGCCGCGGCTTCGTGCGCCGCACGCCGCTGTGGAAGCTGCCGGGCCATGCGCTCGGCGTGGCCTGCGAAGAGGTCTGGCTCAAGCTGGAGCAACTGCAGGTCGGCGGCAGCTTCAAGGCGCGCGGCATGTACAACCGCCTGCTGGCCAACCCCATCCCGGCGGCCGGCGTGATCGTCGCCTCGGGCGGCAATGCCGGCATCGCCACCGCGGCGGCCGCGCGGGCGCTGGGCGTGAAGTGCGAGGTGTTCGTGCCCACCGTCAGCAGCCCGGCCAAGCAGCAGAAGCTGCGCGAGCTGGGGGCCGACGTGGTCGTCACCGGCGCGGTCTACGCCGAGGCGCTGGAGGCCTGCCTGGCGCGCCAGCGCGAGACCGGGGCGCTGCTCACGCACGCCTACGACCAGCCCGAGGTGGTGGCCGGCGCCGGCACGCTGGCCATGGAGATCGAGCAGCAAGGGGGCCGGGCGCCCGACAGCGTGCTGGTGAGCGTGGGCGGCGGCGGGCTGATCGCCGGCGTGGCCGCCTGGTTCGAGGACCGCAGCCGTGTCGTTGCGCTGGAGCCCGAGCTCGCCCCCACCCTTTACCGGGCCCGCGAGGCCGGCGAGCCGGTGGACGTGGCGGTGAGCGGCATCGCGGCCGACTCCCTGGGCGCCAGGCGCATCGGGGCGATCGCCTGGGAGGTCACGCAGAAGTACTTGCCCCAGGCGCTGCTGCTGCCCGACGCGGCCATCCGCGACGCGCAGCTGGCGCTGTGGCAGGACTTCAAGCTCGCCGTGGAGCCGGCCGCTGCGCTGGGGCTGGCAGCGCTGCGCACCGGGGCGTACCAGCCGCGGGCCGACGAGGTGGTCGCCCTGGTGCTCTGCGGCGCCAACCTGGACCCCGCCACGCTCGCCTGAGCGCCGCCCCGGCCGCCGCCGGGGCCCCCCGAATAAAATCGACCGATGCTCGACGTCAACCTCCTCCGCAAAGACCTGAATTCGGTGATCGCGCGCCTGCAAGCGCGCAAGTCGCCGCAGCCCTACCTGGACGTCGCGGCCTTCCAGCGCCTGGAGGCCGAGCGCAAGACCCTCCAGACCCGCACCGAGGAGCTGCAGGCGAAGCGCAATGCGCTGTCGAAGCAGATCGGTCAGCTGAAGGCCAAGGGCGAGTCGGCCGACGCGGTGATGGCCGAGGTCGCGCAGATCAAGACCGACCTGGAGCAGTCCGCCGCGCGGCTGGAGCAGATCCAGCCCGAGCTGCAGGCGCTGCTGCTGGCCGTGCCCAACCTGCCGCACGAGAGCGTGCCGGTGGGCGCCGACGAGCACGGCAACGTGGAGGTGCGCAAGTGGGGCACGCCGCGGGCCTTCGACTTCCCGGTGAAGGACCACGTGGACATCGGCGAGCCGCTGGGCCTGGACTTCGCCACCGGCGTCAAGCTCAGTGGCGCGCGCTTCACGGTGATGAAGCGCCAGGTCGCCCGCCTGCACCGCGCCATCGCGCAGTTCATGCTGGACGTGCAGACGCAGGAGCACGGCTACACCGAGTGCTACACCCCCTACATCGTGAACGAGGCCACGCTGCGCGGCACCGGCCAGCTGCCCAAGTTCGAGGGCGACCTGTTCGCGGTGAGCAAGGGCGGCCAGGAAGGCCTGGCCGCCGAGGACCAGCAGGCGCTGTACCTCATTCCCACCAGCGAGGTGACGCTGACCAACTTCGTGCGCGACGAGATCCTGGCGGAGGCCGAGCTGCCGCTGAAGCTCACCGCGCACACGCCGTGCTTCCGGTCCGAGGCGGGCAGCGCCGGCCGCGACACGCGCGGCATGATCCGCCAGCACCAGTTCGACAAGGTGGAGATGGTGCAGGTGGTGCACCCGGACAAGAGCTACGAGTCGCTGGAGCAGATGACGCGCCACGCCGAGTCCGTCCTGCAGCAGCTGGAGCTGCCCTACCGCGTGATGCTGCTGTGCACCGGCGACATGGGCTTCGGCGCGGCCAAGACATACGACCTCGAAGTCTGGCTGCCGGCACAGAACACGTACCGCGAGATCAGCTCGGTCTCCAACTGCGAGGCCTTCCAGGCCCGCCGGCTGCAGGCCCGCTTCAAGAACGCCCAGGGCAAGAACGAGCTGGTGCACACCCTCAACGGCTCGGGCCTGGCCGTGGGCCGCACGCTGGTGGCGGTGCTGGAGAACTACCAGAACGCCGACGGCAGCGTGACCGTGCCGAAGGCCCTGCGGCCCTACCTGGGCGGGATCGACCGGCTGGCGGCCTGAGATTCGGTTAAACTAGCGGGCTTCGCACCACGCGAACCGAATTCAGGAGCGGTGGCAGAGTGGTCGAATGCGCCGGACTCGAAATCCGGTATACGGTTTTACCGTATCGAGGGTTCGAATCCCTCCTGCTCCGCCAGGACACCCGTCCGCAAAGTCCCCCAGCGGTCCTCCCGCACACCCGAAGGCCTTGAGAAATCAAGGCCTTCGGTTTTTGCGCGTCCAGGACCGTCCACACCGGTCCAGAGCCTTATCGGGGTGTCTTCGAAACCGGCAGCAGCCCAGAAGAGTTCGCCGTCGACCAAGCTCAGTGCGCTGACGGCTTCCGGCTGGGGTCTTCAGGGATGCCACCGCGACAAGGCCGCCGGCGTGGCGGACGAATGGCTGCCCGCCAGCGCGTAGGACAACTGGTTGGCCGCCCGGATGATCACCTTCGCGTGCCTTTCCAGCTTGGCCTTGGTCAGCCTCGAGCTAGGTCCGGAAATGCACATGGAGCCGAGGAGGCGCCAGTTCAGCCCGAACACCGGCGCCGCGACGCTGGCGACTTCCGCCTCGCGTTCACCGAGCGAAATGTGGAAGCCGCGCTCGCGAATGGCCTCATAGGGCTCGCCGGCCGCGCCGCTGAATGCCAGGATCACGCGTCCCGGGGCTCCCTTGTTGAGAGGCAGGCGCTCGCCTATTCGCACGTTGTGCCGCACGGACTGCGGGCCCTCGACGCGCGCCACGCAGGAGCGGATGTCGCCTTCGCGCACGTAGAAGGATGCGCTCTCGCCGGTCTCCTTCACCAGAAGGTGCAGCGCGGGCTCGACCACGCGGTTCACATCGAATCCTGCCTGGTAGCGCGCGCCCAGCCAGCCGGCCGCAGGCCCCAGCCGCCACTGCCCGTCGTCCGCCTGGACCATGTATTGGGACAGCGCCAGCGTACGCGTGAGCCGTAGCACCGTGGTCTTGTGCATGCCGGTACGGCGGCTCAATTCGGCGAGCGACAGCGTCGACTCGCCGATCTCGAACGCTTCCATCAGCGACATCGCGCGTGTCACTGCCGTCACCCCGCCCTCGCTGCCGGCCGGTTCGTTCTCGTTCTGCGTCCTCTTCGCGTTGCGCATGATGCACCAAGGTTCGTTCAGTGAAATGGCATTGTACGAGGCGGAACGAGTGTCTACAGTTCGCTGCGCGCAGACCGCGCCCATCCGGAGACAAGAACCATGCAGATTTCCCGTCGTGCTGCCCTCGCACTCGCCGCTGCCTCCCTCGCCACCTCGACCGCCTTCGCCCAATCCTGGCCTGCCAGGCCCATCCGCATGATCGTGCCGTTCCCCGCCGGCGGCGGCACGGACATCCTCACGCGCGAGGTCACCGGCAAGCTCAAGGGGTATGACTTCGTGATCGACAACAAGCCGGGGGCCGGCGGCAACCTCGGCGTGGACGCCGCGGCGAAGTCGGCGGCCGATGGCTACACCTTCGTGATGGGCCAGACGAGCAACCTCGCCATCAACCCCACGCTCTACAGCCATCTGCCCTACGATCCCCTGAAGGACCTGACCCCGGTCAGCCTGGTGGCGAGCTCGCCGCTGGTGATCGTGGTCGGAGCCACTTCGCCGTTCCATACCCTGGCCGACGTGGTGAAGGAGGCGAAGGCGCATCCGGGCAGCGTCAACATCGCCTACTCGGGCAACGGCACCGTGGCGCACCTCGCCACCGTCTCCTTCGAGAAGCTCGCCGGCGTCCAGCTCACGCGTGTCCCGTACAAGGGCGCGGCGCAGGGCGCCGTCGACGTGATCAGCGGCGCCGTGCAGCTTTATATCTCGTCGGTGCCCACGCTGATCGGCCACATCCGCACCGGCAAGATGCGGGCCCTCGCGGTGACCTCGCTGCAGCGCGTCGGTGACCTGCCGCAGGTGCCGACCGTCTCCGAGTCCGGCTACAAGGGCTTCGAGGCCGTCACCTGGTTCGGCATCCTGGGCCCGGCCAACCTGCCGAAGCCCGTCGTGGCGAAGCTGAATGCGGACATCAACGCGGCGCTGAAGGACCCCGAGTTGAAGAAGAAGTTCGAAGCCCAGGGCGCCGACGTGCTCGGCGGCTCGGCCGAACGCTTCTCCACGCTGATGCACGAGGACCTCGCCCGCTGGGCACCCATCGTCAAGGAATCCGGCGCCAAGGTCGACTGACAAGCCGCATCATCCATGGCGTCGTTCCCGTTCTCCGCAGGTGACGCGGTGGCCGCCGCGGTCCTGCCGCCCGGCGCCTGCGACTGCCACCTGCACGTCTACGACAGCCGTCATCCGGCAGTCACGGACGCGGCGCTGCTGCCGCCCGATGCCTCCATCGCGCAGTACCGGCAAGTGCAGCGCCGCATGGGAACGAGCCGCGCCGTCATCGTCACGCCATCGACCTACGGCACCGACAACGGCGCGATGCTCGCGGGCCTGGCCGAACTGGGGCCGATGGGGCGCGGCGTCGCGGTGATCGCCGCTGACACCGACCACGCCAGCTTGCAGCGGATGCATCTTGCCGGCGTCCGCGGTGTCCGCATCAACCTTTCCCTGAGCCGGACGCTCGAGCCGGACGCGATCCGGCCCATCGCGCAGCGGATTGCGCCCCTCGGGTGGCACCTGCAGCTGCTGATGCCCACGACCTTGCTCGTCGAACTCGCACCCGTGCTGCGCACGCTGCCGGTGGACCTGGTGTTCGACCATTTCGGTCGCATCGCGCCAGCGAACTTCGCGGCCGAACCGGCTCACGCGCTGCTGCTGGAACTCCTCGCAGGCGGTCGAGCGTGGGTGAAGCTCTCCGGCGGCTGCATCGTCAGCCCGCTCGGTACGGTGGAGGACCCCACCCTGGATGCGCTGGCCCGAAGTTTCATCGATGCCGCGCCTGACCGCGTCCTGTGGGGCAGCGACTGGCCTCATGCCACATCCTCCGCTGGAAAGCAGTCCTTTCCTGACGACGCTCGCCAGGTGGACCGGCTGGCCGCCTGGGCGGGCGATGCACGCACCTTGCAAAACATTCTCGTTGCCAACCCCGAACGTCTCTACGGCTTTGCGCCGCCTGCTCCATGAACTCTTCCAAATCCCTTGCAGACTCCAAACGCCGACTGCTGCTGGGTGGCCTCGCCGCAGCGGCCATCGCGCCCTGCGTGCGTGCCCAATCGGCCTGGCCCGCTGGACACGCCATCACTTGGGTCGTGCCCTACCCGCCGGGTGGGACCACGGATGTCCTGGCCCGGAGCATCACTCCGATCTTGTCCGCATCGGTCGGGGCGCCGGTGGTCGTCGACAACAGACCAGGCGCCACCGGCACGATCGGCGGTGCCTTCGTCGCACACGCAGCACCGGACGGCTACACGGTCCTGGGAACCTCCATCGGAGCTCAGACCATCGCGCCGCACCTGCTTGCGAAGCTCTCCTACGACCCCCTGCGCGACCTGGAGCCGGTGATCCTGGTCGGGACCGTTCCGCACGTGCTGGTCACCGCCGCCGCGCAGCCCTTCCACTCGCTCGAGGACCTGCTGGCGGCTGCACGTGCCAAGCCCGGCCAGCTGGCTTACGCCTCGGGCGGCAACGGCACGATCCTGCAGATGCAGGCGGAACTGCTGGCCCAGCGCAAGGGCGTGAAGTTCCTCCATGTGCCCTACAAGGGCGACACGCCGGCGCTCCTGGACACCCTCGCAGGGCAGGTGCAGTTCATGTTCGCGCCGGTGACGGCGGCGCTGCCGCACGTCCAGTCGGGCAAGCTGCGCGCGCTCGCAGTGACTTCGGCGAAGCGGCTCAAGGCCCTTCCCCAAGTCCCGACCATGGCGGAAGCGGGCCAACCGGATTTCGTGATCGAGCAGTGGCAGGCGGTGTACCTCCCGGGACGCACACCTCAGGCCATCGTGAACCGCCTGAACGCGGAGATCAACAAGGCCTTGCGCGATCCGTCCGTCGTGGCGCTTGCCGACAAGCTCGGCACGAACCTGGTCGGCGGCACGCCCCAGCACCTGGCAGAAGTGCAGAAAGCGGACTCCGCCACCTGGGCCAAGGTCATCCGCGATGGCCACATCCACACCGACTGAATTTCCCGGGATCCCTGAAAGAAACACCATGACCCAAGACATCGTCCGCGACTTCGATCGCGTCTCGCCCGGTCTCGTTCGCCAAGCTTCCGAATTCCAGGCTGCCATCCTGGCCGACGTGAACGGCCGCCGCGGCGCCTTGCACGGCCGCATCGCGGCGCTGCGTCCGCGCATGAAAGTGGCGGGTCCCGCGCTGACCGTCGAAGTGCGTCCTGGCGACAACCTGATGATCCATGCTGCCATGACCCTGGCCAAGCCGGGCGACGTGCTGGTGATCGACGGCAAGGGTGACCAGACCGCCGCCCTCATGGGAACGATCATGATGACGGCGTGCAAGCAGCTGGGCATCGCCGGCGTGATCATCGACGGCGCGGTGCGCGACAGCCTGGAGATCGACGAGATGGACTTTCCCGTCTGGTCGTACGGCACCAACCCCAATGGTCCGACAAAGAACGTGCCGGGCCGGATCGGCCATCCCATCAGCCTCGGAGGCGTGACGGTGCGCTCAGGCGATCTCGTCGTGGCGGATGCCGATGGCGTGTTCATCGGCGAACGCGAGCGCGTCGCCTCCCTGATGCCCCTGGCGCGCAAGAAGGTAGAGGACGAGTCGGCCCGCATTACCGCGATCAAGAAAGGCAACACCGCCAGTTCCTGGCTGCTGCCTGCCCTGCGTGCCGCCGGCGTGCTCAAGGAAGAGGAAAGCCTGTGAGCGCAAGGCGAGCGATCGTCGTCACCGGCGCGGACCTCGCACAGCAGGCCCTCGACCTGCTGAAGGACTTCGAGGTCCTCTACGCGGGAAGGACGCCTCAGGAGGCGGACCTGGTTGCGCTTTGCGAGCGGCATGACCCGGCCGGCATCATCGTGCGCTACGGCAAGGTCGGCGCCGCCGTGATGGACGCCGCGCCTTCGCTGCGTGTCATCTCCAAGCACGGCAGCGGCACGGACACCATCGACAAGGAGGCGGCCAACGCGCGCGGCATCGAGGTGCGCGCAGCGGCGGGGGCGAACGCTGCGGCTGTCGCCGAGCAGGCGATGGCCTTGTTGCTCGCTTGTGCGAAGTCGGTCGTCCACCTGAACGATCGCATGCACGCGGGGCACTGGGACAAGGCCACGCACAAGAGCCTGGAGTTGCACGGCCGCACGATCGGCCTGGTGGGTCTGGGCGCCATCGGCCAGCGCTTCGCGCGCATGTGCGACGCGATGGGCATGAAGGTGATCGGCTTCGATCCTTTCGCGCGGAATGTGCCGGACTACATCCGCGTTGTGGACCTTGCTACGATCTGGCGCGAATCCGATGCCATCTCACTGCATTGCCCGCTGACGGCAGACAACCGCAACATGCTGAACGCGCAGACGCTGGCAGCCTGCAAGCGTGGCGTGATATTGGTGAATACAGCCCGCGGTGGCCTCATCGACGAGGCCGCCTTGCTGGACGCCGTGCACTCCGGCCAGGTCGGCTCCGCCGGGCTGGACAGCTTCGCGGTCGAACCCATGACGGCGCCGCACCCCTTCCATGGTGAGCGCAACATCGTCCTGAGTCCGCACATCGGCGGGGTGACGGGGGATGCTTACGTCAACATGGGCGTCGCCGCGGCAAAGAACGTGCTGGCCGTGCTTGCCGCCGCCCAGAGGACGACTGCCTGACAATGCGGCGATGATCCTCCTGCAGACACCCGAGACCCGCGAGCTCGCTCTGTTCACCTCCATGCCGGCTGAGTTCCGCCGAACCGGCGTGCGCAGCGATTGGGCAGACGTGAACCAGGGCGGGCGCCTCGCGGATTCCTTCCTGGAGGGGCCGGTGTTCGACGCAGCTGGCAACCTCTATGTGACGGACATCCCATTTGGCCGAGTCTTCCGGATCGACCCGTCGGGCGGCTGGTCGCTCGTGGGCGAATGGGACGGGGAGCCTAACGGCATGAAGTTCCTCACGCCCGGCGAGCTCCTGGTCACCGACTACAAGAACGGCTTGGTGGTGCTGGAGATCGCAAGCGGCAAGGTGCGGCCCTTCCTGGAGCGCCGCAACAGCGAGAGGTTCAAGGGCGTGAACGATCTCGTGTTCGACACGCGCGGCAACCTGTACTTCACGGACCAGGGACAGACCGGCCTGCAGGATCCCACCGGGCGCGTCTACCGGCTGGCGCCCGACGGCCACCTCGACATGCTGCTGTCGAATGTTCCCAGCCCCAACGGCATCGTGTTGTCGCCCGACGAGCGCTTCCTGTTCGTCGCGGTCACGCGCGGCAACTGCGTGTGGCGTATGCCGCTGCTCGCGGACGGCAGCGTGTCCAAGGCGGGCCAGTTCTTCACGTCGTACGGCCCGAGCGGTCCCGACGGACTGGCGATGGACGAAACCGGACGGCTGCTGGTCGCGAATCCGGGCCTGGGTTACGTGTGGGTGCTCAACCGATTCGCCGAGCCAGAGCTCGTGCTGATGGGGCCGCGCGGCGCGTCGGTCACCAACCTGACGTTCGGCGGGCTGGATCGCAAGACCGTGTATTGCACGGACTCGACGCACGGCAACGTGCTGATGGCGCGCCTGGACGTGGCGGGCCGTGCGCTTGCGCTCGGTCGTCAGTCGAAACCGTAAAGCCGCCGCGGGTTGCGCACCAGGACCTGCTCCAGCAGGTCCTGTGTCCAGCACCAAGCGAGCAGCACGTCGACGAGGTCGGCGTCGTCCACCGAACCCGGCTTCTCCGTTGTGTGAGGCCAATCGCTGCCCCAGACGAGCCGTTCAGGCGCGTGCCGCAGCAGCCCTTGAGCCACCGCAAAGGTGTCGCCGTAGCCCGGCGCCCTTTCGCGCGAACGCATGTAGGCCCCGGAGAGCTTGATCCAGGTGTTGCCGCGATCGAGCAGGCGGCGCAGCGCGTCGTACGCAGGGCCTTGCGCACCCTCGGCCGGATCGATCCGACCCAGGTGGTCGATCACCAGCGGCACCGGCAGCGAGCCGAGCAGGGCTTCCATCGCCATCAGCTGCTCCGGATGTGCGAACACCTGGACGTGCCAGCCCAGCGGCGCGACCCTGTCCGCCAGCGTCTGCAGCATCTGCGGCGTGGTCTCGCCCCAGGATTGCGGCGAGACGAAGTTCACCCGCAAGCCGCACACCCGATGCGACGCGAGCCGGTCGAGTTCGGCCCGCGGGACATCCGCATCGACCACGGCCACTCCGCGCGCGGTTGGGCCCAACTCGTCGAGGGCATCCAGCGTGCAGGTGTTGTCCACCCCATAGGTGGAGGGCGTGACCACTACCGTCCGTTGCGTGCCGATGCGCTGCTGCAGGCGCCGGTAGGCGGCCACCGGCGCGACCGGGGGCGTGCGCGGCCAGTGCGGCGAAGGCGCAAAGCGCGGATCGAAGATGTGCATGTGCGCATCGCAAGCCCCTTCGGGCAGTGCGCGGCGCGGCCGGCGCGTGCCGGCGGAGTGCGGCACGGGCTCGGAAAGCGGAGGCAGCGTCACGTCAGGACGGCCCGATTCAGTCCAGGCGGATGTTGCCCTTGCGTACGACCTCCGCCCATTTCGCGTCTTCCTTCTTCAGGTAGTCCGCGAACTGCGCGGGCGTCGAGCCAACCGGGTCCGCACCCAGGCCGGTGATGCGTTTCCTCACGTCCGGCTCCTGCATGGTCTCGGCAACGGCCTTCTGCAGCTTCGCCACGACGTCGGGTGGCGTTCCCGCCGGCAGGAACATGCCGTTCCACTCGTACACCTCGTAGCCCGGGATCACGGTCTCGGCCACGGTGGGGACGGCGGGCAGTCGCGGCGAGCGTTTGGGCGAGGTGACGGCCAGCGCCTTGAGCTTGCCCGCATCGATGTGCGCCGAGGTCGCGGCGACGGTGCCGAACATGAAGTCGACCTGGCCGCCCATCACGTCGGTGATCGCCGGCCCGCCGCTCTTGTAGGGCACGTGGACCATGTCGAGGTTCAGTTTCTGGCGGAACAGTTCGGCCGCCATGCGCTGCACGGTGCCGCTGCCGCCGGAAGCGAAGTTGACCTTGCCGGGATGCGCCTTGGCCTTGGCGATCAGGTCCTGCACGTTTTTGTAGGGCGAGTCGCCCTTCACGATGAGGACGTTGGCGGCCAGCGAAACCAGCGACAGGGGTTGCAGCGCGCCGGGCGCGTACGGCATATGCGGGAACAGGTGCGGGTTGATCGAGTACGGCGTCGCGGTGTAGAGGAGCGTATACCCGTCGGCCGGCGCCTTGGCCACGAAAGCTTCGCCCATGGTTCCGCTCGCGCCCGCGCGGTTGTCGATGATCACGCTGGTGCCGAGCTTGGTCGCCATGCTCGCGGCCACGATGCGCGCCAGCGCGTCGGCAGCCCCGCCGGGCGCGTAGGGAACGACGATGGTGATCGTGCGCTCCGGGTAAGCAGCGTGGGCGATGGAAGCGACTGCGAAAGCGCAGGCGGCGAACAGGGCACGGCGCGTGCGGGATAGGGAGGAAAACAACACGGAATGGATCCTTGGTGGGAGTTGGGGGAGGGCGTGTGCGCGGACGCTTACTCGATCTTGAGATTGAGATCCTTGGCCAGCTGCGTATTGACTTGCACTTCGCGCTGCAACTGATTGCCGAACGCGGCGCCGCACACGCTCTGCGCGCCGAGTCCCAGGCCTTGCAGCTTTGCCACCGAAGCCGGCTCCTGGTCGAAGCTGCGGGCGGCCTTTTCGAGTGCCTGGAGCACGGCGGGCGGCGTGCCGGCGGGTGCGAGCAGGCCGTACCACGCGCTGTCGTTGAACCTCTTGACGCCGGCTTCGTTGAAAGTGGGCGTGTTCGGCAGCAGCGGCGAACGCTGCGCGGCCGCCACGGCGATCGGCGTGATCTTGCCTGCCTGAATCAGCGGCAGCACCGAACCGAGCGTCGCGAAGGAGCTGTCCAGCTGGCCGGCGACCAGGTCAGTCACCACGGGGGCCGCTCCCTTGTAGGGGATGTGGTTCAGGGTCGTGTGGGTCAGGCGCGCGAAACGCTCCCCCGCGAAGTGGCCCGAGCTGCCCGTGCCCGGCGAGCCGAAGGTGCGTTTCCCGGGCGCCGCCCGCACGTCGTCGAGGAAGCCGGCCAGTGTGGTCACGTGCATCGCGGACCCGACCACCAGCACGGTGGGGCTGTCGGCCAGCGTGCACACCGGCGCGAACGAGCGCACCGCATCGAACTTGACCTGCGCGCTGTACAGCGCGGGAATCATGGTGTGGTTGGTGGCGCCGAGCAGCAGCGTGTAGCCGTCGGCGGGGGCCTTCGCGACCAGCTCGGCGGCGATGATGGTGTTCGCGCCGGGTCGGTTGTCCACGATGAAGGGCTTGCCCAGCACGCGTGCGGCGTGTTCGGCAAAGGCGCGGGCCACCACGTCCGTCGGGCCCCCCGCGGAAAAGCCGACGACCAGCCGGACCGGCTTGGCGGGATAGCCTTCCGCCAGCGCGGACTGCGCCCCCGAGGCGAGTGCCAGCGCGCCGATGGAAAGCAATGCGCGGCGGACGAGCGAGGGCAAGCTGCTGCGGCGGATGGGGATGTTCACGATTGTCTCCTGTTCGATCGACAGGGATGCCGCTGGTCCGATGACGCCGTGCGCCTCGAAAAGCCTCATTCCCGTCGCTGGCTGTTCCGGGTGCGGGGAAGCACCGGGTCGCCACTGTAGGAGCAGGTTTCGACGATCGCAATGATGGTGCATCAAGCGAAACGCATTCCATCCTGAGGAATGCAGGCGCGCCGGCGCGGGTGTGTGCTTGCGGGCGGGAACGTCGCGCAGAAGCTCTTTGAGGTGCACTGTCATCCAGCATGTTGCCGCCGCCTAAGGGGTATCGTTCGCGGCATTCCGGGGATGCCCATCCGTCTGGAAGGCGCATCGCCCAGTGAACCAGGAGCCCGATACTGCTGTCTCCGGCTCCGCCAGGACACCCGTCCGCTAAGTCCCCCAGCGGTCCTCCCGCATACCCGAGGGCCTTGAGAAATCCAGGCCTTCGGCTTTTCTGCGTCCAGGAAAAGGCCGTGGGGGCCGAAACTGGGTGAGCTGCTCACTGGATTGAGGCAGGCCCCGCGCAAGTACGAACCGCCGGGGCGGGGAGCTCCAAGCTTTTCCTGGGTTCGCAGCGATGCGTCGGTCGTGGGCCCATGCGCCGGGCGCTGCTCAATCCGCTCTGCGGCTCAGCCAGGCCCAGTCTCGGTCTGCCTGGGCTTGGGCTCGATTGGCGTCGACGCCCCGGGACAGAACGGCGCTCCCCGCGAGCAGGCGAACCGGCGGGTTGTCCAGTTCCGCCACCGCGAGGACCAGGGCGGCGACCCGGGCAGGATCCGCATAGTCGTCCGCATAGCCGTCCGCACGCATCTTGGCGATGACGGCGCCTGCCGTGCCGGCATAAGGCGCGCTGGCGGGGAACAGCGTGACGGAAGAATCCTTCGCGAAGTCCGTCCTCATGCCGCCCGGTTCGACCGCCGTGACATGGATGCCCAGCGGCGCCACCTCCAGCGCGAGGGACTCCACGAACCCGGACAGGGCCCATTTGCTTGCGTAGTACGCGGCGGCTCCCGGCGTTGCGATTCGCGCGCCGATCGACGAGATCTGGATGACATGCCCCGCCCCCTGCGCGCGCAGGACAGGCAACGAGGCCTTGATCACGTGCACGCTTCCCATGAACTTGGTCGCGAACTGCGTCTCGATCGCGGCCGGCGGCATGTCCTCCACCGCCCCGATGTTCGCAAACCCTGCGTTGTTGATCACCACGTCGAGCCGGCCGAAGCGGGCCACGCCAAGCGCAACGGCGCGCTGTGCCGCGGCGTAATCTGTGACGTCGAGGGCGACCGGAAGCACGCGCTCGCCGTAGTGCTCCACCAGGTCCTGAAGCTTCCCCGGGTCGCGTGCGGTCGCGACCAATTGGTGGCCTGCTTCGAGGACGGCGCGAGCGATGCTGCGCCCCAGGCCTCGCGAACTGCCGGTCAGGATGAATGTCCTTGGCACGTAACCTCCAGGTTCAACGGCATGCGGGATGCGGGGCGGCGGTTCACGCCAGGACGTCGCCCACGACCTTCCCCCGGGCGCTGCCGCCGGCAACGCTGGCATGTGCGGCGTCCACGGCATCGAGTGCGAACCGCGCCGGATCCAGCAGCGGCTTGAGCAAGCCCGCTTCGGCCAGCACGGTGGCCTGCGCCAGGATCTCTCCGTGGTGCTCCCGGAACTCGCCCGTCAGGATCGGCAGAAGAGTGAATACGCCCGAGTAGGTTGCGCCCCGGAACGAGAGGGGCGCCAGAGGGTGCGAGCCCCAACCGAGCGAACTCACCACGTGTCCCGTATAGCGCCGCACGGCGGCAAACGATGCGTCGAGCACGGAACCCCCGATCGTGTCGAAGACGATGTCGAACCCCCGGCCGCCCGTGTACCGGTCCACATAGGCTGCTACCGGCGTAGTCTCGTAATCGATCGGCTTCGCGCCGATGGAGCGGATGTAGTCCGCCTGCGACGCCCTGCCGGTCGCGAAGACCTCGGCGCCGCGAGCCCGTGCCAGTTGCACTGCGACGTGCCCCACTCCCCCCGCGCCGCCGTGCACCAGCACTTTCTGGCCGCTGCGCACGTGGGCGCGGTCGACCAGTCCTTCCCAGGCGGTGATGAACACCAGCGGCAGGGCCGCAGCCTCGCGCATGGTGAGGTTGTCGGGCTTGCGCGCGATGAGCCTCGCGTCGACGGCCGCGTATTCCGCAAGGCTGCCTTGCAGACCACCGATGCCGCCGGTGAAGCCGTAGACCTCATCGCCCACCTGGAAGGACACCACGCCCTCGCCCACGGCCTCGACGGTGCCGGCGAGGTCCATGCCGAGCACGGCCGGAAGCGGTTGGCGAGCGTGCGCGGCCTGGCCGGCCCGGATCTTCGTGTCGAGCGGATTGACGGCGCTCGCATGGATGCGGACCAGGACCTCGCCGGCGCGCGGGACAGGCTTGGGCAGGGACTGCAGGGCAGACGGCGCGTTGGCCGAAGGGACCAGCACGGCACGCATCTCGCGGGAATGAACGTCGGACATGGGCTTTCCTTGTTGCGATGGAAGGTGGCGCCAGTGTTGGTCATTCCCAATTGAATGGGAACTATCGGAATTGAAGAACTTCCATGCGTTTTTGTATGATGGCCGCCATGATCTGGGATGACGTGCGCGTCTTCCTGGCCATCGCCCGGGCCGGCACGCTGAGTGCGGCGGCGCGCGCGCTCGGCCAGAGCCAGCCCACGATGGGCCGGCGCCTCAACGCGCTGGAGGCGTCGCTGGGCCAGGCCCTGTTCCAGAGAACAGCGGAAGGGTTCGTGCTGACCGACGAGGGAGCCTCCGTGCTGGCCCATGCGGAGCGCATGGAAGCCGATGCCCTCTCGTTCTCGCGGCAACTCGACGGCGCCGACTCCCATCTGGAAGGCATGCTGCGCGTATCGGCCTCGGACTGGTTCGGCCTGCACGCCATCGCCCCGGTATGCGCGGAGCTCACGGCCCTCCATCCCCGCATCACCGTCGAATTGCTCACGGACGCCCGGCTCTTCAGCCTTGCACGCCGTGAGGCCGACCTGGTCGCGCGCATCGTGCCCTTCGACGAGCCCGACGTTGTCCAGCGGCGCCTGATGCACGTGTCCTATGCCCTGTACACGTCCACGAGTAGCCCGCCTTTCCCCGAGCAGGAACCCCGCCTCGTGACGATGGATCTCGGGTTCAGCGAGATGCCCGACGCCGTTTGGCTGCGCAGCCGGTATCCGCAAGGGCGCATTGCATTTCGCAGCAACAGCCGGCACGTGCAGGCGGTAGCCTGCGCCGCAGGTGTCGGGGTGGCGGTGCTTCCCTGCCTGCTCGGCGACTCGCATCCGGGGCTGCGCCGGGTAGAACTGGATCTTCCTCCGCCCGGGCGCGACGTGTGGCTGGGGTATCACCGCGATCTGCGCCGACTTCCCAGGCTGCGTGCGTTGGTGGACCTGCTGGTCGAGCGGCTCGGAGAAGCTCCATGAGTACGCCAGTGTTGCCGGACGGGTGTTCCCAAGGGAATGGGCGCCCCTTTCCTGGTCCTCAGGGCGCGTTCGGACGGACTCCTCGCGTCGTTGCCATCAACTTTTCCGTCACGCTGAACCACATGCGCGCGGTAAAGGCCTGGACGGACGCCAACGACGCCCGTGTCAGCCTGGACCTGCGCAACTGGGAGCTCGAGGTGCGCTGCCGCAACCGGCATTTCCGCTTCCACCCCCGCTTCCGGGCCGGCCTGCGCGTGCCTGCGCGGTGGCCGGTGGTGGCCCCCGAAGGGGAGTACATCCTCAAGCGCTCGGCTGGCTCCTTCGGCGGCGAGATCGCCGGGCCGTACAGGGCGGACCGGCCGTACTAGCCCAGCAGCGGCAACTGCACTTGCACCTGCGGATCCGCCGGCCCGTGCACATAGAGATCGTCGGCGGGCAGCCGTACCAGCGCCGCCGCCTCCTCGCGCGTGCCGTGCAGCCACTGTTCCCAGCTCCCGCGCTCCAGCGCGACGATCGTGCGCTTGTCCTGGCGTTCGGGCGGCAGCGGCGCGCCCTGGGCATCGACGTCCGGCTTGTGCATCAGCGACAGCACCGGGTGCGCGTTGCAGTTGATCGTGAGCATGGTGTAGCTCGGGATCGCCTCGCCCGTGGCGGGGTCCGTCCAGTCGTTCCACAGGCCCGCCACCGCCAGTGGCTGGCCGTCGGCGCGGCGGAAGCGCCACCAGATGTTCCTGCCCGTGCCCCAGTAGGGCTCGTCGAAGTCCTCCACCGGGATCAGGCAGCGCTGGCGGCGGTCCCAGGGGCCGCGGAAGCTGCGCGCCTCGGGCTGGAGCCGCGCGGGATCCCAGCGCGCGTTGTTGGTGCTCAGGGGCCTCCCGGTGCGCTGGTTCACCGGCTTGAGCGTCGCGCTGCCGTCGGGCGTGAGGCCCCACTGGCCCACCACCAGTTCGCGCCGGCGGATGAAGGGGCCCGGTTGCAGCGGGCCGGTGCCGGTGAGCTTGTAGCGGTACTCGATCGGCGGGCCGCTCTCGATGTAGGTGAAGCCGAAGGCGTCGCGGATGCGCACGACGCTGGCGGCGCGGTAGCGGTTGCACATGCGAGCGCATTGTGCCGGTTCGTCGCGTGTGAGCCGGCCGCCGTCAGCCCCCGGCGATGTAGCGCCGCAGCCCCTGCGCCAGCGCGTCGAAGGCCGCGCGGCAGCGCGGGCTGCCGCGCAGGTCCTCGTGCATCGTCACCCAGGTCTCCAGCCGGAAGGTGAACTGGCGCGGCAGCAGGCGCACCAGGCGCGGCTCCCGCCGGGCCAGGGGCACCTGGCACATGCCGATGCCGCAACCGGCGCGCACCAGCGCCAGCTGCTTGCGGGCGGCGCGGATGAACGCCGTCTCCTGGTCGAAGCCGACCAGGGTGTGGCGCGACAGGTCGTCCAGCGTCTTCGGTGTCCCGTGACGCGCCAGGTAGTCCGGATGCGCGTGCAGGCCGACGGGGATGTCGCCGATGCGCCTGGCGACCAGCGCCTCCTGCCTCGGCCGGGTCATGCGCACGCCGATGTCCGCCTCCTGCCGCAGCAGGTCCTGCACGCGGTTGGTCACCACCAGTTCGATCTTCAGCTCGAGGTGCGCCTCGCGCAGGCCGGCCAGGATCGCCGGCAGCACCTCCACGCCCACGATCTCACTGGCGGAGATGCGGACCGTCCCCCGCACCCCTTCGCCATGGCTGCCGGCCGCGCGCCGCAGCGCCGCGGCCGTGCTGCGCATGTCCTCCGCGTGGCCGCGCAGCGCGAGCGCGGCTTCGGTCGGCAGCAGGCCCGTCTGGGCCCGCGTGAACAGGGCGACGCCGAGGGACTTCTCCAGCGCAGCGATGTGGCGTCCCGCCGTCGGCTGGGTGATGCCCAGGGCGCGGGCGGCGCCCGAGAGCGACCCTTCCGTCAGGACGCCGAGGAAGGTCCGGTACAGGTCCCAGGCGATGTCGTCGGCCATGCAGGAATGTATAGCCGCTCCACCATCTTCGGCAATTCCAATGGGGCTGCCAGGTGTCCAGAATGCCTGCATCGACGACGGCAACAAGGAGATGGAACATGGAGCACACAGGCACGGCGCTCGTTCTGGGCGCCACCGGGGGCATCGGCGGCGAGGTGGCCCGGCAGCTGCGCGACGCGGGTTGGGCGGTGCGCGCGCTGCGGCGCTCGCAGGCGCAGCCGCGGCAGGACGAGGGCGGCATCACCTGGCTGCGCGGTGATGCGATGAACGGCGCGGACGTGGCCGCCGCCGCGAGCGGCTGCGGCGTCATCGTGCACGCGGTCAATCCTCCCGGCTACCGCCACTGGGACCGACTGGTGCTGCCCATGATGGACAACACGCTGGCGGCCGCGGTGGCGCAGCGTGCGACCGTCGTCCTGCCGGGGACGGTCTACAACTATGGGCCGGATGCCGGGCCGGTGGTGCGCGAGGACGCGCCCGAGCATCCCCTGACGCGCAAGGGCGCCCTGCGCGTGGAGATGGAGCGGCGCATGCGCGAGGCGAGCGAGCGGGGCGCCCGCGGCATCGTGGTGCGCGCCGGCGACTTCTTCGGCCCGCAGGCGCGCGGCAACTGGTTCGCGCAGGGCCTGGTGACGCCCGGCCGCCCGGTGCGGACGGTGCGCCTGCCGGGCGCGCGCGGCGTGGGCCACCAATGGTCCTACGTGCCCGATGTGGCGAGAGCGATGCTGCGATTGCTGGAGCGCCGCCAGACGCTGGCGCCGTTCGCCCGCTTCCACATGGCGGGTCACTGGGATGCCGACGGGCTGCAGATGGCGCAGGCGGTCTGCAGGGTCGTGGCCCGGCGCACGGGGAAGATGCCGGCCCTGCGCGACTTTCCCTGGTGGCTGGTGCGCGCGGCCGCGCCCTTCAACGTCACCCTGCGCGAATTGCTGGAGATGCGCTACCTGTGGCGCGAGCCGCTGCGCCTGGACGGCCCGCGGCTGCCCGCCACGCTCGGCGAGGAGCCCCACACGCCTCTGGAGCAGGCGGTCGAGGCCACGCTGGAGGGACTGGGCTGCCTGCCGGGGCCCCGGGGCGGCGCCCAAAAAAAGAGCCCCGCGCGCACGCGGGGCTTTCCCCTCAAAATGGCCCCGCTTGCACTCGAGGCCTTCCCCAACGACATCCTGGGCCGGCGCGGTGGCCGGTACCCTGATTCCCCTGATCTCCCGCCGACGTCCCCGGCAATCTCTTGACTTTGTTGCAAGAAGTATCGACCGGGGGCTGGCGAACGCCAACTCCGCTCGCTCGGCCGGCTCATGCCGTTCGTCCCTCGCGATGGACGGGTCCGTGAAGAAGTTGGCAGGTGGCGCGAACGTGAGCCATTGCTGCGCCGGGAACCGGCGCCAGGCGAGGCTCAGCGTCCCGCCGGCGCGCCGGGCTCGCCGGCGCGCGGCTCCAGGGGCGGCATCTCGCTGGGGGAGCCGCCCTGGAAACCGGTGAGGCGGGTGTCCTCGCCGGCATCGCCGAAGAAGCGCTCCGCCGCCTCGCCGCGGGCGACCTGCGCCCGGTACCAGGCATAGCCGGCGGCGGCGACGATCACCAGGGCGATGCCGCCCCAGGAATGCAGGTGCCAGGAGAGGGCGAGCACCAGCGCCGCGGCGAGGGCCGCGGCGGCCAGCGGGCGGGTGCTGCGTTTCATCGGCGGCGCGGACGGGGTCGGCCGATGCTAGCGGCTTGCGGCCGCGAGGGGAACAGGCGCGGGGCGGCCGGTGTGGCCCGCGAGGGGCGGGCCGGCCCGGCCGCCCCGGGCCGGGTACCGCGCCCGGCGCCGGTCAGGCGCGGGGGGATTCGGAGGCGCCGGTGGCGCGCGCATGGCGCTTCTTGCCGGCGGCGCGGGCCTCCTCGCTGGTGAACTCGTGGGCGTGCCCGCTCTGGTGGGCGGCGCGGCCGCCGAGGCTGGCGATCTCGCGCTGGCGCTGCGGGTCCATCGCGGCGAATCCACGCAGGGACTTCTTGGGAGCCGACTTGGCGGCCTCGGTGACGTGGGAGGTTTGGGAATCCATGGGGTCCTCGTCTAGGTTGGGGAACAAGGGGGCTGGGGAGCCCGACTTCCAGGGCGCGCTGCCTGCGTGCGGGCATCAGGTCAGCGCTACGGAAGAGTCTGGGCGCTTTGCGCGGCCGCCCTTGTAGGACGGCGCCTCTTGCTGTGTCGGTGGGTTCCTGAAGCTGCGCGCGAGGGCCGCCCGGACGATCGCCTAGACTCGGCGCATGAAACCGGAGACGCTCCCGGCCCCGACGCCCTCCGCGGAGGCGCACTGGGTCGATGGCGAGCTGGTGCGCAGCCTGATGCGCACCCAGCGCCAGGCCCAGTGGCTGTCGCTGCTGCCGGTCCTGGTGATCTTCGGCGTGCTGTGGGACGACCTGCCGCCTGCGCTCATGGCGGCCTGGATCCTGGCGGTGCTCGCGGTGACCGGCTGGCGCTACGCGGTGCTGCGGCGCTACGAGGACCGGGTGCGCCACCAGGGCACCGACGAACACCTGGCGTTCTTCCGCCGCTGGCGGCTGGTCTGGCCGGCGACGGCGCTGCTGTGGGGCGCCGCGACCTTCCTGTATTTCGACCGCACCTCGCTGTCCGACCAGTTCATCTGCTGGCTGACCCTGGCGGGCCTCGCCATGCTCTCCGTCAACGGCTTGTCGACCCAGCGCTCCACCATGCTGGCCTACCTGGACACCATGGCGGCGACCTCGCTGGCCATCATGGGCTGGCGCATGGTGGTGCAGCTGCACCTGCAGGGGCCGACCTACCACTGGTGGCTGGTGGGCCTGCTGCTCGTGTTCTGGCAGGTGCTGCGCCACACCGGCCTGCAGCTGCACGCCACGCACCGCCGCAACTTCGAGCTGCAGTTCCGCAACGAGCAGCTGATCGAGTCGCTCACCCGCCAGACCCAGGCGGCGCTGGACGCGGTGGAGATCAAGAACCGCTTCCTCGCCAGCGCCGCCCACGACATCCGCCAGCCGGTGCATGCGCTGGGCCTGTACGCCGACTGGCTGGGCTCCGAGCCGGAGCTGGTGCACGAGATCGCGCCCAAGATCGTGGAGTCCACCAAGGCGGTGAACCACCTGTTCGACTCGCTGTTCGACCTGGCGCGGCTGGACTCCGGCAAGATCCGCCTGAACATCGACACCGTGGACGTCGCCAAGCTGCTGCGCGACCTGGAGCTGCAGTACCGGCCGCTGTGCGAGGCCAAGGGCCTGCAGTTCCGCATGTACCTGCGCCCCGGCACCACGGTCTCGGACCCGATCCTGCTGCAGCGCATCGTCGGCAACCTGATCGCCAATGCGGTGAAGTACACGCAGCGCGGCGGCGTCCTGGTGGCCTCGCGGCCCGCGCGCGACGGCCTGCGGGTCGAGATCTGGGACACCGGCGTGGGCATCGCGCCGGTGCACCAGCGCGAGATCTTCCGGGAGTTCTACAAGGTGCCCTCGCATTCGGGCACGGAGGACGGCTTCGGCCTGGGCCTGTACATCGTGGCGCGGCTTACCGACATCCTGGGCCATCCCCTGGCGCTGCAGTCGCGCCTGGGTCGCGGCAGCGTGTTCCGGCTGGTGCTGCGCCCGACCGACGGGCGCGCCGCGGCGGAACGCGCGGTGCATGCGCTGGCGCAGATGGCGCCGGCCCGCGGCGACATCTGAAGGCCCGCCCGGTGCTCAGGCGGCCAGCAGGCCGTGCGTGCGGGCGTAGTGGATGGTCTGGGTGCGGCTCTTGACGCCCAGGCGGCGGAACAGCCGCCACAGGTGCACCTTCACCGTGTGCTCGCTGATGCCCAGCTCGTCGGCGATCTCGCGGTTGGACAGGCCGCGATCGAGCATCACGATCAGCTGCTTCTGCCGCTTGGACAGCTTGCTGTCGGTGGGGGCGAGCTCCTCGAACTGGCCGTCGGCCGACAGCAGCGCGCGCAGCGCGTTGCCGATCTCCTGGGCGCCCGAGGACTTCTCGATGTAGATGTCGGCGCCGGCCTCGATGCAGGCCTCCTCGGCGTCGGCCGCGGGCGAGGCGGACAGCACCGCCAGCGGCGTGTCGGGGAAGCGCTGCTTCAGCTCGCTCACGCCGGAGCAGCCGGTGGTGTCGGGCAGCTTCAGGTCCAGGGTGATGAGGTCCGGGACGCCGTGCTGGCGGACGGCGGCATCGATGCCGCCGAGCCGGTCCAGCTCGACGACTTCGGCGCCGGGCCGCATCCGGCGCAGCAGCATCACCACCGCCTCGCGCATCAGGGGGTGGTCGTCGATGACGTACAGGGCCATGTTGTTTTTCGACAAATGTAATTGCGAGGACGAAAGACCAAGGATAGCGCTTTCCTGAAGAAGACCTCGGTGCTAATCCCTTAGTTCCCGGCGTCCGCCAGTTCGCGCAAGGCGGCCGCGACTTCCTCCCCGCCCACGCCCGGCGCGGCGGCCAGGCCGGCCGTCAGCGCCCGCGCCGCCTTCAGCCCGGCGATGCACTGGCCGGCCTCGCGCGGCGAGGCGAAGCCGCCGCCTTGCAGCAGCAGCCGCCCCTGGGCGTCGACGAACTTGAAATAGAACAGGCCGTCGCTCTCGCGGTACTGCTTGAAGCTGGGCAGCGCCGCCTTCGCCTTGTCCTTCTTCGCGGCGCCGGCGGCGCTGGCGAGGTTGCGCAGGCCCACCGCCTGGCGCAGCTCGCGCAGCAGCGGCGTCGCGCGCTCGCGCGCCTTGGCCGCGCCGGCCTGCAGGATGTCCTCGAGCTCCCGGGGGTGGCTCACCAGGTGCTCGTAGCGCGCGCGCATGGGGGCGATCTCGGCATCGATGTGCTCGAACAGCATCTGCTTGGCGTCGGCCCAGGAGATGCCCGAGGCGTAGAGCTGGCGCATCTTCTGCGTGTCCTCGGCCGAGGCGAACGCCTGGTAGATCTGGAACAGCGCCGAGCCTTCCGTGTCCTTGGGCTCGCCCGGCGCGCGCGAGTCGGTGACGATGGAGAAGATCTGCTTGCGCACCTGCTCGCGCGGGGCGAACAGGCCGATCACGTTGTCGTAGCTCTTGCTCATCTTGCGGCCGTCCAGGCCGGGGAGCAGGGCCACCGCGTCGTCGACCTCCGCCTCGGGCAGCACCAGGTGCTCGCCATAGAGGTGGTTGAAGCTCTGCGCCATGTCGCGCGCCATCTCGATGTGCTGGATCTGGTCGCGCCCCACGGGCACCTTGTGCGCCTGGAACATCAGGATGTCGGCGGCCATGAGCACCGGGTACATGAACAGGCCCATGGTCACCTCGGCGTCGACGTCGACGCCCGCGGCCACGTTCTTGTCCACCTGCGCCTTGTAGGCGTGGGCGCGATTGAGCAGGCCCTTGCCGGTCACGCAGGTGAGCAGCCAGGTCAGCTCGGGAATCTCGGGGATGTCGGACTGCCGGTAGAAGAACACCTGCTGCGCGTCCAGCCCCGCGGCCAGCCAGCAGGCGGCGATCTCCAGCGTGGAGCGCTGGATGCGCGCGGGCTCGTCGCACTTGATCAGCGCGTGGTAGTCGGCCAGGAAATAGAAGTTCTCGGTGCCGGCGCGGCGGCTGGCCTGCACGGCCGGGCGGATCGCGCCGACGTAGTTGCCCAGGTGGGGCGTGCCGGTGGTGGTGATGCCGGTGAGGTAGCGGACGACGGAGGCGCTCATGCTGTCACGAGAAGAGGAGGGTCAGCGGCGTCAGCAGCAGGTTCAGCAGCTGGTAGCCGATGTCGATCAGGGGGCTGAGCCAGAAGCGGCTGACGATGCCCAGGAGCACGAGGGCCATGACGATGAAGAAGCCCCAGGGCTCGATGCGGCTCAAGGCGTAGGCCTGCTTCGGTGGCAGCAGGCCCACCAGGATGCGCCCGCCGTCCAGCGGCGGGATCGGGAACAGGTTGAAGGCGCACATCACCAGGTTCACCAGCACGCCGGCCTTGGCCATCTTCAGGAAGAAGGGCTCGGTCAGGCCGACGCCGGCCAGCACGGTGAACAGGATCGCCCACAGCAGCGCCTGGACGAAGTTCGAGGCCGGACCGGCCAGGGCGACCCACACGCTGTCGCGCTTGGGGTGGCGCAGGCGACCGAAGTTGACCGGCACCGGCTTGGCGTAGCCGAAGAGGAAGGCCCCTTGCGTCGCGAAGTACAGCATCAGCGGCATCAGGATGGTCCCGATGGGGTCGATGTGCTTCATCGGGTTGAGCGTCACCCGCCCGAGCATGTAGGCCGTGTTGTCGCCGAAGTGCCGTGCGACGTAGCCGTGGGCCGCCTCGTGAATGGTGATCGCGAAGAGCACCGGCAGCGCGAAGACGAGGATCGTCTGGATCAGGTTGTTCGAGTCCACCGCGGCATTGTGTCAGACCGGCTCACAGGCCCACGAGGGCGGGGTCGCCGCGGCCCCGGCGCACCAGCAGCGGGTCGCCGCCGGTGCCCATCGGGGTGAGGTCGACCACGGTGGTGGGCTGGTCGGGGCAGGGGCCGGCGCCGATCACCGCGTCCAGCACCTTCTGGAAGCGCTCGCGGATCTCGTCGGGGTCGTTCAGCGGCTCGGTCTCGTCCGGGCCGATCAGCGTGGTGGCCAGCAGCGGCGCGCCGTGCGCCTCCAGCAGCGCCTGCAGCGCCCGGTGGTCGGGCACGCGCAGGCCGATGGTCTTGCGCTGCGGATGGCTCACCCGCCGCGGCACCTCGCGCGTTGCGTCGAGGATGAAGGTGAAGGGCCCGGGCGTGGCCGCCTTGAGCATGCGGTACTGCTTGTTGTCCACGCGGGCGTAGTTGGCCAGCTCGCTCAGGTCCCGGCACAGCAGGGTGAGGTGGTACTTCTCGTCGATGCGGCGGATCTGCCGCAGCCGGTCGGCCGCCGCCTTGTCGTCCAGGTGGCAGGCGATGGCGTAGCTGGAGTCGGTGGGCACGGCGACCACGCCGCCGCCGGCGATGACGGCCACGGCCTGTTTCAGCAGGCGCGGCTGCGGGTTGTCGGGGTGCAGCTCGAAGTACTGTGCCATGGCGTCCTTCAGGTCGCGGCGCGCCGTTCGCGCACGGTGAGCCAGGCGCCGGCGGCGCCGCAGACGGCGATCATGACGATGCCCGCGAGCGAGAGGCGGTCCGGCACGTGGGAGAACACGAGCAGGCCGCCCAGCATGGCGAAGCCGATCTGGCTGTACAGGTAGGGCGTGAGGGTGGCCGCCGGCGCCCGGTAGTAGGCGAGGATCAGGAGGAAATGGCCGACCGTGCCCATCAGGCCCATGAGGGCCATGCCGCCCCACAGCCACGGGTCGGGCACGCGGGCCCAGACGAAGGGCACGGCCAGCGTCGCGATGACGGTGCCGGTCCAGCCGGTGTACAGGTGCATGGTCACCGGGTCCTCGGTGCGGGCCAGCCGGCTGGTGATGACCTGGAAGCCGGCGTTGCAGGCGACCAGCGCCAGCGGCAGGATGCTGCCGGGGCCGAAGGTGCTGCCGCCCGGGCGGATGATCACCAGCGTGCCGGCGAAGCCGCCCGCCACCAGCGCCCAGCGCAGGGCCGACACCGGCTCCTTCAGCAGGGTGGCGGCCAGCAGCGTGATCGCCAGCGGCGTGATCATCACGATGGCGGTGAATTCGCCCACCGGCAGGTAGCGCAGGCTCAGGAAGGCGAGCAGGCTGCTGGCGAGCAGCAGCAGCCCGCGCGCCAGCTGCCAGGCCAAGTGGCGGGTGCGCCAGATGCGCCAGCCGCGCAGCGGCAGCACGACGGCCGTGGTGGCCGCAGCCTGGAAGAGGTAGCGCACCCACAGGGCCATCAGCAGCGGCACCGAGGCGCTCACCAGCTTGGTCGTGGTGTCGAGGGTGGCGAAGCAGGCGGTCGAGGCGACCACGAGCGCGATGCCGGCGAGGGTGTGCGGGCGCTGCAGTGCCCCGGCGGAGGCGACGGCGCTCACCGGATGCGCCCGGCCAGCAGCTCCCACACCGGGGTCAGCTCGCCGGGCAGGTAGGGCAGCTGGCCCAGGTCGGTGTGGCTCTCGTCGGGGCTGTGGAAGTCGCTGCCGCGCGAGGCGGCGAGCCCGAACTCCCTGGCGGTCGCGGCGTACTTCACCGCCTCCGCGGCCGAGTGGCTGCCGGTCACCACCTCCACCGCCTGCCCGCCATGGGCCTGGAACTCGCTGAACAGCGCGTATTCCTCGTTGGCGGTGAGCTTGTAGCGCGCCGGGTGGGCGATCACGGCCACGCCGCCGGCGTCGGTGATCCATTGCACGGCATGTTTCAGCGAGGCCCAGCGGTGCGGCACGAAGCCGGGCTTGCCCTCGGTGAGGTAGCGGCGGAACACCTCGCTGGTGTCCTTGCACACGCCGGCCTCCACCAGGAAGCGGGCGAAGTGCGTGCGCGACACCAGCTCCGGGTTGCCGACGTAGCGCAGGGCGCCCTCGTAGGCGTCGCGGATGCCCACCTGGGCCAGGGAAGCGGCGATCTCCCGGGCGCGGGCGCCGCGGCCGCCGCGCGTTTCCTCCAGGCCGCGCCGCATCTGCGCGTCGTCGGGGTCGAAGCCGAGACCCACGATGTGCACGGTCTCGCCGGCGAAGGTGACGGAGATCTCGGTGCCGGTGAGGTAGCGCATGCCCTGCGCACGGGCGGCGGCGGCGGCGCGGTGCTGGCCGCCGATCTCGTCGTGGTCGGTGAGCGCCCAGAGCTCGACGCCGTTGGCGGCGGCCCGGGCCGCCAGGGCCTCGGGCTCGAGCGTGCCGTCGGACACCACGGAATGGCAGTGGAGGTCGGCATTCAGGATGGACACGCCCTCGATTCTAGGCGGCGCCATCGCGCGCCGCCGGCGCGGGGTCAATCGAGCGCGCCGGCCTGCACCCGGAGGTCGCCCTGCGTGGCCAGCGCGCAGGCGATGGCGAGCTCCAGCCCGCGCACCATTTCCGCGAGCGGCAGCGCGGGCTGGCCCTGCGCGGGCAGCCAGGGCAGGTGGATGAAGCCGCCGCGCACGCCCTGCCACGCCGGCTGCGCGAGCAGGTGCATCAGGCCGTAGAAGGCTTCGTTGCACACGAAGGTGCCCGCCGTCTGCGACACCTCGGCGCGCACGCCGGAGGCCTGCAGCGCCGCGAGCATCGCCTTGATCGGCAGGCTGGTGAAGTAGGCCGCCGGCCCGTCCGGCACGACCGGACGGTCCACCGGCTGGGCCCCGGCGTTGTCCGGGATGCGGGCGTCGACCACGTTGATGGCCACCCGCTCCAGCGACAGCGCCGCCCGCCCGCCGGCCTGCCCGGTGCAGACCACGAGGCGGGGGCGGTGTTCCTCCAGCAGCGCCTGCAGCCGGCGCAGCGAGGCGCCGAAGGCAGTGGGCAGCTCCCCGCCCACGATGCGGTGGCCGGCGAGCTCGCGCCCGTGCAGGGCGGCGACCGCGTCCCGGCTGGGATTGAGCGGGCTGCCCCCGAAGGGCTCGAAGCCCGTGACCAGCACGCGGGGAAGGGAACCGGCACCCCGGCCCGGAATCGGTAGCATCGGGCCATTCTGCAACACGGGGGTTCCATGCGCTGGGAAGGCAATCGCGAATCGTCGAACGTGGAGGACCTGCGCTCGGACGGCGGTGGCGGCGGCGGCGGCTTCGGTTTCGGCGGCGGCACCCTCGGCATCGGCGCCGTCGTCATCGCCCTGATCGGGGGCGCGGTGCTGGGCGTCAACCCGCTGACGCTGCTGGGCCTGATGTCCGGCGGCGGCGGCGCGCCCGTCGTCCAGCAGGCCCCGGCGCACCGGCCGCCCGCGGGCGACCGCGAGGCGCGCTTCGTGTCCACCGTGCTGGCCGACACTGAGGACGTGTGGACCGACCTGTTCCGCCAGGGCGGCGCCACCTACCACGACCCGAAGCTGGTGCTGTTCCGCGGCGCGGTGCGCACCGCGTGCGGGGCCGGGCAGGCAGCCATGGGTCCCTTCTACTGCCCGGCCGACCAGAAGGTCTACATCGACCTGAGCTTCTACGACACGCTGAAGAACCAGCTGGGCGCGCCCGGCGACTTCGCCCAGGCCTACGTGATCGCCCACGAGGTGGGCCACCACGTGCAGAACGAGCTGGGCATCACCGAGCGGGTGGATCGCATCCGGGCGCACGCCTCGCAGGCGCAGGCCAACGCGCTGAGCGTGCGGCTGGAGCTGCAGGCCGACTGTTTCGCCGGCGTCTGGGCCAACCACGCCCAGAAGGCGCGCCAGATCCTGGAGCAGGGCGACATCGCATCGGCCATGAACGCCGCGCAGAAGATCGGCGACGACGCCCTGCAGAAGGCGGCGGGCCGAGCGGTGGTGCCCGAGAGCTTCACCCACGGCACCAGCGCCCAGCGGCAGCACTGGTTCGGCACCGGACTGGAAACGGGCAGCGTCAAGGCCTGCGACACCTTCAAGGCGGCCCGGCTCTAGGGGAGGGGAGGGCCGCCGGGCGGGTTCCGGGCGTGATTCTTGCGGTGGTGCGACAATACGCGGTTGATGTCCGAATCCGCCTTTTCCAAACTTTCGCTGGCCGAGCCGCTGGCCCGGGCCGTGGCCGAGATGGGCTACGAGTCCATGACGCCCATCCAGGCGCAGGCCATTCCCGTGGTCCTCACCGGCAAGGACGTGATGGGCGCTGCGCAGACCGGCACCGGCAAGACGGCCGCCTTCTCGCTGCCGCTGCTGCAGCGCCTGCTGAAGCACGAGAACAGCTCCACCTCGCCCGCGCGGCACCCGGTGCGCGCGCTGGTGCTGCTGCCCACGCGAGAGCTGGCGGACCAGGTCGCCCAGCAGATCAAGCTGTACGCCAAGCACACCAACCTGCGCAGCACGGTGGTGTTCGGCGGCATGGACATGAAGCCCCAGACGGCCGAACTCAAGCGCGGCGTCGAAGTGCTGGTGGCCACCCCCGGCCGCCTGCTGGATCACATCGAGGCCAAGAACGCGGTGCTGAACCAGGTGGAGTACGTGGTGCTCGACGAGGCCGACCGCATGCTGGACATCGGCTTCCTGCCCGACCTGCAGCGCATCCTGTCCTACCTGCCCAAGCAGCGCACCACGCTGCTGTTCTCCGCCACCTTCTCGCCCGAGATCAAGCGGCTGGCGGCCAGCTACCTGCAGGACCCGGTCACCATCGAGGTCTCGCGCCCCAACACCACGGCGTCGACCGTCGAACAGCACTTCTACAGCGTGCCGGAAGACGACAAGCGCCGGGCGCTGCGGCAGATCGTGCGCCAGCGCGGCATCTCCCAGGCCTTCGTGTTCGTCAACTCCAAGCTGGGCTGCGCGCGGCTGGCACGCTCGCTCGAGCGCGACGGCCTCAAGGCCGTGGCGATGCACGGCGACAAGAGCCAGGACGAGCGCCTGAAGGCGCTGGACGCCTTCAAGAAGGGCGAAGTCGACCTGCTGGTGGCCACCGACGTCGCGGCCCGCGGGCTGGACATCAAGGACGTGCCCGCGGTGTTCAACTTCGACGTGCCGTTCAACCCCGAGGACTACGTGCACCGCATCGGCCGCACCGGCCGCGCCGGCGCCTCGGGCCTGGCCGTCACGTTGGTGTCGCCCGGCGACCACCGCCTGATGGCCGACCTCGAGAAGCTGCTCAAGCGCAAGGTGGAGATCGAGCCGGTCGAGTTCGAGGACGAGCGTCCCCGCGGCCGCATCAACGACGGCCGCCGCGCCTGGCGCGGCCAGGAGGAGGACGAGCGGCCGGCGCGCCAGGAGGCTCGGCGCGAGCCCCGGCCGGCCTCCGCGCCGCGGGACCCCTTCTTCGACCAGCCCTACGAGGCCCCCGCGCGCGAGGAAGCGCCGGCGTGGGAAGCCAACGCCAAGCCGGCCGGCGGCCGCATCTCCGCCAACATCAAGCCCAAGCGCAAGGTCGCGGCGCTGTTCAAGTCGACCGACTGAGGCGGTGGGGTTCGGGCTTCGCCGCTCACCCCACCCTGCCGAGGCGCCCCGTTCGTAGGGGGGCGGTGAGCGCGCGCAGCGCCGAACCCCAGCGAACCTTCACTCCCCCGGCACCTGCGCCTGCTCGCAGCGCACCTGGATCAGCTCGTGCGCGCCGTCGTCCGCGAGCCGCAGCGCGCTCAGGCACCCGCCCCACACGCAGCCCGTGTCGAGCGCGATCAGGTCGGGCCGGCGCAGGTAGCCCAGGGTCGACCAGTGCCCGAAGGCGATGGGCACGCCGGCGGTGCGGCGTCCCGGCACGTCGAACCAGGGCAGGAAGCCCGCCGGCGCCTCGTCCAGCCCGCCCGAGGCCTTCAGGTCCATCACGCCCGCGGGCGTGCAGAAGCGCAGGCGCGTGAGCGCATTGACGACCACGCGCAGCCGGTCGGCGCCCGCGAGGCCGTCTTCCCAGTGGTCGGGATGATTGCCCCACATGCGCCCCAGGAAGTCCGCGATCGCCGGGCCGCGCAGCACCTGCTCCACCTCGCGCGCCAGCGCCAGCGTCTGCGCCAGGTCCCATTGCGGCAGCACGCCGCCGTGCACCATCAGGATGCCGTGCGCGTGCAGCGCCATCGCCTGCCGGCGCAGCCAGTCCAGCATCGCCTCGCGGTCGCTCGCGGCGAGGATCTCGCCCATCGTGTCGCTGCGGTGCGGCTGGCGGTGCCCGTAGGCCACGGCCAGCAGGCTCAGGTCGTGGTTGCCCAGCAGGCACCGCGCGGCGTCGCCGCAGGCCATGAGACGGCGCAGCACGGCGGCCGAGTCCGGGCCGCGGTTGACCAGGTCGCCCAGCACGTAGAGCGTGTCGCGGCTGGCGGAGAAGCCGATCTTCGCGAGCAGGCGCGCGAGCGGCGCGTCGCAGCCCTGGACGTCGCCCACGAGGTAGCGCGCCATCGTCAGCGCGCCGCCCCGGGCGGGGCCGGGCGGTGGCGGCAGGAGGGTGTCGGGTCGTCGGTCACGCGGCTTGAAGTAAAGTGCGGCGAACTGCCATGCCGCCGATTCTGTCCTGATTCATGGATCTCCTGCTGATCGCGCTGCTGACGCTGCTCAATGGCCTGTTCGCCATGTCCGAGATGGCGCTGGCCTCCACCCGCCGCGCGCGGCTCGCGGCGATGGCGGAGGCGGGCGACGGTGGCGCGCAGGCGGCGCTGAAGCTGCTGGACCAGCCGACGCAGTTCCTGTCCACCGTGCAGGTGGGCATCACGTCCATCGGCATCATCAACGGCATCATCGGCGAGGCCGCGTTCAGCGAGGGCCTGGCCGGCTGGCTGCGCGGCTTGGGGCTGCCGGGGCGCGCCTCCGCGATCGCCGCCACCGCGATCGTGGTGGCCATCATCACCTACGTCACCATCCTGTTCGGCGAGCTGGTGCCCAAGCGCATCGGCCAGATCTACCCGGAGCAGATCGCCCGCTGGGTCGCGCGGCCGATGCGCGGACTGTCGCGCGCCGCCGGACCCTTCGTCAAGGGGCTGTCCGCCTCCACCCAAGCCATCCTGAAGCTGCTGGCGATCGAGTCGCGCGCGCGCGGCATGACCGAGGAGGAGATCGCGCACAGCCTGGAGGAGGGCGTGGAGGCCGGGGTGATCGAGGAGCACGAGCACCGGATGGTGCGCAACGTGTTCCACCTGGACGACCGGCCGCTCACTTCGATGATGGTGCCGCGCTCGGAAATCCAGTGGATCGACGCGGCGACGACGGTGCGCGACGCGCTGCGGCGCGCGGGCGAGGGCGAGGTGCATTCCTGGTACCCGGTCTGCCGGGGCTCTCTCGACGACGTCGTGGGGCTGGTGAGCGTGGCGAAGCTGATCTCCCTGGGGCCCGGCCACGAGGGCGCCGTGGAGCCGCACGCCGTGCCGGCGCAGTTCGTCCCCGAGACGCTCTCGGGCATGGAGCTGCTGGAGCAGTTCCGCAGGCACGCCGCCCGGCTGGTCTTCGTGGTGGACGAGTACGGCGTGGTGCAGGGCCTGATCACGCCGCACGACCTGCTGGAGGCCATCACCGGCGAGCTGCAGCCGGCGCAGCAGGAGGAGGCCTGGGCCACGCGGCGCGAGGACGGGTCCTGGCTGCTGGACGGCCTGATGCCGGTGTCGGAACTGAAGGCGCGGCTGGACATCCGCGAGCTGCCGGAGGAGGAAAAGGGCCGCTACAACACGCTGGCCGGCCTGCTGATGGCGATCTCTGGCCACCTGCCGGCCACCGGCGAGCGCATCGACTGCGCCGACTGGGTGTTCGAGGTGGTCGACCTGGACGGCCGGCGCATCGACAAGGTGCTGGCCCAGGTCGCGCGCGAACCGGCGGACGCGGCGGCCGGGGACTGATCACCCGAGATAAGCCGCAAGGCGGCTCTTCTCGAGTCCCCCGTCACGCGCCGGCTTCGATCCGGCCGAAGCGGCCAGGGTCGATCACTTCCAGTGCGCCCTGGGCCACCAGCTTCAGCAGCAGGCGATCGAGCTGGTGCGGCGCCATTCGGCAGCGCGCCAGCAGCCAGCCACGGTTGACCGGCTGGCTGCTCATGATGGACAGCATGCGGTAGATCTCCGCGGTGCGGCCCTCCTCGGGCAGCTGCGGCCAGGACTTCAGGCGGAAGATCAGGTCGCTGGCGGGCAGGCGCTGGGCGCCCGCGAACGGCCGGGTGGCCTGGAAGGGGCTGCGGGTGGCTTCCTCCTCGTCGCGCTTGCCTCCCAACAGCCTGCGAAGCGTCGATGTGAGCATGCTTACAGTGTCCGGGAGGGACGAGCTGAAGCGCTAAGGGATTGGGAAACTTGTGGTAGTACGTTTTCCTAAAGCCTCGTCGCGGGGCGCGACCCGGCCGCCCCGGGGTTCAGGACGGCTCTTCGCCGTCGATGCGGTAGCCCATGCCCCGCACCGTCTGGATCAGGCCGTCCCCCAGCTTCTTGCGCAGGTGGTGGATGTGGACCTCCACCGCACCACCGTCGCCCACGCGGTTGCCGCTGCGCGCCTGGATCTCGGCGCGGCTGAGGGCCTTGGGCCGGTCCTCCAGCAGCGCAAGCAGCACGGCGAATTCCTGCTCGGTCAGCTCCACCGGGGCGCCGGCCTTCTGCACGAAGCGGCTGTTCGGGTCCAGCACGAGGTCGCGGTGGACGATCTGGCCGGCCGACAAGGTGCTGCGCCGGCGCAGCAGCGCCCGCAGCACGGCCCCGACTTCCTCCAGGTGCACCGGCTTGATGATGTAGCCGTCGGCGCCCAGGTCGAGCGCGCTCAGGCGCGAGCGCAGCTGGGAGCGCGCCGAGATCACCAGCACCGGCGTCTTCGGGTCGGGCTGCTCGCCGCCGCTCGCGCGGCGCAGCTTCTGCAGCAGGTCGGTGCCTTCCCCGTCCGGCAGGCTCAGGTCCAGCAGGACGAAGTCGAAGGGCTGCTCCCGCAACGCCTTCCAGGCGGAATCGAGGTCCTCCCGGACCTCGGCCTGCCACTGGTGGCGCCGGACGAGGGCCGCGAGGGTCGCGGAGGTGGTGGGGTCATCTTCGACGATCAGCGCGCGGGTCATGGCATCCCTGGGGCAGTGCCCCGAGGATAGTGCAAGTCGGGCGCCGGCCGCCGGGACCCCGAGTCAGGCCGTCGCCTTTTCCACCTGCAGCACGCCGCGCCGGATCTGGTCGCGCTCCATCGACTCGAACAGCGCCTTGAAGTTGCCGTTGCCGAAGCCGTCGTCGCCCGCGCGCTGGATGAACTCGAAGAACACCGGCCCCAGCAGCGTCTCGGAGAAGATCTGCAGCAGCAGCCGCGGCTTCTCCCCGCCGGTATCCCCATCGAGCAGGATGCCGCGCGCCTGCAGTTCGGGCACCGGCTGGCCGTGGCCGGGCAGGCGCTCCTCCAGCATCTCGTAGTAGATGTCGTTGGGCGCCGTCATCAGCGGGATGCCGGCCATCTGCAGCTGGTCGACCGTCTCGACCAGGTTGTCCGTGAGCAGGGCCACGTGCTGGATGCCCTCGCCGCTGAACTTCATCAGGAATTCCTCGATCTGGCCCGAGGTCTTGCCCGACTCCTCGTTCAGCGGGATGCGGATCAGGCCGTCCGGCGCGGTCATCGCCTTGGAGGTGAGGCCCGTGTACTCGCCCTTGATGTCGAAGTAGCGGATCTCGCGGAAGTTGAACAGCCGCTCGTAGAAGGCGGCCCAGTGCGCCATGCGGCCGCGGTAGACGTTGTGGGTGAGGTGGTCCACCACCTTCAGGCCCACGCCCTTCGGATGCCGGTCCACGCCCGGGAGGAACTCGAAGTCGATGTCGTAGATGGACTTGCCGTCCTCGAAGCGGTCGATCAGGTACAGCGGCGCGCCGCCGATGCCCTTGATCGCCGGCAGGCGCAGCTCCATCGGGCCGGTGGGCACCTCGATCGGCTGGGCGCCCAGCTCGATGGCGCGGTGGTAGGCCTTGTGCGAGTCCTTCACGCGGAAGGCCAGCGCGCAGGCCGAGGGGCCGTGCTCCGCGGCGAAATAGCCCGCCAGGCTCTTGGGCTCGCGGTTGACGATGAAGTTGATGTCGCCCTGGCGGTACAGCAGCACGTCCTTGGAGCGGTGCTTGGCGACCAGGGTGAAGCCCATCTTCTCGAAGAGGGGCTCCAGCACGTTGGGGACGGGGGAGGCGAATTCGACGAACTCGAACCCGCACAGGCCCATGGGATTGTCGAACAGATCGGACATGGCGAACTCCTGCGCAAAAGGGAAACGACGGAAAACGGGGGGCCGGCGCGCGCGGCCGGCGGCGGTCCGTCAGGCGGGAGGCGCGCCCGGCACCCCGCGCACGCTGCGCGCGAGGTGGTCTCCGATGAACAGGGCGAATCCGGGCATGGTCTGGGGCCGCAGTCTAACGCCTGGGCGCCCGCACCGCATCCCCGGCCGGCGGCGCGCCGGACTCGACCACCAGGATCGCGGCGGCCAGGTCCTCCAGGGCCGTGCCCACCGACTTGAAGACCGTGCGCCCGCTGTCCGACGCGCGCCCGGGGGACTCGCCGCGCGCGAGCGACGCGAGCGTGCCGCGCACGTCCTGGGGCCGGAACACGCCCCGGGACATCGGCCCCAGCAGATCGCCGCTCTTGCCCAGCGCCTCCTCGGTGTCCAGCCACAGCGAGGCGCCGGCGAAGCAGGCGTCGTCCGCCTCCCGCATCGCGGGCGTGAAGCTGCCGATCAGGTCCAGGTGCGTCCCGGGGCGCAGCCAGGCACCGTGCACCACCGGCTCGGTGGCGAGCGTCGCGCAGCTCACGATGTCGGCCTCGCCGCAGGCGCTGCGCAGGTCGTCCACCGCGCGCGCCGGCAGGCCCTCCCGCCGCCACTTCGCGGCGAGCGCTTGCGCCTGCGCCGGCGAGCGGGCCCAGACGCTCACCGTCTCGATCGGCCGCACCGCGCGCCAGGCGTGCGGCAGCATGGCCGCGATGCGTCCCGCGCCCACGACCAGCAGGTGCTTCGCCTGCTTGCGCGCCAGCCAGCGTCCGGCCAGGGCCGAGGCGGCGGCGGTGCGGCGCTGCGTGATCGCGTCGCCGTCGATCACCGCCAGCGGCGCGCCGGTGGTGCCGTCGCACAGCAGGTAGCTCGCGTGCAGTCCCGGCAGGCCGCGGCGCGCGTTGCCGGGCGCGATGTTGATGGTCTTGATGCCGTAGTACCGGCCCGGGATCCAGGCCGGCATGATCAGCGAGGTGAAGGGCTCGCCGCCCGGAACGGGCACTTCGTGCACGTGGCGCGGCGGCACCTCGCAGCCCTGCGCGAACAGCTGCTGCAGTGCGGCGATGAGCCGGTCCCACGGTAGGGCTGCGTGGGTCGCTTCCGCGTCGCACATGCGCATGACGTGGACCGGCCCTCAGGAAGGCATGGGCATCCCCAGCAGGTAGCTGGTCATGCTCAGCGACCCCAGGGTGCAGCCCTGCGCGAAGGGCTGCGGCACCTCGCCGGCCGCCGCGCACAGGCCGGCCAGGTAGGCCAGCGGCAGGAAGTGCTCCGGCGTCGGCACCGCCAGCGCGAAGTCCGGATGCGCGGCCACCCCGGCCAGCTCCGCGGGCCGCGTGGTCATCACGTCGCGCACGTGCGCGTCGAAGCGCTCGGCCCAGTCGTAGCCGCGACCTGCCTGGTCGCGCGCGATGCGCCGCAGGTTGTGCACCACGTTGCCGCTGCCCACGACCAGCACGCCGCGCTCGCGCAGGGGTGCCAGGCGCGCGCCGAGCTCCACGTGGTACGAGAAGGGCGCGCCGGAGTGGATCGCCAGCTGCAGCACCGGGACGTCGGCCTGCGGGAACAGGTGCGCCAGCACCGACCAGGTGCCGTGGTCCAGGCCCCAGCTGTCGCGGTCCAGGGCGACGGGGGCGGGCCGCAGCAGGTCGGCGATCTCCTGCGCCAGCGCAGGGTCGCCCGGCGCCGGGTAGTCGAAGGCGAACAGCTCGGGCGGGAAGCCGTAGAAGTCGTGGATCACCGGCGGCTGCGCCATCGCGGTCACCGCGGTGGCGGGGATGAACCAGTGCGCGGAGACGGCCAGGATGGCCCGCGGCCGCGGCAGCGCCGCGCCCAGGGCGCGCCAGGCGCGCGTGGCGTCGTTCAGCTCCAGCGTGTTCATCGGCGAGCCGTGGCCGATGAAGGCGGCGGGCATGCGCGGGCTGGCACTCATGGCGTCCCTCCTTCCGGGTGGGGCAGGGGCCGGCTCTGCAGCGCCGGGGCCGGCGGCAGGCCGGTGGCCTCGAGAATCTCCTGCTCCGACAGCGTCTCCTTGGCCAGCAGCGACCGCACCAGGCGGTCGAGCGCCGCGCGGTGCTCGCGCAGCAGGCGCTTGGCCTGCTCGTGGCACTCGTCGATGATGCGCTGCACCTCGGCGTCCACGCGGGCGGCGGTCTGCTCGCTGAAGGGCTTGTCGCCCATGAAGCTGCCGCCCGTGCCGAGGAACACGTTCTGGCGCGGCGCGAGCTGCACCATGCCGATCGTGTCGCTCATGCCCCAGCGCGTGACCATGCTGCGGGCCAGCTGCGTCGCCTGCTCGATGTCGTTCTCGGCGCCGGTGGTGCGGGTGCCGTAGACCACCTCCTCGGCGGCCCGGCCGCCCAGCATGCCGATGATGCGCGCGCGCAGGTAGTCCTCGGGGTAGTTGTAGCGGTCGGTCTGCGGCCGCTGGTAGGTCACGCCCAGCGCCTGGCCGCGCGGCACGATGCTCACGCGGTTGACCGGGTCGGCGCCCGGCACCACCAGGCCCATGATGGTGTGGCCGCTCTCGTGGTAGGCGATGCGCTCCTTGTCGTCCGGCGTGAGCAGCAGCGGGCGCTCCGGGCCCAGCACGATCTTCTCCAGCGCGTCGAGGAAGTCCCGCTGGCGCACCTCGGCCTCGTCGCGGCGCGCGGCCAGCAGGGCCGCCTCGTTGACCAGGTTCTTCAGGTCGGCGCCGGAGAAGCCGGGCGTGGTCTGGGACAGCTCCTCCAGGCTCACGTCCGCGGCCAGGGGCACCTTGCGCACGTGCACCTTCAGGATGGCCTGGCGGCCGGCCTTGTCCGGCAGGTTGACCACGACGCGGCGGTCGAAGCGGCCGGGACGCAGCAGGGCGCGGTCCAGCACGTCGGGCTGATTGGTGGCGGCCAGCACGATGATCCCCTCGCGGCCGGTGAAGCCGTCCATCTCGGTGAGGATCTGCTGCAGCGTCTGCTCCTGTTCGCTGGCGCCGCCGAGGGCGACCTGGCCGCGCGCGCGGCCGATGCCGTCGATCTCGTCGATGAAGATGATGGCCGGGGCGTTCTCGCGCGCCTGCCGGAACAGGTCGCGCACCCGCGCGGCGCCGACGCCCACGATCATCTCCACGAACTCCGAGGCGCTCATGGAGAAGAAGGGCACGCCCGCCTCGCCCGCCACGGCGCGCGCCAGCAGCGTCTTGCCGGTGCCGGGCGCGCCGATCAGCAGCACGCCCTTGGGGGCGGAGCCGCCCAGCCGCGTGTACTTCTGCGGGTTCTTCAGGAACTCGACGACCTCGATCAGCTCGTTCTCGGCCTCGTCGATGCCCGCCACGTCGTCGAAGGTGACGCGGTGCTCGGCGTCGGTCGCGTCGTAGCGGCGCGCCTTGCTGCGGCCCAGGCCGAACAGCCCGCCGCCCAGCCCCAGGCCGCCACCGCCGCCCTTGGCCGCGCGGCGGTACATCCACACGTAGAAGCCGATGATCAGCAGGGC
Source organism: Burkholderiales bacterium (assembly GCA_028868995.1). GTDB lineage: Bacteria > Pseudomonadota > Gammaproteobacteria > Burkholderiales > Burkholderiaceae_C > Ramlibacter. The sequence goes on along the minus strand of JAGWTH010000003.1, from coordinate 77,270 downwards.
CGGACCGAAGCCGTAGACCAGCGTGGACAGCACGCCGCCCTGCTGCAGGGGCACGGCGCTGATCTCCACGTCGTGGCCGATCAGGAAGCTCTCCAGGTTGCGGTCGAAGAAGGCGGGCAGCTCGGTGGTGAAGGTGCCCGCCGTGCGCGAAGGCCCGTCGTTCTCGCCCGGGATGGGCCGCTGGCGCGGGGCCGGCGGCTGCCCCGGCTGCGGCGCCGGCTTCGGTGGCGGCCAGGTCACCGGGGTCTTGAAGCGGCCTTCGATGCTGGTGGCGCGGCTGTAGATGGAGACGACGTTGTTCCTGGCGACCTCGTCGCGGAACTCCGTGTAGGGGATGGTGACCGGCGCCTCGCCGGAGGGGAACAGGTAGGTCATCACCAGCCAGTTCACCAGCAGCACGAAGGCGAACAGCAGCCAGTAGCGGCGCGGCGGCATGGCGGGACCCGGCGGCGGCGCGGGAGGCTGCCGCGGCGGCGCGGGCGCCGGGGTGGGGGAAGGGGTGGGTCCGTTCATGGCTGCAATGGTCGCGCAGGCTGCATCATGCACCGGCCGGGCGCGGCGCGGGTGCCGGGCGCGGCGCGGGCGCCGGGCGCGGACCCATCATGCCGGCGGCTCCCCTGCACGGCTGTTGATCCGCCTCAAGTGCGGCGGACGCGGCGGGGGTAACTTGCCGGAGGACCGGAACGAACCTGGAGAAGAACCATGAACCTCAAGCGCAATGTCGGCTCCCTGGACCAGTGGCTGCGCATCGGCGTCGGCGTCGTCCTGCTGGGCCTGGCGGTCACCGGCACCATCGGTGCCTGGGGCTACATCGGCGTGGTGCCGCTCCTCACCGGCCTGCTGCGCACCTGCCCGCTGTACAGCCTGCTGGGCCTGAGCACCTGCCCGATGAATCCCGACAAGGCCGACTGAGGCGCCGGCCGGGATCGCATCGGGCCATCCGGGACCGCCTGGGGCGGGCCCCCGGCGTTTCGTTAGCATTGCCCGATGCGCATCCTGCTGGTGGAAGACGACAAGGTCCTGGCCGACGCCCTGTCGCGGGCGCTCGTCCAGTCCGCCCATGCGGTGGACGTGGTCGGCAGCGGCGAGGAGGCCGACCACGCGCTGGCGCTGGCGATCTACGACCTGGCCATCCTGGACATCGGGCTGCCGGGCCTGTCGGGCCTGGAGGTGCTGAAGCGCCTGCGCGCGCGCCGCTCCACCCTGCCGGTGCTGATGCTCACCGCCCTCGACACCCTGGACGACCGCGTGCGCGGCCTCGACCTGGGCGCCGACGACTACCTCGCCAAGCCCTTCGACCTGCCCGAGCTGGAGGCGCGGGTGCGGGCGCTGCTGCGCCGCGGCAGCAACTCCACGCCCTGGCTGGAGCACGGCCTGCTGCGCTTCGACACCGTCGGCCGGCGCGTCTTCCACGACCGCAAGCCGCTGGACCTGTCGCCGCGCGAGCTGGCGGTGCTGGAACTGCTGCTGATGCGCGAGGGCCGCGTCGTCAGCAAGGAGCAGATGGTCAACCACCTCTATGGCTGGGGCGACGAGGTCGGCGCGAACGCCATCGAGGTCTACGTCTACCGGCTGCGCCGCAAGCTGGAGCCCCTGGGCTGCGAGATCCGCACCGTGCGCGGCATGGGCTACCTGATGGAACACGCCGATGCGCCGCAGTGAGCCGCGCCTGCAGCGCAAGCTGCTCGCCTGGCTGCTGCTGCCGCTGCTGCTCCTGCTGGTGCTGGACACCGCGGTCGCCTGGTGGAACGTGCTGCGCCATGCCAACCTGGCCTACGACCGGGCGCTGCAGGAGATCGCCCGCGAGATCGTCCTGCACGTGCGCCCGGCCGCCGGCGGCCCGCGGCTGGAGCTGTCGGACGCGGCGGCGCGCGTCCTGCTGAACGACACCGAGGACCGCCTGTGGTTCCGGGTGCAGGGCCAGGACGGCACGCTGCTGGGCGGCGACGGGGGCCTGCCCACGGCGCCGCCCTCCGCCCCGTCCGCCGGGCCGCGCTTCTACGACACGACGATCCACGGCGAACCGGTGCGCATGGTGGCCGCCCGCCTGCCGGCGGCGGGCGATCCGGCCGGCACCCCCGTGCAGGTGGAGGTGGCCGAGACCCTGCACAAGCGCCGGCGCCTGGCCTGGGAGATGCTGGCCAACGTGGTCGTGCCCCAGCTGCTGCTGATCGCGGTCACGGCGGCCGTGGTGTGGGTGGGCATCTCGCGCGGCCTGGCGCCGCTGCGCCGCCTGCGCCAGGCGGTGTCCGACCGCTCGCACCTGGACCTGAGCCCCATCCCGCTGGACGACGTGCCCGGCGAGGTGCGCCCGCTGGTGCAGGAGGTCAACGACCTGCTGGGGCGGCTGGCGCGCACCTTCGATTTCCAGAACCGCTTCGTCGCCGACGCGGCCCACCAGCTGAAGACGCCGGTCAGCGGCCTGAAGGCGCAGATCGAGCTGGCCCTGCGCGAGACCCAGCCCGAGCGGCTGCGCCATTCGCTGGACCAGCTGTACATCAGTGCGGACCGGCTGTCGCGGCTGGTGCGGCAGCTGCTCTCGCTGGCGCGCAACGAGCCCGGGGCGCTGCACTCGCTGAACCTGCAGCCGCTGGACCTGCACGCCTTCGCGCTGGAGGTCAGCATGGAATGGGTGCCGCACGCCCTGCGGCGCGGTATCGACCTGGGCTTCGAGGGTCCGGACACGCCGCTCGTGATCGACGCCGACGGCGACCGGCTGCGCGAGCTGCTGAACAACCTGATCGACAACGCCATCCGCTACAGCCAGGCGGGCGGCCGCGTCACCGTGCGCACCGCGCCCGCCGCCGGCGGGGAGTGCCTGCTGGCCGTCAGCGACGACGGCCCGCGCATCCCGCCGCAGGAACGCGACCGGGTGTTCGAGCGCTTCCACCGGCTGCTGGGCACGCCGGAGGACGGCAGCGGCCTGGGGCTGGCGATCGTCAGCGAGATCGCCACGCTGCACGGCGCGCGCATCCAGCTGGAGGACGACACGGACGGGGTGGGCAACACCTTCACCGTGTTCTTCCGGCAGCGGCCGGCCGCACCGGGGCTTGCCGAAGCGTCGGACGGGCGACTGTAAGCGTGGCGAAAGCTGGCGGCCAAGAGCCTGTCAGCCTGGCTGCTTAGCCTCGGGGCAGCGCGGGCCTGCGGGTCCAGTCCCGTCTTCCCTTGCCCGAGGAAACACCATGGCGGTCTTCATGACCCCCGAGTTCTGGGTCGCGCTGGCCCAGATCATCCTGATCAACATCGTGCTGTCCGGCGACAACGCCGTGGTGATCGCGCTCGCCTGCCGCTCGCTGCCGCCGCGGCAGCAGAAGCCGGCCATCGTGTTCGGCAGCGTGGGCGCCATCGTGCTGCGGGTGGTGCTGACGTTCTTCGCCGTCTACCTGCTGAACCTGCCCTGGCTGAAGCTGGTCGGCGCGGCGGCGCTGCTGTGGATCGGCGTGGGGCTGCTCAAGGGGGACGACGACGAGGGCGACATGGAGAGCCATGCCGGCATGCTGCAGGCCATCAAGACCATCATCATCGCCGACCTGGTGATGAGCCTGGACAACGTCATCGGCGTGGCCGCGGCCGCCAAGGGCGACGTGCTCCTGCTGGTGATCGGGCTGGTGATCAGCATCCCGCTGATCATCTTCGGCAGCACGATCATCCTGACGCTGATGAACCGCTTCCCGGTCATCATCACCGCCGGCGCCGCGCTCCTGGGCTGGGTGGCCGGCGAGATGGCGGTGGGCGATCCCGCGATCAGGGACTTCGTCGAGGCGCACCACTATCTGCACACGGCCGCCCCGGTGGCCGGCGCGGTGCTCGTCGTCCTCGTCGGCAAGTGGCTGGGCCGGCGCGCCGGCGCCCAGGAAGAAGAGGGGGAGGAGCGCACCCCCGCCGACCAGCCGACGGGCTGAGGCGCATGGCGGCGAGGCCGCACGTCATCCCCGCGCAGCTTCAACGCCTTGGATTCCCGTCCCTCCGGTCAAACCCCTCTGCGCAGGCGGTGCGGGCTGGTGCACCATACGCGAAACCATCCAACAAGGAGTCGTGTCTTGGACACCGCCATCCGCCGCCAGACCCTGGCGGACCTGCTGCGCCGCAGTGCGAAGCGCTTTCCGGGCAAGCTCGCGATCCAGTGCGGCGCCACCCGCTGGACTTTCGCCGAATTCGACGACGTGGTCGACCGGCTGGCCGCCGGCCTGGCGCGGATGGGCGTGGGCCAGGGCACGCCGCTCGCGGTGCTGGCGCGCAATTCGCACGGCTTCGCCGCGCTGCGCTTCGCGCTGGCCCGCCTGGGGGCGGTGCTGGTGCCCATCAACTTCATGCTGAAGGCCGAGGAGGTCGCCTACATCCTGCGCCATTCGGGCGCGGCGACCCTGGCCACCGATTCGGGCCTGGCGGAGCTGGCGCGTGCCGCCGCGGCGCTGGACACGCAGGTGCGGCAGTTCGTCTGGCTGCCCTCCGAGGACCCGACCGAGCCAGCGGCGGGCATGACGACCTTCGACGCGCTCGTCGCGCAGCGCGAGGCACCGCCGGCCGTGGACCTGAAAGGCGAGGACCTGCTGCAGATCGTCTACACCAGCGGCACCGAGTCCAGCCCCAAGGGGGCGATGCTCACGCACGACGCGGTGATCTGGCAGTACGCCAGCTGCGCGGTCGACGCGGACATCGCCGCCGGCGACGTGACGCTGCATGCGCTGCCCCTTTACCACTGCGCGCAGCTCGACGTGTTCCTGGGCCCCAAGATCTACGTGGGCGGCAGCAGCATCATCACCGCCAAGCCGACGCCGGAAAACCTGCTGCCGCTGATCGCCAGGCACCGCATCACCTCGTTCTTCGCGCCGCCCACGGTGTGGATCTCCCTGCTGCGCTCGCCGCTGTTCGACCAGACCGACCTGTCCTCGCTGCGCAAGGGCTACTACGGCGCCTCCATCATGCCGGTGGAGGTGCTGCGCGAGCTGGCGCGACGGCTGCCGGACGTGGGCTTCTGGAACCTCTACGGCCAGACCGAGATCGCGCCGCTGGCCACGATGCTGGGCCCCGAAGACCAGCTGCGCAAACCGGGCTCCTGCGGCCGCCCGGTGCTGAACGTGGAGACGCGGGTGGTCGACGACGCGATGCGCGACGTGAAGCCGGGCGAGGTGGGCGAGATCGTGCACCGCTCGCCGCACCTGATGCTGGGCTACTTCCACGACGAGGAGCGCACCCGCGCCGCCTTCGAGGGCGGCTGGTTCCACTCGGGCGACCTCGCGACCATCGACGAGGAGGGCTTCATCACCGTCGTCGACCGCAAGAAGGACATGATCAAGACCGGCGGCGAGAACGTTGCCAGCCGCGAGGTGGAGGAGATGATCTACCGCATGCCGCAGGTGTCGGAGGTCGCGGTGGTGGGCGTGCCGCATCCGCGCTGGGTGGAGGCGGTGGTCGCCGTCGTCGTGCCCAAGGCAGGCCAGCGGCTCACGGAGGCCGAGGTGCTGGCGCACTGCCATCAGCACCTGGCCGGCTTCAAGATGCCCAAGGCCGTCGTGTTCACCGAGGCCCTGCCCAAGAACCCCAGCGGCAAGCTGCTCAAGCGCGAACTGCGCCTGCGCCACCAGGCGCATTTCAGCGGGGTGCCGGCATGACGGGCGCCGACCTGCTGCGGCTGGATGCGACCAGCCTGTCGCGGCGCATCGCGGGGCGCGAGGTGTCCTGCCGCGAGCTGATGCAGGCCACGCTGGACCGCATCGCCGCGCTCAACCCGCACTACAACGCGATCGTCTCGCTGCGCGACCCGCAGGCCTTGCTGGCCGAGGCGGACGCCTGCGACGCCAGGCTGGCGCGGCGCGAGCCCACCGGCTGGATGCACGGCTTCCCGCTGGCGGTGAAGGACCTGAGCGACGTCGCCGGCCTGCCGACGACCATGGGATCGCTCGCGGTCGGCCGGCGCGTCCCAGACACCGACGCCCTGTTCGTGCAGCGCATGAAAGCCGCCGGCGCCATCGTGATCGGCAAGACCAACACGCCGGAGTTCGGCCTGGGCTCGCACACCTACAACAAGGTGTTCGGCACCACCCGCAATGCCTGGGCCCCGTCGAAGTCCGCCGGCGGCAGCAGCGGCGGCGCCGCCGTGGCGCTGGCGCTGGGCATGCTGCCGGTGGCCGACGGCAGCGACATGGGCGGCTCGCTGCGCAACCCGGCGGCCTTCAACCACATCGTCGGCTTCCGGCCCTCGCGCGGCCGCGTGCCGGCGGTGCCGGCCGACGACGTGTTCTTCCAGCAATTGAGCACCGAAGGGCCCATGGGCCGCACCAGCGAGGACGTCGCGCGCCTGCTGTGCACCATGGCGGGCTGGGACGACCGCGCGCCGCTCGCCCTGGCGGAGATGCTGCCCGACCCCGCCGCGGCGGACCCGATCGTCTGCCGGCCCGGCCGCCGCATCGGCTGGCTGGGCAGCCTCTGGAGCGACCTGCCGCTGGAGCCCGGCATCCGCGAGCTGTGCGAGGCCGCGCTGCGCAAGCTGGAGGGCGCGGGCTGGCAGGTCGAGCCCTGCGCGCTGGACGTCGCGCGCGAGGTGAACTGGAGCGCCTGGCTGCGCCTGCGCCAGATGCTGGTGGGCGGCAAGCTCGGGGCCCTGTACGCGCAGCCCCGGCTGCGCGAGCAGTTGAAGCCCGAGGCCTGCTGGGAGGTGGAACAGAGCTTCCAGCTCACGGCGGCGCAGCTGTACCAGGCCACCGTGCAGCGCACGGCGGTGTACCAGGCCTTCCGCCGCCTGTTCGAGCGCTTCGACTACGTGGTGGCGCCCACCGCGCAGGTGTTCCCCTTCTCCGCGGAGCTGGACTGGCCGCACGAGGTGGCGGGCGTGGCCATGGATACCTACCACCGCTGGATGGAGATCGTCACCCCCTTCACGCTGGCCGGCCTGCCGGTGGCGAGCGTGCCGGTGGGCTTCGGGCCGCAGGGCCTGCCCATGGGCATGCAGCTGGCCGGCCCGCCGCGCGCCGACCTCGCCGTGCTGGCGCTGGCGCGCGAGTGGGAGGCGATCGCGCCCTGGTCCTCGCAGCGGCCACCCGCCGTCGGCTCGCCTGCTTGAGCGACGACGCGCCGCGCTTCGCCGTCGACGCCATGCTGGGGCGGCTGGCGCGCTGGCTGCGCGTGCTGGGCTACGACACTGCCTACGACGCCGGGATGGACGACCCGCAGCTGGTGCAGCTGGCGCGCGACGAGGACCGCCTCCTGCTCACGCGCGACCGCCACCTCCTGCGCGAGCTCAAGCCGGCGCGCGCGCACGAGGTGCGGCAGGACCACCCGCTGCGCCAGCTGAAGGAACTGGTGGCCGCCCTGCGGCTCGCGCCGCCGCCGGCGCTGTTCACGCGCTGCATGCTGGACAATGCGCCGCTGGAGCCGGTGGAACGCGCCGGGGTGTTGCCCCTGCTGCCCGAGGGGGTGCGGGAGCACCCGGGCCCGGTGTGGCGCTGCCCGATGTGCCAGCGCCTGTACTGGGATGGTTCTCACGTGCGCCGCATGCGCCGCGCGCTGGAGGCGGCGCTGCCGGGATGGCTGGCCCCGGACTGATCCCCCATCGCCGGAAGGCTTGCATTCTCATGACAAGCCCTGAAGACCGGGCACGGAAATGGCGTCAGAATCCCCCGTCGTTCGGGCCCCGGTAGCCCCTTGAAAGGTGGATGGAATGACTTGGTCGATCCTGGCGCGGGACGGGACGGGACGCTTCGGCGTCGCGATCGCCAGCCGCTTCTTCGCCGTGGGTGCGCTGACCGTGCACACCCGGCGCGGGGTCGGTGCACTCTCCACCCAGGCCCTGTTGAATCCGCTGTACGGCCCGAAGGGGATGGACCTGCTGGCCGAGGGGCGTTCGCCGCAGCAGGTGATCGACGCCCTGGTCGCCGCCGATGCCGGCCGCGAGCATCGCCAGGTCCATGTCCTGCTGGCCGCCGGACGCCCCGCCGCCTGGACCGGTTCCGCCTGCATCGAATGGTGCGGCCATCACCTGGGCGAGGACTTCAGCGTCGCCGGCAACATGCTGGCCGGGCCGCAGGTGGTCGAGGCCACCGCCGAGGCCTTTCGTTCTATCCGCGGCGACCTGGCCGAGCGCCTGCTCGCCGCGCTCGCCGCCGGCGAGGCCGCGGGCGGCGACAAGCGCGGCAAGCAGGCCGCGGCCCTGCGCATCCACGCCGACGAGGACTACCCGCAGCTGGACATCCGCGTCGACGACCACGAGGAGCCCGTGCGCGAGCTGCAGCGCCTTTACGCGGTGAGCCTGGAGCGCTACCAGCCCTTCATGGCCTGCCTGGCCGGCCGCCACGACCCGGCGGGCATCACCGACCGCGCCGTGATCGAGGAGCGCATCGCCCGCTTCCACCGCGAACGCGCGGGAGCCGCCTGATGGCCGTGCTGGAGGTGCGCGGGCTGCGCACGGAATTCACCACCGACGACGGCAGCTTCCCCGCGGTGGACGGCGTGAGCTTTTCGGTCGACGCCGGCCGCACGCTCGCCATCGTCGGCGAGTCGGGCTGCGGCAAGAGCGTGACCTCGCTGTCCATCATGGGCCTGGTGCCGAATCCGCCGGGGCGCATCGCTGGCGGCTCGATCCGCTTCGAGGGCCGCGAACTGGTAGGCGCGGGCAAGAAGGAGCTGATGGACCTGCGCGGCAACGGCATGGCCATGATCTTCCAGGAGCCCATGACCTCGCTGAACCCCGCGTTCACCATCGGCGACCAGATCGTGGAGGGCCTGCTGCGCCACCAGGCGCTGACGCGCGCGCAGGCGCAGGAGCGCGCGATCGAGGTGCTGCGGCAGGTGCGCATCCCCTCGCCCGAGCAGCGCTTCCACGACTATCCGCACAAGCTCTCCGGCGGCATGCGCCAGCGCGCGATGATCGCGATGGCATTGGCCTGCCGGCCGCGCCTGCTGATCGCCGACGAGCCGACCACCGCGCTGGACGTCACGATCCAGGCCCAGATCCTGGAGCTGATGCGCGCGCTGCGGGCGGAAACCGGCACCGCCGTCATCCTGATCACGCACGACCTGGGCGTGGTGGCCGAGGTCGCCGACGAGGTGGCCGTGATGTACGCGGGCCGCATCGTGGAGCAGGCGCCGGCGGCGGCGCTGTTCGAGGCGCCGCAGCACCCTTACACCGTGGGCCTGCTCGGCTCCATCCCGCGCCTGGACGTGGCGCAGGAGCGCCTGGCCTCGATCGAGGGCCAGGTGCCCAGCCCGCTGCGCCGGCCGCCCGGCTGCGGCTTCGCCGACCGCTGCCCGTTCGCCGTCGCCCAGTGCCGCGCCGAGGCGCCGCCGCTGCGCGAGGTGGAGCCGGGCCACCTCTCGGCCTGCTGGCGCGCGCCGCTCGATCCCGACGAACTGGTGCCGCAGGCGCCTGAGGCGGCGCTCGCATGACGGCCGGCACACCCCTGGTGCAGGCCGAAGGCCTGGTCAAGCACTTCCCGGTGCGCCGCGGGCTGCTGGGGCGCGTCAGCGGCCAGGTGCGCGCCGTCGACGGCGTGGACGTGCAGATCGCCGCCGGCGAGACGCTGGGCGTGGTGGGCGAGTCGGGCTGCGGCAAGTCCACCCTGGGCCGGCTGCTGCTGCGCCTGGTGGAGCCCACGGCGGGGCGCATCGCGTTCGAGGGCCGCGACATCGGCGGGCTCGACGCCGGCGCGCTGCGGGCGCAGCGGCGCGCGATGCAGCTGATCTTCCAGGACCCGTATTCCTCGCTCAACCCGCGCATGACGGTGGGCCAGACGCTGGCCGAGCCGCTGCGCCTGCACGGGCTGCATGCGGGCCGCGAGCGCGAACGGGTGGCGGAGCTGCTGCACACGGTGGGCCTGGCGCCGGAGCACGCGCTGCGCTATCCGCACGAGTTCTCCGGCGGCCAGCGCCAGCGGGTGGGCATCGCCCGGGCCCTGGCCGTGGAGCCGAAGCTGATCGTCTGCGACGAGGCGGTGTCGGCGCTGGACGTGTCGGTGCAGGCGCAGGTGGTCAACCTGCTGCAGGACCTGCAGCGGCGCTTCGGCCTGGCCTACGTGTTCATCGCCCACGACCTGGCCGTGGTCAAGCACATCGCCACGCGGGTGGCGGTGATGTACCTGGGCCGGGTGGTCGAGACGGCCGGCAAGGACGCCCTGTTCGCCGCGCCGCGCCATCCCTACACGCAGGCGCTGCTGTCGGCCATCCCGCGGCCGGAGCCCGGACTGCAGCGCGAGCGCGCCGTGCTGGGCGGCGACGTGCCCAGCCCGCTGGCGCCGCCCGCCGGTTGCCATTTCCACACCCGCTGCCCCCACGCGCAGCCCCGCTGCGCGCAGGAGGCCCCGCGGCTCGAGGCCACGCCCGACGGCCACGCGGTGGCCTGCCATTTCTGGCGCGATGTCGCCGCCGGTGCGCCGGCGCCGCAACCCGTCGCCTTCACCCCCGCGCGCCGGCGCCTGGAGCGGCTGCAGGCCGCCTTCGTCGCCCCCGATCCCGTTTCCTAGACTTCGCTGCAAAGGAGAGTTTCCATGCCCTGGTTCCCCAAGCGTTTCCTGCTCGCCCTGGCGCTCGTCGCCGGCGGCGTCGCCGCGCAGGCGCAGACCCTGCGCATCGGCCTGGCCGAGGATCCCGACGTGCTCGACCCGACGCTGGCGCGCAGCTTCGTCGGCCGGATGGTGTTCGCCGGCCTGTGCGACAAGCTGTTCGACATCGACGAGAAGCTGAACATCGTGCCGCAGCTGGCCCTGTCCTACCAGTGGGCGCCGGACCACAAGTCGGTGACGCTGAAGCTGCGCCCGGGCGTGACCTTCCAGGACGGCGAGAAGTTCGACGCCGCCGCCGTGAAGTTCAACATCGAGCGGCACAAGACCATGCCCGGCTCCAACCGCCGCGGCGAGCTGGCCCCGGTGACCAGCGTGGACGTGATCGACCCGCTGACCGTGCGCCTGAACCTGTCCTCGCCGTTCGCGCCGCTGCTGGCGCAGCTCACCGACCGCGCCGGCATGATGGTCGCGCCCAAGGTGGCGCAGGCCGAGGGCGACAAGTTCGGCGCCCACCCGGTGTGCTCGGGCCCGTACAAGTTCGTCGAGCGCGTGCCGCAGGACCGCATCGTGCTGGAGAAGAACCCGACCTACTGGAACAAGGACGCGATCCACTTCGACAAGATCGTCTACACGCCGATCCCGGACGCCACGGTGCGCCTGGCCAACCTGCGCTCCGGCCAGCTCGATTTCATCGAGCGCTTCGCGCCCAGCGACATGGAGAAGCTGCAGGCCGAGAAGAAGTTCAAGACCTCGGCGATCACCGAGATCGGCTACCAGGGCATCACGATCAATGTCGGCAAGAGCGACAAGGCCAAGACCAGCCCGCTGCATGACCCGCGCGTGCGCGAGGCCCTGGAACTGGCGCTGGACCGCCAGGGCCTGGTGCAGGTGGTGATGGACAACCAGGCGATCGTCGGCAACCAGTGGGTGCCGCCCACCAATGCCTTCTACGCCAAGAACATGCCCATGCCCAAGCGCGACGTCGCCCGGGCCAAGCAGCTGCTCAAGGAAGCGGGCGTGACCAACCCGAGCTTCACGCTGCTGACGCCGACGACCTCCGACGCCCAGCGCATCGCGCTGGTGGTGCAGGCGATGGCGCGCGAGGCCGGCTTCGACGTGAAGATCCAGGCCGCCGAGTTCGCGACCTCGCTGAACATGGCCGACAAGGGCGACTTCGAGGCCTACGTGCTGGCCTGGAGCGGCCGGCCCGACCCCGACGGCAACCTGTACAGCTTCGACGTGTGCAAGCAGCCGCTGAACTACTCGGGCTACTGCGACGCCGAGGCCGACAAGCTGATCAAGGAATCGCGCGAGACCCTGGACGTCAACCAGCGCAAGAAGGTGTTCGAGCAGGTCGCCGCGAAGGTGCTGAAAGACCGTCCCATCATCTACCTGTACCACCGCAAGTGGCTGTGGGCCTACTCGCCGAAGCTGCAGGGCGTGCGCAACATCCCGGACGGGCTGCTGCGGGTGCAGGGCTTGAAGATGTAAGGCGCGCCTGACCGATGCCCGACTACCTGGTCCGCCGCCTCGCCCAGCTCGTGCCGACGCTGGTGCTGGTGTCCATGCTGATCTTTGGCCTGCAGCAGCTGCTGCCCGGGGACCCGGCGCAGATCCTCGCCGGCGAGGAGCAGGACCCGCAGGTGGTCGCCTACCTGCACAAGAAGCTGCACCTGGACGAGCCGCTGCCCGTGCGCTACGGCTACTGGGTGGGCGGCGTGCTGCGCGGGGACCTCGGCGAGTCCGTGCGCAACCAGGAGCCGGTGCTGCAGCTGATCGCGCAGAAGCTGCCGGTCACCCTGGAGCTGGCGCTGCTGGCGATGGCCATCGCGGTGGCCATCGGCGTGCCGGCGGGCATCGTGTCGGCGGTCGGCCGGGGCACGGCCTGGGACTGGGCCGCCAACCTGTTCTCGCTGTGGGGCATCTCCACGCCCAACTTCTGGCTGGGCATCCTGCTGATCCTGCTGTTCTCGGTGAACCTCGGCTGGCTGCCGGCCTCGGGCTACGTCAGCCCCTTCGACGACCTGGCGGGCAACCTGAAGTCCATGATCATGCCGGCCTTCGTGCTGGGCAACGCGATCGCCGCCGTGCTGATGCGCCACACGCGCAGCGCGATGCTGCAGGTGCTGTCGGCGGACTACGTGCGCACCGCCCGCGCCAAGGGCCTGAGCGAGAAGACGGTGGTGCTGAAGCACGCGCTGCGCAACGCGCTGACGCCCGTGATCACGCTGGGCGCCCTGGAGCTGGGCACGCTGCTGTCCGGCGCCGTGCTCACCGAGCAGGTGTTCACCATCCCTGGCTTCGGCAAGCTGATCATCGACGCGGTGTTCAACCGCGACTACCTGGTGGTGCAGGGCGTGGTGCTGGTGACGGCGACCGCCTACATGGTGCTGAACCTGCTGGCCGACCTGGCCTACTTCGCGGTGAACCCGCGCCTGCGGGGTTGAAGTGGCCGCCGTCCTCCCCATGAATCCTGCAACGACCCTGCCCGCTCCCGCGGGTCCCTGGCGCCGCGCCTGGCGACGGCTGCGGCGCCGGCCGGCGGCGCTGCTGGGACTGGCCGTGGTGCTGGGCTTCGTCGTGCTGGCGGTGTTCGGGCCCTGGCTCGGGCTGCAGGACCCGATCGCCACCAGCTGGGGGGCGATCCGCCAGGCGCCCTCGCAGGCGCACTGGTTCGGCACCGACGACATCGGCCGCGACGTGCTCTCGCGCGTGATCTGGGGCACCCGCGCGTCCATGCTCGCCGGCGTGGTGTCGGTGTCGATCTCGCTGCTGATCGGGGTGCCGCTGGGCCTCGCCGCGGGCTTCCTCGGCGGCTGGGTCGACGGCGTGATCTCGCGCCTGACCGATGCCTTCCTCGCCTGCCCCTTCCTGATCCTGGCGATCGCGCTGGCGGCCTTCCTCGGCCCCAGCCTCACCAATGCCATGGTGGCCATCGGCGTGTCGGCCGCGCCCATCTTCGTGCGCCTCACGCGCGGCCAGGTGCTCGCGGTGAAGGTGGAGGACTACGTCGAGGCGGCACGCGCCGTGGGCAACTCGCCGCTGCGCATCGCGCTGCGCCACATCCTGCCCAACATCACCGCGCCGCTGATGGTGCAGTCCACGCTGGCGGTCGCCTCGGCGGTGATCGCCGAGGCCAGCCTGTCCTTCCTGGGCCTGGGCCAGCAGCCGCCGGCGCCCAGCTGGGGCAGCATGCTGAATACGGCGAAGAACTTCATCGACAACGCGCCCTGGATGGCGATCTGGCCGGGGCTGGCGATCTTCCTGCTGGTGCTGTCCTTCAACCTGCTGGGCGACGGCCTGCGCGACGCGCTGGATCCGCGGCAAAGGTAGGGGCGACGCGGCCATGGCGACCTCCGTCCCGCGCCGCATCCTCCCGGTGATCGTGCTGTCGCAGTTCGCGGGCACCTCGCTGTGGTTCGCCGTCAACGCGGTGCTGCCCGACCTGCAGCGCGCCTGGTCGCTGCCGCCGGCCGCGCTGGCGACGGTGACCACGGCGGTGCAGCTCGGGTTCGTCACCGGCACGCTGGTGTTCGCGCTGCTGATGCTGGCCGACCGCTTCCGGCCCACGCGCGTGTTCCTCTGGTGCGCGCTGCTCGCCGCCCTCGCCAACGGCGCCATCGCCGCGCTCGACGGGCAGTTCACGCTGCTGGTCGTGCTGCGCTTCGCCGTCGGCTTCCTGCTGGCCGGCATCTACCCGGTGGGCATGAAGATCGCGGCGAGCTGGTACCGCGAAGGGCTGGGGGCCGCGCTGGGCGTGCTGATCGGCGCGCTGGTCCTGGGCACCGCGCTGCCGCACGGATTGCGGGCGCTGGCCGGGGAGGGCGCGGGAGGCTCGACCGCCGCGGGCCTGCAGCCCTGGCAGCAGGTGGTGCTGTCGGTGTCGCTGCTGGCGGCCCTGGGCGGCCTGGCCACCGCCTGGCTGGTGCCCGAGCCGGTGCGCGGCAGCGGCGTGCCGGTGCGGCTGCGGGCGCTGGCCGCGATCTGGCGCGAGCGGCGGCTGCGCGGCTCGGTGTTCGGCTACTTCGGCCACATGTGGGAGCTCTACTCCCTGTACGTGCTGCTGCCTCTGGTGGCCGCGACGCGCTTCGCCGGCACCGCCGTGAGCGTGCTCAGTTTCTGGGCGATCGCCGCGGGCGCGCTCGGCTGCGCCGGGGGCGGGCTGCTGGTGCGGCGCTTCGGCAGCGCGCACGTGGCGAGATCGCAGCTGGCCACCAGCGCGGCCTGCTGCCTGCTGTCTCCCTGGCTGCTGGCCGCGCCCACGCCGGTCTTTATCGCCTGGCTGCTGCTGTGGGGCCTGACGGTGGCCGGCGACTCGCCCCAGTTCTCCGCGCTCACGGCGCGCAACGCGCCGCCGCAGGTGGTGGGCAGCGTGCTGACCTTCAGCAACTCGATCGGCTTCGCGATCTCGGTGGCCAGCATCGAGCTGTTCGTGCGCGCGGCCCAGGCCTGGCCGCTGGCGCAGGTGCTGCCCTGGCTGGCGGCGGGGCCCCTGCTGGGCCTGCTGGCGATGCGGCCGCTGTTCCGGGACGCCGCGGCCTGATCAGCCCCAGGCGCTCGCCGCGTCCAGGCGCTGCAGGGTTTCGGCTGGCAACTTCAGCTGCGCCGCCCGCACCAGGTCCTGCAGCTGCGCCAGCGAGGTGGCGCTCGCGATCGGCGACGTGACGCCCGGCTGCGCCAGCAGCCAGGCGATCGCCACCTGGCCCGGCGTGCTTCCCGTTTCCTTCGCCGCCGCGTCCAGCGCGGCCAGGATCTTCAGGCCGCGCTCGTTCACGTACTTCTTCACCACGCCGGCACCGCGCGGGCTCTTGCCCGCGTCCTCGGCCGAGCGGTACTTGCCCGTGAGGAAGCCGGCGGCCAGCGCGTAGAAGTTGATCACGCCCACCTGCTCCTTGCGGCACAGCGGCTGCAGCTCGCGCTCGAACTCGGCGCGGTCGTAGAGGTTGTACAGGGGCTGCAGCGACTCGTAGCGGGGCAGGCCCAGGCGGTCGCTCACCTCCAGGGCTTGCTGCAGGCGCGCGGCGCTGTAGTTGGAGGCGCCGATCACCCGCACCTTGCCGTCCTTGATCAGGCGGGCGAAGGCCTCCAGCGTGTCCTCCAGGGGCGTGGACTCGTCGTCCTTGTGCGCCTGGTACAGGTCGATGCAGTCCACCTGCAGCCGCTGCAGCGAGGCCTCCACCGCCTCGCGGATGCGCTCCGGCTTCAGGCCGATGCGGCCCTCGCCCATGTCCATGCCCACCTTGGTGGCGATCACCACCTTGTCACGCTTGCCGGACTGCTTCAGCCAGCGGCCGATGACGCTCTCGGACTCGCCGCCCGTGTGGCCGGGCGCCCAGCGCGAGTACACGTCGGCCGTGTCGATGAAGTTGAAGCCGGCATCGACCCAGGCGTCGAGCAGCGCGAACGAGGTGCGCTCGTCGGCCGTCCAGCCGAACACGTTGCCGCCGAAACACAGCGGCGAGACTTTCAGGGCCGACCGGCCCAGGCTGCGGTATTCCATGATGACCTGCTCAGACCCCGCCGTGCGGGTGCGTGGGATCGACCCACAGCACCTGCTCGGGCTTCTCCACCGGCTCGATGTCGAGGTTGACCGCCACTGCCTCGCCGTCGCTGCGGCACAGGACGCATTCCAGCACCTCGGTGGCGCTGGCGTTGATCTCCTGGTGCGGCACGTAGGGCGGCACGTAGATGAAGTCGCCTGGTCCGGCCTCGGCCGTGAACTCCAGGTGCTCGCCCCAGCGCATGCGGGCGCGGCCGCGGATCACGTAGATCACGCTTTCCAGCGGGCCGTGGTGGTGCGCGCCGGTCTTGGCGTCGGGGTGGATGCTCACCGTGCCGGCCCACAGCTTCTGGGCGCCGACGCGGGCGAAGTTGATCGCCGCCCTGCGGTCCATGCCGGGCGTCTGCGCGGTGTTGGCATCCAGCTGGTTGCCGGGGATGACCCGCACGCCGTCGCTCTTCCAGCGGGGCTCGGCGTGCGGGTGGTCGTGATCGTGGGGATGGTCGTGGGCGCTCATCGGCCGCAGCGTACACCGGTTCGCGCGAGCCAGCACAATGCGGGCATGAGCGACGACGAACTTCCCGTGCTGGACGCGGCCGCGCTGCGGGCCCTGGCCGGCGACCATCCCGGCCCGGCCTGCCCCGCCTGCGCGGCCCTGAAGGCGCCAGGATGGGAAGCGCTGCCGGGCTCCTTCGACCCCGCGCGCCTGCGCAAGGTGGGCACCCTGCGCCGGCCGGGCGTGGAGGATCCCACGCTGGAGGAGTACCACCCGGCGGGCACCCGGTCCTGGTCCCCGGAGGCGCCGATCGCGCCGGCCTTCTTCCCCTACAACCGCTGCGACGTGTGGCAGTGCGCCGCCTGCGGCCGGCCTTTCCTGCGCTACACGGAATACGGCGGCTATTACATGGAGGAGCGCATCCGCGAACTCGCCGCCGGCAGGATCGCTGGCTAGCGTTCGCTTGCTCCCGCTGCGCCCCTGGTGCCGGACCGGACCGGGGCAGCCCGCCTCTGCGAATGTCCCCCGGCTTGGGCTGAAGCCCAAGCCTCCTCCTTTATTTCGCCGAGGCGGGCTGCCCCGGCCCGGTCCTGCGCGGCGTCTGATCGTGCGGCGGTTGCTTCGTTGCAGGCCGCTGGCTTGCCGCCACGGCGCAGGGTCAGGGTGGGGCCATCCGTCTCGGCGAAATAAAGGAGGAGGAGCGGGCGGCGCCCGCGACGGGGGACATTCGCAGAGACGGATGGCCCCACCCTGACCCGGACCAGGGGCACCGATGTCTTGCGTTTTGCGGCCGGATTTCTAATCCAGCCCCAGCCCGCGCAGGTAGGCGTCGACCGACTTGAGCGCGCTCGTCTCCAGGTCGAATGCACCAGGATCGAGCAGCCAGTTCTGGATGAAGCCGTCCAGCAGTGCGTGCAGTCCGTGTGCCGCCACGGCCGCCGGCACGGCCAGGCGCAGGCCACGCACGCGGGCACTGCGCAGCAGGACCTGGCGGAAGCGCTCCACCCACAGCTCGCGGATCTGCAGGTGGCGCTCGCGCACCGCGCACAGGCTGTCCACGTACTCGACCTTGTGGGTCGCCACCTCGAACACCCGCTGCGTCTGCGGGTCGTGCACGGTCTGGTGCAGCGCCGCGCGCAGCGAGCGGCGCAGGGCCGGCAGGGGGTCTTCCCCGGGCGCGGCGTCGACGAGAGACAACGCGCACTGCAGGGGCATAGCCACCCGGTCCATCATTGCGTTGAACAGGTCCGCCTTGTCCTCGAAGTGCCAGTAGATGGCGCCCCGGGTGGTGCCGGCCGCCTGGGCGATGTCGTTCAGCGAGGTGCCGGCCACGCCTTTGGCGAGGAACACGCGCTCCGCCGCGTCCAGCAGGGCGTTGCGGGTGGCGAGGGCGTCTTCCTTCGAGCGGCGGGCCATGGGCCGGCAATATACATGCAACCTTGCATGTATATACTCGCGGACTTGCGCCGGCCCGCCGTCCCGGGGCCGATCCCTCGCAATCCAACCAAAAAGAAACCGATGGCTGCTCGTCTGCCGCAGATCCCTGCGTGGTCTCTTCTTTCCCCCCTGGTCCTCGTCCTGGCCGCCTGCGGGCAGGGCGGCGGCGGCGGCCCGCAGGCCGGCGGCGGCATGCCGCCGCCCGAGGTGGGCGTGATCCGCGTCGCCACCGGCGACATCGGCCTGACCACCGAGCTGCCCGGCCGCCTGGAAGCCGCGCGCACCGCGCAGGTCCGGGCCCGCGCGGCGGGCATCCTGCTCAAGCGCGAGTTCCACGAAGGCAGCGACGTGCGGGCCGGCCAGCGGCTGTTCCGCATCGACCCGGCGCCCTACCAGGCCGCGCTGGCCAGCGCCCAGGCGGCGCTGCTGAAGGCACAGGCCAGCCAGCAAAGGGCCCAGACGCTGGAGCAGCGCTACCGGCCGCTGGTGGAAGCCAACGCGATCAGCAAGCAGGACTACGCCGACTCCGTCGCCGCGGAGAAGCAGTCGGAGGCCGACGTCGCCGCCGCTCGCGCCGCGGTGCAGACCGCGAAGATCAACCTGGACTACGCCACCGTCACGGCGCCGATCTCCGGCCGCATCGGCCGCGCGCTCGTCACCGAGGGCGCGCTGGTCGGGCAGGGCGAGGCCACGCCGCTCGCGGTGATCCAGCAGATCGACCCCATCTACGTCAACTTCACGGAGCCGGCGGGCGAGGTGCTGAAACTGCGCCACGCCCTGGAGGCGGGGCGCCTGCAGCGCGCCGGCGCCGCCGGCGCGGTGGTGCACCTGGTGCTGGAGGACGGCTCGATCCACCCGAAGCCGGGTAGGCTGCTGTTCACGGACCTGACGGTGGATCCCAACACCGGCCAGGTGACGCTGCGCGCCGAGGTGCCCAACCCGGGCGGCTTCCTGCTGCCCGGCATGTACGTGCGCGTGCGCATCGAGCAGGCCAAGGCCGGCAACGCGATGCTGCTGCCGCAGCAGGCCGTCACGCGCTCGCCCCAGGGCGACAGCGTGATGGTGGTGGACGACAAGGGCCAGGTGAGCCCGCGCACCGTGCGCATCGGCGGCTCCCAGGGCAGCGACTGGGTGGTGCTGGACGGGCTCAAGCCCGGCGAGCAGGTGATGGTCGACGGCTTCCAGAAGCTGCGCCCCGGCGCGCCGGTCAAGCCTGTGCCCTGGAGCCCCCCGGGCGCGGCGCCGGTGCAGGCCGCTTCCGCCTCCGCCTCCGCCTCCGCCGGCCAGCCGTCCAAGAAGGACTGAGGCGCCATGTCGAAGTTCTTCATCGATCGCCCCATCTTCGCTTGGGTGATCGCGCTGTTCATCATCGTGATCGGCGCGGTCTCCATCACCAAGCTGCCGATCGCGCAGTACCCGCCGGTGGCGCCGCCGTCCATCGTGCTGACCGCGACCTACCCCGGCGCCTCCGCCCAGACCCTGGAAGACAGCGTGCTGAGCGTGATCGAGCAGGAGATGAACGGCTCGCCCGGCATGATCTACATGGAGTCGGTGGCGCAGGCCAACGGCGTCGGCCAGATCACCATCAGCTACGAGCCGGGCACCAACCCCGACCTGGCCCAGGTGGACGTGCAGAACCGGCTGTCGCGGGCCACCCCGCGGCTGCCCTCCGCGGTCACGCAGCAGGGCGTGCGGGTGGACAAGGCCCGTTCCAACTTCCTGCTGTTCACCATCCTGTCCTCGGACGACCCGAAGTTCACGCCGGTCGACCTGGGCGACTACGCCTCGCGCTCGGTGCTGCCCGAGATCCAGCGCATCCCGGGCGTGGGCCAGGCGCAGCTGTTCGGCACCGAGGCGGCCATGCGCATCTGGCTGGATCCGCAGAAGCTGGTGGGCTTCAACCTGTCGGCCGCCGACGTCAACAACGCGATCCGCGCGCAGAACGCGCAGGTCGCCGCCGGCACCCTCGGCGACCTGCCCAATGTGCCCGGCCAGACGATGGCCGCGACCATCGTCGTGCCGGGCCAGCTGTCCACGCCGGAGCAGTTCGGCAACATCGTGCTGCGCGCCAACCCGGACGGCTCCACGGTGCGGCTGAAGGACGTGGCGCGGGTGGAACTCAATGCCCAGACCTTCGCCACCGTGGCGCGCCTGAACGGCAAGCCCTCGACCGGCATCGGCGTGCAGCTCGCGCCCACCGGCAACGCCCTGGCCACCGCCGACGCGATCCGCAAGCGCATGGGCGAGCTTGCCCCCTACTTCCCCAAGGGCATGAAGTGGGACATCCCGTACGACAGCTCGCGCTTCGTGCGCATCTCGATCACGCAGGTGGTGGAGACCCTGGCGGAGGCCGTGGCGCTGGTGTTCCTGGTGATGTTCCTGTTCCTGCAAAGCTGGCGCTACACGCTGATCCCCACCGTGGTGGTGCCGGTGGCGCTGCTGGGCACCTTCGGCGCGCTGCTGGCGCTGGGCTTCTCCATCAACGTGCTGACCATGTTCGGCATGGTGCTGGTGATCGGCATCGTGGTCGACGACGCCATCGTGGTGGTGGAGAACGTCGAGCGCATCATGAGCCACGAAGGCCTGCCGCCGCGCGAGGCCACGCGCAAGGCCATGGGCCAGATCCAGGGCGCCATCGTCGGCGTGACGGTGGTGCTGGTGTCGGTGTTCGTGCCGCTCGCCTTCTTCGCCGGCTCCACCGGCAACATCTACCGCCAGTTCGCGGCGGTGATGGTCGCCTCCATCGGCTTCTCGGCCTTCATGGCGCTCTCGCTGACGCCGGCGCTGTGCGCCACCCTGCTCAAGCCGGTGGAGGCCGGCCACCACCACGAGAAGCGGGGCTTCTTCGGCGGCTTCAACCGCGTCTTCCTGCGCACGGCCCAGGGCTACGAGAGCCTCGTCGCGCGGCTGCTGCGGCGCGCCGCGCGCTACCTGGTCGTCTACGCGGCCATCGCCGGCGTGGTCGTGTTCGTCTACCTGCGCCTGCCCACCTCCTTCCTGCCGCAGGAGGACCAGGGCTACATCATCGTGAACGTGCAGCTGCCCCCGGGGGCGACCCAGCAGCGCACCAGCGCGGTGATGTCGCAGGTGGAGGACTTCATCCTGAAGCAGCCCGAGGTGCAGAGCATGGTGGGCGTGCTGGGATTCTCCTTCTCCGGCCAGGGCCAGAACGCGGCGCTCGCCTTCGTCACGCTGAAGGACTGGAAGGACCGCCCGGGCGCGGCGCATTCGGCCGGCGCGGTCGCCATGCGCGCGTTCGGCGCGCTGTCGCGGGTGCGCGATGCCTTCATCTTCCCGCTCAGCCCGCCGCCCATCCCGGAGCTGGGCACGGCCTCCGGCTTCACCTTCCGGCTGCAGGACCGCGGCGGCAACGGCCACGAAGCGCTGGTCGCCGCGCGCAACCAGCTGCTGGGCCTGGCCGCGCGCAGCAAGGTGCTCGCGCAGGTGCGTCCGGACGGCCTGGAGGACGCGCCGCAGCTGCAGGTGGAGATCGACCGCGACAAGGCGCAGGCCCTGGGCGTGGGCTTCGACGCGATCAACACGGCCCTGTCCACCGCGCTGGGTTCGACCTACATCAACGACTTCCCCAACCGGGGCCGCCTGCAGCGTGTGGTGGTCCAGGCCGACGCGCCGGAGCGCATGCAGCCCGAGGACCTGCTGCGCATCAACGTCGCCAGCACCCAGGGCAAGGTGGTGCCGATGTCGGCCTTCGCCACCACGCGCTGGGTCGTCGGTCCGATGCAGAGCGTGCGCTACAACGGCTACCCGGCCATGCGCATCTCCGGCTCGCCCGCGCCCGGCTACAGCACCGGCGCGGCCATGGCGGAGATGGAGCGGCTGGCGGCGCAGCTGCCCCCCGGCTTCGCCTACGAATGGACCGGCCAGTCGCGCGAGGAGAAGCTCGCCGGCTCGCAGGCCGTCATCCTCTACGGCTTCGCCGTGCTGTCGGTGTTCCTGTGCCTGGCGGCCCTCTACGAGAGCTGGTCGATCCCGTTCGCGGTGATCCTCGTGGTGCCGCTGGGCGTGCTGGGCGTGCTGCTGGGGACCCTGCTGCGCGGCTACGACAACGACGTGTACTTCCAGGTGGGCCTGGTGACGATCATCGGCCTGTCGGCGAAGAACGCCATCCTGATCATCGAGTTCGCCAAGGACCTGCAGGCGCAGGGGCGGGGCGTGATCGAGGCGGCCCTGGCGGCGGCGCACCTGCGCTTCCGGCCCATCATCATGACCTCCATGGCCTTCGGCCTGGGGGTGCTGCCGCTGGCCATCGCCACCGGCGCCGGCTCCGCGAGCCAGCGCGCCATCGGCACCGGCGTGCTGGGGGGCATGCTCACCGGCACCGGCCTGGCGGTGTTCTTCGTCCCGATCTTCTTCGTCGTCGTGCGCAGCTATTTCAAGGGCAGCGAACGCCAGCGCAAGCTGCACGCGCACGACATGCCGCCGGAGCTGCCGGCGGGTGCGTCGGCGGGGGACCAGGTATGAAATCGAGCATGAGGATCCTCCCCGTCGCGGCCGCGGCGCTGCTGGCCGGCGGCTGTTCCATGATCCCGACCTACGAGCGGCCGGCGCCGCCGGTGGCCGCGGCTTTCCCCTATGCGCCCACCACCGCCGGCACGCCCGCCGCGCAACTGCCCTGGGAGAGCTTCTTCTCCGACCCGCGCCTGCGCAAGCTGATCCAGACCGCGCTTCAGAACAACCGCGACCTGCGGGTGGCGGTGCTGAACATGGCGCAGGCGCGGGCGCAGTACGACATCCGCAACGCCGACCGGCTGCCCACTGTGGGCCTGAATGCGTCCGCCACCCGTGCGCCCAACGCGCTGGGCAAGGAGGCCAACACCTACACCGTCAACCTCGGCATCAGCAGCTGGGAGATCGACTTCTTCGGGCGCGTCGCCGCCCTGAGCCAGGCGGCGCTGGCGCAGTACCTGGCCACCGAGGAGGGACGCAAGGCAGCGCAGATCAGCCTGGTGGCGAGCGTCGCCAACACCTGGCTGGCGCTGGCGGCCGACGAGGAACTGCTGAAGCTGACCCAGGACACGGTCGCCACCCGCGAGGAGACCCTGCGCCTGACCAAGCTGCGCTTCGACAACGGCGTCGCCAGCGAGCTGGACTACCGGCTGGCGCTGTCGCTCACCGAAAGCGCGCGGGCCGCGCTGGCGCAGACCCGGCGCCAGCGCGCCAACGACCTCGACGCGCTGGCGCTGCTGGTGGGCCAGCCGGTGGGACCCGACTTCACGGTGGGGGTGACCACCCTCGACGTGAAGCTGCCCGACGTGCCGGCGGGCCTTCCCTCGCAAGTGCTGGTGAACCGGCCCGACGTCCGCCAGGCGGAGCAGCTGCTGATCGCGACCAACGCCAACATCGGCGCGGCGCGCGCGGCCTTCTTCCCGCGCATCTCGCTCACCGCGGGGGCCGGCACGGCCAGCTCGCAACTCTCCGGCCTGTTCAAGGACGGCTCCTGGGTCTACACCGTGGCGCCCAGCCTGGTGCAGACCGTGTTCGACGCCGGCCGCAACCGCGCCAACCTGTCGTCGGCCGAGGCGGCGCGCGACATCGCGGTGGCGCAGTACGAGCGCGCGATCCAGCAGGCGTTCCGCGACGTCTCGGACGCGCTGGCCGGCCGCGCGACCTACGGCGAGCAGGTGCGCGCCCAGGGCGCGGTGGTGGAGGCCGAGTCGACCCGCTTCCGGTTGGCGCGCCTGCGCTACGAGAGCGGGGTCGCGAGCTACCTGGACCTGCTGGACGCGCAGCGTTCGCTGTTCACCGCGCAGACCGCGCTGGTGCAGTCGCGCCTGCAGGGCCTGCAGAACCAGGTCCAGCTCTATCGCTCGCTGGGCGGCGGCTGGACGGAGCCGAAGCAGTAGGCAGCGGCCGCTGCGCGTCCGTGCGGAAGACGCCGGTCTCGGCCCGTGGTCCGGGCCAGGGCGGGGCGGTGCGTTCCTGCGAATGTCCCCCGAAGCGGGCTGAAGCCCGCTTCTCCTCCTAATATTTCGCCGGAACGCACCACCCCACCCTGGCCCTGCGCCGTAGCGGTAAGCGAGCAGCCTGCAGCGAAGCAACCGCCGCACGATCAGACGCCGCGCAGGGCCGGGCCGGGGCAGCCCGCCTCGGCGAAATATTAGGAGGAGGCTTGGGCTTGCAAAGCCCAAGCCGGGGGACATTCGCAGAGGCGGGCTGCCCCGGTCCGGTCCGGCACCGGGGGCGCAGCGATCAGGGCGCGGTGTCCCTTGACCGGGTTCCTAGACCACCATCGGCGTCGCCGCTCCATCGAGGGACAGCACCGCGCCGGAGATGTAGGACGCGCGCGGCGAGGCCAGGAACACGACGGCCGCCGCGACTTCCTCCGGCCGGGCCAGGCGGCCCAGGGGCATCTTCTTCTCCGATTCGCGCAGCACCTCCTCGGGCGAGGAACCCCGCAGCCGCGCGTCGGCGGCCAGGCCCTCGGACAGGCGGTCGGTCAGCGTCAGGGTGGGGTTCACCGCGTTCACCCGCACCCCGCGTGGGCCCCAGGCCGCGGCCAGGCCCGCGCTCGCCAGCATCAGGGCGGCGTTGGCCGCGCCCCCGGGCAGGTGGGTGGGCGTGGGCACCTTGCCGCCCATGCCGATCACGTTGACGATCGCCCCCGTGCCGCGCGCGCCCATGCGGCGCACCACCGGGTCCATCACGTGCACGTAGGTGAAGAACTTGGACTGCATGGCCTCGTGCCAGGCCTGCGGCTCCAGCTCGCCGTAGGGCGTGCGCCGGGCCGCCCCGGCGGAGTTCACCAGGATGTCGATCGGCCCGAGCGCGTCCTCGGCCGCGTCGACGGCGCGCAGGGCGGCCGCCGCGTCGCGCAGGTCGGCGCAGTGCCCGGACAGCACCTCGCCGCCGGCGCCGAGGGCGGCGCGCGCCGAATCCATGTGCCGGGCATCGCGCCCGACCAGGCTCACCTTGCAGCCTTCGCGCAGGAACTCGCGCGCGCACGCCAGGCCGATGCCGCGGCTGCCGCCCGTGATCAGCACGTGCTTGCCTTGCAGTTGCAGGTCCATGTCGTCTCCACTCCTGTTCTCAGGGGATGTCCAGCACCACGTGCCCCAGCACCTGGCCCTGTTCCACCAGGTCGTGGGCGCGCGAGATCTCGGCCAGCGGCAGCCTGAGGCCCACCGTGTGCTGCAGCGCGCCCGCGCGCAGCAGGGCGTCGAGCTCGGCGAGGCCGGCCGCGCGGTCGGCTTCGGGGATCGTGTAGATCAGGTCGAACTTGACCGTGATGCGGTTGCGCATCATCCAGATCGCCGGCAGCGTCGCCTCGTTCGCGCCCATGCCGTAGACCACCACGGTCGCGCCCGGGCCCAGGCAGGCCGGGTACAGGTGCGCGTTCGCGCTCAGGTCCATCTCGATCAGGGCATCGACGCCGCGCCCGCCGGTGATCTCCCGCACCCGCGCGCCCACGTCCTCGCTGCGGTAGCGGATCAGGTGGTCGGCGCCGGCGCGCTTCGCGTGTTCCGCCTTGGCGTCGGTGCTGACCGTGGTGAGCACGGTGGCGCCCTTGCGCTTGGCCAGCTGGATCACGTAGTGGCCGACCGAGCCCGCGCCGCCGGCGACGAGCACTGTCTGCCCTGGCGCGAGGTCGGCGCGGTGGACGACCTGCCAGGCGGTGAAGGCGGGGATGCCCAGGCAGGCGGCCTCGGCGTCGCCCAGCCCCTGCGGCATGCGCACGGCCTGCCGCGAGGGCAGGGCGACGTACTGGGCGGCGGTGCCGAAGGGCCGCTGCCACTGCGCGTTCCAGGTCCACACGCGCTCGCCGATGCGCTCGCGCGGCACGCCGGCGCCCACCGCGTCGATCACGCCGGCGCCGTCGCTGTGCGGGATCACCACGGGCCAGGCGAGCGGCGGCCGGCCGGGCCCGCCCTTGCGGCTCTTGTAGTCGGACGGGTTCACGCCGGAGGTGCGCAGGCGCACGCGCACCTCGCCCGCCGCGGGCTCGGGGGTGGGTTGCTCGCCCACGGCGAGCACCTCGCTCGCGGGGCCCATGCGGGTGTAGAAGGCAGCCAGCATCTCGTCTCCTCGTTCAGGCAGTGGCGCCCGCGCGGCGCCGCAGGCCCCCGGCGAAGGCCCAGCCCACCAGGGGCAGGGCCACCGCCGGCACCACCAGCAGCGGCAGGGGACCGCCATGGTCGAAAGCGTAGCCGGCCAGCGTCACGCCGATGGCCTGGCCGTTGAAGAAGCAGAACGCGAACAGGGCCAGCGCCGTGCCGCGCGTGGCCGGCGCCATCTGGGTGGCGTTGACCTGCAGAGTGTTGTGGAACAGGTAGGTGCCGAAGCCCAGGGCCAGCGCGATGGGCGCGGCCAGCCACGCCGCGGGGATCGCGTACAGGCCCAGGAAGCCCAGCCCCATCAGCACGCCGCCGGCGGCCACCATGCGCTGCTCGCCCAGGCGCTGCACGACGTGGCGCGCCACCAGCGCGTACACCAGGCCGCCCAGGGCATAGAGCGCGATCAGGGCGGAAGCGGCGGACAGGGCCAGGCCGAAGCGCTGGTGCAGGTAGGACGGCAGGAAGGCGAGCGGCCCCATGAGGAACACGCCTTCGGCGAAGACGGCGGCGACCACCGCGCGCGCCCAGGGCACGGCCAGCACGGCGCCCAGTTGCGCCGCGAAGGCGAAGCGCCCGCCGCCGCGCACCGGCGGCGCCGCGGGGATGCTGCGCAGGCGCACCAGCAGCAGCGTGCCGACGACGAAGTAGCCGGCGCACAGCGCCGAGAACGCGCCGCGCCAGCCCAGCGGCGAGTCGGCGAACAGGCCGCCACCCAGCTGGCCCGCGGTCATGCCGGACAGCGTGCCCGTGAGCAGGCGCGCCAGGGTCGCCTGGCGCTGCGCGTAGTGCACCGCGTCGCCGATCCAGGCGATCGCCAGCGGGATCACGCCGGCAGCGGCGATGCCCCAGAACACGCGCAGGCGCACCAGCGCGTCGAAGCCCGGCGCCAGCACGCAGGCCAGCGAGGCCAGTCCGCAGGCGAACAGGGCGCCGC
This sequence comes from Burkholderiales bacterium, assembly GCA_028868995.1. Lineage (GTDB taxonomy): Bacteria > Pseudomonadota > Gammaproteobacteria > Burkholderiales > Burkholderiaceae_C > Ramlibacter. The sequence goes on along the minus strand of JAGWTH010000003.1, from coordinate 50,335 downwards.
ACATGACGCGCGCCTTGCCGTAGCGGTCGCCCAGCGGGCCGAACAGCAGCTGCGACAGGCCGTAGGCGACGGCGAAGGTGAGCACCACGCGGCCGGCGACGCCCGGCGTGATCGCGAAATCGCTCGCCAGCCGGGGCAGCAGGCCGTCGCAGATGCGCATGGCGGCGCCGCTGAAGAAGGCCGCCAGGGCCAGCAGCACGACGGCCGAACGGGTGGCGGCGTCGGAGTGGGGCAGGGGGGAGCTCAGGGCGGGCGCGGGCACGCGGCATCCTACCTCGGGTGCGCGCTCCCCTCGCGCACGAAGCGCGCCACCGCGTCGATCACCGCCTGCGGCTGGTCCTTGTGGGGCGAATGGCCGCATTGCGGCAGCTCCAGCAGCTGCGCATGCGGCACCCGCCGGGCGATGCCGCGGATCTGCTCCAGGGTGCCGTACTCGTCGTCCAGGCCCTGGATGGCCAGCAGGGGGCAGCGGATGGCGCGGAGCTCCTCCTCGATCGACCAGGCGCGGAAGGCCGGCGACAGCCAGACGTCGTTCCAGCCCCAGAAGGCCGAATCGGGGTCGTCGTGGTAGCGGCCCAGCTTCTGTTTCAGGTCGGTGGAGAGGTAGGTCGCGCGGGCCTGCTCGATGCTGGCGACGGAGACGTCCTCCACCAGGATGTGCGGCGCCAGCACGACCGCGCCGCGCAGGGCCTCGGGGAACGCGGCCGCGTACAGCAGCGCGATGGAGCCGCCGTCGCTGTGGCCGAACAGCCAGGGCCGCTCGACGCCCAGCGCGCGCAGCAGCACGGGCAGGACCTCGCGCGCCTGGCGGTGCATGAAGTCCGGCTGCCAGCGCTCGTGCGCCGGCCGCGGCGTGGAGCGGCCGTAGCCGGGGCGGGAGTAGACCAGGCCGCGCAGCCCGGCGGCGTCGCACAGCCGCGCCGGGAAGTCGCGCCACATCGCGACCGAGCCCAGGCCCTCGTGCAGGAACACCAGCACCGGCGCCTCGGCCGGCGCGGCCCCCACCCATTCGTATTCGATGCGCAGGCCGGCGCCTTGCGCGGTCAGGGAAGCGAATGCCATGGCTGGCAATATAGAGGATGCGACCAGGAGAACCTTCGATGCATCCCACGCCCGCCGCGCGCCCCGAGGGCGCCGAGGAAATGCCGCAGTCCACCCGGCTGGACGACGTCCGCATCCGCGACGTGCGGCCGCTGATCTCGCCGGCCCTGCTGCAGTACGAGCTGCCCGCCGACGAGCCGGTGCAGGCTTTCGTCGAGCGCAGCCGCGACGAAGTGGCCGCGGTGGTGCACGGCAGCGACCCGCGCCTGCTGGCGGTGGTGGGGCCCTGTTCCATCCACGACCACGACCAGGCGCTCGCCTACGCGCGGCGGCTGCGCGCGCTGGCCGACGAGTTGCGCGAGGACCTGCTGCTGGTGATGCGCGTCTACTTCGAGAAGCCGCGCACCACGGTCGGCTGGAAGGGCTGGATCAACGACCCGCGCCTGGACGGCAGCTTCCGCATCAACGAGGGCCTGCGCCTGGCGCGCCAGCTGCTGCTGGAGATCGCGCAGCTGGGGCTGCCGGCGGGCACCGAGTTCCTCGACCTGCTCAGTCCGCAGTACATCTCCGACCTGATCAGCTGGGGCGCGATCGGCGCCCGCACGACCGAAAGCCCCAGCCATCGCCAGCTCGCCTCGGGCCTGAGCTGCGCGATCGGCTTCAAGAACGGCACCGACGGCAGCGTGCAGGTCGCCGCGGACGCGCTGGTGGCCTGCCGCGCGCCGCACGCCTTCATCGGCATGACCAAGATGGGCGTGGCGGCGGTGTTCGAGACCCAGGGCAACGGCGACGGCCACATCATCCTGCGCGGCGGCTCGCGCGGGCCCAACTACGAGCATGCCGACATCGAGGCCGCCTGCGCCCTGCTGCGCAAGGGCGGCGTGACGGAGCGGGTGATGGTGGACTGCTCGCACGCGAACTCCGCCAAGGACTGGCGGCGCCAGCCCCTGGTGGCGCGCGAGCTGGCGCGCCAGATCGCCGGCGGCGAGCGGCGCATCCTCGGCGTGATGGTCGAGAGCCACCTGCGCGAGGGGCGCCAGGACCTGAAGCCCGGCGTGCCGCTGCAGCCGGGCGTGTCGATCACCGATGGCTGCATCGGCTGGGAGCAGACCGAGGCGGTGCTGCGCGAGCTGGCGGCGGCGGTGCGGCAGCGGCGCTGACCGCCCGGGCGCTTCGCCCTCAGGCCACCAGCCACTCCACCGCGTCCCCCAGCTCGGTGAACACGCGCAGCTCCATGCCCTGCGAGCGCGCCGCGGCCTCGCTCACCCGGGTGATCTTGTCCGGCGCCACCAGCGAGGCCACCTTCTCCAGGTGCGCCAGGTAGTGGTAGGCCAGCAGGCCGATCTCGCGCTGCTGCTCCGGCCCGAAGGTGCCGACCACGTCCACCAGGTTCACCAGCAGGCGGCGGTCCTGGTGCAGGCGGGTGCGCTCGGCGATGTCCCGCAGCACGGGCTCGGCGTTCTCCAGGAAGGCCAGCGAGGTGATCTCCACGACCGAGAATTTCGGGCCGAGGGTGTAGTGCAGCGTCGCGGTCACGCGCGGGCGGGGAAGGGGCTCACGCGTAGCTGTAGAAGCCCCGGCCGGTCTTGCGGCCCAGGCGGCCGGCGTCGACCATTTCCCTGAGCAGCGGCGCCGGGCGGTACTTCGGGTCCTTGAAGCCGTCGTAGAAGACGTTCATCACCGCCAGCATGGTGTCCAGGCCGATCAGGTCGGCCAGCGCCAGCGGGCCGATGGGGTGGTTGCAGCCCAGGCGCATGCCGGTGTCGATGTCCTCCGCGCTGGCCAGGCCTTCCTGCAGCACGAAGATGGCCTCGTTGATCATCGGGCACAGGATGCGGTTGACCACGAAGCCGGGACTGTTGCGCACGGTCACCGGTGTCTTGCCGATCGCCTGCGCGAACGCCGTGCTCGCCGCGTGGGTGGCGTCGTCGGTCTGCAGGCCGCGGATCAGCTCCACCAGCGCCATCATCGGCACCGGGTTGAAGAAGTGCATGCCGATGAAGCGGCCCGGCTGCCTGAGCACCGCCGCGAGCTGCGTGATCGAGATCGACGAGGTGTTGGTGGCGACCACCGCGCCTTCGCCCACGATCTCCTCGACCTGGCGCAGGATGCGCAGCTTCAGCTCGATGTTCTCGGTGGCGGCCTCGATCACCAGGTCGCAGTCGCGCAGGTCGGCGTATTGCGTGCTGCCCTTGACCAGGGCCAGCGCCTTCGCCTTGGCGTCCTCGCTGAGCTTGTCCTTCTTCACCAGCCGGTCCAGGCTGCCGGAGAGGGTCTTCAGGCCGCGCTGCACGGCCTCGTCGCTGATGTCCAGCATGGTGACGGGCAGGCCGGCCACGGCGCAGGCCTGCGCGATGCCGTTGCCCATGGTGCCGGCGCCGATGACGCCGATCTTGCGGATGCTGTTCATGGTGTGCTCAGGCCTTTTCGAAGATGGCGGCGATGCCTTGCCCGCCGCCGATGCACATGGTCACCAGGGCGTAGCGGCCGCCGGTGCGGTGCAGTTCGTAGATCGCCTTGGTGGCGATGATGGCGCCGGTGGCGCCCACGGGGTGACCCAGCGAGATGCCGGAGCCGTTGGGGTTGACCTTGGCCGGGTCCAGCTCCAGCGCGCGGCTGACGGCGCAGGCCTGGGCGGCGAAGGCCTCGTTGGATTCGATCACGTCCAGGTCGGACGCCTTGAGGCCGGCGCGCTGCAGCGCGAGGCGGCTGGCCGGCACCGGGCCCAGGCCCATGAGCTTCGGGTCGACGCCGGCGTGGGCGTAGGTGACCAGGCGCGCCATGGGCTTCAGTCCGTGGGCCTGCACCGCCTCGCCGCTGGCGAGCACCAGGGCGGCGGCGCCGTCGTTGATGCCCGAGGCATTGCCGGCGGTGACCGAGCCCTCCTTGTCGAAGGCCGGCTTCATCCTGGCGAGCTGCTCCAGGCTGGCGTCGGTGCGCACGTGCTCGTCGGTGTCGAACAGCACCGTGCCCTTGCGGCTGGCGACCTCCACGGGGACGATCTGCTCCTTGAAGCGGCCCTCGGCGATCGCGCGGGCGGCGCGCCGGTGGCTCTCCAGCGCGAGCTCGTCCTGCATCTCGCGCGTGATGCCGTCTCGCCTGGCCACGTTCTCCGCCGTGATGCCCATGTGGATGCGGTGGAAGGGATCGTGCAGGATGCCCAGCATGTAGTCGGTGGCCGCCAGGTCGCCCATGCGGCCACCCCAGCGCGCGCCCTGCATGAAGTAGGGGCCGCGGCTCATGGATTCCGCGCCGGCGCCGATGGCGATCTCGGCGTCGCCCAGCATCAGCGTCTGCGCGGCCGACACCACGGCCTGCAGGCCGGAGCCGCACAGCCGGTTGACGTTGAAGGCGGGCGTCTCCTGCGGCAGGCCGGCCTCCAGCGCGGCCACGCGCGAGAGGTAGGCGTCGCGCACGTCGGTGGGGATCACGTTGCCCATCACGACGTGGCCGACCGCCTTGGCGTCCGCGCCGCTGCGGCGCAGGGCCTCCTTGACGGCGGTGGTCGCCAGTTGCGTCAGCGGCACGTCCTTGAGGCCGCCGCCGAAGGTGCCGATCGCCGTGCGCGCGGCGGCGACGACGAAGATGTCGCGGGTCATGGCTCTTCCTCGATTGCTTTCCAGGGGCGCCATTCTCACATGTTGCGCCGGTACTGGCCGCCCACCTCGAACAGCGCGGCGGTGATCTGGCCGAGCGAGCAGACGCGCACCGCGTCCATCAGGACCTCGAACACGTTGCGGTTGTCGATCACGGCCTGCCGCAGGCGCTGGAGCATGGCCGGGGCCTGCGCCGCGTTGCGCGCGTGGAATTCGCCCAGGCGCTGCAGCTGGCTGCGCTTCTCTTCCTCCGTGGAGCGGGCGAGTTCCAGCTTCTCGGGAATCGCGTCGCCGTGCGGGTTGCGGAAGGTGTTGACGCCGATGATGGGCAGCTCGCCGGTGTGCTTGAGCATCTCGTAGTGCATGCTCTCGTCCTGGATCCGGCCGCGCTGGTAGCCGGTCTCCATGGCGCCCAGCACGCCGCCGCGCTCGGAGATGCGCTCGAACTCCGCCAGCACCGCCTCCTCCACCAGCTCCGTGAGTTCCTCGATGACGAAGGCGCCCTGGTTGGGGTTCTCGTTCTTCGCCAGGCCCCATTCGCGGTTGATGATCAGCTGGATCGCCATCGCCCGGCGCACCGACTCCTCGGTGGGCGTGGTGATCGCCTCGTCGTAGGCATTGGTGTGCAGCGAGTTGCAGTTGTCGTAGATCGCGATCAGCGCCTGAAGCGTGGTGCGGATGTCGTTGAAGGCGATCTCCTGCGCGTGCAGCGAGCGGCCCGAGGTCTGGATGTGGTACTTGAGCTTCTGGCTGCGCTCGTTGGCGCCGTACTTCTCCTTCATCGCCACCGCCCAGATGCGGCGCGCCACCCGCCCGAGCACCGTGTACTCCGGGTCCATGCCGTTGGAGAAGAAGAACGACAGGTTGGGCGCGAAGTCGTCGATGTGCATCCCGCGCGCGAGATAGGCCTCGACGAAGGTGAAGCCGTTGGACAGCGTGAAGGCCAGCTGCGAGATCGGGTTGGCGCCGGCCTCGGCGATGTGGTAGCCGGAGATGGAGACCGAGTAGAAGTTGCGCACGTCGTGGTGCACGAAGTACTCGGCGATGTCGCCCATCACCTTGAGCGAGAACTCGGTGGAGAAGATGCAGGTGTTCTGGCCCTGGTCCTCCTTGAGGATGTCGGCCTGCACCGTGCCGCGGACGTTGGCGAGCACCCATTCGCGGATCTTCTCCGCCTCGGTGTCGCTGGGCTCGCGGCCGTTGTCGGCCTTGAACTTCTCGAGGTTCTGGTCGATCGCGGTGTTCATGAACATCGCGAGGATCGTGGGCGCCGGGCCGTTGATGGTCATCGACACGGAGGTGGCCGGGTCGCACAGGTCGAAGCCCGAATAGAGCACCTTCATGTCGTCCAGCGTGGCGATGGACACGCCGGAGTTGCCCACCTTGCCGTAGATGTCCGGGCGCGGGTCGGGGTCGTTGCCGTACAGCGTGACCGAGTCGAACGCGGTGGACAGGCGCTTGGCCGGCATGCCCGCCGACAGCAGCTTGAAGCGGCGGTTGGTGCGGAAGGGGTCGCCCTCGCCCGCGAACATGCGGGTGGGGTCCTCGTTCTCGCGCTTGAAGGCGAACACGCCGGCGGTGTAGGGGAAGCTGCCGGGCACGTTCTCCAGCATCAGCCACCGGAGGATCTCGCCGTGGTCCTCCCAGGGGGGCAGGGACACCTTGCGCACGGTGGTCCCCGACAGGGACTGGTAGGTGAGTTTCGTGCGGATCTCCCGGTCGCGGATCTTCACCACGTACTCGTCTCCCGAATAGGCCTTCTGCATGTCCGGCCACTGCTTGAGCAGGTGCAGCGCATCCTTGTCCATGCGGGCCAGGCGCTGCGCGGCCAGGTCCAGCGTCGCCTCGGCGGCGGGCGCGCGTCCCGGCTTCTCGATCTGCAGCATGCGCGCGGCTTCCTTCAGCTGCTGCACCTCGCGGGCCAGCCGCACCTGCTCGCGCACGCGCTTCTTGTAGCCGCGCACGGTGTCGGCGATGTCGGCGAGGTAGCGCCCGCGCGCCGGCGGCACCACCGGCGTCTGGTTGGTGCTGTGGCGCACGGCCACCGCCGGCAGGCGGCCTTCCGGCAGGGGCAGGCCCCGTTCCGCCAGGCGCGGCTTGAGCGCCTGGTACAGCGCCGTCACGCCGTCGTCGTTGAAGCGGGCCGCCATGGTGCCGAACACCGGCATGTCCTCCGGCCGCTGGCCGAAGGCCTCGCGGTTGCGCTGGACCTGCTTGGCGACGTCGCGCAGCGCGTCGGCCGCGCCCTTGCGGTCGAACTTGTTGATCGCCACGAATTCGGCGAAGTCCAGCATGTCGATCTTCTCCAGCTGGCTGGCGGCGCCGAACTCCGGCGTCATCACGTACAGCGGGATGTCCACGTGCGGGACGATGGCGGCGTCGCCCTGGCCGATGCCGGAGGTCTCGACGATCACCAGGTCGAAGCCGGCCGCCTTGCAGGCCGCCACCACGTCGGCGAGCGCCGCGCTGATCTCGCTGCCGAACGCGCGGGTGGCCAGCGAGCGCATGTAGACCCTCGGTCCTTGCTGCCACGGCCCGATCGCGTTCATCCGGATGCGGTCGCCCAGCAGGGCGCCGCCGCTCTTGCGGCGCGAGGGGTCGATGGAGATGACGGCGATGCGCAGGCGGTCGTCCTGGTCCAGGCGCAGGCGGCGGACCAGTTCGTCGGTGAGCGAGGACTTGCCGGCCCCGCCGGTGCCGGTGACACCCAGGACGGGGACGGTCCGCTGGCCGGCAGCCTGGCGGATCGCCTGCACCAGCTTCGCGTCGGCGCTGCCGTTCTCCAGCGCGGTGATCAGCTGGGCGAGGGCCCTCCAGTGGCTTTCCGTGTGGCCCTGGATCGCCGTCAGGTCCTGCGGGGCATGGGGCGCCAGGTCCTGGTCGCAGCGCATGACCATCTCGCCGATCATGCCTTGCAGGCCCATGCGCTGGCCGTCCTCGGGACTGTAGATGCGCGCGACGCCGTAGTCCTGCAGCTCGCGGATCTCCGCCGGCACGATCACGCCGCCGCCGCCGCCGAACACCTGGATGTGGCCGCCGCCGCGCTGGCGCAGCAGGTCCACCATGTACTTGAAGTACTCGACGTGGCCGCCCTGGTAGGAGCTGACGGCGATGCCCTGCACGTCCTCCTGCAGCGCCGCGGTGACGACCTCGTCGACGCTGCGGTTGTGGCCGAGGTGGATCACCTCCGCGCCCATGCCCTGCAGGATGCGGCGCATGATGTTGATCGCCGCGTCGTGGCCGTCGAACAGGCTGGCGGCGGTGACGAAGCGGACCTTGTTCGTGGGGCGGTAGCTGGCGAGGGCCTTGAATTCGGCGGACAGGTCGGTCATGGTCTCGGGTTCAGGTGATCTTCAGGCCGGCCAGGCCCGGGGGGTCGGGCGGGTAGCGCAGCTTCAGCGAGCGCAGGGTGTCGCGGATGATGCTGGCCACCATCAGGTTGCGGTGGGTCTTGGAGTCGGCGGGTACCACGGTCCAGGGCGCCCAGGGCGTGCTGGTGGCGCGCAGCAGGGCCTGGTAGGCCGCCTGGTAGGCGGTCCACTTCTTGCGCACCTCCAGGTCGCCGGCGGCGAACTTCCAGCGCTTGGTGGGGTCGTCCACCCGCGCCTGCAGGCGCTGGCGCTGCTCGCCGCGGCTGATGTGCAGCATGAACTTCAGCAGCACCGTGCCGTTCTCGCACAGCATGCGCTCGAACTCGTTGATGTGCTGGTAGCGCTGCTGCAGCGCCGCCGGCTTGATCGCGCGGTTGGCCACCGGCACCAGCACGTCCTCGTAGTGGCTGCGGTTGAACACGACGATCTCGCCGGCGCGCGGCGCCTGGCGGTGGATGCGCCAGAGGAAGTCGTGCTCGCGCTCCTCCTCGTTGGGCACCTTCCAGGCCACCGAGTGCACGCCCAGCGGGCTGGTGCGGGCGAATACAGAGCGGATGGTGCCGTCCTTGCCGGCGGCGTCCATGCCCTGCAGCACGATGAGCAGGCCGAAGCGGCGGTCGGCGTAGAACAGGTTCTGCAGCTCGTCCAGCTCGAGCGCGAGCTCGTCCACCCGCTGCCGGTCGACCGACTTGTCGCCGCACGACCAGGGCATGGCCGCCGGATCGATCTCGTCCAGCTGGAAGCGGTCGGCATGCTTGCCCGCGGGCGGCTGCCAGTCGGCGCGCACGGGCGCGCGGGGGCTTTGCTTGGCCATGGGATCCAGGACTTTAGTTGACGTTTACGTCAACGTCAATTTGTTCACTTGAAAAAGTCGCGATGCGACTTTTTCAAGTGGTTCTGGTCAGTGGAGGGAGGACCGGCAAAGCCGGATCCTCCCTCCAGGGGAGACCGCGCTGCATGTTATTCCGCGCGGTCCTTGGGCCGCGCAGCGGCGACGTGATGGAATTCCACATCGACCGCCTGCCCACCCTGCAGGCCCGCGTGGTCTGAGGCCCCGGCGGCGCCGGGCTGGCAAAATCGCCGGCATGAACGCCGCCGCCCCTTCCCCCTCTCCCGACCAGCCCCGTCCCGCCGAGGGCTACGCGGGCGATCTCAGTCCCGAACTCGCCTGCCGCTGGTGGCAGGCGGGAGATGCCGTCCTGGTGGACGTGCGCAGCGATGCCGAGCGCGAATGGGTCGGCTTCGTCCCGGGCGCCGTGCCGCTCGCCTGGAAGCAGTGGCCGGGCATGCAGATGAACGCCGGCTTCGACGCGGGCCTGCGCGCGGCCGTGCCGCCGGGCCGCAAGGTGCTGTTCCTGTGCCGCAGCGGCGCGCGCTCCATCGCGGCCGCCAGGCGGGCGACCGAGATGGGCCTGGAGTCCTACAACATCCTCGAGGGCTTCGAGGGCGACACCGACGAGGAAGGCCACCGGGGCCGCAAGGGCGGCTGGCGCCTGCGCGGCCTGCCCTGGCGCCAGAATTGACCCACCCGCGAAGCGGCCTGCGGCCGCCTCCCCCAAGGGCACCCCGCTCGAGGGGGCGCCCCCAGCGGCCCGGCCAAGCCGGTTGAGCGGCGGCACGGGAAGATGCATTCCGAGACCTGATCGACAGAGAGTACCGACCATGGCAGTCAACCTGAGCGCCCCGCGCGCGGAATCGCTGCACCCCGTGCCCGGGGTGCGCATCGGCGTGGCCGAGGCCGGTATCCGCAAGGCCAACCGCAAGGACCTCACCGTCTTCCTGCTCGACGAGGGCTCGGCGGTGGGGGGCGTGTTCACGAAAAACCGCTTCTGCGCCGCCCCCGTGCAGGTGTGCCGCGAGCACCTGGTGCGCGGCGACGTCCGCGCCATGGTGATCAACACCGGCAACGCCAACGCCGGCACCGGCGAGGACGGGCTGGCGCGGGCACGCTCGACCTGCGCCGCCGCCGCGAAGCTGCTGGGCCTGGCGCCGCAGCAGGTGCTGCCTTTCTCCACCGGCGTGATCATGGAGCCGCTGCCGGTGGAGCGCATCGAGCGCGGCCTGCCCGCCGCCCTGGCGGACGCCCGGCCCGAGCACTGGCTGCGCGCGGCCGAGGGCATCATGACGACCGACACCGTGCCCAAGGCGTTCAGCCGGCAGGTGCAGATCGAGGGCGCCACCGTCACCGTCACCGGCATCAGCAAGGGCGCCGGCATGATCCGGCCGAACATGGCCACCATGCTGGGCTTCCTGGCCACCGACGCGCAGGTCGATCCGCGCCTGCTGCCCGAGCTGGCCTTCGAGCTGGCCGAGGGCTCGTTCAACCGCGCCACGGTGGACGGCGACACCTCCACCAACGACTCCTTCGTCGTCGTGGCGACGCAGAAGGCGCGCCATCCCGTGATCACCTCGCTGCACACGAGCGCCGGCGCGGCGCTCAAGGGCGCGATGCTGGAGGTCGCGCGCCTGCTGGCCCAGGCCATCGTGCGCGACGGCGAGGGCGCCACCAAGTTCATCACCGTGCGGGTCGAGGGCGGCCGCGACGCCGCCGAGTGCCGCCAGGTGGCCTATGCCATCGCCCACTCGCCGCTGGTGAAGACCGCCTTCTTCGCGAGCGACCCCAACCTCGGCCGCATCCTCGCCGCCGTCGGCTACGCCGGCATCGAGGACCTGGACCAGGGGCAGATCGAGCTGTACCTGGACGACGTGCACGTGGCGACGAAGGGCGGCCGCAACCCCTCCTACCGCGAGGAGGACGGCCAGCGCGTGATGAAGCAGTCCGAGATCACCGTGCGCGTGGTCCTGGGCCGCGGCCAGGCCGCCGACCAGGTGTGGACCTGCGACCTCAGCCACGACTACGTGAGCATCAACGCCGACTACAGATCCTGACCCCCCCGAAGCGCCTGCGGCGCCTCCCCCTCAAGGGGGCGCCCCCAGCGGCCCGGCGAAGCCGGTTCCGCGGCGGCGCTGAAAGAGACATTGCGTGAACGACAAACTTGACTTGTTCCTGAGCCGCGCGACGGCACTCCTGGACCGCCTGGAGGCGGTGCTGCCGCAGCCGCTCACCGCCCCCGACTGGGGCGCCGCCATCGCCTGGCGCTACCGCAAGCGCGCCAGCGGCCACGGCGTGCTGGAGCCGGTGAAGCACGTGGCGGACATCCGCCTCGGGGACCTGAAGGAGATCGAGCCGCAGAAGGAGAAGATCCAGCGCAACACGCTGCAGTTCGTGCAGGGCCACCCGGCCAACAACGTGCTGCTCACCGGCGCGCGCGGCACCGGCAAGTCCTCGCTGGTGAAGGCCTGCCTGAACGAATACGCGGGGCAGGGCCTGCGCCTGATCGAGATCGACAAGGCCGACATGGTGGACCTGCCGGACGTGATCGACGTCGTCTCCGGCCGGCCCGAGAAGTTCATGGTGTTCTGCGACGACCTCTCCTTCGAGGAAGGCGAGCCGGGCTACAAGGCGCTGAAGTCCATCCTCGACGGCTCGGTCGCCGCGGCCACGCCCAACGTGCTGATCTACGCGACCAGCAACCGGCGCCACCTGCTGCCCGAGTACATGAAGGAGAACCTCACCTACACCCACACCGAGGACGGCGAGGTCCATCCCGGCGAGGTGGTGGAGGAGAAGATCTCGCTGTCGGAGCGCTTCGGCCTGTGGGTGAGCTTCTATCCCTTCAGCCAGGAGGAATACCTGCACATCTGCGCCACCTGGCTGGCGCACTTCGGCGTGCCGGCCGCGCAGGTCGAGGCGGCGCGCCCGGAGGCGCTGGTGTGGGCGCTGGAGCGCGCCTCGCGCAGCGGCCGCGTGGCCTACCAGTTCGCCCGCGACTACGCGGGCAGGCACCACGGGTGAGCACCGGGCCGGTTCTGGTTGCCGATGGCGACCGCCCGCGCGAAGGCGGTCCCGACCGCAAGGAGGTCGAGGTCGCCGTCGGCGTGCTGATTCGCACCGGCGGCGCCTTCCTGCTCACTTCGCGCCCGCCCGGCAAGGTCTACGAGGGCTACTGGGAATTCCCCGGTGGCAAGGTGGAGCCCGGCGAAACCGTGGAGCAGGCCCTGCGGCGCGAGCTGCAGGAGGAGATCGGCGTCACCATCGGCGCGGTGCATCCCTGGCGCGTGGAGCGCGTGGATTATCCGCATGCGCTGGTGCGGCTGAACTTCTGCAAGGTGTTCGAGTGGGAGGGCGAGCTGCACATGCACGAGGGCCAGCAGTTCGCCTGGCAGCAGCTGCCGGTGACGGTGCAGCCGGTGCTGCCGGGGACCGTTCCGGTGCTGCAGTGGTTCGCGGCGGAGCGCGGGTTCGAAGGCGCGACGCACTGAGGCGTCACTGCTCCTTCGGATCCCCGAACGGCAGGTCGTCCGGCGGCGTCTCGTCCGGCACCCGGAAGCTCTCGCTGGCCCAGGCGCCCAGGTCCAGGTTCCTGCAGCGCTCGCTGCAGAACGGCCGGTAGGGATTGCTCGGCGCGTAGACGCTGTCGCCGCCGCAGGCCGGGCAGCGCACGATCCGGGGTTTCTCGGCTTTCGTGGCCATGGCGGCCCTCAAGCGCAGAGCGTCAGCTCGAAGGGCGTGTTCTCGCTGCTGGCCTGCATGCGGTCGCCTTCCTGGCGCATCAGGCGCACCGAGACGATCAGGCGGTTGCCGCTGATCTCGGGCACGAGGCCCAGCGCCGGGTCGATGCGCAGGCGCAGCAGCTGGAAGGTGCGGCCCTGGGGCAGGTTCTGCTGCAGCTGGCCGCCGGTGGCGATCACCTTCTGAGGCGCGCCGGAGTCGCGCAGCAGCCGCAGCAGAAGGTGGATGGATTCCGCCAGCGGCGCCAGGGTGCCGGCCCAGCGTTCCAGGTCGGTCCGGCGCGCCTCGGCCGGGTGGTGCTGCCAGGCGTAGTAGCCGGGCAGGTCGAACTCGCAGGTGCCGCCGGGGATGCCCGCGCGGCTGCGGATGCTCATGAGCCACTCGTTCTCGGTGAGCGGCTGGCCCGCCTTGCCGGGCGTGCCGTTGACGGCGCCGAAGCAGCCCTCCAGCTGGCCGATCACCTCGTCCAGGACCTGTTCGGAAATGGCCGGGTTGCCGCGGTAGCCGATGAGCACCTGCTTTTGCCGCTCCAGGTCCTTCAGCACGTCCGACTTGAGGTCGGCCCGGGCGGCGACGTCCATCACCTCGAAGATCGTGGCGAGCGCGTAGTGGTGGTCCAGCGGGTGGCCGCGGGGGATCAGCTCGCCCAGGCGGCGGAACAGGTGTTCCAGCCGCAGGTAGGTCCGGATGCGTTCGTTGAAGGGGTATTCGTAGAGGATCACGCGGGGGCGTCGGACGGCTTGGGCGGACGGCAGGGCGCCATCATAGCCCGAAGGCCCGGGCCGCCTGTGCCACTTCGTTGCGCAGCGCTTCCAGGCTGAGTCCTTCGTTGCAGATCACGACGTCGGCGGCGGCCAGCCGCTGAGCCCGCGGCGCCTGGGCCGCGATGATGGCGCGCACCTCGTCCGGGGCCAGGCCGCTGCGCTCCGCCACGCGCGCGACCTGCGTCGCGGGATCGCAGTCCACCACCAGCACGCGATCGAGCTGGCCGCGCCAGCGGCCGGACTCGACCAGCAGCGGGATGTCCAGCACGATGCAGCGGGCACCGGCCGCGGTCGCCGCATCCACCTGGCGGGCGATCCCCGCGGCCACCAGCGGATGGATGATGCGCTCGAGGGCCTGCCGGGCCTCGGGCTGCGCATAGGCGTGGGCGCGCATGCGGGCGCGGTCCAGCGCGCCTTCGGGCGTCACGAACTCCGGACCGAAGCGCTCGCGGATCGCGGGGATGGCGGCGCCGCCGGCGGCGGTGGTCGCGCGCGAGATGGCGTCGGCGTCGATGGCCACCGCGCCCAGCTCCTGCAGCATGGCCAGCACGGTGCTCTTGCCGCTGCCGATGCCGCCGGTCAGGCCGATGCGCGCGGCCATGGGGTCGTCAGCGCAGGGCGCCGAAAGGGAAGGCGAAGGGCAGCAGCCCCGGCACCACCGACGGGCCCAGGGCCAGCACCAGCAGGCCGGCGCCGGCGAGGTAGGGCCCGAAGGGCATGGGGATGTCCTTGTGGGCCAGCTTGCCCACGACCAGGAGGAGGATCCCGATCACCGCGCCCACGATCGAGGACAGCAGGATGATCGCCAGCAGGTAGGGCGCGCCCAGCCAGGCGCCCAGGGCCGCCAGCAGCTTGAAGTCGCCGTAGCCCATGCCCTGCTTGCCGGTGGCCAGCTTGAACAGCTGGAAGATCAGCCAGAACACGCCGTAGCCCAGGGCCGCGCCCCAGACGGCCGACACCAGGGGCACGGTCCAGCCCAGGGTGGAGGCCAGCAGGCCCAGCCACAGCAGCAGGTAGTTCAGGTCGTCGGGCAGGATCTGCGTGTCCATGTCGATCAGGAACAGCGCGATCAGCAGGAAGGAAAAGGCGGCCCAGGCGGCGGCCTGCGGGGTCAGGCCCCAGCGCCAGCCGCACAGGGCGAAGAAGGCGGCGGTCACCAGTTCCACCACCGGGTAGCGCAGGCTGATGGGCGCCTTGCAGGCGGAGCAGCGACCGCGCAGTGCCAGCCAGCTCAGCACCGGGATGTTCTCGTACCAGCGGATCGCGTGGCCGCAGTGGGGGCAGCGCGAGCCCGGGCGGGCCAGGGAATAAGGCGCCTGCGCCTCCAGCGAGTAGGCCAGGGCCTTGTGGGCTTCCTCGAGGTCCTGGGGCGCGGGGCGGCCGAAGACGAACTGGTGCGCCTCGGCGTCGGCGAGCATGGCGTCGGCCTCCTCCCACCACTGCCGGCCCAGGATGCGCGGCAGGCGGTGGACGACCACGTTGAGGAAGCTGCCGAACAGCAGCCCGAAGACGCCGGCCACGAGGCAGGCGCCCAATCCGGCGGGAAGGATCATCAGACGACCGAGCCCAGCTTGAAGATCGGCAGGTACATCGACACCACGATGCCGCCGATGATGCCGCCCAGGATCACGATGATGATCGGCTCCATCAGGCTGGAAAGGCCCGCGACCATGTCGTCGACCTCGGCCTCGTAGAAATCGGCCGCCTTGCCCAGCATGTGGTCGATCGAGCCGGACTCCTCGCCGATGGCGCACATCTGCAGCACCATGGACGGGAACACGTTGGCGTTGGTCATGGCGGCGGTCAGGCTCACGCCAGTGGAGACCTCCTGCTGGATCTTCAGCGTGGCCTTCTCGTACACCGAGTTGCCGGAGGCGCCGCCCACGGAGTCCAGCGCCTCCACCAGCGGGACGCCGGCGGCGAACATGGTGGACAGCGTGCGCGTCCAGCGGGCGATCACCGACTTGAAGACCAGGTCGCCGAAGATCGGCAGCTTGAGCATCAGGCGGTCCATGAACTGCTGGACGCGCTCGTTGCGCTTCCAGGCCTGCATGAAGAAGTACAGGCCGCCGCCGATGCCGCCGAAGATCAGCCACCACCACTTCACGAAGAACTCGCTCATGCCGATCACGAACAGCGTGGGGGCGGGCAGGTCGGCGCCGAAGGAGGTGAACACCTCCTTGAACGCCGGGATCACGAAGATCATGATCACCGACACCACCACGAAGGCCACCACCAGCACCGAGATCGGGTACATCAGCGCCGACTTGATCTTGGACTTGATCGCCTCGGTCTTCTCCATGTAGACCGCCAGCCGGTCCAGCAGGCTTTCCAGGATACCCGCCGCCTCGCCGGCCTCCACCAGGTTGCAGTAGAGGTTGTCGAAGTACATCGGGTACTTGCGGAAGGCGGCCGACAGCGAGGTGCCGGTCTCCACGTCGGTGCGGATGTCGTTGAGCAGCTTGGTGACGCTGACGTTCGCGTTGCCGCGGCCCACGATGTCGAAGGACTGCAGCAGCGGCACGCCGGCTTTCATCATGGTGGCCAGCTGGCGGGTGAAGATCGCGATGTCCTTCGGCTTGATCTTCGAGCCGGCGCGCATCCGGCGCTTCTTGATCTTGGTGAGCGCCACGCCCTGGCGCCGCAGGGACGCCGTGACCTGGTTCTCGCCGGCGGCGCGCGTCTCCCCGCGCACCGACTTGCCGTTGCGATCCCGTCCCTCCCACTCGAAGACGAATTCCTTGGTTGCTGCTGCGGTCGCCATCTGGGCTCCTGAAGTGCGGCTTGCGCTGTTTTATTCGTTCGTCACGGCCAGGACTTCCTCCAGGGAAGTCAGGCCCATCCTCACCTTGTGCAGGCCGGACGCGCGCAGGCTGCGCACGCCCTCCTTGCGGGCCTGCTCGGCGATCTCCAGGGCGCTGCCGTCGGCGAGGATGATGCGCTGCATGTCCTCGCTGATCGGCATCACCTGGTAGATGCCCACCCGGCCCTTGTAGCCGTTGTTGCACGCGGAGCAGCCCACCGGCTGGTAGGGCGTCCAGGTGCCGTCGACGTCCTCCTCCTTGAAGCCGGCGTCGATCAGGTTCTCGTACGGGATGTCCAGCGGCTTCTTGCACTGGGCGCACAGGCGGCGCGCCAGGCGCTGCGCCGTGATCAGGATGACCGAGGAGGCGATGTTGAAGGGCGCGATGCCCATGTTGCGCATCCGGGTCAGCGTGGTCGGCGCGTCGTTGGTGTGCAGCGTGGACATCACCAGGTGGCCGGTCTGGGCGGCCTTGATGGCGATGTCGGCGGTCTCCAGGTCGCGGATTTCGCCGACCATGATGATGTCCGGGTCCTGGCGCAGGAAGGACTTCAGCGCCGCCGCGAAGGTGAGGCCCGCCTTGTCGTTGACGTTGACCTGGTTCACCCCGGGCAGGTTGATTTCCGCCGGGTCCTCCGCGGTGGAGATGTTCACGCCGGGCTTGTTCAGCAGGTTCAGGCAGGTGTAGAGCGACACCGTCTTGCCGGAGCCGGTCGGGCCGGTCACCAGGATCATGCCGTACGGCCGGCTGATGGCGTCCATCAGGCGCTGCTTCTCCTCGGGCTCGTAGCCCAGGGCGTCGATGCCCAGCTTGGCGGAGCTCGGGTCCAGGATCCGGATCACGATCTTCTCGCCGAACAGCGTGGGCAGGGTCGAGACCCGGAAGTCGATCACGCGGTCGGGGCCGACCTTCAGCTTCATCCGGCCGTCCTGGGGCACCCGCTTCTCGGAGATGTCCATGCGGGAGATCACCTTGATGCGCGAGGCCAGCTTGTCCTTGATCGCCACCGGCGGCGAGGCGATCTCGCGCAGCTCGCCGTCGATGCGGAAGCGCACGCGGTACTGGTGCTCGTAGGGCTCGAAGTGCAGGTCCGACGCGCGCATCCCGATCGCGTCCAGCAGCATCTTGTGCAGGAACTTGACGACCGGCGCGTCCTCGACGTCGGAGGGCCCCGCCTCCTCCTCCGCGTTCGCCTGCTCCATGGAGGATTCGTCGAACTCGAAGTCGTCGCCGATGATGCTGTCCATCGCCTCGGAGGTCGAGGTGGCGAGGCCCTCGACCATCTTGGTCAGCTTGTCGTACTCGGCGATGATCCAGTCCACCCCCATCTGGGTGGCGAACTTGATCTTCTCGGCGGCGGACTGGTCGGACGGGTCGGCGGTGGCGACGATCAGGCGGTTGTTCCGCTTGGACAGCACCACGATGCGGTAGTCCGCGCAGATCTTTCCGTCCAGCAGCCCCTTGGGCAGCCGGTTGAGGTCGATGGCGTCCAGGTCCAGCACCGGGGCGCCGAAGGCCGTGGACATGGTGTGCGCCAGGTCGGCGGCCGACACGGCGCCGGAGCCGGTGAGCTCGGCGATGAAGCTGGTGCGGTTGGCCTGGGCCTTGCGGTAGATCTCCTCCGCGGCCTTCTGCCCCAGCTTGCCGGCCGACACGAGCGCGCGCCCGAGGCCCGGCAGGGCGACGGCGGAGGCTTCGGAGATCGGGTCGACAGCGGCCATGGGCGAACGGTTCAGGCGGCCGGGACGGGACCGGCCGGGACAAAAGTCAGTGCCCGATCATCCCGAAAAGCAGAGTTGGTGTAAACGTGCAAGGCCTCCTCGGACGGCCATCGTTGGTAGGAAGTCACGGGAGGGGCCATGATGCGCCGATTCTGCAAGGGTCTGTGAACCGCGGGCCGGCTGGGCGGCGCCGCCGGACCGACAACCGGCACGGGGGGGCGCAGCGGATGCCGGAAACGAAAACAGCACCGCGAGGGTGCTGTTTCCGAGGGTTCCTGGTCGGGGTGAGAGGATTCGAACCTCCGGCCTCTACGTCCCGAACGTAGCGCTCTACCAGGCTAAGCTACACCCCGTCGGCTGGCTTGCGTCGCGTCCTGAGGTCCTCAGTTGCGCCGCGCAAGCAGCGAAGCCGCCAATTGTACCAAAGCCCGCGAGTACTCATTCGCCGGTAGCTGTTCGGCGGCTGACATCGCGCGCCGCGCTTCGGCCGCGGCCGCGTCCTGGGCCACTTCCAGCGCCCCGGTGGCGCGAACGATGGCCACCACGTGATCGAGCTCGCCCAGGTCGCCGGTCTCGATGGCGCGGCGGATCAGCGCGCGCTGCTCCTCGCTGCCGCGGCGCATGGCGGCGATCAGGGGCAGCGTCACCTTGCCCTCGCGCAGGTCGTCGCCCAGGTTCTTGCCCATCTCCTCGGCCGCGCCCGCGTAATCGAGCACGTCGTCGATCACCTGGAACGCGGTGCCCAGCGCCTGGCCGTAGCCGGCGCAGGCGGCCTCGATGGCCGGCGAGGTGCGCGCGAGCACCGCGCCCAGGCGGGCGCTCGCCTCGAACAGCTTGGCCGTCTTGGAGCGGATCACCTGCAGGTACGCCGCCTCGTCCAGGCCGGGGTCGTGCATGTTCATCAGCTGCATGACCTCGCCCTCGGCGATCACGTTGGTGGCGTCGGCGAGGATCTCCATGACGCGCATGTCGTGCGCGTCCAGCATCATCTGGAAGGCCCGCGAATAGAGGAAGTCGCCCACCAGAACGCTGGCCGGGTTGCCGAAGTGCTCGTTGGCCGTGGCCCGGCCGCGGCGCAGCGTGGACTCGTCGACCACGTCGTCGTGCAGCAGGGTGGCGGTATGGATGAATTCGACCACCGCCGCCAGGTTGAAGCGCTGTTCGCCGCGCCAGCCGAGCGCGCCGCACACCAGCAGCAGCAGGGCCGGCCGCAGGCGCTTGCCGCCGGAGGAGATGATGTAGCGGGAGACCTCGCCCACCAGCGGCACCCCCGAGTCCAGGCGGCGGCCGATGACGGCGTCCACCTCGCGCATGTCTTCCGCGATCAGGGAGAGGACGGAGGTGGCGCTGGGGGAGGAGTCGGTCAAGGCAGGGATCCGCGGGAGTTGCGGGATTATAGGAAGGCCCCCGCCCCCTCCCGGGCCCGGTGGGCCGGTTCCTTGTGAGTGACTACGAACTATGTTATAGTCGCGGGCTTCCCGGAAATCCGTCCGGGGAGGTCACAGGCCCTCGAAAAGGGGGCATCCCAAGTGAGGTCACAACCATGTACGCGGTCATAAAAACCGGTGGCAAGCAGTATCGCGTTGCTTCCGGCGACAAGATCAAGGTAGAACAGATTGCTGCGGACATCGGCCAGGAAATCACGTTCGACCAGGTGCTCGCCGTCGGCAACGGCGGCGACCTGAAGGTCGGCGTCCCCCTGGTGTCCGGTGCCACGGTGAAAGCCACGGTCGTGGCGCACGGCAAGCACGACAAGGTGCGCATCTTCAAGCTGCGCCGTCGCAAGCACTACCAGAAGCACCAGGGCCATCGCCAGCAGTACACCGAGCTCCAGATCGGTGCGATCGCCGGCTAAGGAGAACGGGAAATGGCACAGAAAAAAGGCGGCGGCTCCACGCGAAACGGGCGCGATTCCCAGCCGAAGATGCTGGGCGTCAAGGCCTTCGGCGGCGAACTCGTCAGCGCCGGCTCCATCATCGTGCGCCAGCGCGGCACCAAGTTCCACCCCGGCACGAACGTCGGCGTGGGCAAGGACCACACGCTGTTCGCCCTGGTGGACGGCCACGTGTCGTTCAAGGTCACGGGCGCGCTGAACAAGCACACGGTCAACGTGACCCCGGCGGCCTGAGTTAATCTCGCCCCGTGACAAGAAGAGCCCCGACTTGTCGGGGCTTTTTCGTTCCGAGGTTTCCATGAAATTCGTCGACGAGGCATTCATCGACATCGCCGCGGGCGATGGGGGGAACGGCTGCGTCTCGTTCCGCCACGAGAAGTACAAGGAGTTCGGCGGCCCCAACGGCGGCGACGGCGGCCGCGGCGGGCACGTGTGGGCGGTGGCGGACCCGAGCCTCAACACGCTCGTCGACTACCGCTTCTCCCGCCGGCACGAGGCCGGACGCGGCGAGCACGGCATGGGCTCCGACATGTTCGGCGCCGCCGGCGACGACATCACGCTGAAGATGCCGGTGGGCACGATCCTGAGCGACGCCGACACCGGCGAGGTCCTGTACGAGCTGCTGAAGCCGGGCGAGCGGATCCTGATCGCCAAGGGCGGCGACGGCGGCTTCGGCAACATGCGCTTCAAGAGCTCGATCAACCGGGCGCCGCGCCAGAAGACGCCCGGCTGGCCGGGCGAGAAGAAGCACCTGAAGCTGGAGCTGAAGGTGCTGGCCGACGTCGGCCTGCTGGGCATGCCCAACGCGGGCAAGTCCACGCTGATCGCGGCCATCTCCAACGCCCGCCCGAAGATCGCCGACTACCCCTTCACCACCCTGCACCCGAACCTGGGCGTGGTGCGCGTGGGCCCCGAGCAGAGCTTTGTGGTCGCCGACGTGCCGGGCCTGATCGAGGGCGCGGCCGAGGGGGCGGGCCTGGGCCACCAGTTCCTGCGCCACCTGCAGCGCACCCGGCTGCTGCTGCACATCGTGGACATCGCGCCCTTCGACGAGGGCGTCGATCCCGTGGCGCAGGCGAAGGCCATCGTGGAGGAGCTGAAGAAGTACGACAAGGCCCTGTACGACAAGCCGCGCTGGCTGGTGCTGAACAAGCTGGACATGGTGCCGGCGGACGAGCGCACCGCCCGGGTGAAGGACTTCGTCAAGCGCTTCAAGTGGAAGGGGCCGGTGTTCGAGATCTCCGCGCTCACCCGCGAGGGCTGCGAACACCTGATCCAGGCGATCTGGCAGCACGTCCAGCAGGTCCAGCGGGCGGAGCAGCCGCACGTGGAAGTCGACCCGCGTTTCGCCGGCGGCGAGAATCCCCCGTCATGACGGACAAGAACGGATCGGCGGCGCTGCGCGAGGCGCGGCGCATCGTCGTCAAGGTCGGCTCCAGCCTCGTCACCAACGAGGGCCGCGGGCTGGACGAGGGCGCCATCGGCGAGTGGAGCCGGCAGCTGGCGGCGCTGGCGGGGCAGGGCCGCGAGGTCATCATGGTCTCCAGCGGTGCCATCGCCGAGGGCATGAAGCGCCTGGGCTGGACCACCCGCCCGCAGGAGCTGGACAAGCTGCAGGCGGCCGCCGCCGTGGGCCAGATGGGCCTGGCGCAGATGTACGAGACCAAGCTGCGCGAGCAGGGCATGGCCTCGGCCCAGGTGCTGCTCACGCACGCCGACCTGGCCGACCGCGAGCGCTACCTGAACGCCCGCTCGACCCTGCTGACGCTGCTGGGGCTGCGCGTGGTGCCGGTCATCAACGAGAACGACACCGTCGTCAACGACGAGATCAAGTTCGGCGACAACGACACCCTGGGCGCCCTGGTGGCGAACCTGGTCGAGGCCGACCTGCTGGTGATCCTCACCGACCAGAAGGGCCTGTACAGCGCCGACCCGCGCAAGGACCCGCTCGCGCGCTTCATCCGGGAGGCCCGCGCCGGCGACCCGGCGCTGGAGCAGATGGCCGGCGGCGCCGGCAGCAGCATCGGCAAGGGCGGCATGATCACCAAGGTGCTGGCGGCCAAGCGCGCGGCCGGCTCCGGGGCCTCCACGGTCATCGCCTGGGGCCGGGAGAACGACTGCCTGCTGCGCCTGGCCTGCGGCGAGATCATCGGCACCTTGCTGGTGGCGCCGACGCAGAAGAACCAGGCGCGCAAGCGCTGGATGGCCGACCAGCTGCAGCTACGCGGCTCGGTGACGGTGGACGAGGGCGCGGCGACCAAGCTGCGCTCCGAGGGCAAGAGCCTGCTGCCCATCGGCATGACGGCGGTGGAGGGCGACTTCTCGCGCGGCGAGGTGATCGCGGTGCGCGACCCGGCCGGCCAGGAGATCGCCCGCGGCCTGGCGAACTACGCCGCGGCCGAGGCCCGGCTGCTGTGCCGCAGGCCCTCCGGCGAGATCGAGAAGCTGCTCGGGTACATGGCCGAGCCTGAGATGATCCACCGGACCAACCTGGTCGTCACGCGCTGAGGGCGGGAGCCCGGGGCGACCAGGGCCGCCAGGGGCCTTACCGGTTGGTCCCGCCGCGCCCGAACCGTCGCTCGACCGGGGACCGGAGGTCCTGCACGATCTGCGCCGCCGACCCGTTGGGCGCGTCCCCGAGGCACACCCCGCTCTGCGCCAGCGAGAGGCTGTGGCGCATGGGCGGGTTGCCGCGCAGGGGCTGCCACTTCGGCTGCGTGGCCGGCTGCCACCCGCTGTCCGGGTTGTGGTAGGCGTACACCTTCACCTGGCTGGCGCTGCAGTTGATCCCCTCGTACATGGCGTTGACCACGCCCGAGGGACTGGTCGCCACGACCACGTAGCGGACGACCCCGTCGCGGCCCACCTGCACCGAGGCCGGGTCGATGCCGAAGCGCATCGTGGTGCCGGTGACATCCATGGGCAGCAGGCCGCTGGTGCGCAGCGGCGGTGGCGGGGGCGCCGCGATCTCCTTCCACTCGGGCGTGTCGGGGATGTTGCCGGTGTTGTCGGGGGTGCCGGGCGGGGCATACGGTTCCGTCGCCGAAGCGGCGGAAAGCGCGCCGGCCAGGGCCAGCGCCAGGAGACTACGAAGCATGCTTGCGTTCTGCAGCGGACGCGTCGCGCCCCTGCGGGTTGGGTTCGAAGGTGGCGCCCGGCGGCAGTTCCATGCCGGGCAAGGGGCCGGGGTGGGACTCGTTCGGCCCGGGCTCGTGCTCGCGCGTGCGCATGCCGCTGCGCAGGTAGCGGTTGCGGTGGTCGTTGCGGGGCAGGAAGCGGGCCAGCTCGCGCAGGGCCATCTCGTAGACGCCCCGCTTGAACTCCACCACCACGTCCAGCGGGACCCAGTAGTCGTTCCAGCGCCAGGCGTCGAACTCCGGATGGTCGGTGGCGCGCAGGTTGAGGTTGTGGTCCTGCCCCATCAGCTGCAGCAGGAACCAGATCTGCTTCTGTCCCCTGTAATGCCCGCGGGCGTCGCGCCGGATGTAGCGCTCGGGCACCTCGTAGCGCAGCCAGTCGCGGGTGCGCGCGACGATGCGTACGTGCTCCGGCATCAACCCGATTTCCTCGTGCAGCTCCCGGAACATCGCCTGCTCCGGGCTCTCGCCGCGGTCGATCCCGCCCTGCGGGAACTGCCAGCTGTGCGTCCGGATGCGCTTGCCCCAGAACACCTGGTTTTTCTGGTTGAGCAGGATAATGCCGACGTTGGGCCTGAAGCCGTCCCGGTCCAGCATAATCTCACCCCAAATCTTTGAACTGAGCCCATGATACATGGCGCCCCCGCGCGCTGGAAGGGCCAGTCCCTGCCACCTCCCCGCCCATTTCGATGAGAGCCTCCCAGTTCCTGATTTCCACCCTGAAGGAAGCCCCCGCCGACGCCGAAGTCGCCAGCCACCGGCTGATGACCCGCGCCGGCATGATCAAGAAGCTGGGCGCCGGCATCTACACCTACATGCCCATGGGCCTGCGGGTGATCCGCAAGGTGGAGGCCATCGTCCGCGAGGAGATGGACCGCGCCGGCGCGGTGGAGTGCACCATGCCGGTCGTGCAGCCGGCGGAGCTGTGGCAGGAGACCGGCCGCTTCGACAAGATGGGGCCCGAGCTGCTGCGGATCAAGGACCGGCACGAGCGCGATTTCGTCGTCCAGCCCACCAGCGAGGAGGTCGTCACCGACATCGCCCGCCAGGAGCTGCGCAGCTACAAGCAGCTGCCGAAGAACCTGTACCAGGTCCAGACCAAGTTCCGGGACGAGCGCCGGCCGCGCTTCGGCCTGATGCGCGGGCGCGAGTTCATCATGAAGGACGCCTACAGCTTCGACCGCGACCATGACGGCGCCAAGCGGAGCTACGAGGTCATGGCGGCCACCTACCGCCGCATCTTCGACCGCTTCGGCCTGCGCTACCGGGCGGTGGCCGCCGACAGCGGCGCCATCGGCGGCGACCTGTCCGAGGAGTTCCAGGTGATCGCCGCCACGGGGGAGGACGCCATCGTCTACTGCCCCGACAGCGATTACGCGGCCAACATGGAGAAGGCCGAGGCGCTGGCCCCCCAGGGTCCGCGCGGCGCCGCCGCCCAGGCCCTGCAGAAGGTGCCCACGCCCGGCAGGAGCACCTGCCAGGAGGTGGCCGACCTGCTGAAGGTCCCCCTGGCCAGCACCGTGAAATCGCTGGTGCTGGCCACCGACCGGATGGACGCCCAGGGCGGCATCGAGTCCACGCAGGTCTGGCTGCTGCTGGTGCGCGGCGACCACGACATGAACGAGATCAAGGTGGGCAAGGTCCCGGGCCTGGACGCCGGCTTCCGCTTCGCCACCGTGGCGGAGATCGAGGCGCATTTCGGCACCAAGCCCGGCTACCTGGGCCCCATCGGCCTGAAGCAGAAGCTCAAGGTGGTCGCCGACCGCGAGGTGGCGGTGATGGCCGACTGGATCTGCGGGGCCAACGAGGAGGGCTATCACCTCACGGGGGTGAACTGGGGCCGCGACCTGCCCGAGCCCGACGCCGTGGCCGACATCCGCAACGTGGTCGAGGGGGACCCGTCGCCGGACGGCAAGGGGCGGCTGGCGATCGAGCGCGGCATCGAGGTCGGCCACATCTTCTACCTGGGCACCAAGTACTCCAAGGCGATGAACGCCACCTTCCTCGACGAGGACGGCAAGCCCAAGGTGTTCGAGATGGGCTGTTACGGCATCGGCATCACCCGCCTGCCGGCCGCGGCCATCGAGCAGAACCACGACGAGCGCGGGATCATCTGGCCGGACGCGATCGCGCCCTTCACGGTGGTGATCTGCCCGATCGGCATGGACCGCAGCGCGGAGGTGAAGTCCGCCGCGCAGGCGCTGCACGACGAGCTGGCCGCCGCCGGCGTCGACGTGATGCTGGACGACCGGGGCGAGCGCCCCGGCGCCATGTTCGCGGACTGGGAGCTCATCGGCGTGCCCCACCGCGTGGTGATCTCCGACCGCGGCCTGAAGGAGGGCCAGGTGGAGTACCAGCACCGCCGCGACAGCGCGGCCACGAAGATCGCCGCCAGCGAGATCGCCGCCTTCCTGCGGGGGCGGCTGGCCGCGTGACCACGCGGCGCGCCTGCCTGCTGCCGGCGCTCGCCGGCGCGGGGCTCTGGCTGGCGGGCATGCCGGCCGCGCGCGCCGGCGCCCAGGTGGAGGAGCCGCTCGCCGACGCCGTGCGCAGCGCGCTGAGCGCGGCCATCGCCTACGACGCGCCGCCGGTGCCGGAGTTCACCGACATCGACCAGCGCCTGCGCTACCTGCGCTGGCTGGGCACCATGAGCCGCCGCCTGTTCTCCCGCAAGCCGGACTGGAACGAGCGGCGCGACTTCCTGCAGACCGCCTGGTACGAGAGCCGGCGCGCCGGCCTGGAAACCGGCATGGTGCTGGGCCTGATCCAGGTGGAGAGCAACTTCCGCAAGTTCGCCGTGAGCCCGGCGGGCGCGCGCGGCTACATGCAGGTGATGCCCTTCTGGACCCGGCTGATCGGCAACGGCGACCCGTCCAGCCTGTTCCAGATGCAGACCAACCTGCGCTTCGGCTGCGTCATCCTGCGCCATTACCTGGACCAGGAGAAGGGGGACCTGTTCATGGCCCTGGGCCGCTACAACGGCAGCCGCGGCCGGCCGCAGTACCCCAACGCGGTGTTCGCGGCGACGAAGGCCTGGGAGTGGAAGGAGCGCGGGCCGCGCGAGCTGCCGCCGGCGCCGGGGACGCCGTTGCCGGGCGGGTCCTGAAGGGAACCCCGCCGCGCGAGGCCTACTGGAGGAACCCCATGCGGGCCTTGCCGGCCCCGCCCCTGGGCAGGTCTTCCGCCGCGATCGCCTCGCGCCCCGCCAGCCGCGAGTTGCCGAAGCCGGTCATGAGCGCGCGGCGCATCTCGCGCGGCGCCAGCACCGCCAGCAGGTCCAGCACCTCGTCGCCCGGCTCCTCCGCGAAGCGCCGGCCCCAGCCGTGCTCGCCGCGGATCGCGCGGTACAGGTTGCGGGCGATGCCGCGCGCCTGCTCGTGGGTGGGCGGGTCGATCTCGAACACGTTCATGCGGTTGAGGATCGGCTCGGGAAGCGCGCGCTCGTCGTTGGCCGTCATGATCCAGATCACCTGGCTGGCGTCGATCGCCACCTCGGCGAATTCGTCCATGAAGGTCCCGGCCGTGTCGTGCTCCAGCAGGCTGTAGAGGGAGCCGAGCGGATCGTACTGGGCGTCGGCGCTCGCCTTGTCGATCTCGTCGACGACGATCACCGGGTTGGCGTACTGGCCGTCCACCAGCGCCTCGAACACCTTCCCCGGCTTGGCGCCCTTCCACTGCGAGGAGGCTCCCGACAGCAGCCAGCCCGCGGTCATGGAGCTCATGGGCACCAGGTTCATGCCGGTGCCCAGCAGGTCGGCCAGCTGCCGCGCGAAGTGGGTCTTGCCTATGCCCGGCGGGCCCAGCAGCAGCATGGGCGTGATCTCGATGCCGTCGCCGGCATCCTGGGCCAGCGCGACGTGGCGCTTGATGTCGTCCAGCGCCTCGGTGAAGTTGGGCAGCTGTTCATAGAGCGGCGTCATCTCCGGGACGCCGCTGGGCTTGACCTGGAAGCGCTCGGGGCCTCGCTCGAGCATGCGCTCGTAGGTGGCCCGCAGGTTCTCGTGGTCGCGCGCCGGCAGCTTGGCCAGCTTGCGTTCCACGTCGTGCGGGCGGAACACGCTGCGCAGGTTGGCGATGGGCAGCTTCAGGCCCGGGCTGTGCGGTACGAGGCTGTGCGATGGCATCGGCCGGCTCCTTCAACGACTGTGCCGTTCATTCCAGCATAGGTCGTGCCAGCCATCAATGGGGTGCGCCGCACGCGTGCGCACCTGTCGGCAGGAGTCGACAGGCATCGCGGGGAGGAGGGGCTGCTGGCAGCCGCGGGGGTGGAGTGCTGACGCGCGCGGCGCGCCAGCTTGCGGGTCAGGACTGGGCGCCCAGGACCTGCTGCAGCTCGCCGCTCTGGTACATCTCCATCATGATGTCCGAGCCGCCGATGAATTCGCCGCGCACGTACAGCTGCGGGATGGTGGGCCAGTTGCTGAATTCCTTGATGCCCTGGCGGATCTCGTCGTCCTCGAGCACGTTGACGGTCTTCAGCTGCTTCGGGTCGACGCCGCAGGCCTTGAGGATCTGCACGGCGCGGCCGGAGAAGCCGCACATGGGGAAGGACGCGTTGCCCTTCATGAACAGCAGGACCTCGCTGTTCTGGACCAGGTCGGCAATGCGTTGCTGGACGTCGCTCATGGGAATTCTCTCCTGGGCAGGTAATGCACTGATCTGGCGCCGGATTATCCCAGTTCAAGCCGGCGGCCGCCGGAGCAGCGGGCAATGCCCGCCAGGTCGGTCCGGCTGGTCACTTCAGCCAGGCCGGCGGCGCGCAGCAGGGTGCGCACCGCCTCGGCCTGGTCCCAGCCGTGCTCCAGCAGCAGCCAGCCGCCCGGCGCGAGGTGCGCGGGGGCGGCGGCGACGATGGCGCGCAGGTCGTCGAGCCCGTCGGGGCCGGCAACCAGCGCCGACCGCGGCTCGTGCCGCAGGGCGGGCAGGTGCGGGTCGGCCTCGGCCACATAGGGCGGATTGCCGACGATCAGGTCGTACTCGCCGGCGCCCTCCAGCCAGCTGGCCTGGCGGAACTTCACGGCCAGCCCCAGCCGCTGCGCATTGGCCCGGGCGACCGCCAGGGCATCGGCGCTGCGGTCCACCGCCTCCACCCGGGCGTCGGGTCGGGCCGAGGCGATCGCCAGGGCGATCGCGCCGCTGCCGGTGCCCAGGTCGATCACCCGCGGCGCGGCGCGGCCGCGCAGCAGGTCCAGCGCCCAGTCCACGATCGCCTCGGTGTCCGGCCGCGGCACGAGCACGCGGGCGTCCACCCGCAGCGGCAGGCCGTGGAACTCCTTTTCGCCGGTGAGGTAGGCCACCGGCTCGCCGTCCGCCCGCCGGCGGCACAGCGCCAGGAAGCGCTCGTGCGTCCCGTCCGCCAGCGCGTCGGTGTCATGCGCCAGCAGCCAGGCGCGCTCGCCCGGCCCGCGGCCCAGCACGTGCAGCAGCAGCAGTTGCGCATCCAGCCGGTCCAGCCCGAGGCCTTGTGCGGCGGCGAGGACGTCCCGCAGGTTCACGTGCGCGCGGCGCCCAGGCCGACCTCCAGCTCCTCCAGCTGCTCGGCCCGGCGGGCCAGCAGCAGGGCGGCGACGATCTCGTCGAGCTCGCCCTCCATGACCTTGTCCAGCTTGTACAGCGTGAGGTTGATGCGGTGGTCGGTGACGCGGCCCTGCGGGAAGTTGTAGGTGCGGATGCGGTCGGAGCGGTCGCCGCTGCCGATCAGGCCCTTGCGGGTGGCCGCTTCCTTCGCGGCGCGCTCCGAGCGGTCCTTCTCCTGGATGCGCGCGGCCAGCACCTGCAGGGCCCGGGCCTTGTTGCGGTGCTGCGAGCGGTCGTCCTGGCACTCGGCGACGATGCCGGTGGGGATGTGCGTGATGCGCACGGCCGAATCGGTCTTGTTCACGTGCTGGCCGCCGGCGCCGGAGGCGCGGAAGGTGTCGATGCGCAGGTCCGCCGGGTTGATCTGCACCGCCGCCGCCTCGTCGGGCTCGGGCAGCGCCGCCACCGTGCAGGCGCTGGTGTGGATGCGGCCCTGGCTCTCGGTGGCCGGCACCCGCTGCACTCGGTGGCCGCCCGACTCGAACCTCAGCCTGCCGTAGGCGCCTTCGCCCGCCACGCGGACCACGACTTCCTTGTAGCCGCCGACCTCGCCCTCGCTCTCGCTGACGATCTCGGCGCGCCAGCCCTGGCGCTCGGCGTACCGGGTGTACATGCGCAGCAGGTCGCCGGCGAATAGGGCCGACTCGTCGCCGCCGGTGCCCGCGCGGATCTCCAGGAAGACGTTGCGCGCGTCGTCCGGGTCCCGGGGCAGCAGCAGCGCCTGCAGCTCGTTCTCGAGCGCCGGCAGCTCCTGGTCGAGGGCGGCGATCTCCTCCTTCGCCATGTCGGCCAGGTCGGGGTCGTCGAGCATCTCGCGCGCCTGGGCCAGGTCGCCCTCGCGCTGCAGGAAGCGCTGGAAGACGCCGTTCACCTCGGTCACCTCGGCGTGCTCGCGCGTGAGCTCGCGGAAGCGCTCCATGTCGTTCACCACCTCGGGCTGCGACAGGTAGAAGTCCAGCTCCTGCAGGCGGACCGGGAAGCGCTCGAGTTGCTGGCGGAGGAAGGGTTTCACTGGGATGGGGGGTGGGCGTTGAACGTTGAGCGGGGGAGGACGGCCGCTCGACGCGGAAGCCCGGCGCCAAACGGAGGGGAGCGCGCCGGCGGCGCGCGTCGCTAACGTTCCTTGCGCAGGAAGAAGTGCTCGATCGCCTGCGACGCGCGCTGGCGGGCGTCGGCGTCGCCTGCGCGCAGTTCGGCCATGGCGCCGTGCAGCAGCTTCTGGGTGAGGCCCCGCGACAGGGCATCCAGCACGGCTTCGACGTCCTCGCCGCGGGCCAGCAGCTTGCGGGCCCGGGCCAGTTCGGCGGCGCGCCATTCGTCCGCCTGGAGGTTCAGCTGCTGGATCAGGGGCACGGCATGGCGCTGGTCCAGCCAGTGCACGAAGCTCTGGACGCCGGCGTCGATGATGGCCTCGGCCTGGGCCACGGCGGCCTGGCGGTTGGCATGCCCGGCCTGCACCACGTGCGCCAGGTCGTCCACCGTGTACAGGTAGACGTCCTCCAGTGCCTTGACCTCGGGCTCGATGTCGCGCGGCACCGCCAGGTCCACCATGAACATGGGACGGTGCCGGCGGGCCCTGAGCGCGCGTTCCACGGCGCCCAGGCCGATGATGGGCAGCTGGCTCGCGGTGGAACTGACCACCACGTCGAATTCGTGCAGGCGGGCGGGCAGGTCGGCCAGGCGCATGGTCTCGCCGCCGAAGCGGCCGGCGAGCTTCTCGCCGCGCTCCAGCGTGCGGTTGGCGATGGCGATCGACCGGGGGCTCTTCGCCGCGAAGTGGGTCGCCGCCAGCTCGATCATCTCGCCGGCGCCCACGAACAGAACGCGGACCTTGGACAGGTCCTCGAACAGCTGGCCGGCCAGGCGCACGGCGGCGGCCGACATGCTGATGGAATGGGCGCCGATCTCGGTGGCGGTGCGGACCTCCTTGGCGACCGCGAAGGAGCGCTGGAACAGCTGGTTGAGGGTGGTGCCCAGGGCGCCCGCCTCGTCGGCCACGCGCACGGCGTCCTTCAGCTGGCCCAGGATCTGGGCCTCGCCCAGGACCATGGAGTCCAGGCCGCTGGCCACCCGGAAGGCGTGGCGGGCGACGCCCGCGTCCTGCAGGGTGTAGGCGTGGCTGCGCAGCAGGCCCGGCGCCACGCCGCCGGACTGGGCGAGCCATTCCACCGTGCTGTCGATCTCGGGCTGCGCGCCGGCGCAATAGATCTCGGTGCGGTTGCAGGTCGAGAGGATGGCGGCCTCCGGCTGGCGGCCCAGGCGGGCGCCCACCGTGTCGCGCAGCGCGTGCAGCGTCGGCTCGATCTGGTCCAGGGCGAACGCGAAGCGGCCCCGCAGGTCCAGCGGTGCCGTCGTGTGGTTGATGCCCAGAGCCCAGACTGCCATGGCCCGGATTATAAAATTCGATCTCTATTCAAGCACTTGGGCGGGAAGATGCCCGCTTGTTCCAGATCAACCGCCTCCCTTGAGCCCGCTCGAACTCGCCCGGCACATCGTCGCTTTCCTGGCGCCCGCGCTGGCCGTGGCCGCCCTGGTCGCCCTGGGCGCCCGCCTCGTCCTGCCGCCGGGCGCCCGTCCCCGGTCCGCGTGGCTGGCGTTCGTCCTGAACTTCGCCGCCGGCGGTGCGACGCTGGCCGCCGGACTGTGGTTTTTCGGCCATGACGGCAAGATGGCGACCTATGCGGCGCTGGTGCTGGCCGTGGCCTCGATGCAGTGGCTCGCCGGCCGGGCCTGGCGTACCTAGTTTCCCCCACGATGCTGTTCCTCCTCTCTCCCGCCAAGACGCTGGACTACGAGACCCCCCTGCCGGAGCTGCCGCACACGCTGCCGGCCTTCGCCGCGGACGCGGCGCGCCTGATCGAGGTGCTGCGCCGCAAGTCGCCGCAGGAGGTGGCCAGCCTGATGGACCTGAGCGACCCGCTGGCCGCCCTGAACGTGGCGCGCTACCAGGCCTGGTCGCCCAAGTTCACCGCGCGCAACGCGCGCCAGGCGGTGCTCGCCTTCGACGGCGACGTGTACGACGGCCTGCGGGCGCGGGAGATGGGCGCGGCGGACCTGGACTGGGCGCAGCGCCACCTGCGCATCCTGAGCGGGCTGTACGGCGTGCTGCGTCCGATGGACTGGATGCAGCCCTATCGCCTGGAGATGGGCACGGCGCTGCGGGTCGGCGAGGCGGCGAACCTTTACCGCTATTGGGGCAGTCGCATTGCCGAATGCCTCAACGAGGCACTGGCGGCCGACAAGACGCCGGTGGTGATCAACCTCGCCTCCCAGGAATACTTCAAGGCGGTCGACCGCAAGGCGCTGCGGGCGCGGGTGATCGACTGCGTGTTCGAGGAATGGAAGCCGGGGGGCTGGAAGGTGATCAGCTTTGCGGCCAAGAAGGCCCGCGGCCTGATGGCCCGCTACGCGATCCTCCATCGCATCGAGACCCCGCGCAGGCTGGAGCGCTTCGACCTGGACGGCTATGCCTTCGACGCCGCGGCCTCGCAGCCCGACCGGCTGGTGTTCCGGCGCAGAATGACGGCATGAACACGACCCGGGCCAGGCAGCAGGTGACGCCCGATCTGCGCAAGTGGATCGTGGAGCAGGCGCAGGCGGGGCACGGCGCCGAGTCGGTGGTGCGTGCCATGGTGGCCTCCGGCTGGAGCGAGGACGTGGCCGTCGAGGCCCTGGAGAGCACGCTGCGCGGCCACCTGGAGTCGCAGGCCCTCGCCCGGGGCCTGCCGCCGGCGGTGCCAGTGCCCGAACCGGAACTGGACGAGTCCCCCCTGTACCTGGACGCCGGCGACCGCCGGGTCGCGGTGCTGCAGGTGATGGCCGACCCGCGGATCGTGGTGTTCGGCGACCTGCTCGCCGACGACGAGTGCGAGCAGCTGATCGCCCTGGCGCGGCCGCGGCTGGCGCGCTCGCTGACCGTCGCCACCCGCACCGGCGGCGAGGAGGTCAACGCCGACCGCACCAGCCAGGGGATGTTCTTCCAGCGTGGCGAGAACGACCTGGTGCGGCGCATCGAGCAGCGCATCGCCAGGCTGGTGCGCTGGCCCGAGGAGCACGGCGAGGGCCTGCAGGTCCTGCACTACGGTCCCGGCGCCGAATACAAGCCGCATTACGACTACTTCGACCCGGGCGAGCCGGGCACCCCCACCATCCTCCAGCGCGGCGGCCAGCGCGTGGCGACCCTGGTGATGTACCTGGCCGAACCCGAAAAGGGCGGCGGCACGGTGTTCCCCGACGTGCACCTGGAGGTCGCCCCCAGGCGCGGCAATGCGGTCTTCTTCAGCTACGAGCGCCCGCACCCGTCCACCCGCACGCTGCACGGCGGCGCGCCGGTGCTGGCGGGCGAGAAATGGATCGCGACCAAGTGGCTGCGCGAGCGCCGCTTCGAATGAGCCGCCGCCATGACCTCTCCTGAACTTTCCCAGCTGGGCAAGCCGGTCGCCTACGCCGACCAGTACGACCCGGGCCTGCTTTACCCGATCGCCCGCGCGCCCAAGCGCGAGGAGATCGGCATCGCCGGCGCGCCGCCGTTCTTCGGCGCGGACCTGTGGACCGCCTACGAGCTGAGCTGGCTGAACCCGCGCGGCAAGCCCCAGGTGGCCATCGCGCATTTCACGATCCCCTGCGAGACGCCCAACATCATCGAGAGCAAGTCGCTCAAGCTCTACCTGGGCAGCTACAGCGGCACCGTGTTCGCGAGCGCCGACGCCGTCCGCGACCGGCTGCGCGCCGACCTGGGCGAGGCGGTGTGGCGCGGCGCGCCGGCGCCTTCGGCGATCGGCGTGCGGCTGCTGCTGCCCGATGCCTTCGGCCAGGAGCAGGTGCGCGAGCTCGAAGGCCTCAGCCTGGACCGGCTGGACATCGAGTGCACGCAGTACACGCCGGCCCCGGAGCTGCTGAGCGCCGCCTTCGACGAGCAGCCGGTGGAAGAGGTGCTCACCAGCAACCTGCTCAAGAGCAACTGCCTGGTGACCGGCCAGCCGGACTGGGGCAGCGTCCAGATCCGCTACACCGGCCCGCAGATCGACCAGGGCGGGCTGCTGCGCTACCTGGTGAGCTTCCGCAACCACAACGAGTTCCACGAGCAGTGCGTGGAGCGGATCTTCATGGATGTCTGGCGCCGCTGCCGGCCCACCAGGCTGGCCGTGTATGCGCGCTACACGCGCCGCGGCGGTGTGGACATCAACCCGCTGCGCACCAGCCACCCCATGGCGCTGCCGGCCAACGTGCGGACGGCGCGGCAATAGGGCCTGTCCGGAATCCCGGCCTACGGCACCGACACCCAGTCGCAGCGCAGCCGGCGTGCCCGGTGCGCCTTGACGCGCGCTGCCACGTAGAGCGTGGGGGCCCACATGGCCGCCACCAGCAGGGGCACCGCCCACAGCGCGTCCAGGGCGAAGGCGGGGATCCAGCCGACCCAGCCGGCGAGCCAGAGGGTCAGGACTGCGTCCCACAGGTGGTATTCGACGGGGTGGTCGCGCTGGTGGAGCACGTGCCACCGCTTGATGCGCTGCAAGGTGTCCAGGTCCATGGAGCTTCTCCGCTGCCGCCGCCCGGCCGCGCCGGGGGCTCTGAGGACCAATTTAGTCCGCGCGCGCGGCGCGTCCATCAGCCTTTGGACGTAGCCGGCCGCTCGACGGCGGGCCCCTCGTGGAAAAGGTCCGGCGTGTGCTCCGCCGCGACGGGCGTCCGGACTTCGGCCGCGGCCTCGCTGCCGGCCTTCGCCAGCTTGCCCACCCGCACGCCCAGCAGGCGCAGGCGCCGCCCGAGGTCCACCCGCTTGAGGCACTGGCCGGCGGCGCGCCGGATGGTCGCGGCGTCGTCCGTGGCGTGGTCCAGCGTGAGGTCGCGGGTGGCGGTGCGGAAGTCGTCGTAGCGCAGCTTGATGCCGATGGTGCGGCCGACGTAGCCCTTGCGCCGCAGGTCCTCCGCGACCCGCCGGCACAGGTCGGTGAAGATCGCCCCCAGCTCCGTGCGGTCGCGCACCGCATGCAGGTCGCGCTCGAAGGTGGTCTCGCGGCTCATGGACACCGGCTCGCTCTCGGTCACCACGGGGCGCTCGTCGCGGCCCCAGGCGGCGTCGTGCATCCAGGCGCCGTAGGACGCGCCGAAGTGGTCGACCAGCCACTCGCGCGGCCGCGCCGCCAGCTCGCCGATGGTGCGGATGTGCAGCCGGTGCAGCTTTTCCTCGGACTTCGGGCCGATGCCGTTGATCTTGCGCACCGGCAGCGGCCAGATCCTCGCCTGCACGTCCTGCTCGTGGACGATGGAGATGCCGTTGGGCTTGTCGAACTCGCTGGCCATCTTGGCGATCAGCTTGTTGGGCGCCACGCCGATCGAGCAGGTCAGGCCGGTGGCCTCGAAGATGGATTTCTGGATCAGGCGGGCCAGCACCCGGCCACCCTCGCGCTGGCCACCCGGCACCTCGGTGAAGTCGATGTAGACCTCGTCGATGCCGCGGTCCTCCATCACCGGGGCGATCTCGCGGATCACCGCCTTGAACGCGCGCGAGAAGCGGCGCACCTCGTCGAAATCCACCGGCAGCACGATCGCCTGCGGGCACAGCTTCGCGGCCTTCATCATGCCCATGGCGGAGCCGACGCCGAACTGGCGCGCCGGGTAGGTCGCGGTGGTGATCACGCCCCGGCCCACGTAGTCCTTCAGCAGCGGGAAGGCCGCTACCGGGATCTGCGCCAGCGGCACGCCGGCGTGGCGCTCGCGCAGCAGCCGGTCGGCCTCGCGCCGGCCGCCGCCGATCACCACCGGCAGGCCCTGGAGCTGCGGATAGCGCAGCAGCTCCACGGACGCGAAGAAGGCGTCCATGTCCAGGTGGGCGATGCGGCGCGGGAGGCTCACGCGCCGATTGTGCAATGCCGCGTGCCGGCTGGTTGACGTGCGGCAACTCGCACCGGAGCGCATCGTGAGAGCATGTGACATGGATGATCGCCAGCAGGAACAATGCGCCGGAAGTGCCGGGGAAACGGTGGCGCGCATCGTCTATGCGAGCCGCGCCACCATCCGGGAATCGGTCTACGCGGAGATGGAGAAGATCCGCGCCAACGCGCTTCGGCACAACAATCCGGCCGGGGTCGCCACCGCGCTGCTGCACCAGTCGGGCTGGTTCGTGCAGTGGAAGGAAGGTCCGGAAGAGGCGGTCCGCGACATCATGGACCGTGTGAGGGTCGACGCCCGCCACCGGGATCTGCGCCTGGTGCACGCAAGCAAGGGCCCGCGCCTGCTGTCCGGTCCGTGGTCCATGGCGATCGTGCAAGGCCAGGATCACGTCATGGACATGGAGCGGCGCGTGCTGGCGCTCCAGAGAGAGGTGGATGCGGGCGTGGAGTTCTCACCGCCCGCGATCTGGCGCCGGCTGTCGACGCCGCTGCAGCATCCCGGGGCGATGCAGCAACAGGATCCCGATGCCTTTCAGCGCGTTCTGGTGTGTTCGGCGGCCGGGACCGGCAGCTTCGAGTTGACCGACTGGCTGGCGCGCCTCCATGGCTGCGACGTGGTGCACCGGCGCTTCGCCGGCGCGCAGTCGACCGACGTGGCCACCGACTACGTGGATTTCGTCCACGACGGGCGCGTGCTGCGGGTCATCGCCATGGCGCGCCACGGCCTGCTGCTGCCGCTCACGCGCGCCTTCCTGCCCGACTACTCGCTCCTGGTGCTGCTGCTCGCGGCCGACGCGGACGCCAACGCCCGGCTGATGGTCCGCGTGCTGGAGGCGCTGCGGCCGCTGCCGCAGCCGCCGGCCCTGCTGGCCCTGGCACGGCATTCGCAGTCGCACACGGAGCCGGCCGCGCTCGCGCGCCGCTGCGGCCTGGACTACGGGGCAGGCGTGGCGGACCCGGCCGATCCCGCCGGCTGCTGGGAGGCGCTGCAGACGCTGCCGACCGCGCTCGCGCGGCCGGCGCGTGCCTGCTCTCAGTAGGTGCCGGGCAGCAGGACGCCGCGGTCGACGTCGCGGATGTCGGTGCGGCCGCAGAAGGCCATGGTCAGGTCCAGCTCGTTGCGGATGAGGGCCAGCGCCTTCTCCACGCCTTCCTGTCCCATCGCGCCCAGGCCGTACAGCATGGCGCGGCCGATGTAGACGCCACGCGCGCCCAGCGCCACCGCCTTGAGCACGTCCTGGCCGGAGCGCACGCCGCCGTCCATGTGCACCTCGATGCGGTCGCCCACCGCTTCCACGATGGGCCGCAGGGCGGAGATGGAGGAGGGCGCGCCATCGAGCTGGCGGCCGCCGTGGTTGGAGACGATCAGGGCGTCGGCGCCGGAGTCGGCGGCCAGCTTCGCGTCCTCCACATCCTGGATGCCCTTGAGGATCAGCTTGCCGCCCCAGCGGCTCTTGATCCATTCCACGTCCTTCCAGGACAGGGTCGGGTCGAACTGCTTGGCGGTCCACTCCGACAGCGAACCCATGTTCTCGACGCCCTTGACGTGGCCGACGATGTTGCCGAACTGGCGGCGCTTCGTGCCCAGCATGCCCAGGCACCAGCGCGGCTTGGTGGCCAGGTTCAGCAGGTTGGCCAGGGTGGGCTTGGGCGGCGCCGACAGGCCGTTGCGGATGTCCTTGTGGCGCTGGCCGATGATCTGCAGATCCAGCGTGAGCACCAGGGCGGAGCAGCCGGCCGCCTTGGCGCGGTCGATCAGGCTCTCGATGAAGCCGCGGTCGCGCATCACGTACAGCTGGAACCAGAACGGGTGGCGCCCGGTGCCCTCGGCCACGTCCTCCAGCGAGCAGATGCTCATGGTGGACAGGGTGAAGGGGATGCCCGCCTTCCTGGCCGCCCGCGCCGCCAGGATCTCGCCGTCGGCGTGCTGCATGCCGGTCAGGCCGGTGGGCGCGATCGCCACGGGCATGGCGACGTCCTGGCCGATCATGGTGGTGCGCAGGCTGCGGCCCTCCATGTTCACGGCCACCCGCTGGCGCAGCAGGATGCGCTGGAAGTCCGCCTCGTTGGACCGGTAGGTCCCCTCGGTCCAGGAGCCGGAATCGGCGTAGTCATAGAACATGCGCGGCACGCGCTTCTTCGCCAGCGCGCGCAGGTCCTCGATGTTGGTGATCACGGGCAAGGCAGTCTCCTCCGGGTGAGGGTGCAATCGTAGCGGCCGCCGGGCCGCGGGCGGCTGAAGAAATTTGGCGGGCACCTGAAGCGGCTTCACGCCGGCCGCCGTCCAGCGCCGGATTGTGCCCGTCCGCCGCCGCGCGGAGGCGATCGGCAGGCCCGTTGACGGCCGTCAAGGGAGGGCCGGGGCGCGGTCCCTAGAGTGGGGCCCGTCCCATTGATGGAGTCCGCCTTGTCCCCGATCGAGCTTTACCGCGACGAACACCATGCCTGCCTCATGTTCACCGACCTCATGGACGAAGACGGCCAGGCGGTCCAGTCCAACCAGTTCCTGGTGGTCGACCACGGGGTGGGCGCCATCATCGACCCGGGCGGCAACATCGCGTTCAACGAGCTGTTCATGGCGCTCTCGCGCTGGTTCCCGCCGCAGAACCTGAGCTTCCTCGTGGCCTCGCACGCCGACCCGGACATCATCGCCTCGCTCGATCGCTGGATGACCTCCACCCGCGCCAAGCTGGTGATCTCGCGCATCTGGGAGCGCTTCGCGCCGCACTTCACCAAGGCCGGCAAGACCGAGGACCGCGTGATCGGCGTGCCCGACGCCGGCGGCAGGCTGCCCCTGGGCCGCAACGAGCTGTGGCTGCTGCCCGCGCACTTCATGCACTCGGAGGGCAACTTCCAGTTCTACGACCCGGTCAGCAAGATCCTGTTCACCGGCGACCTGGGCGTGTCGCTCGGCAGCGGCGCCGAGGCCCGCATCCCGGTCAAGGACCTCGGCCCCCACATCGCGAGGATGGAGGGCTTCCACCGACGCTACATGGTGTCCAACAAGGTCCTCCGCCTGTGGGCGCAGATGGCCCGCGGCCTGGACGTGCGCATGCTGGTGCCCCAGCATGGCGCCCCGATCGCCGGCAAGCAGGCGATCGCCGAGTTCTACGACTGGATCGAGAACCTGCGCTGCGGCATCGACCTGTTCGACGAGCGCAACTACCAGGTCCCGACGGCCCGCATCGACCCGCAGACGAACCGGGTGCAGGCGGCGCTGCGGGTGGCTTGAGGCGCCGCGGCGTTCAGGCCGCGAGCCGCTTGCGGTGCCGCTCGATCTGCGCCTTCACCTGCGCCGGCGCCGTGCCGCCCAGGGTGTTGCGAGCGTTGAGCGAGCCGCGCAGCGAGAGGTGGTCGTAGACGTCCTTGCCGATGGCGGCATGGAACTGCTGCAGCACCGCCAGCGGCAGCTCGGACAGGTCGCAATTGTGCGAGGTCGCGGCCTTCACCGCGTGCGCCACCGTCTCGTGGGCGTCGCGGAAGGGCAGGCCCTTCTTCACCAGGTAGTCGGCCAGGTCGGTGGCGGTGGCGTAGCCCCTGAGCGCCGCCTGCTCCATGGCCTGGGGCACCACGGTGATGCCGCCGGCCATCTCGGCGAAGATGCGCAGGGTGTCCTTGAGCGTGTCGACCGTGTCGAACAGGGGCTCCTTGTCCTCCTGGTTGTCCTTGTTGTAGGCCAGGGGCTGCCCCTTCATCAGGGTGATCAGGGCCACCAGGTGGCCCACCACGCGGCCGGTCTTGCCGCGCGCGAGCTCCGGCACGTCCGGGTTCTTCTTCTGCGGCATGATCGACGAGCCGGTGGTGAAGCGGTCGGCGATGCGGATGAAGCCGAAGTTCTGCGACATCCACAGCACCAGCTCCTCGGACATGCGGCTGACGTGCACCATCACCAGCGAGGCCGCTGAAGCGAACTCGATGGCGAAGTCGCGGTCGCTCACCGCGTCCAGCGAGTTCTGGCACACGCCCTCCATGCCCAGCTCCCGCGCCACGAACTCTCGGTCCAGCGGGTAGGTGGTGCCGGCCAGCGCCGCCGCGCCCAGGGGCAGGCGGTTGACGCGCCTGCGCACGTCCAGCATGCGCTCGTGGTCGCGGGCGAACATCTCCACGTAGGCCAGCATGTGGTGGCCGAAGCTCACGGGCTGCGCCACCTGCAGGTGGGTGAAGCCGGGCAGCACCACGTCCACGTTCTGCTCCGCCAGCGTGAGCAGCGCCCGCTGCAGGTCCTCCAGCAGGCCGGCGATCAGGTCGATCTCCCCGCGCAGCCACAGGCGCACGTCGGTGGCCACCTGGTCGTTGCGGCTGCGGCCGGTGTGCAGGCGCTTGCCGGCGTCGCCCACCAGCTGGGTGAGGCGGGCCTCGATATTGAGGTGCACGTCCTCCAGGTCCAGCTTCCAGTCGAAGGCGCCGGAGGCGATTTCCTGGCGGATCTGCTCCATCCCGCGGCGAATGTCGGCCAGGTCCGTTGCGGAAATGACACCCTGGCGGGCCAGCATGGCGGCGTGCGCCAGGGAGCCGGCGATGTCCGCCTGCCACAGCCTCTTGTCGAAGAACACGCTGGCGGTGTAGCGTTTGACGAGGTCGCTCATGGGCTCGCTGAACAGGGCGGACCAGGCCGCGGACTTGTGATCGAGTTGGCTCATAAGGGATGCTCGGATGCGCTGGAAGATGGGTCGGGACGGTCGCTTCACCAATAATGCGGGCGGAAGGGGGCCCTGCGGGACACGCGTGAGCGTGCACTGACTCTGATGGACGACTCGAAACTATTATCCGCGTTCCAGGAATTGAACCGGCCGAAGCCGGCGGCCAAGCCGCGCCCGCGGATGGTGTTCGACGTCTGCCAGCCGGGCGTGGTCCTGCGCGCCGTGCTGTTCTCCGAGGCCGTGGTGGCCGTGGGCGCGCTGTTCGGCCCCGGCTCCTGGGCCGACTGGCTGCAGCGGCTGGCCCTGTTCAGCGGCGCCGTGCTGCCGGCCGTCCTGGCCTGGCTGGTGGTCACCTGCGGCGCCAGCCCCCTGCTGGCGCGCCTGCCCGCCGGTGGGCAGCAGGCGGTGAGCGTCGCCCTGGGGGCGCCGGCCGGCCTGGTGAGCTGCGCCCTGCTCACGACCCTGGGCCTGGCGGGCATGCAGCCGCCCTGGCTCGCCTCGGCCGGCGCCGGGACGCTGGCGGCGGCCATCATGGTCACCGCCCTGGTGCTGCGGGACAAGGGCCGCATGCCGGCCGAGACGGCGGCGCGGCTGGCGGAGCTGCAGGCCCGCATCCGGCCCCATTTCCTGTTCAACAGCCTGAACAGTGCCATCGCCCTGGTGCGCGAGGACCCGGCCCGGGCCGAGACCCTGCTGGAGGACCTGAGCGAGCTGTTCCGCCACGCGCTGGTCGCCAAGACCGACGCTGCCAGCCTGGCGGAGGAGGTGCAGGTGGCGCGCCACTACCTGGACATCGAGCAGGTGCGCTTCGGCGACCGGCTGCGGGTGCAGTGGTCGATCGACCCGCAGGCGGGCAAGGCCCGCGTGCCGGCGCTGTTCCTGCAGCCGCTGGTGGAGAATGCGGTGAAGCACGGCGTCGAGCCCAGTCCGACCGGGGCGGACGTCAAGGTCACCACCCAGAGGCGCGGCAGCGTCGTGGTGATCAAGGTGACGAACACGGTCCCGGCCGGACAGGGCAGGCCGGGCCACGGGGTGGCATTGGACAATGTGCGCGACCGCCTGCGGCTGCTGCACGACGTCCAGGCGCAGTTCCAGACCGCGCTGATCGACGGGCGCTACCAGGTGCGCATCGAGGTGCCGGCGTGAGGGCTAACGAAGAGGGGAACCCATGGGCCTGAAGATGCTGTTGGTGGATGACGAGCCGCTGGCGCGTTCGCGCCTGCGCACGCTGCTGGCGGACTGCAAGAACCCCGCGGCCGAAGTGGCGGGGGAGGCGGCCAACGCCGCCCAGGCCATGGAGCACCTGCGCCGCCAGTCCTTCGACGGCGTGCTGCTGGACATCCACATGCCGGGCGCGGACGGACTGGCGCTGGCGCAGGTGATGCGCACCCTGCCGGACCCGCCGGCCGTGGTCTTCGTGACGGCCTATGCCGAGCACGCGGTCAGCGCCTTCGAGCTGGAGGCGGTGGACTACCTGACCAAGCCGGTGCGGCTGGAGCGCCTGGAGCAGGCCCTGGCCCGCATCGAGAAGGCCCGCCAGGGCCGCGCCGGCGGCCCCGAGCCCGAGGAGGTGCTGGTGATCCAGGACCGCGGGCGCACCGAGCGCGTGCCGGTGGCAGAGGTCCTGTATTTCAAGGCCGAACTGAAGTACATCACGGTGCGCACCGCCGCCCGCAGCTACATCCTGGACGGCTCGCTCAGCGAGCTCGAGGAGCGGCACGGGACGCAGTTCCTGCGCGTGCACCGCAACGCGCTGGTTTCCCGGCGCGCCGTGCGGGCGCTGGAAAAGCAGTTCGACGCGGAGGAGGGCGAGGGCTGGGCCGTGCGACTGAACGGCATCGACGAGAGCCTGTCCGTGTCGCGCCGGCAGCTCAGCGCCGTGCGGGAGGCGCTGGCGAGCTGAGAGCGGGGTGCGGTTGGCCGACAATACGCGCCATGACCGACCCGATCGAACGCCCGCCGCTGCCCGACCGCCTTTCCGCCGACCCCCGCAGCCCGCACCACGTGCGGGCGATCTTCGAGCACGACGTGGGCATCCTGTTCAACGGGCAGGAGCGCGGCGACGTCGAGGAATACTGCGTCAGCGAAGGCTGGGTGAAGGTGCCCGCCGGCAAGACCCTGGACCGCAAGGGCAACCCGCTGATGCTCAAGCTCAAGGGCAAGGTCGAACCCTTCTATCGCTGAGGCTTCACCCGAAAAGGTCGCAGGCGACTTTTTCGGGCGGCATGCGCAGGCTCACCCCGTGTTGCGCAGCCCCGCCGCGATCCCGTTGATCGCGAGGTGGATG
Source organism: Burkholderiales bacterium (assembly GCA_028868995.1). Taxonomy (GTDB): domain Bacteria; phylum Pseudomonadota; class Gammaproteobacteria; order Burkholderiales; family Burkholderiaceae_C; genus Ramlibacter. The sequence goes on along the minus strand of JAGWTH010000003.1, from coordinate 8,037 downwards.
CCGCGGCGCTCCCGCTCGTCGGCGCGGCCGTCGCGCCAGCGCCGCACCAGCTCCACCTGCAGGTGGTGCAGGGGGTCGATGTAGGGGAAGCGGTGCCGGATCGAGCGCGCCAGCGACACGTTGCCGGACAGGCGCTGCTTCTCGCCGGTGACCAGCGACAGCGCCTCCACCGTGCGCTGCCACTCCGCCTCCATCAGCCCGAAGATGCGCCGGCGCAGGCGCGTGTCGGGCACCAGTTCGGCGTAGCGCGAGGCCAGCGCCAGGTCGCTCTTGGCCAGCACCATGTCCATGTTGGACAGCAGGGCGCGGAAGAAGGGCCATTGGCGGTACATGCGCTGCAGCAGCGCGAGCTGTTCCTTGCGCGGGCCGGCGGCCAGGAAGCCCTCCACCGCGGAGCCGAACCCGTACCAGCCGTTGATCGTCAGCCGGCTCTGGCCCCAGCTGAAGCTCCAGGGGATGGCGCGCAGGTCCTCGATGCGCTGGCTCGCCTTGCGCGAGGCCGGGCGCGAGCCGATGTTCAGCTCCGCGATCTCGCGGATCGGCGTGGCGCCGAAGAAGAATTCCGCGAAGCCGGGCGTCTCGTACACCAGCGCCCGGTAGGCCTGCATGCTGGCCTGCGAGAGCTGCTCGGCCGCCTGCAGGAAGGCCTTGCTGGCCGGCTTGGTCGGCTGCAGCAGCGTGGCTTCGAGCGTCGCCGCCACCAGCGTCTCCAGGTTGCGCCGGCCGATCTCGGGGTTGGCGTACTTGGAGGCGATCACCTCGCCCTGCTCGGTCAGGCGGATCTGGCCGCGCACCGTGCCGGGCGGCTGCGCCAGGATCGCCTGGTAGCTCGGGCCGCCGCCGCGGCCCACCGTGCCGCCGCGGCCGTGGAACAGGCGCAGCTGGATGTCGTGGGTGTTGGCCAGCTGGTCGAACAGGTCGACCAGCGCGATCTCGGCACGGTACAGCTCCCAGTTGCTGGTGAAGATGCCGCCGTCCTTGTTGCTGTCGCTGTAGCCCAGCATGATGTCCTGCTCGGCCCCCGAGCGCTGCATCATCTTCGCGACCCCGGGCAGCGCATAGAACTCGCGCATGATGGGCGCGGCGTCGCGCAGGTCGGCGATGGTCTCGAACAGCGGCACCACGATCAGGTCCGTGCGCGCCTGCCCGTCCAGCGTGCCGTGCAGCAGGCCCGTTTCCTTCAGCAGCAGCATCACCTCCAGCAGGTCGCTCACCGCCTCGGTGTGGCTGATGATGTAGTGGCGGATCGCCTGCGGGCCGTAGCGCAGCCGCATCTCGCGCGCGGCCTCGAACACGGCCAGCTCCCGGCGCGCATGCTCTCCATAGGGCGCGTCCAGCACCCGCAGCGGCCGCGCGTCCGACAGCAGCCGCAGCAGCACGGCGCGCTTGCCGGCCTCGTCCAGCGCCCGGTAGTCCGGCTCGATGCGCGCGGTGGCCAGCAGCTCGGCCACCACCTCCTCGTGCTGCTCCGAGTTCTGGCGCAGGTCCACCGTGGCCAAGTGGAAGCCGAACACCTCCACCGCCCGGATCAGCGGGTGCAGGCGCTGCTGCACGAGCGCCGCGCCGTGGTGCGCCAGCAGCGAGTCGCGCATGGTGCGCAGGTCGGCCAGGAACTCCTCGGCGCGAGCGTAGGGGTTCTGCGGCGGCACCGCGTGGCGCGCCGCCTCGCCCCCCGTGAGCTCCTTGAGGGTGGCGGCCAGGCGCGAATACATGCCGGTCACGGCGCGCCGGTAGGGTTCGTCCAGGCGGTGCTCGTTGAGGTCGGGCGAGCTGTCGGCCAGCGCGCGCATCTGCGGGGTCACGTCCACCAGCAGCGCCGACAGCGACAGCTCGGTGCCCAGCCAGAACAGCTCGGTCAGGTAGTGGCGCAGCGCCACCTCGCACTGGCGGCGCAGGGCGTAGGTCAGGGTCTCGGCACCGACGTTGGGGTTGCCGTCGCGGTCGCCGCCGATCCACTGGCCCATGCGCAGGAAGCTGGCCACCGGCTGCTGGCCGAGCTCCTGTTCCAGCTGGCCGTACAGGCGCGGGATCTCGCGCAGGAAAGTCGCCTCGTAGTAGCTGAGCGAGGTCTCGATCTCGTCGGCCACGGTGAGCCTGGTGAAGCGCAGCAGCCGCGTCTGCCACAGCTGAAGCACGCGGGCGCGCATCTGCAGCTCGTTGGCGGCCAGCTCGCGCGGCGCCAGCGCGTCGCGGGGCAGGGCGCGGGCCTTGATCTCGTCGCGCTCGGACAGCAGCCGGGCCAGGTCGCGCTCGGCGTCCAGGATGCTCTTGCGCTGCACCTCGGTGGGGTGGGCCGTGAGCACCGGCGAGAGGTAGCTGTGCGCCAGCGTCTGCGACACGGCCTTCGCCTGGATGCCCGCCCAGCGCAGGCGCGCCAGGGCCACCTCGATGCTGCCTTCCTGCGTGTCGCCGGCGCGCTCGTGCACCTCGCGGCGGCGGATGTGGTGGCGGTCCTCGGCCAGGTTGGCCAGGTGGCTGAAGTAGGTGAAGGCGCGGATGACGCGCACCGCCTCCTCCCCCGACAGCGACTTCAGCAGCGACTTCAGCGCGCGGTCGGCCTCGTGGTCGGCGTCGCGGCGGAAGGCCACCGACAGCTTGCGGATGCGCTCCACCAGCTCGTAGGTCTCCACGCCTTCCTGCTCGCGGATCACGTCGCCGAGGATGCGGCCCAGCAGCCGGATGTCTTCCAGCAGCGGGCGTTCGTTGTCCTTGGCGCGCCGCGCGGGCGGCTGCTCGGTGGCAGGCATGGTTCGCTTCCGTGAAGGGGGGATGCGGGGATGCTAGCATCCGGCTCCCCCCACCGATTACATGCAGGTTACCAAGTGAGCGCCTTCACCATCGCCACGCGCGAAAGCCGGCTGGCCCTGTGGCAGGCCGAACACGTGAAGTCGCTGCTGCAGCAGCGCGGCCACCAGGTCACGCTGCTCGGGATGACGACCCAGGGCGACCAGATCCTGGACCGGGCACTGAGCAAGGTGGGCGGCAAGGGCCTGTTCGTGAAGGAACTCGAGGTCGCCCTCGAGGAGGGCCGGGCCGACCTCGCGGTGCACTCGCTCAAGGACGTTCCCATGGAACTGCCCGCGGGCTTCGCCCTGGCCTGCGTGATGGAGCGCGAGGATCCGCGCGATGCCTTCGTCTCCCCCCGTTTCGCGCAGCTGTCCGAACTGCCCCAGGGCGCCCTGGTCGGCACCTCCAGCCTGCGCCGGGTGGTGCTGCTGCTCGCGCAGCGGCCGGACCTGCGCATCGAGCCGCTGCGTGGCAACCTGGACACGCGCCTGCGCAAGCTGGACGAGGGTCGGTACGACGCCATCGTGCTGGCGGCCGCGGGTCTGAAGCGCCTGGGCCTGGGCGACCGCATCCGCCACGTCTTCGAGCCCGCGCAGATGCTGCCCGCCGCGGGGCAGGGCGCGCTGGGCATCGAGATCCGTGCCGGCCGCGCCGACGTCGCGGAGGCCCTGGCACCGTTGTCGAACCAGTCGACCTGGCTGTGCGTGGCGGCCGAGCGCGCGGTCAGCCGCGCCATGGGCGGCAGCTGCTCCATGCCCCTGGCCGCGCATGCGCGCTTCGATGGCGAGTACCTGCAGCTGGAGGCGGCCTGGGGCGACCCCGGGCAGCCGGGCGTGCTGGTGCGCGCGCGCGGCGCCGACGTCGTGGCCGACCTGGGGCAGGCCGCGGCGCTGGGCGAACAGGTCGCGGCGCGGCTGCGGGCCGGCGGGGCGCGCTAGCGTGGCAGTCGTGCTCACGCGCCCGGTGCAGGAAGCCGAGCGCTGGGCGGCCCGCCTGCGCGAGCGGCAGGTCGACGCCCTCGTGCTGCCCCTGCTGGCGATCGGGCCGGCACCCGATGCCGCGGCCCTGAGCCAGGCGGCCGCCGGGGCCGACCGCTATGCCGCGGTGATGTTCGTGAGCGCCAATGCGGTCCAGGGATTCTTCGCCTGCCGCCCGGTCTTCGAACACGCCCGCGCCTGGGCCCCCGGGCCCGCGACGCGGGAGGCCTTGCGCACCGCCGGCGTGCCCGAGGAGCGCATCGACGCGCCCGCGCCCGACGCGGCCCAGTTCGATTCGGAACACCTGTGGCCGCGGGTCGAGGGGCGGCTGCGCGCGGGCGACCGCGTGCTGCTGGTGCGCGGCGGCGACGCGAGCGGGCGCGCCCAGGGCCGCGACTGGATCGTGCAGCAGCTGGCCGCGCGCGGCGTGGCCGTCGACACGGTGGTCGCGTATACGCGGCAGGCGCCCGCCTGGGACGAGGCGCAGCGCGCCAGCGCGCAGCGTGCCGCGCGCGACGGGTCCTGGTGGCTGTTCAGCAGCTCGGAGGCGGCGCGCCACCTGGCGCAGCTGCTGCCGCGGCAGGACTGGTCGCACGCGCGCGCGCTCGCCACCCATCCGCGCATCGCCGAGGCGGCGCGCGCGCTCGGCTTCGGCGAGGTGCGGGCCTCGCGTCCCGGCCTCGACGAAGTGCTCGCGTCGATAGAATCGACCCGATGAGTTCCCTGTCTCCGCCGTCGCCCGCTCCCGAGCCGCCTTCCCCGGCCCCGGCTGCACCGGAGGCGGCGCTCGCGCGCCCCGGCGGGAATTCGCGCCTGGCCCTGCTCGCGCTGGCGGCGGTGGCGGCGGCCGCGCTGCTCTCCAGCGTCATGCTGTGGCAGCGCCTGTCCGCGATCCAGGAGCAGCTCGCCCGCCAGAGCGCCGACACTGGCGCCAACGCGATCGAGGCCCGGGCGCTCGCGCGCCAGGCGCAGGACGTCGCGCGCGACACGGCGGCCCGCCAGGTGGTGCTCGAATCGCGCCTGTCCGAGGTGGCGCTGCAGCGCCAGCAGCTGGAGGACCTGATCCAGAGCCTGTCGCGCTCGCGCGACGAGAACCTGGTGGTCGACATCGAATCGGCGCTGCGCCTGGCGCAGCAGCAGGCCCAGCTGACCGGCAGCGTGGAGCCGCTGCTCGGGGCGCTGCGGACCGCCGACCAGCGCCTCGCGCGGGCCGCCCAGCCGCGCCTGGCGCGCGTGCGCACCGCCATCGCCCGCGACACGGACCGGCTGCGTTCCGCCAGCGTCACCGACGTGCCGGGCCTCCTGGCGCGCATCGACGAGCTCGTGCGGCAGGTGGACGAGCTGCCCGTGGTCAACGCGGTGCCCGCGCGCTCGCTGGCCGAGACCCCGCGCAAGGCGGCCGCCCCGGCCCCGGCGCCGGCCCCCTGGTGGGAGCGCTGGCGCGACGCCGTGCTGGAGCAGGCGCGCGGCCTGGTGCGCGTGAACCGCATCGACCAGCCCGAGGCCATGCTGCTGGCGCCGGACCAGGTCTTCTTCCTGCGCGAGAACATGAAGCTCAAGCTGCTGAACGTGCGGCTGTCGCTGCTCGCCCACCAGAACGAGGCGGCGCGCTCCGACGTGGCCTCGGCGGCCGCGGCCCTCTACAAGTACTTCGACCCGGCGTCGCGCCGCACGCAGGCCGCGGCCACCCAGCTGCAGCAGGTGCAGGCGCAGGTGCGGACCGCGGAAGTGCCGCGCATCGACGCGACCCTGGCGGCCCTGGCCGCCGCGGCGGCCACGGCGGCCGGGAAGTAGCCGCGATGCGTGCCGCGCTCTGGCTGCTGGTGCTGTTCGCCGTCGCGGTGGCGGGCGCCCTGTTCGCGGGCAACAACCAGGGCACCGTCACGCTGTTCTGGCCGCCGTACCGCGTCGACCTGTCCCTCAACCTGGTGGTGCTGCTGCTGGTCGCCGCCTTCTTCTTCGCGCATGCGGTGATGCGGGCGCTGGCGGCGCTGTTCGACCTGCCGCGGCAGGCCCTGCGCTGGCGCACCCAGCAGAAGGAGCGCTCCATGCATGCCGCGCTGCTGGAAAGCCTGTCGCACCTTCTGGCCGGGCGCTACATCCGCTCCCGCAAGGCGGCCGAGGCGGTGCTGGCGCAGGAGGCTTCGCTTTCGGCTTCGGGACAGGAGCCCGGCAATGCCGCCCAGCTGCGCGCGATCGCCCACCTGCTGGCTGGCGAATCGGCCCATGCGCTGCAGGACCGCGCCGCCCGCGAGGACCACCTGCGCCAGGCGCTGGAGCAGGCGTCCACGCGCGATGCGCAGGAGACGCGCGACGGCGCCGTCCTGCGCGCCGCCCGCTGGGCGCTGGAGGACCGCGAGCCGAAGGCGGCGCTGGAGCTGCTGCAGGGGCTGCCCCTGGGCGCGGGCCGGCGCACGCTGGCGCTGCGCACGCGCCTGCGCGCCTCGCGCCTGGCCGGCGAGCCGATGGAGGCGCTGGAGACGGCGCGCCTGCTGGCCAAGCACCATGCCTTCTCCCCGGTGGCCGCGCGCAGCATCGTGCGCGGCCTGGCCATCGACCTGCTCAACGGCGCCTACGATCCCGCGCAGCTGCAGCGCGTCTGGGGCACGCTGGAGCCCGCGGAACGCCTGCTCCCGGAAGTGGCGATCCACGCCGCGCAGCGCCTGGTGAGCCTGCGCGGCGACGCCCGCCAGGCGCGCGACTGGCTGCTGCCTGTCTGGGAGCACCAGTCGGAGCTGGGCGACAGCCTGCGCGTGAAACTGGTCGCGGCGCTGGAGGAGGGACTGGAGTCGCTGGACGCCGCCTGGCTCGCCCGCATCGAGACGGCGCAGCGCGCCAACCCGCGCGACGCCACCCTGCAGTACCTGGCCGGCATGGCCTGCATGAAGCGCCAGCTGTGGGGCAAGGCGCAGCAGCTGCTGACGCAGGCGGCGCTGGGCCTGCAGGACGCCGGCCTGCACCGCAATGCCTGGCGCGCGCTGGCGGAGCTCGCCGAGCAGCGCGAGGATGCGCAGGCGGCGGCGCTGGCTTGGAAGAGGGCGGCGGGAGAATAGCGGGGCGGGGGGTTCGGCGCCGCGAATGAAAAGGGCGCCCGAGGGCGCCCTTTTCGCTGCCTGGCCGTCCGGTCAGAACGGCAGCTGCAGGTTGCGCAGGTCGCGCCGGGTCTCCACCAGCACCAGCGGGCCCTCGTCGACCACCACCACCGGCGGCCGCTCGCGCGGCACGTGCACCGGCCTGGGTTCGGCGGCGATCGCGGCCTGGGCGGCGGCGATCTTGTCGGCGTCGGACAGCACCCACTGCAGGCCGGAGGTCTCGGCCACGTTCTTCAGGTCGTCGACCGGCAGCCGGAAGGGCTGCACGCGCGGCAAGGCCCGGGTGCGGATCGGCTCGACGGCCGGGGCCGGCGCCGGGGCCGCCGCCTCCGGCTGGGCGCCGCCGGCATGGTGCTCCTGGGGCATCTGCGCGTGGCCGGCGAACACTTCCATTTCCGCCGGGGAGACTTCGGCACCGGTGGCGACGATGGCCTCGGGCGCGCGCTCGCCGCGCTCGCGCCGGTCGCGGCCGTAGCGGTCGCGCGAGCGGCGGTCGCGGCGCTCGCCTTCCTCGCGGCCGGCTGCGCGCTCGCCCGGCTCCCCCTGGGCCTGGCGCTCGTCGTAGTGCGTGTGCGATTCCAGCACCGCGTCGGCAGCCGGCGGCACTTGCGCCTCGGCGGATTCGGTCACCGCGCCGACGGATCCGGCGGCAGCAGCCAGGGCATCGGCCTCCTCGGCCGGTGCGCCCTCGCGCGGGCCGCGCTCGCCACGGCGTTCGCCGCGCTCGCGGCGGCCTTCGCGGCGCTCGCCCCGTTCACCGCGCTCGCCGCGCGGGCCCCGGTCGGTGCGCTGCTCGGACGCGCCTTCGCCTTCCGCGGGGGCGCCGCCTTCTGCGAGGGCGCCGCCTTCCGGCACGGCGCCGCGCGCTTGCGCCAGTTCGCGGCTTTCGCGCTCCAGGCGTTCGGCCTCGCGGCGCTGGCGCGCCTCGTGGCGTTCACGGCTCTCGCGCGGCTCGCGGTCCTCGCGCGGCTCGCGCCCTTCGCGGGCCTCGCGCGGTTCACGCTGCTCGCGCGGTTCGCGGGCCTCCCGCGGCTCGCGTTGCTCGCGGCCCTCGCCACGGCCTCCGCGCTCGCCCCGCTCGCGTCGGCCTTCGCCGCCGCGTCCCGCTGGCTGGCCTTCCGGCCGCTGCGCCTGCGCGCCCTCGGCGCCTTCCGCGCGCTCGCGGCGCGGCTCGCCCTCGC